>NZ_MUKP01000014.1 GCF_002081715.1 Nocardia donostiensis | reverse complement strand
GGGAACAGCGCGCCGTCCACCGCCAGCGCCACCCCCTGGCAAGGCAACTCCAGTCGTTCCAGTAGTTGACGCACGGTGAGCGGGTCGGTGAACTCGTGGTCGCGCCCGTTCACGGTGACACCGATGGGCACGGTTGTGATGGTCATCGAACTCCTCCTGCGGATGTCGAAAGAGCCGGCGCGCCGTGCGCCGGGAAACGTCGCGGATCGGCGAGCCGCGCCGCGGGCAGCGGGTCGCCGCGCAGTTCGGCCACGGTGGCTTCGGCGGTGAGCGCGGTGGTCAGCATGCCGTTGCGACCGTGCCCGGTGGCGGCGAATACCCGCTCGTCGAGCCTACCGATGAGCGGCAGATTGTCAGGGGTGCCCGGACGCGAACCCGCGCTTGCCTCGGCCAGTTCGTATTCGCCGATGCCGGGCAGGATCGCCTCGGCGTCGGCGATCAGATCACGGACACCGGCCACGGTAACGGTGGTGTCGAACCCGGCCTCGTACTGGGTCGCGCCGACCACGAGCCCGTCCGCGCGGGGCACCAGGTACACGGGCCTGCCGTGTACACGCGCCCGGATCACGCTCGCGGGCGGCGGCTGCGCGCCGGGCCGATGCCGCAGGCGCAGGATTTCCCCCTTGACCGGCCGCACCGGCAACCCTGGCCACAGCCGGGCCGATGCCGCGCCCGCGGCCAGCACGATCCGGTCGTGCGACAGGTCGCCGAGCGCGGAAACCGTTTCCCCGCGGAATTCGACCCCGGCCGCAGCGGCCGCCTGCCGCAACGCCGTGACCAGCAGCCGGTTGTCGATCGCGGGTTCGGCCGAAGCCAGCAGTCCCGCGCGGACGGTGCGGGCGAGCGCCGGTTCCAGCGCGCGCACCCCGGCACGGTCCAGGAGGCGCATATCGTGTCCGTGACCGCCGACCCAGTCCGCGACGGTGCGCAGATCGGCGACGTCGGCGGCGTCCAGTGCCACCGTCAATGTCTGGTCGGCGACGAAAACCCCGGTGCCGGTCGCAGCTCGGAGCCGGGCGGCGAATTCCGGCCAGCAAGCGAGCGCGGCCGCGCCGAACTCCAGCACCGCGTCCTCACCGGGCCATCCTTCCGACAGCGGGGCGAGCATGCCCCCGGCAACCCAGGACGCGCCCGAGCCGGGAGCCGGATCGAAGAGGGTCACCCGCCAGCCCGACTCGGCGGCCCGCCAGGCCACCGCGAGACCGATGGCGCCGCCACCGACGACGGCCAGAGTCCGCATCCCGTTCCACCTCCTGCTCGCTTCCCCACGGTAGCGCGGCTACGGTCATAGGCGTGCAACCGTCCCACGCCCACCGTCCGCTGCCGCCGCGGGACCGACTGGCGACCGCACGGCTGTATCTGTGCACCGATGCCCGTCGCGACAAAGGTGATCTGGCCCGTTTCGCCGAGGCCGCGCTCGCAGGCGGGGTCGATATCATCCAGCTCCGCGACAAGGGCTCGCCCGGAGAAGAGCAGTTCGGCCCGTTGGAGGCCAAAGCCGAACTGGGTGCCCTCGCCGAGCTGAAAGCCGCCACCCGCCGCCATGGCGCGCTGCTCGCGGTGAACGACCGCGCCGATCTCGCACTGGCCGCAGGCGCTGACGTACTGCACCTGGGACAGAACGACCTACCGCCCTGGTATGCCCGCCGCATCCTCGGCCCCGATGTAGTGCTCGGCCGCTCCACCCATAATCGCGCCCAAGCCGGGCTGGCCGCGATCGACGAGCACATCGACTACTTCTGCACCGGGCCGGTCTGGGCCACCCCCACCAAACCCGGGCGGCAAGCGGCCGGACTGGATCTGGTGCGCTCCACCGTCGAAGCCCACCCGACCCGCCCGTGGTTCGCCATCGGCGGCATCGACGGCACCAACCTGACTGAGGTGTTGACGGCAGGCGCCACCCGCGTGGTGGTGGTGCGTGCCATCACCGAAGCCGAGGATCCGGAAGCCGCTGCTCGCGAATTGAAAGCCGCGCTGCTCGCCAACGATCGAGCGTCCGCGCCCTGAGCTCTCAGCTCCAACCATCGGATAGCTTTCTGCTATGACTGCGCCCCGAGTAAGACCGGCCCGTACCGCTGTTCGACCACCCAGCCACATCTTCTGATCAGCGGTTCAGCAGCGCGGCGCCCTCCTCGTCAGCCGCGCCGGTCGCGGCGACGGCTGCGTGCGCATAGTGAAATGACGCCACAGCAGCTAGAGCGGGTCAGGCCAGCAACTGCCCGCGGGTGAAGGTCAATGCGACAGTGAGCGCGGTGGGCTGCCCCGGTTCCCGCGTCGGCGCAGCCGGTACCGAAACGTCTGCGTTGTTGCTCGCCGCTGCCTCGTCGCCGACGATGGCGGCCCGCTCACCCGGGCCGGCTGCCTCGGTATGTAACCAGACGAACCCCTGACCAGCGAGGTATACGGTGCGCGGCAGCGCCTCGGCCAATTCCTCCGCGTCGTCGGCGGGCACCGCGCTGAGGTCGAGGCGGGCGGGCAGCGCGCGCAGTGACGGCCATGCGGCAGCGAAACCGGGATGCAGCGGACGTTGGTCCACCTCGTCCTCCGGTACCCACGCCAGCTCGACGCTTTCACCATTCGCGCTGGTCGGCAGGGTTTCGGCGGCGTCGGCGATCACCGTGGTGTAGCTCCAGCCGCTGGGCGCGGTTGCGGTGACCCGTTCCACGCGCACCCGTACATCGCCTGCCTTGATACCGGCTTCCTCACCGGCCTCACGTACCGCCGCGTGCACCGGCGTCTCATGGCTGTCGCGGGCACCGCCGGGCAGCGCCCAGGTTCCGCCCTCATGGCTCCACGCCGCCCGGTGCTGCAGCAGTACCGCCGATCCGCCCGCACCGAGCGGCGCCCGCAGCAACAGCCCGGCCGCGCCGAAGCGTCCCCAGTGCCGCACGCCGTCCGGGCCGCGCGACCACCCGTCACCGTCTCCACGCATCTACTACCGTCCTTTTGGCCCGACCCCTTCCATCCTGCCGCACCAGGGGCGGCTTCGAGGGCCTTCTGCCGGGCCGATACGGTCGGCGGGGGTCGTTCGCGGCGCGCGCTGGGGCATTACCGAATAGGCTCCGAAACAGCGCACACGGCGCCCCTGAACGCCGGAGGTAGACATGACGCGGTCGGCAGCGGATCGGGTGGAGGCGATGCCCGAACCGGCGGCCACCCCTGAGCCGTCGAGCGGAAGCGGACGAAAACTACCGGTCCGCCCGCACACTCGCATGGTCCGGGAAAGATTGGACCCGGCGAAACTACGGTTGTTCGCGCAATCGTCGCCGGGCCGTCTCATCGGGGTCGGTCTGCTACTGACCTGCCTATGCCTGGCGGCGGGCGCGGTGACGGCGGCAACGGTCAACGAACGACAGCTCGGTTTGGATGTGCTGCTCACCGACACCGAACCGGATGCCCATGCCGCACACCGGCTCTACACCTCGCTATCGGTCGCCGACGCCGCCGCCAGTACCGCGTTCATCTCCGGCGGGCTCGAACCGGAAACGGTGCGCAACCGTTACAGCCAGGCGCTCGGTGAAGCAGGGGCGGAACTGGTCACGCTCACCGGCAACAACGGAGATGACGCGCGGCTGCGCACCGGGATCGGTGCTGGGCTGCCGGTGTATTCAGGTCTGGTGGAAACCGCGCGCGCCAACAACCGCAGTGGCTATCCGGTCGGTGCAGCGTATTTGAGCGAAGCGTCGAACCAGATGCAGAACACGCTGCTGCCGATGGCCGAACAGCTGCATCAACGACGTGCCGATGCGGTGGATTCGGCGCAGCGTCACCATGTCCGGCCGCCGTGGCTCGCGGTCCTGCTGCTGTTGCTGGCGCTGGCCGCGCTGGTCTGGGCGCAGCTGCTGCTGGCCGAGCGCTGGCATCGGATGTTCAACCCTGGCCTGTTGCTTGCTTCCGGCGCCATGCTGATCCTGCTGGCCTGGACGGTGGTCGCCGGCTCCATCTCGGCCGCATCGATGGTCAGCGGCCGAGAGGACGGCGCAGCCCCGTCGGCCCGGCTCACCGAAAGCCGCATCCTCGCCCAGCAGGCTCGTTCGGCGGAAACACTGAAACTGGTGCGCCGCGACGCCACCGGCGAATACGACCGCATCTACGACGCGAAGTTCACCCGGCTCACCGAACTACTCACGGGTCACGACGACCAGCCGTCCACCGCTGCCCGTGCCGCCCTGGAGCGGTGGCGCAAAGCACACGATCGGATGAACGCCGCATTGGACCGCGGCGACTTCACCGCGGCTGCGGCGGTTGCCACGGGCCGAGGTAAAGCCGACGCCACCGCACAGGTGGAGGCATTGGACCGGATTCTCGGCGCCGGAATTACCGAGACTCGGGAAAATTTGCGCGACAATATCTCCCAGAGCGCCCGGGTGCTCGACTATCTGACTCCCGGTGCACTGGTCCTCGCTATCGCCGCCGCAGGCTATACAGCCCTCGGCATCTGGCCCCGGTTGCGGGAGTATCGATGAGAACTACGACAACACCATTCAGCGCACCCCGTACGCCTCGACGCACAGCGGGCACGGTGCTCGCGCTGGCCGCCATCCTGCTCGCGGCCGGGTGCGGCGCGGCACCCGGCCCGCGCATCGGCGCCGAACACACCGACTACACCGAACCTCCGTTGCCCGCACAGGCCGTCCCCGTGCCCTCCGGTAGCGAATCACCAGCTGCGGCCGAACCCGACTGCGGCGACCCGACCGCGAGCCTGCGCCCCACCGGCGCGGGCCCTGGCGCGCGCGGACCGGCCCTGGACGCTATCCGGGCCAGGGGCAGGCTGGTGGTCGGACTGGACGCGGGAAGCAACCTGTTCAGCTTCCGCGACCCGGTCAGCGGTGTGATCGCCGGTTTCGACGCCGATATCGCCAGGGAGGTGGCCCGCGACCTGTTCGGCAATCCCGATCAGATCGAATTCCGCAGCCTCGGTTCCGAATACCGGGAAGAGGCGCTGGTGGATCAAACCGTAGACATGGTCGTCAAAACGATGTCCATCACCTGTGAACGGCGCGAGAATGTCGCGTTCTCCACCGTCTACCTGCAAGCCCGGCAGCGGGTGCTTGCGGTGAAGGATTCCGGAATCGACGGTCTCGACGATCTGGCAGGTAAACGCGTCTGCGTGGTGCGGGGCACCACCTCGCTCGACCACATCCGCCGGGTTCAGCCTGCCGCGGACGTGCTCACCGTACCCACCTGGGCGGACTGCCTGGTGGTGCTGCAACAGCGGCAGGTGGACGCGGTGACCACCGATGACGCGATCCTGGCCGGTCTCGCCGCCCAGGACCCCTACACCCAGCTCGTCGGCCCGAGCATCAGCGACGAACCGTACGGAATCGGCATACCCAAGGGCAACGACGACCTGGTGCGCTACGTCAACGGCACCCTAGAGCGAATCCGTAACGACGGCACCTGGGCTCGTATCTACAACCGCTGGTTGTCCGTGCTCGGCGGCACGCCGCACCCACCGGCACCCACCTACCGGGACTGACCCGCAGAACCCGGCGAACCCACGCAGCCGCGGCAACCCGGGCGGGCGGCCCTCACCCGTCTCTCCCAGTAACGCGGTCTCGGCCCGCATCGAAGCTCACCGCATCACCCAGCATGCGAACTCTCCGGCCGCTCGATCAGTGGGCGGCCACGACGGCGGCCGCGGCGCGGGCGATGGCGAGTTCTTCGTTGGTGGGTACAACCAGTACCGCGACTTCGGCGTCCGGCGGGGAGATGAAACGGGCGCGGCGCTCGTCGGCGGTATTGCGGGCCGGGTCAACGGCGATACCGAAGCGAGTGAGATCGGCGAGGGCGTCGGCGCGGACATCGGGACTGTTCTCCCCGACTCCTGCGGTGAAGGTGATGGCGTCGGCACCGCCGAGTTCGATGAGGTACGCGCCCAGGTAGCGGCGCAGGCGGTGGACGTAGACGTCGTAGGCGAGGCGGGCGGCACGATCGCCGCTGTCGATGAGGCGGCGTAGTTCGCGGAAATCGTTCACCCCGGACATGCCCTTGAGCCCGGAGTCGCGGTTGAGCAGCCGGTCGACACCGTCGACGTCGAGGTCGGCGGTGCGCATCAGATGCGGGATGATGCCGGGATCGAGATCGCCGGACCTGGTACCCATGACCAGGCCTTCCAGCGGGGTGAGTCCCATCGTGGTGTCCACCGGGCGGCCGCCGCGGATCGCCGATGCCGAGGCGCCGTTGCCGAGGTGGAACACGATCTGGTTCACCGATTCCGGGTCGCGGCCGAGCAGTTCGGCGGCGACGCAGGAAACATATTCGTGCGAGGTGCCGTGAAAGCCGTAACGGCGGATACCGTGCGCGGCAGCGACTTTCGCGTCGATGGCGTAAGTTTTCGACCGGTCTGGCAGACCGTGGAAGAACGCAGTGTCGAACACTGCCACCTGTGGGACCTCGGGCAGCAGTGCACGCACCGCTTCGATACCCATCACGTTGGCCGGATTGTGCAGCGGCGCCAGCGTCGACAGCCGCGAGATCGTTTCGACCACCCGGTCGTCGATCAGGGTCGGCTCGTAGAACACCTCGCCGCCGTGTACCACGCGATGCCCGACCGCGGTCACCGACGCTGCGGCGAGGTCGTGACCGGTTTCGGCGAACATATCGAAGGCCAGCCGCAGCCCGGCAGTGTGGTCGGTGATCGGCCCGTGATGCTCGACGGTGCGCCCGCCTGCGTGGTGTTCGATGCCGCCGGTGTCTTCCCCGATCCGCTCGACCAGTCCGGATGCGGCGACCTCACCGGTCTTCGGAGACAGCAGTTGATATTTGATCGACGACGACCCGGAGTTGACAACCAGCACCACGTCGTTACGCATCGCACCTCCTCCGCGGTCCTCGCCCACTACCGACCCTGCGCCTGAATGGCGGTGATCGCCACCGTATTGACGATATCGGCGACCAGCGCGCCCCGGGACAGATCGTTGACCGGTTTCCGCAATCCCTGCAGCACCGGACCGATGGCAACCGCGCCCGCGCTGCGCTGCACTGCCTTGTAGGTGTTGTTACCGGTGTTCAAATCGGGGAAGACGAAAACCGTGGCACGACCGGCCACTTCGGAATCGGGCAGTTTTGTGTCGGCGACCGTCGGTTCGATGGCGGCATCGTATTGGATCGGACCTTCCACCAGCAGCTCCGGTGCGCGTTCCCGGACCAGCGCCGTCGCGACCCGCACCTTGTCCACATCGGCGCCGCTGCCGGATTCGCCGGTGGAATACGACAGCATCGCCACCCGGGGATCAACACCGAAACGCGCCGCAGTCGCAGCCGAGGAGATCGCGATATCGGCCAGCTGCTCCGAGGTCGGGTCGGGCACCACGGCACAGTCGCCGTAAGCGAGCACCCGGTCGGCCAGGCACATCAGGAAAACGCTCGACACTGTGGACACACCCGGCACCGTTTTGATGATTTCGAACGACGGGCGGATAGTGTGCGCGGTGGTGTGCGCGGCGCCGGAGACCATACCGTCGGCGATCCCACGATGCACCATCATGGTGGCGAAATACGAGATATCGATGACCGTTTCACGCGCCCGCTCCAGCGTCATACCTTTGTGTTTGCGCAGTTCGGTGTATTCGCGCGCGAAATCATCCACATACTCGCTCGCGCGCGGATCCAGCACTTCGGCGGCACTGATATCGACGCCGAGTTCGGCTGCGCGGGCACGGATGGCGTTCTCGTCACCAAGGATCACCAGATCGGCGATCTTGCGTTGCAGCACCCGGCCCGCCGCACGCAGGATGCGATCGTCGTCGCCTTCGGGCAGCACGATACGTTTGCGGTCCGACCTGGCCCGTTCGATGAGCTGGTACTCGAACATCTGCGGGGTGACGACGCTGGTCATCGGCACTTCCAAGCGGCGAAGGAAATCCGCGGCGTCGACATGTTCCTCCATCAAGGCCAGCGCCGTGTCCACCTTGCGCGGGTTGCCCGCCACCATCCGCCCCCGGGTGCGGTGCGCCGCGCCCGCGGTCTCGTAGGTGCCGAGGCCGGTGGTCAGGATCGGCAGGCGCGGTTTCAGCCCCGCCATCAGCCGCGCCACCGCGGGATGCGGTAGCAGGCCGCCGTTCATGATGATGCCCGACAGCGAAGGAAACCCTTCCGCCTCATGGGCGTTGACCACACTCAACAGCACATCGGAGCGGTCGCCGGGCGCGATAACCACCACACCGTCGGTGAGGCGTTCCAAGATGTGCTCGGCGGTCATCCCGCCGACCATTACCGACAGCGCCTCCCGGTTCAGCAGTTCCGGGTCGCCACTGTACATTTCCCCATCGATCGCCGCGCAGAGCTCCGCCATCGTCGGCGCGATCAGCAGCGGCACCTCCGGCAACGACCACGACGGTACGTCGAACTCTTCCAGTGCGGCGCAGATCTGGTCCAGCTGCCCCGGTTCGCAGCGGTTGGCGATAATGGCAACCAGCTGGGCGTGTTCGGTGACCAGCTCCGAGGCGCACAGTTCGGCCAGCTGCTTCACCTCCTCGGGAGTGCGGTGTGCACCGCGCAGCACCAGCAGCACCGGCGCACCGAGGTTCACCGCGATTCTGGCGTTGAAGCGCAGCTCGCTCGGGCTGGCCACATCGGTGTAATCGCTGCCGACGATCACCACCGCGTCGCAGGCCTTCGCCACGTCGTGATATCGCATCACGATCTCGCTGATCGCGGCGTCGGGGTCGGCGTGCACCTGCTCGTAGGTGACGCCGAGTGCCTGCGTGTAGTCGATATCGGCAGTGCTGTGCTCGAGCAGCAACTCCAGGATGTAGTCGGGTTCGGTGGCCGATCGGGTTATCGGCCGGAACACCCCGACGCGGGCCGTTGTCGCGCACAGCATCTGCAGCGCTCCGAGCGCCACAGTCGATTTACCGGTGTCCCCCTCTGGGGACGCGATGTACACACTCGACACACCAACCTCGGCCATATCGAGAGCCTAATCAACCAGCCGGGGCCCTGCCCGGCACTGTGACCGGGCGTTCAGCCCAGTGAGCGCAGCCGCGGCGCCAGATCGCGCTGGAAGAGTTCGAGGAAACGGCGCTGGTCGTGTCCGGGTGCGTGGAAAACGAGGTGGTTGAGGCCTGCCTCGAGATACGGCTGGATCTGGGTGACGGCATCGTCCGGGTCGTGTGCGACGATCCAGCGTTTGGCGATCTGCTCGATCGGCAGCGCGTCGGCCGCGGCCTCCATCTCGATCGGGTCGGTGATGCTGTGCTTCTGCTCGGCGGTAAGCGACAGCGGCGCCCAGAAACGGGTGTTCTCCAACGCCAGTTCCGGATCGGTGTCGTAAGAGATCTTGATCTCGATCATCCGGTCGATATCGGATACCTCACGCCCAGCCTTACCGGCTCCCTCGGCGACCGCGGGCATCAACTTCTCGGTGTAGAGATCCATGCCCTTGCCGGAGGTGCAGATGAAACCGTCGCCTGCGCGCCCGGCGTAGCGTGCCACCACCGGGCCGCCCGCGGCGATATAGACCGGGACACCGCCCTCGGGCACGTCGTAGATGGACGCGCCGACCGTCTGGTAGTAGGTCCCGTCGAAATCGACGCGGTCACCGGTCCACAGCGCACGCATCAGCTCGACCGATTCCCGCAGCCGGGCGAACCGTTCCTTGAACTCCGGCCATTCACCGGTGTAGCCGGTGGCGATCTCGTTGAGCGCCTCACCCGTGCCGACGCCGAGCATCACGCGGCCGGGGAAAAGACAGCCCATGGTGGCGAACGCCTGCGCAATCACCGCAGGGTTGTACCGGAAGGTCGGGGTGAGCACCGAAGTGCCGAGCATGATGCGTTCGGTGCGCTCCCCTGCTGCCGCCAGCCAGGCCAGTGAGAACGGAGCATGCCCGCCTTTGTGCCGCCACGGCTGGAAATGATCACTGACCGTTGCACTGTCGAGCCCGTGCTCCTCGGCCAGTACTGCCAGTTCCACCAGTTCCCGTGGTCCGAACTGTTCCGCCGACGCCTTGTACCCGAGCCTGAGCTCACCCATATGCGCCACTCCTGTCGCTGAGATCTGGTCCGACCGTTCTCGATCGCAAAACCCGTGCCGCCGGGCGGATGTTCCCGCGACGCGCCGTCGCACAGTCATCCACCGGCCTGCTTTCGACCTTAGTCAGCGATATCGGAGGATGTGTCGACGGTCTCATCGCGTGCTCACCCGCCGCGCCGGACTCCGACAACGCACCACCATGGCCGACAATCGGACAGGTGACCCCAGCTGACGACCGGATTTTGTCCTACCTCACCGATATGGACGGGGTGCTGGTGCGCGAGGACCGGCTGGTCCCCGGCGCCGACGAATTCCTCACCGAACTGCGGCAGAAGGAAATCCCGTTCCTGGTCCTCACCAACAATTCGATCCGCACCCCACGCGACCTACAGGCCCGGCTGCGCCACACAGGTCTGGACATCCCGGAAACTGCGATCTGGACATCCGCGCTGGCCACCGCCGCCTTCCTCGACGATCAACGCCCGGGCGGCACCGCCTACGTGGTCGGCGAATCCGGTCTCACCACGGCACTGCACGAAATCGGCTATGTGCTCACCGACAGCGACCCCGACTATGTGGTGCTCGGCGAAACCCGCACCTATTCGTTCGAGGCGATCACCACCGCCATCCGGCTGGTCGAACGGGGTGCACGGTTCATCGCCACCAACCCCGACGCGACCGGGCCGTCCCGCGACGGCGTGCTGCCCGCAACCGGTTCGGTGGCCGCGCTGATCACCCGCGCCACCGGCCGCGACCCCTACTACATCGGTAAACCGAACCCGCTGATGATGCGCTCGGCACTGCGCCGGATCGGCGCGCATTCGCAGACCAGCGTAATGATCGGCGACCGGATGGACACCGATGTCATCTCCGGGATGGAAGCCGGGATGCGCACCATCCTCGTGACCTCGGGTATCTCGACCCGCGCATCCGTGGAGTACTACCCGTATCGGCCGACGCTGGTGATCGACTCCGTCGCCGACCTCATCGGCCGGACGACGACACCGTTCGGCTGATCCCGAGCCCATGCGAACCGCTCGAGACCCATGCGAGCGCTCTAGCTTCAGCCGATCGCGTTCGCCGGTTCTCGACCGGCTCCCTCCCAGCTCAGGCCAATGCTCGGTCGAGGTCGGCGAGCAGGTCCTCGACATCCTCCAGGCCCACGGAAATACGCAGTACACCATCGGTGAGCCCGATACCCGCACGTCCTTCCGGCCCCATCGCTCGATGCGTGGTGGTCGCCGGATGGGTGATGAGGGTTTTGGCGTCGCCCAGGTTGTTGGAGATATCGATGACGCTCAGCCGGTTCAGCACCTCGAACGCGCGCTTCTTCGCCTCATGCTCTCCAGCGGACAGCTCGAAGGTGACCACGGTGCCCCCGCCGCTCATCTGCTCGGTGGCCAGCTGGTACTGCGGATGCGATTCCAGGAACGGGAAACGCACCCAGCTCACCGAGGGGTGCCCGTCGAGGAATCGCGCGATCCGCAGCGCCGCATCGGTGGCGTGACGCACCCGCAGCGGCATTGTCTCCAGACCCTTGAGCAGGGTCCAGGCGTTGAACGGGCTCAATGCGGGGCCGGTGTGCCGCATCAGGTTCTTCACCGGGCCCTGAATGTAGTCCTGGCTGCCCAGGATAGCGCCGCCGAGGACCCGCCCCTGCCCGTCGATATGTTTGGTCCCCGAATACACCACCACATCGGCGCCGAGTTCGAAACCACGCTGCAACAAGGGGGTGGCGAAAACATTGTCCAGTACCACCTGCGCGCCCGCGGCATGCGCCAGCTCCGACACCCGGCGCGTATCGACCAGAGTCTGCATGGGGTTGGCAGGCGTTTCGAAGAACACGGCCGTGGTCGGCACCGACAGCGCCTGCTCCCACTGATCCAGGTCCTCGCCGTCGACGAACACCGTTTCCACGCCCCAGCGCGGCAGGATTTCGTTGCACACCACAAAACAGGAACCGAACAGGCTGCGCGCGGCCACCAGCCGGTCACCCGCGCCGAGCAGCGCACCGAGCGCGATGAACACCGCCGCCATCCCGCTCGCGGTGGCGAAACACGCTTCGGCGCCGTCGAGCAGCCGCATCCGTTCCTCGAACATGGCGACCGTCGGATTGCCGTACCGGGAATACACGAAATGCGGGCGCTCGCCGGTGAACGCGGCCTCGGCCGCTTCGGCGCTCTCGTAAACGAACCCCGACGACAGATACAGCGCTTCGGAGGTTTCCTCGAACCCGGACCGCTGCAGACCGCCACGTACCCCCAGCGTCGCGGGGCCGACCCCTTCGGGCAGCTCCCGTTCGAATGCGCCGCCGCCGATCACGACTGCCGCCAGGGCAGGCCGTCGGCACGCCAGCCCGCGCCGCCACGATGCCCGGATCCGTCGAGCGGCCCCTCGAAACCGTCGAGCACGTTGTAGGACGGCGCTATACCGGCGGCGGTCGCCGCATGCGCCGCATGCGCTGAGCGCTGACCGGAGCGACACAGGAACACCACCGGCGCTTCCTGATCGCGACCGTCCAGCACCGATGTCAGCTGTTGCAGGAATTGGTCGTTGAGTGTCCCGGTGCTGTCGACCCATTCGACCAGGACGGTTTGCCGATCGATAGGCCCGGTATCGGGGACGCCGACGAACCGCCATTCGGCCTCGGTTCGCACGTCCACCAGAACTGCCTTCGGGTGGTCGGTCAAGATCTCCCAGGCCTGTCGTGGGCTGATATCGCCTGCGTAAGTCATCTGTCGGCACCTCCTGCAGAATCCGCACTTGCCGCATCGCGGTTTCGATGCGCGCCAGGTCGTCACCCGGAGCACCCCACCGCGGAGGAGGGTTGCCGACCAGCGAGCCGGGGCTTGGCACTGGCACTCATGACCTTCGCGAGTAAATTTGCCTGGGCGACGGCTGCGCTGTCAAACGCCAGTTGAGGCCGCGAATCCCTAGCGGACCGGCTGGCTACAGACCAGCCAGCGGTCGCCGGAACGGACCAGATTCCAGGTCGCGGTCGCCTCCTGACCGTCCACCTTGCTGGTGACGTTCGCTGTCGCCGTATCGCCCTGCGCGGTCGGCGCCGTCAAATCCGTGATCTCGACCGACTTTCCGGATTCGCCCGCGACGAGCCGACCGGCCAGCGGCGAACGTGCGGGATCGAAATCCGGGCATACCGCGTCCTCCGGCGGTTCCAGGCCGTAGCGGCTGCTCGCCTCCGCGAAACGCTGCACGCCTGCCGCGATGCGGTCCGATTCTGTGACATTTTTCTCAGCCGGTGTCACGAACTCGGCGATCACGATGACGGCCAGCACGATCGCGGCGATCGCCGCGGCCAGGATGAACGGCGTCAACGAGCGGATCTCGTCGCGCGGCTCCGGCTCGTTGGCATCGTCATCCGCGGACTGGGAATCGGTCATGGCGTCGATGATCCCTGGTGTCCGCCCCGTGCCCGAAAGTCCCCCCGATAGAATCGGGGGGAATCGCGGTCTGCCGTGCTTGCCGGCACGCCGCGGTGACGCGGGGTGCCGAGCGGCAACGCGGCCGCTGCACCTGGTGGCGCCGCTGAGGGCGCAAACGAGCCGCGCGTCAAGTTAGCCTAAGCTAAACACCGACGCCATTAATTCTCCCGACTAAAGGTGCGCGTAAACGATGACCGAACAGACCGCAGCGACCCGTCCGCTCCGCATCGCGATCGTGGGTGCCGGGCCGGCCGGAATCTACGCCGCCGATGCGTTGATGAAGTCCGATGCCGATGTCAGCATCGACCTGTTCGAGCGTATGCCCGCGCCGTTCGGCCTGATCCGTTACGGCGTGGCGCCGGACCATCCACGGATCAAGGGGATCATCACGGCGTTGCACAAGGTCCTCGACAAGCCGCAGGTCCGGCTGCTCGGCAATATCGACTACGGCTCCGATATCACGCTGGAAGATCTGCGCCGCTTCTACGATGCGGTGATCTTCTCCACCGGCGCCAACGCCGACCGCGCGCTGCCGATCCCTGGTATCGATCTGGACGGCTCGTTCGGCGCGGCCGATTTCGTCTCCTGGTACGACGGGCACCCGGATGTGCCGCGCACCTGGCCGCTGGACGCAGAAAAGGTCGCCGTCCTCGGCGTCGGTAACGTCGCACTGGACGTGGCGCGGGTGCTGGCCAAAACCGGCGACGAACTGCTGCCCACCGAGATCCCGCCGAACGTCTACGAGGGCCTCAAGGCCAACAAGGCCGTCGAGGTGCACGTCTTCGGCCGCCGTGGGCCCGCGCAGGCCAAGTTCACCCCGCTGGAGCTGCGTGAACTGGATCATTCGCCGACCATCGAGGTCATCGTCGACCCGGAGGACATCGATTACGACGAGGGCTCGGAGGCCGCGCGCCGCCACTCCAAGCAGGTCGATATGGTCGCCAACACCCTCGAACAGTGGGCGATCCGCGATCAGGGTAATCGCCCGCACAAGCTGTTCCTGCACTTCTTCGAATCGCCCGCCGAAATCCTCGGCTCCGACGGCAAGGTGGTCGGGCTGCGCACCGAACGCACCCAGCTCGACGGCACCGGCAACGTCAAAGGCACCGGCGAGTTCAAGGACTGGGACGTGCAGGCGGTGTACCGCGCCGTCGGCTACCTGTCGCAGAACATCCCCGAGCTGCCGTTCGACGACCAGGCCGGTGTGGTGCCCAACGAGGCCGGGCGCGTGCTGGCCGACGAGGACGCCGACGGCGGTGCCCGCTACCTGCCCGCCACCTACGTCACCGGCTGGATCAAACGCGGACCGGTCGGCCTGATCGGCCACACCAAGGGCGACGCAAACGAAACTGTGGCCTGCCTGCTCGACGACAGCAGCGGCTTCACCCCCGCCACCGCCCCTGAACCCGAAGCCATTGTGGAGTTCCTGGAAGGCAGGGGTATCCCGTTCACCACCTGGGACGGCTGGTACCGCCTCGACGCGCATGAGCGCGCTTTGGGTGAGCCCGAAGGCCGCGAACGGGTCAAGGTTGTCGAACGCGAAGACATGCTGCGCGCCAGCGAGCCGCACAAAGTCTGATGCGCCCCGCGTCGAGGAGCGCAGGCCCTCGCTACTGAGGCATGCTGTACCAGTGTTCGATGCCCATGTCCACATCATCGATCCGCGGTTTCCGCTGATCGAGAACGAAGGCTATCTGCCCAAGCCGTACACCATCGCCGACTATCGACAGCGCATGTCCCGCT
This sequence comes from Nocardia donostiensis, assembly GCF_002081715.1. Lineage (GTDB taxonomy): Bacteria > Actinomycetota > Actinomycetes > Mycobacteriales > Mycobacteriaceae > Nocardia > Nocardia donostiensis. The sequence goes on along the minus strand of NZ_MUKP01000014.1, from coordinate 113,181 downwards.
TCGATATCAGCGGTGGCGCGGTGGTCAGCGCTTCCTTCCAGGGCAACGACCAAACCTACCTGCGTGCCGCGCTGGCCGAACTCGGACCCGACTGGGTCGGCGTCACTCGGCTCGACCTGGACGCCACCGACGAGGAAATCCTCGAACTCGACCGTATCGGTGTGCGCGCCCTCCGGTTCAACCTCAAACGGGCCGCCGCCGATATCGCCGGGATGACCCGGCAGGCGGTGCGCGCGCACGAACTGGCCGGCTGGCATGTCGAGGTCTATATCGACGGTCAAATGCTCGCCTCGCTGCAGCCGGTGGTGATGAAACTGCCCAAGCTGTCCATCGACCACCTCGGCATGTCCGAGGACGCGCTGCCATACCTGCTGGACTTGGTCGACCGCGGCGCACGGGTGAAGGCGACCGGGTTCGGGCGCGTGGAAATGAATGTGGCGAGCGCGCTGCGGCGTATCCACGCGGTCAACCCGCAGGCCCTGATGTTCGGTACCGACCTGCCCGGCGCCCGCGCGGGTCGCCCGTTCCGCGATGCCGATATCGATCTGATCGGCGACACCATCGGCACGGATGTACGCGCGGTATTGGAAGACAATGCGCGCGCCTTCTACCGCCTACCCGAACGTGAGCGTCCCGCCGAAGACCCGCATCCCACGCTGCCGCTCTACGCCCCCGGACCGCCGCGCCCCCGGGGTGATACGGCGGAACCCGCTGCAGGAGACACCCTTCCACTGCCCGCCGTGGAGTAACAAACCGCGGACGACTCCTGCCGAATCGGGCAGTTCCTTACTACTCAGGCTGTCCCAGCTCTACACCCAGGCCGCCGCTCCTGAGCGATGCGACGAAACCCACTGTGGAGGAGCGCTTCCGCTGCCTGTCGTGGAGTGAACCATCCGCGCACGGTTCCTTCCCCAATCGGGGCCGTTTTTTGCTGTTCGGGCTGAGCCCTGTCGCTCAGTTGTCCCACCTGCCCGCTTTACGCTCGACCGGGCAGTACGACGGAACCCGCTGCAAGAGACACACTTCCACTGCCTGCCGTGGAGCGGACAACCTGCGGACGATTTCTCCGATCGGGTGGTTCGTTGCTGCTAGAGCCGTCCTCAGCGGCTCAAGCGGCGATTGCGCCGATCAGCCACACACCGGATGCCAGCAGCGCGCCGAACAGTTCCACCAGGATCGACAGACCGACGCCCTTGACCGCGTGCCAGGTGTATTGCCACGCCTGCTGCTGGACGCGCAGCCGTTGCAACTCCGAAAGGTAAACTCCGGCAATAAAACCGAGGAATAGCCCGACCACCGGGATGACGAAGAACCCAACGATCCCCAGTACCCCACCGAGCACCAGTGAGCGGGTGGGGACCCCAGCGTCGCGTAGTTTGCGCCCGGGCCAGGTGTATTTGACCACTCCCGAAATCACCAGCAGCACGGTGGAAACGGCGAGCACGATCCACGCCGTGGTGCCGCCGGTGACGAACGCCCAGACCGCGATCGCGCCGAAGATCAGGATCACTCCCGGCAGGATCGGGACGACGATCCCGGCCAATCCGATCAAGATCGCCAAGGCGACGACGATCTCACCCCACACGCTCACTGATTTCCTCCCGCTGTCGACGCTGACCAGATTGTCTCGCACCATGTCTGCTGGCGCAGCGTCGGCCTCGCACCGGGTCCAGCGACGTGGTGCGCGACACACCCTTCATCGCGCCGGGCTATTGTCGTAGTGTCAATACGTCCACGGGGGTGCACTCCCGCGGCAGACAAGATCGACGACGAACCGAGGTAGGGCGTGAGCACACCATCCACCGCCAAGCAGGGCCCGCTCGCGGGCATCCGGGTTATCGAGCTGGCCGGGATCGGTCCCGGCCCGCACGCCGCGCTGCTGCTCGCCGATCTGGGCGCCGACGTGGTGCGCGTGCAGCGCGCCGGTCAGCTCCCTGGCGGATTCGATCGGCCGCAGCTGCGCGGACGCACGATCGTCGAGGCGAACCTGAAGGATCCGGCCGATATTCAGAAGGTGCTCGGCCTGCTGGACAAGGCCGATGTGCTCATCGAGGGCTTCCGGCCCGGGGTCACCGAGCGGCTTGGCCTCGGCCCCGACGAGGTGCTGGCCCGCAACCCGCGGCTGGTGTACGGGCGGATGACCGGCTGGGGTCAGCACGGCCCACTCGCCGACCGTGCAGGCCACGACATCAACTACATCAGCCTCACCGGTGTCCTGCACGCCATCGGCCGCAAGGGCGAACGCCCGGTACCGCCGCTGAACATGGTCGGCGACTTCGGCGGCGGCTCGATGTTCCTGGTGTTCGGCATCCTCGCCGCCCTCGTGGAACGGCAGACTTCCGGCAAGGGTCAGGTCATCGACTCCGCGATGGTCGACGGCGCGCTGGCCTTGTCGCACATGATCTGGGGCATGCGCGGTATGGGCGCCTGGCAGGAGGAGCGCGGGGTGAACCTGCTCGACACCGGTATGGCGTTCTACGACACCTACGAAACCGCCGACGGCAAGTACATGGCCGTCGGCGCCATCGAACCGCAGTTCTACGCCCAGCTGCTGGCCGGCCTGGAGATCGACCCCGAAGGTTTGCCGCACCAGATCGACCCCGCGGGCCAGGACACCCTGAAGAAGCTGTTCACCGAACGCTTCCGCAGCAAGACCCGCGACGAATGGACCGAGATCTTCGCAGGCACCGACGCCTGTGTCTCCCCGGTGCTGACCTTCACCGAAGCCACCGAAAACGAGCACCTCATCGCCCGCGGCTCCCTGCTCGAACTGGACAACATCACCCAGCACGCCCCGGCGCCCCGCTTCTCCCGTACGGCCCCCGGCACCCCCACCCCGCCCCCGACCGCGGCCACCCCGATCGACGAGGTCTGGACCGACTGACCCGGACATTTCAGCCGCCGACGGTTCCCGGGAATCCCGGAAGCCAACCGTCGGCGGCTGCGTCATTGCTACGCCATGCCCTGCGATAAAGGGGGCATCAGCAACCGCAGTGCCTCGCGTCTACCTGCACCGACTGCTCGGGCACCCGCTGGCAAGAACGGTGGGCGCAGGGATACCGAGTGCCTGAGCCAGCAGCATGACGCGGCGTCGAACGTTTCCGGTCATCCGCGCTGTCACTCATCGGCTCGGTCAGGTACGCGCGAGGCGACCCCGGCGGTAACCCGCCGACATGCTGAACATGAGTTCATGGCAGGTCGCGCATCTGGTCGGCGACGGGCAGGTCGGGGTCTCCCGGTCGACAAGAATCAGTAGCAGGTGAGGGGTTGGAGGGGGTCGGCGGCGCGGGGGGTGAGGGCGGCATAGGCGGTGGCGATGGCGGAAACAGCGCGACGGAGATCGGCTTCGGAGTGGGTGTAAGGGAGGCGGAGGAAACGCTCGAATGCGCCCTGGACGCCGAAGCGGGGGCCTGCGGCGAGAAGGACGCCGTGATTGGGGGCGGTGGCGGCAAGCGCGGTGGAGACAGGGGCGGGAAGTTGGGTCCAGATGGACATACCGCCCGCTCCCGCGCCGACGTGCCAATCCGGGAGTTCTTCGGCTATTGCGGCCAGCAGGGCGGCACGCTGGGTGCGCAACTGGGCCCGGCGCCGGGGCAGGATGGCGTCGGCGTTCTCGAACAGCTGCACGGTGGCCAGCTGGTCCATGACGGGGGTGCCGAGGTCGACGGTGGAGCGGATGCCGAGCAGTTTGGTGATCAGGGCTTGACTGGTACGGATCCAACCGACACGCAGACCACCCCAGAACGACTTCGACGCCGAACCGATGGTGATGATCTCGTCGCCCCGGGCGAACGCGGCCACCGGCGGGGGTTGCGGGCCGTCGGTGAGGGCCAGATCGGCCATGGATTCGTCGATCACCACGGTCATCCTGGTGTCGCGGGCGATAGCGACCAGTTCGGCGCGGTCCTCTGCGTTCATCAGCAGACCGGTCGGGTTGTTGTAGTCGGGGACCAGATAGGCGAGCGTCGCCGCGGTCTGGCGGGCGGCGCTGCGGATCCCCTCGAGGTCCCAGCCCGATTCGGGATGTTCCGGACGCAGCGGTACCGGTATCGGGCGGGCGCCGACGTCACGGATGGCTTCGATGGCGTTCGGGTAGGTGGGGTGGTCGATCAGCACGCGAGCAGCGGTGGGGGCGAGCACGTTCAGCAGCAGCCGCAGGCCGTGCTGGGCACCGAGGGTCACCAGGATCTGGTCTGGTTCGGTGGGCAGGCCGCGCGCGGTGTAGCGGCGGGCGAGTGCCTCACGCAATGCGAGCACACCGACCGGGTCCATACCGTGGGTGCCGAGGTAGGCCGGAATGCCTTGTAGCGCCACCGCGTACGCGTCCTGCATCTCGGGCGGAGCGGTCATGGCCGCATAGGTGAGGTCTACCGTCGGCTGCGGGCCCGAACCCATCAGAGCCAGAATGCTTTTGGCTGCCCTGCTGCCGTCGTGTTGCACGGTGGGGGGCAGTGCGACGGTGCTGCGGGAGCCCTGCCTGCTGATCAGGTAACCGTGTTCGCGCAACAGCGAATAGGTGGAGGTGATGGTGGTGCGGCTGACTCCGAGGGTGGTGGCGAGGTCGCGTTCGCTGGGCAAGGCGACGCCGAGCGGCGCACGTCCGTCGTGGATCAACAGCCGGATGCCTTCGGCCAGCGCCAGATACGTGGGGCGACCGGGCCGGCGCGAGCCGTTTCCCGGCTCTCCGTCCGCGTGCCGCCACTGCCCCAGGTCGCGGGCCAGTCCGGCCGCACCGATCACTCGTGTCGCCATGCAGGCCAGTATCGAACGAGTGGACCTTTAAAAGCAAGGCCAGTTTTCGCATTATTGATGGTATGACTCTGCTCGTCGCATTTGTAGCCATCGCCGTGTTCACCATCATCACCTACAACTACCTGCAGGAGTCGCGCCTGCCCGAGCTGCTAGAGCGGTACCGGCCGCGTGGCCCGGTCGCCACCGATTCCGCACCGGAATCCAGCGACCAGCGCAGACATCTGGACCTGAGCACGCCCCCGTCGCTGAGCAAAGCGGGTCCTACAGCCTGAGCCTACGCAACGGGATGGTTACCAGGCGGGACCGTCTCGAACGGTCAGATCGAAACCACCCCGGCGCCGCGGCGAATGGATCCATATCAACAGTACGGCTGTGCTCCGTCATCGCGGAGACGAACACACAACCAAGACCAGTCCAGTTATCAACAACTGGACTGGTCTTGGTGTATTTGTCGGTGGTTACCGGCAGACTGAGCGTTATGCCTTCCACTGTGGGCCACCGACTGGACGCCACCCTGTTCGATACCGCCATAGGCGTCTGCGCTGTCGCCTGGTCCGGGAACTCCGTGGTGCGGTTCCGGCTACCCGACGCGGACTCCGCCACCACCCGGGACCTGCTCACGCGCGACGGAGCGCTGCTGTGCCCGGAGCCTGCGGTGGGGTCGCGAGCGGACACGGTGCGGCGGATCCGCGCTCACCTCGACGGCGAACTGGACGATCTGCGCTCGGTCAGCGTGGATATCGACGAGCTACCCGAATTCCACCGGGCGGTCTACACCGTCACCCGCACCATCGACCCCGGCCACACTCTCAGCTACGGGGAGGTCGCCGAACGAGCCGGTGCGCCCGGCGCAGCCCAGGCGGTAGGCCAGGCATTGGGCCGCAACCCGGTTCCGCTCATCATCCCCTGCCATCGGGTGCTCGCCGCCGACCACGCCCTGCACGGATTCTCCGCGCCCGGTGGTGTCGACACCAAACAGCGCCTGCTGAGCATCGAACGCACCCCGGGCTTCGGGGAACCCATGCTGTTCTGACAGAAGCAAGCAGCCGCTACCCAGCAAGCCCGTGCGGCGGAATTCCGTGCAGATCGCCGATGAATCCACATCAGCCGCACCGTCCATACGACGAAACGCCGCGATCATCGTCACCCCGCGTTACCGAACAACATTTCAGGAGCAGACCATGCCGACCGAAACCGCCACTGCAACCGTCGTTTCCGCCGACGGCACCACCATCGCGTTCGACCGCGTTACCGGAGGCGACGCGGGAACGGTCATCCTGGTCGGCGGCGCATTCAGCTACCGGAAGTTCCCGAAGATGGTCGAACTGGCGCAAGTGCTGGCCGAGGAGTACGGGTTCACCGTCCTCAACTACGACCGCCGCGGCCGGGGCGACAGTGACGATACCCCGGGCGCCTACGACGTGGACCAGGAGATCGACGATATCGCCGCACTGGTGACAGCCGCCGGTGGTTCCGCCCATCTGTTCGGCTGGTCATCGGGTGCGGGCCTGGCATTGCGCGCCGCCGCGTCCGGCCGAGTGCCCGGCATCGGGCGGATCGTGGCGTTCGAGCCGCCGTTCGTGGTCGAAAAGGGCCGTCACGTCCCGCCCGCAGACCTGCACAAGAAACTGCACGAACTGGTCGCGGCGGATAAGCGCGGGCGCACTGTCCGGTATTTCATGACCAAGGCAATGGGTGTTCCGTGGACGTTCGTCTTGTTGATGCGGCTCACCTCCGCCTGGAAGGGGCTGGCCGCCACCGCCAACTCGACCCCGCACGACTGGGCGGTGATGGGGCCGTACATGCGCGGCGAGGCGCTGCGCGCGGCGGACTGGACCGGGGTCACAGTCCCCACCCTCGTCATCTCGGGAGCCAAGAGCACCCCGATACTGCGCACCGGCGCCGCCGCGATCGCCGCAGTGCTACCCAACGCTCGACACCGTGAACTGGCGAAACTCAGCCACGACCCGTCGATCGCGATCCTCGCACCCGCCGCGGCGGAGTTCCTGGCCAACGATCGCACCGCAACGAGCTAGGCGTATCTCCGCCTTCGGCGCCGATCGGAACGAACGCGGTAGGTAAAACCAAGCGCACGGTCAGAGCGAACATTCAGGTACGCCTCAAAGCGCGCGGCCGGAACGAAGCGGTAGATGGTAGACCGCAGCCAGCCGCGCAATGCGGAAGGTACGCAGAAAAACGCACAGCCGCGCGAATACGAAGGTGCTGGCAATTGTCTTATTCGAGCGGATGCTGCCGGTAGAACTCGCAGGCGTCGCCGGTAATGTACCCGTCGCGGCAGCCGAAGTAGGTCTGAATGCAGGCGCTACTGTCGCAGCCGAGTTCGATGAGCTCGTCGCGGATACGCCGGTCGCGCTGCTGCGGGCTCTCGGTCGCGGACATGCTGGTGATCGAGCTCGTCGCGGAGACCGGTTCCGGGCCTGCCACGCCACCGCACCCGGACAGTGCGCTGACGAACGTGATCAGACCGATCAGGGCCGCGGCCGCGCGACCGGCTGTCGAAGCGGATACCGCCATCGCCGTCACCCTCCTGCCGTGCGTACCTCCGCGTTCGCTGCGGCCGTGCGCTCCATGCGTACCTCCGCATTCGCTGCAGCCGTGCGCTTGATGCGTGTCGGGCGGCCAGCGTAACCCCTCGCGTCACGCCGTGGCAGCGGGGTATCACTCAGGAGGCGGATTCGCCTCGCAGCAGCGCCGCGAGGGATTCGCGGTCGGTGACATCGAGCTTGATGCACGCCCGGTAGAGGTGACCTTCGACGGTGCGAACCGAGACGGTGAGCCGGTCGGCGATCTGCCGGTTGGTCAGGCCCGCGGCGACGAGGTTGGCGATTTCGCGTTCGCGGACGGTCAGCGGCAGCGGTTGAGCGGCTTGCCGCAAGGCCGGGGTGCCTGCTCCGCCGCAGGCAGCGGCGAGACGGTTGGCGGCGGCTGCCGATTCGAGCAGTCGCCTGCGGTCCCCGGCGCGTTCGTGCGCGGACGCTGCCTGCGCTGCAGCGTCCGCGGCCGACAGCAGCGCGCCGATCCGCTCGAATTCGGCGGACGCGGTATCAAGGCCGGGGCCGTCGTGTGCGGCCAGGGCCACCGCGTGCCGCGCCTGCACCTGCACCAGTTCACCGTCGACTCGGGCGGCCAGGTCGGCGAGCCTGCCCGCCACCGAATGCTCGCCGAAACGGGCCGCGGTGTGCAATGCGACGGCCTCGATCGCGTGCTGGTGTGCGCGGGCGGCGGCATCGGCGGCTTCGAGCGCGGTTCGTATCGCGTCGGTGCGGGCTCCTTCCGCTCCCGCCAGCCATGCCCTGGCAATATCGAGTTGCGCCTCGTATACGGCGCTGTGCCTGCCGCCGCGGGCGGCTGCACCCTCGATCGCCTCCGCGGCTTCAGCGGTGCGTCCCAGCGCCGCATACGCTTCGGCCAATCGGATCCGCGCCGGAAACATCCAGGCCGCGGCGCCTTCGGCGGACAAGGCGGCCAGCGCCTGTTCCAGGTTATCGATACCGTCGGGGAATCGGCCGCACGCCACGTCGACGGTGCCCTGCAGGATTTTCGACATCCCCCACGCCAGATACTGTCCCGGCGCGGAATAGCCGAAATACGCGGTGGCGCAGCGGCGGGCGGCTTCCAGGTCGCCGGTGAGGGTCAACGCGAGCACTTCCGCATGCGTGGACATGAACCGGTTGAGGCCGTCGATATGTGCTTCCACCTCGTGCCCGCGTTCGGCGTATTGACGTGCGGCCGCGCCGCGTCCCATCAGCGCCAACGCCAGACCACCACCGAACGCGGCCCACCACACCGCCCACGGCGGCGCCGTATCGGCAGTACCGCTGTCGCAGGCGTTCATCACCTGTTCGGCCGCATCGAAAGCGTCGTCGAGCCGGTTCTCGTTGACCGCGCACGCCGAGGCCAGGCCGGTCAGGATGAGCGCGATCTTGGGGTGGCGCACCTTGCTGCGCACCAGTTCCAGCACTTCGTCGGCCCGGTCGGCATCGCCCATGGCCCACAGCAGGTTCGACACCCTGGTGCTGCCCCAGCGGGCCAGCTGCACCTCGTTGAGTTGGTCGGGGTCGAAACTGGCCAGGGTGCGTTCGGCCTCGATCCGATGCCCCTGCCACAGCAGCGCTCTGGCCAGCAGATCCGCCGCTTCCACTCCGCCACGCCGCTCCACCGCCGCCCGCGCGAAACGTTCGCCCAGCGGCAGGTTCGCCAACCCGATAGCGTCGGCAGCGGCGGCCTCGAACAGTTCGAGGTCGGCGGATTTATCGCTGTCCAAAGCCAATTCGGCCAACCGGATCCGATCAGCGGCGGAATTGATGGGGTGCTGTTCGAGCGCCGAGTACAGGCGGCCGCGTAACCGGCGGGCGGTGGCGATGCCGAGCCTGCGCCGGATCACCTCGCCGAACAGCGGATGGTTGTAGCGCACCACGAAGTTGGCAGAATCTTCGACAACCTTGATAACGCCCCGGTTCTCGGCCTCCTCCACAGCTTCGTCGCCGGCGAGCCGGGCCATCACCTCGAGGTCGATGGGTTCACAGAAGGTGAGCAGTTCCAACACCCGCAGCACCGGTTCCGGGAGTTGTTCGACCCGGTCTTCCAGCAGCGCGGCCAGTTCCGAGGTGACCGCGGCACGTCCACGCAGCTGCCACACCCCATTCACCTGCCGCAGCGCCCCAGCGTCCAGTGCACCTTCCACCAGGTGTCGCAGGAACAGCGCGTTACCGCCGGAGGATTCCCACATCAGGTTGGCGGTGAACCCTTCCAACTGCCCACCCAGCATCGATTCCACCAGGTCGACGCTCTGCTGCTGGGTGAACGGGTTCAGGTCGATGCGCACCAGATGCCCGTCTTTCCACAGCGATGTCACCGCGTCCGGCACGTGCACCCCGCTGCGCACGGTGACGACGATATGGGCGGCCTTATCGATGGCCAGCTGCAAAAGCAGTGTCGCCGACAGTTGATCGAGCAGGTGCGCGTCGTCGACGCCGATAATGGTGGGACCATCGGCGAGTAGCGCTTCCCGTGCTGCAGACATGAACGTCACCGGGTCGTGCGCGGTGTAGACGCCGACCATATGTGCGAAGACACCGAGCGGGATACTGCGCGCCGATTCGGTTCCCGCCACCCACCGGATAGTGCTCCCGGCCGCGGCCGCGGCCTGTCTGGCCAGGGTGGTTTTGCCCACGCCCGCATCGCCGGTGAGCACGGCGCCGACGCGTTCCGTGCCGGTGAGCGTAGCGCGAATCGCCTCGAACTCGGTCGCGCGTTCGACCATCGGCCAGTTGCGAGCCATTCCCATACTGTAGATGGCGCTGTTCACCAGCGGGAACCGTTGTGGTGGCAGGTGTTAGCGGACGTCAGCCCAGAACATCATGCCGGACGATGGTTTCCTCGCGTCCAGGCCCGACGCCGATGCAGGAGATCCGCGCACCCGACAACTCCTCTAACCGCCGCACATACGCCTGGGCGTTGGCGGGCAGTTCCTCGAAGGTGCGTGCGCCGGAGATGTCCTCCCACCAACCGGGCATCTCCTCGTAGATCGGCTTGGCGTGGTGGAACCCGGTTTGCGTGGTCGGCATCTGCTCGACCCGCTCACCGTCCACTTCGTAGGCGACGCAGATCGGCACCCGATCCAGGCTGGAGAGCACGTCGAGCTTGGTCAGGAAGTAATCGGTGATGCCGTTGACCCGGGTGGCGTAGCGGGCGATCACGGCGTCGAACCAACCGCAGCGGCGCGCGCGCCCAGTGGTGACACCCACTTCCCCGCCCGCTTTGGCCAAATACGCGCCGTGTTCATCGAACAGTTCCGTCGGGAACGGGCCGGAACCGACGCGGGTGGTGTAGCACTTGAGGATGCCGAGCACGGTCTCGATCTGGTTCGGCCCGATCCCCGCGCCGACCGCCGCGCCGCCCGCCGTCGGATTCGACGAGGTGACATACGGGTAGGTGCCGTGGTCGACGTCGAGCAGTGTGCCCTGCGAGCCCTCCAGCAGCACGGTTTCGCCGCGTTCCAGCGCCAGGTTGAGTTCGAGCCTGGTGTCGCTGATCCGGTGCGCGAAGCTTTCGGCCTGCTCCAACACTTCGTCGACCACCTGCTGCGGGTCGAGCGCACGCCGATTGTAGATCTTGACCAGCACCTGGTTCTTGAATTCGAGCGCCGCCTCCACCTTCTGGGTGAGGATCTTCGGGTCCAGCACATCGGCGACCCGGACACCAACGCGAGCGACCTTGTCCTGATAGCAAGGCCCGATCCCGCGCCCCGTGGTGCCGATCTTCTTGGTGCCGAGGAAGCGTTCGGTGACCTTATCGATCGCCACGTGGTACGGCATGATCAGATGCGCATCCGCCGACAGCAGCAGCCCCGAGGTGTCGACGCCGCGTTCCTCCAACCCCGCCAGCTCGGTCAGCAGCACCCCGGGATCGACCACAACCCCGTTACCGATGACGTTGGTGACGCCAGGAGTGAGAATGCCCGACGGAATGAGGTGCAACGCGAAGTTGTCGCCGTTGGGGAGCACCACCGTATGACCGGCATTGTTGCCGCCCTGATAGCGCACCACCCACTGGACGCGGCCCCCGAGCAGATCGGTCGCTTTGCCCTTGCCCTCGTCGCCCCACTGGGCGCCGATGAGGACGATTGCCGGCATGGTCGTTGTCTCCTACGGTTCGACGCGCAACACCCACCGTGTTGCAGCTACCTGCCGTATTGAGGCGGTGGCCGGAAGCACAGTCTAGCTGACGACCCGACCCGAACCACGCAACGGGCGTACCTCCGCCTTCGCTCCGGCCGTGCGCACTTCTGTGCACCTTCTGCTTTGCGCGGCTGTGCGTGGTTCGCCTCCTACCACCTTTGCTCCGGGCGTGCGGCCTGCGTACCTCCCCGCACACACTCCGGGCATACCTTCGCCTTCGCTCCGGTCATACGCATTTCTGTACCACTCGGTCGTGCGTGGACTTACGGCCACGCGCAGTTTGCATACGGAGTACCCCGGCCCATATATGCGTTCTGCAGCCGCGCGCTCCCACCAACTCAGCATCCCCTTCCCTCCGCACTCGCCCATTCCCGTATGGTTCGGAGCAGCCCCGCGTTTCGACCCCCGCAAATCATGAGACCGAAGCCCGAGAAATACTCCTTCACCCAGCCCCGTCGAGGGCGAGCCTTACGAGCCTGTTCGTGGCCCGGCTCGCGTTTGCGCCCTCGCAGCTGGGAGCGCTGGGGCGGAGGGACGTCCGACCCTCGCTTGGAGCGCCGAGACGGACGGACATTCGACCCTCGCTTGGAGCGCCGGGACGGACGGACGTCCGACCCTCGCGCATGGGCCGAAGGCCCGAGTCGCGAGGGCGTAAACGCGAGCCATAGGGGGGCCGCGAACACGCCGTGCCGAAGGCGCGGCACAATAAATACAGACAGAGGAGGGTGTACGGCAGTTTGAGTACCCACGTTCTCCGCTGTGATGGTGTCCCGGTGCCTATTGCGTTGGCTTCGCAGCCGACGACTTCGACTGATGCGATTCCGGATCCTGCTGTTGTCGATGATCTGTTGCCGGTGTTGGCTGCCGATAGTTTGCCGCGGCTCATCGTGTTGGGCGATGATGCCGCTTTGGCAGCTGTGTTGACGCATTTGATGCGTACGGAGCGGCTGCATGTCGAGGTCGGTTATGTGCCGGTGGAGAAGACGTATGGTTCGCGGGCGTATCAGTTGCGGACGGGTAATGCGGCGGCGAAGCAGGCGTTGGAGGGGCGGGCTTCGGAGGTTCCGTTGATTCGGGACGATACGGGCACGGTGTTGGTGGGGCGCGCGAAGATTGTGGGGGTTGGTGGGGAGAAGTTGGAGGGGGAGGCTTACGTGGATGATGCGAGGTTGTTTTCGGGGCGGGTGGCGGCGATGTTCGTGTCGCCGTCGATGGAGGCGCCGGGGGTGCGGGCGGCGGTGCAGAAGCGGGTGCGGAAGCGGCGTTGGTTGAGTGGCCGGGCGGTGCAGTTGGGGTCGCCGGGGGCGTTGGTGACGCGGGATGGTGTCGCTGGGGATCGTAAGGTGCCGCGGGCGAGTTTTTATCGGCATCACGAGCCTTGGTTGCTGGTGCGATGACTTTTCCTGCGCCCGCGCGGCGGCGTTTCGGCGCGGTGCGGCCGAGCCCGGTGTTTCTGCTGGTGGTTGCCGCTGCGGTGGCTGGTGGGGTGGTGGCGTGGGGTGCCGAGTTGGATTCGGTGCGGGCAAAGGCCGGGGTGTTCGTGCTGGTGGTGGCCGGTTGGGTGGTGAGTTTGTGTGTGCATGAGTTCGCGCATGCGTTTGTGGCGTGGCGGGCGGGGGATCGTGAGGTGGAGCTGCGCGGGTATTTGACGTTGAACCCGTTGAAGTACAGCCACCCGTTGTTGTCGATCGTTTTACCGTTGGTGTTCATCGCGTTGGGCGGTATCGGTTTGCCCGGTGGTGCGGTGTATGTGCATTCGCATAATTTCGATGTGCGAACGCAGCGGCTGATCAGCGGCGCAGGCCCGGCGGTGAACGTGGTGTGCGCGGTGGTATTGCTGGCGGTGGTCGCGGTGTTCGGTGGTTCCGGAGAGCATGCGGCGTTCTGGTTCGGGTTGAGTTTTCTGGCGTTTTTGCAGGTGACGGCGGCGTTGTTGAATTTGTTGCCGATTCCGGGCCTGGATGGGTACGGGATTGTGGAGCCGTCGTTGAGTTATCGAACGCGGCGCGGGCTCGAGCAGTTCAAGCCCTTCGGCATGTTGATCTTGTTCGCGTTGCTGTTCACGCCCGCGATCAACGCAGTGTTCTTCGATGCGGTGTATGCGCTGTACAGCTTGTCCGGGGTGCCGCCGCTGTGGTCACAGTGGGGCGGTTACCTCACTCGTTTCTGGACCTGACGCCGGGCCGCCCGGCTGGTCCGCCCCGGCGGCCCGGCTCTCCGCGTTCCGACCGCGCCACCCCTCGTAGGACCCGGTCGCTGCCACGTTATGGCGATAAGCCCTGGCGCACCCGAGTAGTGGACTACGCGAAGATCAGGTACGCCTGCTGCGTCGGACGCGGCTACACGCGCATTTCGGCCGGTCATCCGGAATCGGTTGAGTAGTCCGGATGCTCGCGCAAACTCAATTACGGGGAGTCACATAGGGGTTGGAGACGGTCGGCGGGAGCAGCGCGATCGCCGAAATACGTTGCAGACCGCATACCTGCATCAGATCGACCAGCGTGGACCGGATCTGCGCGAAAACGACATGCGCAGACAGGCCCGCGCCCGCTACCAGGTCTGGTTGGGCTTGTTTGGCGATGCTGCGCAGCACTCGCGCTCCTTCGGCACGGTCGGGTTGTTCTCCGGGGTCGGCCAGCATCACCTGGCGCAGCACGTCCACCGCATCGGACAGCTGCTGCACCATGTCGATCATGCGCGGGTCGAGGATTTCGTCATCGCGGACCAGGGTGAGCGAGCGGCGCAGCAGCACTCGGGTGTTGCGGACGGCGTTGTCGAGCGGGTCCGCAGCGGTTCTGATGTTTTCCAGTCGTTTACGCGAATTCCAGTACAGGGGTGAAATCCGGCTGATTTCCCTGCCGCCTTCCAGCGATCTACGCAAGGCGTCGAGCTGTGGTTGGGTGGCGCGTACCGCGGTGAGCGCGTCATGCAGTTTCTGCGGGTCCTGTTCGAGCAGGCCCGCCGCACCTTCGGACAGTGCCTTGCTCATCACGCCGAGGACCGCGGCGGCGTGCTCGCGGGCGCGGCGCACCGGGTGCAGCGGGATGGCGGCCACCACGACCACTCCGACCAGGCCGCCGATCAAGGCGTCGATCATGCGGGAGAAACCGCCGCCCGCTTCCGGCGGCATCAGGGTCGCGACCAGCACCGCCGATCCGGAAGCCTGCATGGCGATGATCGTGCCGCCGTCCATGAACACGGCCAAACCCATCGCGATGGCCACCACCAGCGCGATCTGCCATGTTCCTGTGCCGACTTGCGAGATGAACAGGTCGCCGATGCCGATACCGACCGCGACCCCGACCACCAGCTCCACCGAGCGCCGCAGCCGCGCTCCGAAGGAGATGCCGATGGACACCACCGCGGCGGTGGGCGCGAAGAAGGGCAGTTGGTGCCCGACCACTTCTTTGGCGAGGAACCAGGCAAGGGATGCGCCGACTGCACATTGCAGGATCGGCAGCGCAGACAGCCGCAGCCGGGTCAGGGATCGGCGCAATCGGTTTGCGCTTCCCACCCTGGCGAGTGTGGCTATCCGGGAATTTCCGTAGGACAAGGCAGCGATCAGTCGAGTCCCAGCTGGCTCGCGGCCTGGGGGTCGCAGTCTTCCAACAGGTCGAGGCAGCGGGCGTACTCATCGGTTTCGCCGACGGCGCGTGCCGCTTTGGCGAGCGCGCCGACGCTGCGCAGGAAACCACGGTTGGGTTCATGGCTCCACGGCACCGGGCCGAAACCCTTCCACCCGCTGCGGCGCAGCAGGTCGAGGCCGCGGTGATAACCGGTGCGGGCGAACGCATACGCAGCCACCACATCGTGGTTGATCGGTTCGGCGTCGTTTGCGGCGCGGGCTAGGGCGGCTTCGGCCAGATACGCCCATGCGATCGATGCGGCGGGATGGTCGGCCGCTACCCGGGCCGGATCCACGCCTTCGATCAGGGCGTCTTCGGCATCGGAGTTCTCCGGTAGCAGTACCGGTTGCGGGCCGAGCAGGTCACCGAACGAGGTCATGGGCTTCATTGTGCACCGGTTGTCCCGAGGCTCGATAGGCTGGCCATCGACTTCACAATGTTCTGCTTCAGCGAGGGGTAGTGGTGTCCGACCGGAACGACGACCAGAAAACGATGCGTGACCGCGCCGACTCCGACATACCGGCGCGTGACGACACGCGCACATCGTCTTCTGTAGACCGGACGTCGCAGGCAGGCACCCCCGGAAGCTCCGGCGGGTCTCCTCAGCGCCCTGCCCAGGGCAAACAGGACCAAGCGGCGAAACCCAGCGACGCGGCGGACCCTGGCGGCAAGCGGGAGGACGCGACGACCGAAGCCCTCCCCGCCACCGGCTCGGCTCGCGATGCCCGCGCAGCAGGCAAGGGTGCGCCGAGCGCTGGTCAGATCAACCCGGATGCGCCGACCAAGGAAATCCACGAACAAGCCGCGAGCAAGCCTTCCGGCCGTCCCATCCCGTCGATCGCGCACCCCGGCGCGGGCAGCGGCAAGCCGTCACCCGCAACCGGCAACCGACCCGCTTCCGGTAATCCCGCACCAAGCGTTGGTAAGCCGTCAATGGCGGCCGGTAACCGACCCGGCACCAGCAACCCCACCCCAGGCAGCGCAAAGCCGACACCCGCAACCGGCAACCAACCCGGCTCCAGTAATCCCGCACCAGGCGGCGACAAGCCGTCGATGGCGGCCGGTAACCGACCCGCTCCCGGCAACCCTGCCCCGGGCAGTGGCAAGCCGACACCCACAGCCGGTAGCCGACCCGCTTTCGGTAATCCCGCACCAAGTGGTGGCAAGCCGACACCCGCGACCGGTAACCAACCCGCTTCCGGCAACCCCGCCCCAAACGTTGGCAGCCCGTCGCCGACGGCCGGTAACCAACCCAGCATCAGCAACCCCACCCCAGACAGCGCAAAGCCGACACCCGCAACCGGCAACCAACCCGACTCCAGTAATCCCGCACCAGGCGGCGACAAGCCGTCAATGGCGGCCGGTAACCAATCCGACCACAGCAATCCCGCCTCGAGCAGCGGCAAGCCGTCCCCGACAACCGGTGACCGACCCGGTTCCGGCAATTCCGGTCTGGGCAGTGGCGATACGGCAGGCGGTGCGGCGGCTCCCGCGAGTGGTCCCGCGGCAGGAAGCGGAAAGGCAGTAGCGGGCAGTGGGCCGCGGTTCGGGGGGACCGGCGGCAAAGCGACCACTGGTCAGAGCGCGAGCAACGAGACCGCGGCCACTGTCGCCATCCCCAAAGCGGAGCAGGCGGGCGGTGACGGACCGGGCCGGGCGAAGAGCGCGGGTGAACGATCGCAGACTCTGTCGGATACCGCGAAAACCGGGCCGAGCAGCGCCGGGCGGGCAGCGGAAACAGCAGGAAACAGCGGCTCGCAGGTGTCGAACGCCGGTCCTGCGGCCGATCCGGGCGCGAAAACCGGGCCGAGCGGTACGGCCGAAGGCTCGGAGGCTGACACAGCAGAGGTGGCCGCCCAGAGCACCGAACAGGGTTCCGGTAAACCCGGCGGGAACAGCCTGAAGAACAGCCCTTGGGCCGCAGAGACGGGCCGAGCCGATGCTGGCAGCAGAGGCGCCCCCGCCGGGGCGAGCGATCCTGCCCGGTCGGGCAAGCAGGGCGGCGTGGGCTCCCCGAACACGCCAGGCGGCTCCGGCGACCGCGGAACAGCGAGTACCGGCGCGCCATCGGAAACGGGCACGCAAACCGGCGCACCGAACCGCGGATCCGGCACCGCGGGTGGACCGGGCAAGGGCGCTGCGAACGCACGGCCGGCGACCGAAGGCAGCGAACCCGAGGCGAGCGGCGGGCCGGAAGCAGCCGGGCCGAAACCTGGGGACCAGGGTGACCGAAAGGACGCCGCCCCCTCCACGGCAGCAGAGGCCGGCAGCGGGCCCGGTGACGAGCCGGCAGCCACCGGCGACAACGCTTCGCCCGATGCGAAGACGATGGTGCTGCCGATCGTCGGCTCCGCCGATGCCGAAACCATGGCGCTCCCGGTGCAGCGTCCCGACGCCGGGCGCACCGAGCGGATCAATATGGCCGATGCCAAGAAGCCTGGGCCGCAGGGGCACAGCGGTACGGATCGGGTGAGCGGCGGGCCGCGGCAGGCGCTGTCGAAACCACCGAGTACGCCGCGACCGGCGCCCGGACCCAAGCAGTCGGGTCCGGGCCCGCAGCCGGGCCCAGGTGGTCCGCAGCAGCGTCCGAGTGTGTCGCAGCAGCCGCCGAATCGGCCGCCGCATCAGGGCGCGCCACGGCCGCAGGCTTCTGCTCCTTCCCCCGCGGATATACAGCCGACGGTGGCGGCACACCAGGTGAGCGGTCCGCGTCCACAACCGCATCTGGCACAACCGCAGCGGGTCGGTCCCGCGCCCACTGCTGCCGAACCGGCGGCCGGGGGCGGTAAACCGAAACGGTGGCTGATCGTGGCCGGGGCCGCGGCAGTGCTCGTGGTCGCGCTGATTGCGGCGCTGGTGGTCGGTTCGGGTGACGATTCCCCGCAGGCGCAGATCCGCAACGTCATCACCTCCTACACTCAGGCGCTGGAGGACGGTGATCTGGCGGCGCTGCGTTCCGCGACGTGCGGGTCGCTGCACGACTTCTACCAGGGGTTGAGCGAGGACCAGTTCGCCGGTGTGCACCAGCAGTCGGTGGAGCAGGGTTCCATCCCCGAGGTAACCAGCGTGGACGCCATCCGGATCACCGACAACACGGCGATCGCGCAGGCCACGGTGCATACCGAGGCCGATCCGGCGACGTCGGCGCGGACTTTCGATCTGCAACACACCGACGACGGCTGGAAGGTGTGTGATCCGCCCGCAGGCACTCCGTAACCGTGGAACAAGATCCGGTATCGAAGGTCACAGTTCGACTGTGCCTGTCTGGTCGGTGGCCCGGTTCGTCAGTAGCATGCGCAGATCATGGGCAGGCAGCAAGCTTCGAAGGAGCCGGGCGCCGAGGTTGTGCCGGCGGCGGCACTGAATGGACGACGTTTCCGGGTCCGCGACCATTACGAAGTCGGCCGCGAAAAGATCCGGGAATTCGCCCGCGCCGTGCAGAACCGCCATCCGGCGCATCGGCAGGAAGAGCGGGCGAGCGAACTCGGCTACGACGCCCTCATCGCGCCGCCCACCTTTCCGTCGGTGATCGGGATGGCCGCGACCTCTGCGCTGTTGGATTCGGTGCTCACCGACTACGACCTGTCGCAGGTGCTGCAGACCGATCAGGTGTTCTATATGCACCGGCCCATGCTGGCGGGCGATCGGATCGTCAGCGAGGTGGAGATCACCTCGATCCGCCAGTTCGGTGACGGCGATTTCATTCATATCTCATTCGTGCTGAGCAATCAGGACGACGAGCCCGCGGTTGTCGGTTCCACCACGGTCGTAGCGCGCCGGGGGGCGCAGACCGACCCGCGGGTGGCCGAGGCCATCGAGAACATCATGATGCACGGCCACCGCCCGGCCCGTGCCGCCGCGGGGCTGGACGAGCTAGACCTGCTCGTCGAGCTCGAACCGCGGCCCGCCGACGCGCCCGTCCCGGTCCCGCCGCGTCTGCCGGTGCACACCGCCGTCGACTTCGACACGCTGTCCGTCGGCGACGAACTGGCGCTGGGCACTGTCGAACTGACCCGCGGCGACCTGGTCAACTATGCGGGCGTTTCCGCCGATGCGAACCCCATCCATTTCAGCGAGCACGCCGCGAGTGTGGCGGGATTGCCTGACGTGGTGGCACACGGACTGCTGACCATGGGGCTTGCAGCCGGTCAGCTGGCCTCCTGGCTCGACGATCCGACCGCGATCGAAAAGCTCAGCGTACGTTTCGCCGGTTTCGTACCGGTCGCCGCCGCCACACCGAGCGTTATCGATTTCACCGGCAAGATCAAGGCGCTCGACCCCGATCAGCGCATGGCGACGGTCGTGCTCGGCGGGCGATCCGGTGGTCGCAAGATCTTCGGCCGAGCCATTGCCGAGGTCCGGTTCTCCTGAGCCCGGTGCAGCGCCGCCCTAGTGCAGGGTCGCATGCATCAAGTAGACGTTGTAGTCGTTCCAGGTGCTGATGTTGAAGTACAGGTCCGCACCCGACGACCACGGGTGGATGAACCCGCCGTATAGCTCCGGATAATCGAGGACACTCACCATCGGGGTGCCCGGCGACCACACGCCCTGCGGTGAATCCGCCTCACGCACCACGATCGCGGCCTGCGCGGTGTCGAGGTAGCTCATCTGCCAGACACCACGACCGCTGTCGTAGCGGACCGATAGCTCCCCGGCCGGACCGTCGACCACCGGTACCGCCTCCGCTGCTCCGCCGATCGGTGTCCACGTGCCGTCGCGCCAATACTGGTAGGCGGTGGTGTTGAGGATCTCGTCTTCGGGCACCCTGGCCAACCCCACGGAGCCCAGGCGGGTGTTGGGGGTGCCGAACATGTAGACATAGCCGCCCTGCGGAACCATGGCGCTGACCTGGAAGTTCGCCAGCCCGAAAATATTGTCCCATCGGGCGTGCGGATCCTTGGTCCAGGTCTGGCCGCCGTCGTCGGAGTAGGCGATACCGCCGTAGTTGGTGAAGAATGTGCCGGGCAGGCTGTTCCAGGTGCGGATCGACATATAGCTCAGGTACTGCCGGTCGCCCAGGGCGAAACCCGAAGTGGGGATGGTGGTGACCTCGACGTTGTCGAGTTTGCGGCTGGAAAGCACCTCGGCGGCGTGGCAGCGGCCGTCGGTGACCATCCGGTCGTAGCTCATACCGTCGTCGAGTTTCCGGTCGGTGCTGAACGCGAGCACGTTGCTGCGCCAGTCCCCACCCATACCGCCCGGCGGATGGAAACCCCGGCCGACGGTATCGCCGAACGCGGTCGCGATCTCCCCCGGCGCGCTTTCCCACATGATGCCCAAGTCGGTGCCGTACACCTGCCAGCGTTTATCGGTCCGGTTCACCGAATGCGCGCCGGTCTGCTTGGCGACCTCCCGGACCGCGCCGACCTTCGGTGCGGGCCGCGCCGGGCTGAGCGGGGCGTCCTCGACCGGCGGCGTGACCGGCGGTGGTGGTGGCTCCGCCGGTCCCGGATCTGGGCCGGGTCCTGGTATGGCGAAGTGGAATGGTTTGGGGCTCAACAGGATTTCCGGGATGCCGAGCTGGTCGGCCAGGCTCGGCGGCGGTTCCGGCTGGTTGGTGAGATCAGGGCAGGGGTCGGTGCACGGGTCCGGCGGCAACGTCATCGAGGTCCGGATCGGCTCCGGTTCCGGCGGCGGGGGCGCCAGCACAGTGACCACCGGGTACGGGATCGGCACCTCGAGTTCGTCCGGGATCAGCGATTCATGCACCGGCGCAGGATCGCTCGCGCACGGCCCACTGCCCACAACACCGACAGCGATACCAGACGTCTCGGGGTCTGCTCCCGCAACCGGGAATTCGGCACACAACCCCGCCCCGAACACCACCGCACTGAGCACCGCCATCAGCCGCCTGGTCATGGTCCGCCCTTCGATTCGCCGAAGCACCGCCACAGGACACCCCGCACCAGCGACAGACCATACCTCCGCTACCGAGACATATCGGGGACCTGCACACGAGCCGCACGCCACACGACAACCAATGCCACCACCCCCGATGCCCCGCAAGCCAGAGCCTGCTGCAAAGCGGTCACGCACGGGCCGCAGCAAATGCACAACTACGCCTAAAAGCGCATGGCCGAAGCGAAGGCGGAGCTACACAGCCCGCACGCCCGAAGCGAAGGCGGCAGATAGGCAGACCACGCACAGCCGCACGTATCCAGAAGGTGCGCCTTGATGCGCATGGCCGGAGCGAATGCGGAGGTACGCGTACGCTTATCGCGCCGCCTGGAAAACCAGCACGGTCGAGCCGATGCGGATCTTATCGCCGTCCGACAGCAGCGCCGACTCATCGACCGGCTGTTCGTTGACGTAGACGCCGTTGGCCGAATGCAGGTCCTTGATCAGCAATCCGACCCGGCTCGGCACGATCTGCGCGTGGTACCGGCTGGCCTTGGGATCGTCGAGCACCAGGTCGTTATCGGTCATCCGGCCGATCCGCATACCGGCGGGCGCGACCACTGCCAGCCTGCCGTCGGGCAACCGCAGCTGTCCGCTGCGCACAGTGCGCGGTACTTCGGTCACCGTCTCGACCATCGCCGCCGACAGCCGCTCCGCGCGTTGGAATTCCACCGTATTCAGCGGTTCCTGGCGCAGTACTCGCTGCTCCAGTTCGGTCAGCTGCGGTCCCGGATCGATACCGAGTTCGTCGGCAAGTACGGTGCGTACCCGGCGGCAGGCATCGAGTGCGTCGGCCTGCCGCCCGGAAAGGTACAGCGCCGTGATCAACTGGCCCCACAGCGGTTCCCGCAGCGGATGCTCGGTAGTCATCGACACCAGTTCCCCGATAACCGACGAGGCGCGCCCGCAGGCGATTTCCGCGTCGATGCGGGCGGAAGCGGCCAGCAACCGCTCCTCATCCATTGCGGTGGCGAAACTGTCGGCGAACTGCAGTCCGGCCAGGTCTGCCAGCGCGTGGCCGTTCCATTCGCGAAGCGCCGCGGCGAACAGATGCGCCGCCGAGGTGTGGTCGCCTGAGGCGGCGGCGCGGGCGCCCGCATCTCTGGCCGCTTCGAAACGTCCCAGATCGCAGGCGTCGTCGGTGATCTCGAGTCGATAGCCCGATGATTCGGTGCGCAGCACCGGCGCCGGGTCCATTCCCGAATTACGTAGCGCTTTGCGGATATTCGAGACGAACACCTGCAGGCTGGCGACGTAGGAATCGGGGGGTTCGGAGTTCCAGACCATATCGGCCAGGGCCACCGACGACACTGCGCGCCGCCGGTTCACCGCCAAGGCGGCCAGCAGCGCTCGCGGCTTGGGCCCGCCGACTGCCACCGGCTCACCGCCGACGAGCAGCTGCACGGGCCCGAGCACGCGAACCTCTAAACTCATGTGCTGGGAGCGAAGCGCTGGATCAAGCGCTGATCGAACGCCCCGCGGACTTCAGGTCGTTGCACGCCTCCACGACGCGTTCCGCCATCGACAGTTCGGCCTTCTTCAGGTAGCTGCGCGGGTCGTAGGTCTTCTTGTTGCCGACCTCGCCGTCGATCTTGAGCACACCGTCGTAGTTGGAGAACATATGCGCGGCCACCGGGCGGGTGAACGCGTACTGGGTGTCGGTGTCGACGTTCATCTTGACAACGCCGTAGCGCAGCGAATCCTCGATCTCGGACTTCAGCGAGCCGGAACCGCCGTGGAACACGAAATCGAACGGCTGCGCGTCGGCGCCCAGGCCCAGCTTGGCGGCGGCCACGCGCTGACCTTCGGCCAGCACCTCGGGCTTGAGCACCACATTGCCGGGTTTGTACACACCGTGCACATTGCCGAAGGTGGCGGCGAGCAGGTATTTACCGTTCTCGCCTGCGCCGAGCGCGTCGATGGTCTTCTCGAAGTCGGCGGGCGAGGTGTAGAGCTTCTCGTTGATCTCCGCTTCGACGCCGTCCTCTTCACCGCCGACAACGCCGATCTCGACCTCGAGAATGATGTTGGCCGACTTGGCTGCCTTCAGCAGGTCCTGGGCGATCTGCAGGTTCTCGTCGATCGGGATGGCCGAGCCGTCCCACATATGCGACTGGAACAGCGGGTTCTGCCCGGCGTTGACTCGCTCCTGAGAGATGGCCAGCAGCGGCCGGACGAAACCGTCCAGTTTGTCCTTGGGGCAGTGGTCGGTGTGCAGGGCGATGGTGACGTCGTACTTGGCGGCCACCACATGCGCGAACTCGGCCAGGGCGACCGCACCGGTCACCATGTCCTTGACGCCCTGTCCGGAACCGAACTCCGCGCCACCGGTGGAGAACTGGATGATGCCGTCGCTGCCCGCTTCGGCGAAACCTTTGATGGCTGCGTTGATCGTCTCGGACGAGGTGCAGTTGATGGCAGGGAAGGCAAAGGAGTTCGCCTTGGCCCGACCGAGCATCTCGGCGTAGACCTCCGGAGTCGCGATGGGCACTGTGAAGACCTCCGTGTCGTGCGGCAGACGAGGGCGTCTGATGTCTGCCCATACCCTAAGCCAGCACGGTCACGCCCGGTATCAGGGGAGTGATTGCGCTGCCGTGGCCGCAGCTATAGCCAGGCACCCGGTACTGTGGTCCAGGTGATTGCGCTGGCAGCCCCCGACGCGGTGACAAGCAGACTCGCCTCGGTCGAGTTGCTCGACCCGATGCTCATGCTCACCGGATTTTCCCTGCTCACCGTGCTGTTCGTCGTTCTGCTCGGTGCTGCCGCACGCAGCGGAGAGCGGATAACCGAACGAGTGCCCGTGACGAAGGAAAGTGTTCGCTGATAGGTGTCCATGGCGTCTACTCCCCAAGCTCTCGGCAGTTTCGAACCGCTGATCTCCGCGGGGCCCGCTCTGGTTTGGACAGTGGTGCTCACTTTTGTGTTCCTGGAGTGCGCGTTCATCCTCGGCCTTTTCCTGCCGGGCGATTCGATGCTCATCACCGCGGGCGTGGTCATGGCCTCACACGCGACCGGCGAGGCACAGGTGTGGCTGTTGTCGGTGGGCGCGATGGTCGCGGCTGTCGCGGGTAATCAGATCGGCTATGTGGTCGGTGAGCGCACCGGGCAACATTTGGTGGCACGGAAGAACGGCCGCTACATCAACACCGAGAACCTGAGCCGGGTGGCGGAACTGCTGCAACGGCACGGGTTCTTCGCGGTGCTCGTCGCCCGCTGGATTCCCTGGGTGCGCACACTGTGCCCGATGGTGGCCGGCGCGGCAGGTATGGACCATCGCAGGTTCACGATCGCCAGCACCATCGGTGCGATCATCTGGGCGCCGGTGCTGCTGTTGATCGGCTACTACGCGGGTAACTTCCTGCAGCGGGTGTCGTGGCTGATGCCCGTGGTGCTCGTGGTGATGGTGGCCGGGTTGGTCATCGGCACCGCGCTCGGGATCCGACAGTACCGGCGGGAGATGGCGCAGCCTGCCGAGGATTTCGATCTGGACGCGGCAACAGTTCCGGAGCGCTGATCGTGCTGGTTGTGCTGGTCACAGCCCGGCGGCGCTCACGGCGTACGCGGCTTCCATCAGCATCCAGCCCGACAGCTGCACCGACATATCCCGCTCCGGCACCTTGGAGGGGGACACCGAGCCACCCTCGGTGAAGCGGCCCGCGCCCGTGCTGCTGCCGGGCAGCCGGGCAGGCCTGCCCCAGTCGTGGCCGAACAGCGGTTCCGCCTCCACCTCTAGCCGGTTCGACCAGGCGGCCGTTGCCGATGCGCGGACGATCGCTGCTGCGATATGCCGATCACTGACCTGTTCGCGTTGCTCACCGGGCAGCCTGAGGGCCACCGTGGCGAGATAGCGGATCAGGATGCCGTTGAACAGGCCGCCGTCCCCGCCGCCACCGCCGGTGACTACCAGGTTGTCGGTCAGATACTCCTCGACGGCGCCGAGCAGCCGGTGCACCCGGTCCAGATGTTCGCGGGCGCCGGTGCGCACCGCGAGCTCGGTTTCCAGGCCGAGCACCACCCCCTGGCAGTAGCTGAACACCGGACGTTCGACCTGGCCGGACGGCAGGTGGATACCGTCGAGGATCAGCCCGGTTTCCCGATCGCGCAGCACGGTATCGATCCAGTCGGCCATTTCGGCGGCGCGATCGTAGCGGCCTAGCCGGGCCAAAGCGATCGCAGCGGGACCGTTGGCGGGCGCATTGAAATAGTCCGAGCCGACCCGCCACGGGATTCCGCCGCCCTGTTCGGGTGCCCACGCATCGTAGAGCTGGCGTTCCAGCTGGATCAGCCCACCGCGTGCCAGTTCGGCGCCCTGGGTGCGTTCGGCGCGTTCCAGGGCGATTGCCAGCCAGGCCATATCGTCGTAGTACCGGTTGGTCCAGCCGGTGATGTTGCGGATGCGGTGTGCGCGGATGATGGCGGCGATACGCTTGCGCCTGGCGGGTGTCGGCGCCCTGGTTGCCGCGTCGGTGGCGCAGTCGATCAGATGAGCCTGCCACCAGTAGTGCCAGGTCAGGAAGAAACGCTCGCGTCTGGTCGCAGGCCAGCCCACCACCCCGAGCGACGTGCCGGGCAAACACCACAGCGGTCGCAGATGCCGGGACAGCAGCGCGGACTCGGCCGCATCGGCGCGCTGGGACCACATCGCGGAGGTCGCCTCCCCGTGCGGCCTGCGCTCCCTGGCTGGTTGGGGGCGTGGCGCGCCGATATCGTCGCTCCGCGAGGTCATAGGACAATGGTGCCAGGCCAAACCCGTTTTCCGCCGCTGAATTGTTACGAATCCGAGGCGCAATCGTACGCTGTTCGCCGGTTCGGTGCCCGGACGACGCTCAAGGCCACGCCGCGGTCAGGTCGGCGTGCTGGCGCACCCAGGTGTGCATAGCGATCCCCGCGGCCACCCCTGCGTTGATACTGCGGGTGGAACCGAACTGGGCAATGGAAACGGTCAGCACCGCGGCCTCGCGGGCGCCGTCGGTGACACCGGGGCCTTCCTGCCCGAACAGCAGCAAGCAGCGGCGCGGCAGCCGCACGGTTTCCAGCGGGACAGAACCGGGCACATTGTCCACCGCGACAACGCTGAGGTCCTCGGCATCGGCGAATTCGAGTAGTTCGGCGATACCGGGGTGGTGCCGGATGTGCTGGTAGCGGTCGGTCACCATCGCCCCGCGCCGATTCCAGCGGCGGCGGCCCACAATATGCACCGCGGCCGCGGCGAAGGCATTGGCGGTGCGGACCACGGTCCCGATATTGGCATCGTGGCCGAAGTTCTCGATCGCCACATGGAACGGGTGCCTGCGCCGGTCGATATCGGCGACGATCGCTTCCCGCGTCCAGTACCGGTAGGCATCGACCACATTGCGGCGGTCCCCCTGGGCGAGCAGCATCGGATCCAGGCGTGGATCGTCCGGGGGCGGGGTCCCATGCTCGTCGATCCACGGGCCGACACCACGCGGGTGTTCACCCCATTCAGTCGGGCCTGGCTGCTCATCGGCCGGGTCCGGCGCCTGCGGCGTCGTCTCCGGGACTGGGTTCGTCACTCCGACGATGCTAATTCCACGGTTGCGCGCGGCCACCGGGCCGGTGTGCACGGTCAGTCGGTCGTGATCGGCACGGTGAACGCCGCGTATAGCTCACGCCAGGAGCGCAGATGGTGTAGCCAGCTACACCACTATTTCGCCGGACAGCTCCCTCGATTCCCCGCCGGTCTCAACGAGAACATGGTGCGCATGACCGATACTTCCGCCGCCGTCACGCAGGTGCTCGACACCGCGCCCGCGAAACCGGAACCGTCCGCGCAACATGCGTTGCGTACGGTGCTTCGGGCGCCGATCCAGGCACGGACTTGGAAAGAGCTCGCCTACCTCGTCGCCGTGCTCCCCCTCGGCATGATCGGCGTCACGTACCTCTACCTAGGAACCGTGTTCAGCCCGTTCGCTGCCGCGACCATCATCGGGATTCCCCTGGTCGCGCTGGTGGTGCTCGGTGGCCGGGTCTGGGGTCAGGTCCATCGCGCGCTGGTCCGGAGCCTGCTGGACACCGAGCTGGCCGCGCCGCCGCTGTTTCGTCCCGAGCGCGGGCTGCTCGGGTTCACCAAGGGCGCGTTCACTGATCTGGCGAGCTGGCGGGCGCTGGCGTTCTTGCTCGTGCAGGCCGTGCTGGGTGTGGTGATCAGCTATTTCGTGTTGGTTGTCGCCGCGATGACCGTTTTCACGGCAATCTCACCGATCCCGTGGGTGCTGCTGCATCCCACCAATATCGACGCCGACGGCGTGGAACGGCATTCGATGGTGCAGTTCGGCGACTATTACTTCGACACTTGGCCGCGGGTGCTCGGCTTCGCCGCGATCGGCGTCGTCGGTTGTTTCGTCCTGCCGTGGCTGATCCGGTTGACCTGCCTGATACACCGGTGGACCGCCGCGTCGCTGCTCACGCCGACCAACCGCGAGCGGATGGCACAGTTGGAGGAAAGCCGCCGGGTGGCGGTCGAGGATTCCGCGGCCACCCTGCGCAAGCTGGAGCGCGATCTGCACGACGGCACCCAGGCCAGGCTGGTCACCATCGCGATGGCGCTCGGTCGTGCCGAGGAACGGGTAGCGCAGGGCGGCGACGCGAGCGAGCTCATCGCCCAGGCGCACGCCGGATCCAAGGAGGCGCTGGTCGAGTTGCGTGAACTCGTCCGCGGTATTCACCCGCCTGCCCTGGAGCTCGGACTGCAGCCTGCGCTGGAAACCCTCGCCGCGCGGTGCTCGTTACCGGTCGAGCTGCGGGTGTATCTGCCGGAGCGGCCGAGCCCGGCGATCGAGGCCATCGCGTACTTTTCCATCGCCGAACTGCTGACCAACGTCGTGAAGCACGCCGAAGCGTCCCGTGCCTGGGTATCGGTTGCGCCGTCCGGGGCCGGGCGTATCGCGGTCAGCGTGCGCGACGACGGTATCGGCGGCGCGCCGTCCCCCGGCGAGCCCGTTGTGGGCAGCGGCCTGTCCGGGCTGGCCGCCAGGGCCGCGACCGTGGACGGTGAGCTCATCGTCGACAGCCCGCTCGGCGGCCCGACCGTCGTCACTCTCACCCTCCCGGCAGCGGGGCAGGGATGACCGCGAACAGTTCATCGCTGCGTGTGGTGATCGCGGAGGACAACGCCATCCTCCGCGACGGTCTGGCCGGGCTGCTCGCCGAACGCGGACATGAGGTGGTGGCCATGGTCTCCGACACCACCACCCTCGCCGATATCGTGGGCGAACAGGCACCCGATGTGGCGGTCGTCGACGTCCGGATGCCGCCGAGTTTCACCGACGAGGGCCTGCTGGCGGCGATCGAACTCCGCCGCAAATACCCGCTGACCGGGGTGCTGGTGTTCTCCCAATGGGTGGAGACACGCTATGCCACCGAACTGCTCGCAGGAGGCGCGGGTGGCGTCGGGTATCTGCTCAAGGACCGGGTGGCCGATATCGCCGATTTCCTGGACGCGCTGGACCGTGTCGCGACCGGCGGCACCGCCCTGGACCCGGAGGTGGTGAGTCAACTGATGGGTGCGGCACGCCAGCAGCAGGCGCTGGACCGGCTGACCCCGCGTGAGCGGGAGGTCCTCGAACTCATGGCGCAGGGACTGACCAATATCGCCATTGCCCGCGCGCTTACGGTCACCGAACGCGCCGTGGAAAAACACATCGGCAATATCTTCACCAAGTTGGACTTGCCACCGTCGGACACCCATCATCGCCGGGTGCTGGCCGTGCTCCACCTCAGGGGATGAGGGCAGCCGCCGGGAAACGACGGTTCGTACCGTTCACCGCCGCGACGGTCAGCGTGCCGCGGTATGGGCCTCGGGGTCGGCGAGCAGATATTGCGCGGCGCTGTAGGTCGCCAGGATGACCCCCTCGGTCAGGCGGCGGGAGCGGGAGCTGCGGGCGAACAAGCGGCGCAGCACGATCAGGCCGTCGGACACCGTGAACAACAGGGCACCCAGGCCGAGCCGACTGCGCGGGTCGGCGGACGGAACATTCAGCCCGGCAACGCTTTTCGCTGCGGGTGCGAGAGCCGGATCGGAGGCGAGGGTGCCCGCTACGGCGAGGGTCGCTCCGTATGCGGTGAGTGGGACGGCAACCGCAGGGGCTTTCGCCCGCAGCAGCGCCCCCGCACCCAGCCAGGCCAGCACACGCTGCGCGACGATCGCGGGACGCGGTTTGGCACCGCGGCGCGACCACAGCACCGCGTAACCGGTCTGCATGACCGCGAACGACGACGCGCCCGCCACCAGGCGGCGGTCGTCGTCCGGGTCGATGAGCAGCACATCACCGACGGTGGCCGCGCCGAGCGACCCCAGCAGCAGGCCACGGTCGACCGGGTCCAGCGCGGTGCCGTTGCGCGCGATATCGGCCGCCAGCAGCGGCATCAGCAACGGCTTCGCGAACCATTGCAGCCGGTCTCGGCCGGTGACCGCACCGGCGACGGTCACCGCGGCGGCGGCGAGATAACCCACCCGGAAGGCGCGCACGGTCTAGAAGCTCGGTTCTTTGGGGGCCGGCGGCAGGGTGACCACCTGGCCCGCGTAGCTCAACCCGGCGCCGAATCCGAGCAGCAGCGCCAGCTGACCGCCCTTGGCTTTGCCGGTGACCAGCATTTCCTCCATGGCCAGCGGAATCGACGCGGCGGAGGTGTTGCCGGTGTTCTCGATATCGCCTGCCATCGGGATCTCGTCGGCCAGGCCGAGGTTCTTCTTCATCAGCTCGTTGATCCTGGCATTGGCCTGGTGCGGGATGAACACCTCGATATCGTCCTTGGACACCCCGGCGACATCCAGGGCGGCCGACAGTGCGCGCGGCAGCGTGACCGCCGCCCAGCGGAACACCCGCGGTCCCTCCATTCGCAGCGACATCCGGCCCAGCGGCTCCACCTTCGGGTCGGTGCCCTGCATTTCCTGGGCGCGCTGCATGTAGTCGATGAAGTTGACGTCCTGGCTGATCGCGCTCGCGTTCTCGCCGTCGCTGCCCCACACCGTCGGGGAGATACCGTTCTCCTCGCTCGGCCCGACGACCACCGCGCCCGCACCGTCACCGAAGATGAACGCCGTCCCACGGTCGGTGGGGTCTATGCCGATCGTCATCGTTTCCGCGCCGATCAGCAGCACATATTCCGCCGAACCCGAGCGGATCAGATCGGTGGCCACCCCGAGGCCGTAACCGAACCCGCCGCAGCCGGACACCAGATCGAAGGCGGGGATCCCGTTGATGCCCAGATCGCTGGCGATGATGGGGGCGCCGTGCGGGGTCAGCATCGGCCAACTCGAGGTCGCCAAAATGAGGGCGCCGATCTTCGAGCGGTCGATTCCGCTGTTGTTCAGCGCGCGCTCGCCTGCGGCGGCGGCGATGGAACGCAGCGTTTCGTCACCGCTGATCCAGCGGCGGTTGCGGATACCGCTGCGCTCGTAGATCCATTCGTCGGAGGAGTCGAGGACCTCGCACACTTCGTCGTTGCTGACCACCCGCTTCGGCCGGTAGGCGCCGATACCGAGCATTGCGACATTGTCGCGTCCCTTCTTGCCTGCAATGCTCACCACGACGAACTCACACGACCCTTCGACTACCGAACAAAATCAGTCAACAGGCTATCGGAGGGCGAACCAGTGTCAGCACAAGCCCGGAGGGCGCCTCATCCCAGCGCCAGATCTGTCAAACCGAGAATAGACCGGTATTCCAGTCCCTCCGCGGCGATGACCTGATCTGCACCGGTTTCGCGATCCACCACGGTCGCCACCCCGACGACGGTGGCACCCGCCTCGCGCAGCGCCCGGACCGCGGTGAGCGGGGAATTTCCGGTGGTAGTGGTGTCCTCGACGACCAGCACCCGTTTGCCGGTGATATCGGGGCCTTCGATCTGCCGCTGCATACCGTGTGTTTTGGCGGCTTTACGCACCACGAACGCGTCGATCGGGCGGCCGGGTGCGTGCATCACGGCAAGTGCGACCGGGTCGGCGCCCATGGTCAGCCCGCCTACGGCCGAGAAATCCCAGTCGGCGACCAGCTCGCGCAGTAGTTTGCCGATCAGCGGACCGGCGCGGTGGTGCAGGGTGGCGCGGCGCAGGTCGACGTAGTAGTCGGCTTCCTTCCCTGACGACAGGGTCACCTTGCCGTGCACGACAGCCAGCTCGCGCACCAGAGCGGCCAAACTGTCCCGGTCGGTTGTTGCCTGGTCGATCATATGAGTCCTTCCGCGTGTAGACACCTCGCGCCACAGCGGTTCGGCGAGCCCGCCAGCACCTGGTGAAGGATACGGTGTGCGCGGCGGCTGCCGTATGCGTCGTCCCCGGTTCGGCGTGGTCCGGCGACGGCGAGCCGCGATCGGGTTACCTCGGCACCGGTCCCTGGTAGGGGCGGAAACCGGGATGGAACGGGCCGCCCGGTAAACGGGGCGCGTCGTCGTCGGGTAGGTCGGCAGCCGGTTCACCACGTTCCCCGTCGGCACGGAGGTCGGCACGGTTGCCGCCGCGGGAGCCGGGGACCACCGCGAGGCTGGGGCGGCGCCGGGTGTTCGCCGCGGGCTCGTCACGATCCTCCGGCTCCGGCGAACGATCGAAGCGGGTCTCGGGGTCGCGTCCGGTGGGCCGGTCGTCATGTTCGTCGTCGTAGTCGCGGGGCTCTTCGCGGCGTATCCGGACGCGGGGCGCATCGTCGGCGTCGTCACCGGCGACGCGACCACGGCCGCGGGCCTGCGGACGGGGTTCGCGCTCGTCGCGCGGTTCGGAAACCGGCGGCAGCACATGCAGCAGACCGGACAGGCGCAGCACCGCGTCGATCGCGGTCTCCCAGTCCTTCGATGTGGTGCCGACCGATAGCATGCCGAGGGTCCAGTTGCCCTCGCTCCACAGCATCTGCACGGTTTCCGGCAGCGATTCGATGAACGCCACCATCCGCTGGTCCACGGCGTGCCTGGCGATTTCGGGATTGGTGGCGAAGACGACCCGGTCACCGATCGCGCCGAGCAGCTCCAGGTCGGCGTCCTTGGGCGGGGACGCGGTTTTCAACCGCATATCCACATCGATATCGGAGCCGATCTGCCTGCGGACGGCGACCAGCGTCGCGGAATCCTCCAGGTCGAGCAGCACGAACTTCTCGCCCTTGCGGATACCGGTCACCACGTCGACCGCGGTCAGATACCCGAGTTTGGCCAGCGCACCGCGGCGCCAGGTCGAAGCGAGCGTCGGCTCCACCGATACATAGGTGTATCCCTGAGCTTTCGCCCACACCTGGCGCGCATGACCAGTCCGCTGCCGTTGCCGCCGGTCGAAATACAGCAGCACGATCGCCCCTACGAGAGCGATTGCCGCCAGCCCGAACCACATTGCCGTCATCGTCGCCTAGCCTAACCAGCCGTTCTGGTGATTGCCCTGCACCGTCGCCGCGCGCCGCAGCGAATCGTGCCGTCACCACGATTGTGGCTCATCGTCCCGGGCCCGGCATCGCGGCACTGATGATGAGCTGCGCGTGTATCGACCCGTCCGGTGCCCGATCCCCCTGAACGACCACCAGATCACCGGCAGGCAGATCCGTGACCGAGGTGCCCGCCAGCGAGATCACCTGTGTTTCCGGCCCCGTGTGCACCGTGACATCGGACCCGTCGAGCGAGCTGATCGTGAGGGTCGCGCCGTCATTGGCATCGATCCTGCCCATCACCGCACCCGCGCTACCCGGGTCTTCTGTACCCGGGTAGCTGGGGAACACCAGCGGCGGCTCACTCGGCTCGGTACCCCGATCCGGCAGCCTGCCCTGTGTCGGTACCGGCGAGGTGCCGGTTTCGCTCGCGGTGGTTGCGGAGTCATCCCCGCCGAACAGCAGTCCCGCGAAGACGCCGAGCAGCCCGACCAGCAGCACCACCGCCAGTCCGAGCCCGATCCACAGCCCGGTATTGCGCTTCGGCGGTCGTGGCGGCCCACCTTCCGGGGGTCCACTGCCCGGCGACCACGCCCCGGCGCGATACGCCTGCTGGGTCGGCACCCCCTGCTGGTCATAACCGTAAGTTCCGGAGCCGTCCCAGCCGCTGTCGTAGGTGGTCAACTCCCGCGTCGGGTGCGGCCCCTGCGACCACGCCTGGTATGTCTCGTTGCCCGGATACGCCGTGGTCGGCTGCCCCGGCTGCCCGTAGGCCTCCGTGTAATCGCTGGTGTGCAGCGGTTCAAGCGATTCTGCCGCCGATTTCCCCGGCTGACCCAGGTGTTCGGTCGGCTCATCCGGCCGCCGCGCCCAGGGATCGTTCGGGTTGGTCATATACCCCAGCGTATGTGTTCGGTGTCCGGATGCGCCGAAGTTCGCCGCACCTGCGGGTTCGGGTACCGGTCCCGTGGCACGCCCTCCCCGGGACCGGTACCGGTCTCACCTGCCGACCAGCAGGCTGTCCCCGTTGGGGCTCACGTTCACCTTGACCGTGTCCCCGTCGGCAACCTCCCCGGCCAGCAATTCCTTGGCCAAGGTGTCGCCGATGGACTGCTGGATCAGCCTCCGCAGCGGCCGCGCACCGTATGCCGGGTCGTAGCCTCGCACGGCCAGCCAGAACCGCGCCGAATCGCTGACATCCAGCTTCAACCTGCGCTGCGCCAGCCGGTTCTGCAGCTGATCGAGCTGAATATCGACGATCTGCTCCAGTTGTTCCTCGTCGAGCGAGCTGAACATGACCACATCGTCGAGCCGATTGAGGAATTCCGGTTTGAACGCCGATCGCACGGCGTTCATCACGAACTCCTTGTCCCCGCCCGCACCGAGATTGGAGGTGAGGATGAGGATGGTGTTGCGGAAGTCGACTGTGCGTCCTTGGCCGTCGGTGAGCCTGCCTTCGTCGAGGACAGCGAGCAGGATGTCGAACACATCGGGGTGCGCTTTTTCGATCTCGTCGAACAGCACCACGGTGTAGGGCCTGCGCCGGACGGCCTCGGTGAGCTGACCGCCCTGGTCGTAGCCGACGTATCCGGGCGGAGCGCCGATAAGCCGGGCCACCGAGTGCTTTTCGCTGTATTCGCTCATATCGATGCGGACCATGGCGCGTTCGTCGTCGAACAGGAAATCGGCGAGCGCTTTGGCGAGTTCGGTTTTACCGACGCCGGTGGGGCCGACGAACATGAACGATCCGGTGGGCCGGTTGGGGTCGGCGACACCTGCGCGGGCGCGGCGTACCGCATCGGAGACGGCCTGTACGGCTTCGGTCTGCCCGACCACACGGCGTCCCAGTTCGGTTTCCATGCGCAGCAGTTTCTGGGTTTCGCCCTCCAACAGCCTGCCGACCGGGATTCCGGTCCATGCCGAGATCACTTCGGCGATATCGTCGGGACCGACTTCTTCTTTGAGCATGACCTCGCCGTCGGCGGCAGCACCCGAAGCTTTTTCGGCTTCGGCGAGCTGCTTTTCCAGGCTGGGGATGCGGCCGTAGCGCAGTTCGGCTGCCTTGCCGAGGTCGCCGTCGCGTTCCGCGCGTTCGGATGCGCCGCGCAGTGATTCCAGTTCCTCTTTGAGGACGCGGACCTGATCGATGGCGCTTTTCTCGTTCTGCCAGCGGGTCATCAGCTGGTTGAGCTTTTCGCGGTCGTCGGCCAGTTCGGAACGCAGTTTCTCCAGGCGCTGTTTGGAGGCTTCGTCGGTTTCCTTGCTCAGCGCCACCTCTTCGATTTCCAGCCTGCGCACCGCGCGTTCGACCTCGTCGATCTCCACGGGCCGGGAGTCGATTTCCATCCGCAGCCGGGACGCAGATTCGTCGACCAGGTCGATCGCCTTATCTGGCAGGAATCGCGAGGTGATGTAGCGGTCGCTGAGGGCGGCGGCGGCGACCAGCGCAGAGTCGGTGATCCGTACGCCGTGGTGCACCTCGTAGCGTTCCTTGATACCGCGCAGGATGCCGATGGTGTCCTCGACCGAGGGTTCACCGATCAACACCTGCTGGAAGCGGCGTTCCAGGGCGGCGTCCTTTTCGATGTGCTGGCGGTACTCCTCCAGGGTGGTAGCGCCGACGAGGCGCAGTTCGCCGCGGGCCAGCATCGGTTTGATCATATTGCCGGCGTCCATCGCGGATTCGCCGGTGGCGCCTGCGCCGACGATGGTGTGCAACTCGTCGATGAAAGTGATGATCTGCCCGGCGCTGCTCTTGATCTCTTCGAGTACGGCCTTGAGCCGTTCCTCGAATTCGCCGCGGTATTTAGCGCCCGCCACCATGGCGCCGAGGTCGAGGGAGATCACGGATTTGCCGCGCAGCGATTCCGGGACGTCGCCTGCGACGATACGCTGCGCAAGTCCTTCGACGATGGCGGTTTTACCGACACCGGGTTCGCCGATGAGCACCGGGTTGTTCTTGGTGCGCCTGCTCAACACCTGGACGACGCGGCGGATTTCGGTATCCCGCCCGATGACCGGGTCGAGTTTGCCGGAACGTGCGGCGTCGGTGAGGTCCGTGGAGTACTTCTCCAGCGCCTGGTAGCTGCCCTCAGGGTCTGGGTTGGTGACGCGGGCGTTGCCACGCACGGTGGTGAATGCCTCGCGGAGCGCGGCCGCGGTGGCGCCGTATTTGGTGAGCAGCATGGTCACGTCGGAGTCGCCGTCGGCGAGGCCGACCATGACGTGCTCGGTGGAGACGTATTCGTCACCGAGTTCGGTGGCCAGCCGTTGCGCCGCGGTGATCGCGGCGAGCGCTTCGCGGCCGAGTTGTGGTGCGGTGGTGGCGCCGGTCGCGCGGGGCAGTCGGTCGACGATGTCCTGCGCCTCGCGGCGAACTGTGGCCGGATCGGTGCCGACGGCCTTGAGCAAGGGCGCGGCAATACCGTCGGTCTGATCCAGCAACGCCACCAGCAAGTGCGCCGGACGGATCTCCGGGTTGCCCGCCGTGGACGCGGCCTGGAGGGCGGCGGTGAGCGCCGCCTGAGTCTTGGTGGTGGGATTGAACGAGTCCACGAAGCACCTTCCTGCTTGTCGATGTCTTTCCCGGCACCGGGTGCGCCGCCATCGTCGCGGGCGGGTGCCGTGTCTTAACCGTTCAACGTTCAAAAGGTTGAGTCTGTTCCGCTCAAGTTTGAATTACTGGTCCTGCACGGCAGGCATTCCCCGCACGCCGGAAGCTACGCTGTCCCTACCGGGCGCATACGATGGGTGCTGCGGCTGCTGGTTGGTTGGCACATCACTCTCCATCCAATGAAGGAGCGAACGATGCGCGCGATCGTGGTACGCGACTTCGGGGCAACACCGGAGCAGGCCGACATGCCGAAACCGGAGCCGGGACCGGGCGCGGTACTGGTCCGTATCGAGGCCGCCGGGGTCAACCCATTCGACCGGAAGATGGCCGACGGCATTCTGGACGGCAAATTACCGCACGATTTCCCGATGATCCTGGGTGTGGACGGTGCCGGGACTGTCGTCGCGACCGGAACCGGTGTCAGCCGGTTCGAGATCGGGCAGCGTGTGGTCGGTAAATTCTTGACCCCACCCGTCGGCCACGGCTGCTTCGCCGAGTATGCGGTGGTCCCGGAGAAAGCCACCCTGGTCCCCATCCCGGAGGGCGTCCCCATCGTCACCGCGGCCGCGCTGCCGACCGCGGGCGTCACCGCGCAGGACATCGTGGACGCGGCCGCGCCGCAGTCCGGGCAACTGATGCTGGTCGTCGGCGCGACGGGCGGCGTCGGCTCGTTCCTCGTCCAACTGGCCAACCTGGCGGGAGCGCAGGTGATCGCCACCGCCCGCAACGACGCCGCCGACCAGATGATCCGTCTCGGCGCGACCGAAACCATCGACTACCGCCGCGCGCCGATCACCACCGCCCTGGCCGCCGCCCACCCCGAAGGTATCGACATCCTGGTCGACCTGGTCAGCCCGCCCGAGGCGCTCGCCGAACTCACCGCACTGGTCCGCGACGGCGGGTCGGTGTATTCGACGGTCTTCGCAGCCGACGAACAGGCATTGGCCGCGCGCGGTATCACCGGCGGCAATATCGATTCCAAAGGCCGGGCCCCCGAGCTGGCCCGACTGCTGAACCACGTCGCCGAGGGCGATGTGGTGGTGCCGGTCGAGACCACTGTTCCGCTGAACGAAGCCGCCGCGGTGATCGCGGGCCGCGCGGCGAACGGGCCGGGGGCGCGCGGGAAGACAGTGCTGACCATATGAGCATCCCGAACCGACCGGACCGGCACCGACGCGGCCCGCTATACCCCGTTGCCCAACTTCTCAAACCAGCAATCCGGCCTATCTGACACGACAACGGATTTTTCAGGGATACTGGTCCGCGGAGAACTGCCTGTTACGGCAACGTTCCCGGGCAGCAACTGAGGGAAAGGAAGCTCCACGCCGTGGATGCGCGTTCGGCAGCGCTGGTCCGCGCCGATTTCCGTGCGGTGCTCGACGCACCTCATGGACCCGAGCGGTTGATCAGCGCTTTTTATGGTCACCTGTTCGCGGAGAGTCCGCGGCTGCGGGAACTGTTCCCGCCCGCCATGGACATGCAGCCGAAACGGATGGTCACCGCTATCCAGTACATGCTCGACCACCTCGAGGACTGGGACCGGGCCCAGGCCTTCCTCGAACAACTGGCCCGTGACCACCGCAAATATGGGGTGGAGGCCGCCCACTACGATATGGCGGGCCGGGCGCTGCTCGCGGCGTTCCGCACCTATCACGGCGCGAACTGGAACGACGAGCTCGCCGCGGGCTGGGCCGATATCAGCCTGCTGATCTCCGCCGCGATGGCGATCGGCGCGAACTCCGACGACTCCCCACCGTATTGGGAGGCGACCGTGGTCGGGCATCGCCACGTGCTGGAGGATCTGGCGATCGTCCGCCTGCAATCGGACAACCCGATCCCCTACCAGGCGGGCCAGTACGTTCCGGTCGCGGTGCCGCAGCGGCCGAAGATGTGGCGTTATCTTTCCCCTGCCATCCCGGCCAACCCGTACGGCGAGATCGAATTCCATGTGCGAAAGGTCCGCGGCGGCTGGGTGAGCCCGGCCATCGTGAACGAGACCACGGTGGGCGACCGATGGCTGATCGGCGGTCCGCTCGGCGGGCTGCACGTCGATCACGACAGCGGCCGCGATGTGCTGATGATCGGTTCGGGCACCGGTATCGCCCCGCTGCGGGCACAGCTGATCGAAATGGGTAGGCGCGGCATCAATCCGCGCGTACATTTCTTCATCGGCGGCGCGTACCCGTGCGAGCTGTACGACGTGGAGAACATGTGGCAGCTGTCGCAGAGCAACCCGTGGCTGACGGTGGTGCCGGTGTGCGAGCACAAGACCAACCCGTGGTGGTATCCGCATCCGCCGGCCGACGCACCGTATGGGATGCACCGGCGTCTGGTCGGTAATCTCGGTGCCGTTGTCGCCAGTTTCGGGGCATGGGAGGACCGGCAGATCCAGATCGCCGGATCGGCGAAGATGATCGCCGACACCCGCCGCGCCCTCATGGCGGTCGGTACTCCGGAGTCGATCATCAGCTCCGACCCCGTGTAGGTGTGAGAGAAGGTATGGACATGGATCCGCATACGCCGGTCAACGGCGCCGATGTCGGCAACGGCACGGCCCCGCTACCGACGGAATGGACCTCGACCGTCGTCGGGCATCATCGGCTGCGTCATGACCTGGCTGTGATCCGGTTGATCGGCGAATTCGTCCCGTTCGCCGCGGGCCAGTCGGTCCAGGTGCAGGTGCCGCAGTTTCCGGAGTTGCGCCGCCGCTTCTCCCCCGCGCTGCCGCCTTCGCTGGACGGCAAGCTGGAGTTTCATGTGCGCACGGTGCCGGGCGGCTGGTGCAGCGGCTCCATTGTCGCCGATACACAGCCCGGCGACGAGTGGGTCATCGGCGCACCCCAGGGTTTGTTCACCGTCGATCCCGACGGCGACGATATCGTGATGATCGCGGGCGGAACAGGTTTGGCGCCGATGCGTTCGCAGATCCTCGAACTGGCGCGGCGGGAGTCTCAGCCCAATACCTATCTGTTCGTCGGTGGGTCGTCGCCGCGCGATCTGTATGCGGCCGATATGTTGACGCTGCTTTCCGAGCAACTGCCGTGGTTGACGGTGGTTCCCGTGGTGGAGAACCTGGACGATCCGTCCTGGACCGATGAATGGTACGAGCGGTCGCGGGTGGATATCGGTTTCGTCCCGGACGATTACCTGAACGGCACACTCGCGGAAGTCA
The DNA here is from genome assembly GCF_002081715.1 of Nocardia donostiensis. Taxonomy (GTDB): domain Bacteria; phylum Actinomycetota; class Actinomycetes; order Mycobacteriales; family Mycobacteriaceae; genus Nocardia; species Nocardia donostiensis. Next base: position 74,059 of record NZ_MUKP01000014.1, on the reverse strand, counting down.
TCGGCTCGCACGGCGCCTTCGATCAGCATCAGGTGCTGGTGTGCGGTTCGCCCGCGATGGCGCGTGCCACCGTCGATCGGCTCGTGGAAACAGGGACGCCGGCGGAGCGGATTCAGGTCGAAGGCGGCTGATTCAGAACAGCGGGTCGTGGCGGATATTCGCCGCGGGTGTACCGTTGGCCATGAGCCGGAATTTGGTGGTCTGCACCATCGACGGGGAACCGGCGATCTGCACATCGTGATCGGCCCAGGCCCCGCGGGCGGCGGCCACTTTCCCCACCTGCCCGGTAATCCTCGGCTCCAGACCCGGCCAGGTTTTGTCCACGAAATCTGTTTTCCACCATGGGTTTTCGTCGGTTTCAACGACCGGCGTAACAGTGAGCCATGCGTTATCGACCGCGAGCTTGCTCAGCGTTTCCAGATCGTACAGATCGCACGGATGGTGGCCGCCGAAGAAAACGTGCACCGCGGGGTTATCGCTGCGTTGTGCCATCGCGAGCAGTTGCGCGCGCAGCGGGGCAATTCCGGTGCCGCAGCCGATCATGAGCATCTTGCGTTCGATATTGCGCGGTACACCGAGCCCGCCCAGGGGCGAGCTGAGCAGCCAGGTGTCATCGGCCGCGGTATTGCTCACGATGGCGGGGCTGACCCAGCCGCCCAGCACACTGCGGATATGGAATTCGATCTCGCCGTCGGGATTCGCGGGCACCGCAGGCGACAGGTACCGCCACATCCGTGGCCGCGACGGAATCTGCACGCTCACGTACTGCCCGGCAGCGTAGGAGATCGGCTGGTCCAATCGCAGCCGGACCACGACCAGATTACGCAGCACTTCGCGCCGCTCCAGTACGGTGCCGGTCCAGACCGCCGGAGTGGTTTCCTGTTCGGCCGCCGCGAGCATGGTCCCCGCGATGAGGGCGAGCCCTTCATCCCAGGCCATATCCACCTCGTCGGTCCACAGTTCGGTGCCAGCGAACTGCTGCATCGCTGTCTTCAGCGCGGTGACCAGAGCCGCGTAATGTTCGTGCTGCACACCGTATTTGCGGTGATCACGGCCGAGTTGCGCGAGGAAGGGAAGAAGTTTGTCCGGCTCCTCCAGCCGGTCGATCGCGTATCCGATGGCCTTGACCAGACGTTCGCGCTGTTTCTCCATGGCGACCGGAAAGAATTCGCGGATATGGGGATACCGCGCAAACAAGATCGCGTAGAAGGAGGTGGCGAGCCGTTCGGCACCGCCGTCTTCCGCGCCGACCGCTTTGAACGTCGTTCTGATGAGCGCAACGGTCTGCGAATTCATATGCGTCACTACCCCATTTCACATTCGATCACCAGAATGTGCCGGCGAGTGAAGTGCTGCGAAACACTCGTCAGCAGCCGTGGCTTGGAGTGTAGGCCAGGTTTGCCGAGAGGGAAATAACGACAAAACCATTACCCGTAACACACCTGAAAAGCCGGAACAGGCCGTGGAAACCACCTAAGAAACGGACCGCAGGACGGCAAATCAGCGGAAGTTCAGGAACTTTCCCGTCCGTTTTGCAGTACTCGCTTTGAAAAGCTCTCTGTCACAGTGACCAACTGGCAATTGTGAAACACAGCTGAACACGAACATGAAGACACCCCAACCGCTTTCGCGGAACGAGTGCGTCCGATAACAGGCACCAAAACAAAACGACCCCGAACCGGCCTCATATGAGAGCCGACCCGGAGTCACCCGTCGTCCACCGAACAAAATGCCGCCCCTACCTCGAGCCAGCGCAGAGGTAGGCGCCAAAGCGCGTGCCCGCGAGGCGAAGCCGAGGAGGCACACAGGTCACACACCCGAAGCAAAGACCACAGCAGGCAACCCCCGCACAGCCGTGCGTATGCGAAAAGTACGCAGAAGAGCGCATGGCCGGAGCGAAGGCGGAGGTACGCACGCCTAGTGTCGCCGATTACGCGGCTGCCACACCACCAGTGCGGTACTGCGTTGCGGCGGAGTCAGATCGGAACGATAGTTCGTGCGGGCTCGTTCCAGCTCCGCCGTCAACTCGTCCACCTGCCGCTGCAACGCCTCCACCTGGTTGGTGAGTTCAATGATGCGTTTGATGCCCGCCAGGTTGACGCCCTCGTGCTGGGACAGCCGCTGCACCTCGCGCAGCAGCTCCACGTCCCTGGCCGAGTAGCGCCGCCCGCCGCCCGAAGTGCGTTGCGGGGTGACCAGTCCCAGTCGGTCGTATGTGCGCAGTGTCTGCGCGTGCATACCCGCCAGCTGTGCCGCCACCGAGATCATGAAGTACTCGGCGCGCGCCGACGGCCCGCCCGACGCCTGCTTCGGATCGTTGGACATTACGCACCTGCCCATCCTGCTCGCGGATCGAACCCGCTGGCCTGCTCCGCCTCCTGATACGCGCGCAGTGCTTCGGTGGCGGCATCGTCCAGCTTCTGCGGCACGGCGACCTTGACGGTGACCAGCAGGTCACCGGCTCCGCCGCCCCGCTTCGGAACCCCACGGCCACGCACCCGAAGGGTGCGCCCGTCCGCAGTGCCTGCGGGCACCTTGACTCCGACCCGGCCCGACAGTGTGGGCACCGAAACGGTTGTGCCGAGCACCAATTCACTGTAGCTGACCGGCAACACCAGGGTCAGGTCGTCGCCGTTGCGGCCGAAGACCTTGTCTTGGCTGACGTGCACGGTGACATACAGGTCGCCCGAGGGCGCTCCGCGTAGTCCTGCCTCACCTTGGCCGGCCAGCCGGATCCGTTGCCCGTCGGCGACTCCCGGCGGAATACGGACGGTGATGGTGCGGGTGCGGTTCTGGATACCGCTGCCCCGGCAGTCCACACATGGATCGTCGATGATCGACCCGGTGCCGCGGCATTCGTCGCACGGTTCGCTGAACCCGAATGCGCCTTGGTTGCGGCTGACCACTCCGGTTCCGTTGCAGATCGGGCAGATCCGTGGGCTCGTCCCCGGTTTCGCGCCGCTGCCGTGACAGGTGGTACACGGCGATGGGCTGGTCATGCGCAGCGGGACGGTCGCGCCCTGCGCGGCCTCGCGGAACCCGAGCGTGGTCTCGGTTTCCACGTCGGATCCGCGACGGGGGCGGCTCGTGGTGCGGGCGCCGCCGCCGCGGTTGAACAATCCGCCGAACAGGTCGCCGAGCCCGCCGTCACCCGCGCCCGCGGTGCCGCCGAAGATATCGCCGAGGTTGAACTCCTGGGAGAAACCTCCGCCCGCGCCGGGAGTGAACCCGCCGCGACCGTATCCGCCGCCGGCGAACAAGCGACGCGTCTCGTCGTACTCCTTGCGTTTGGCCGGGTCCGACAGCACGGCATGCGCCTCGCTGACGGTTTTGAACCGCTCCTCGGCCTTGGTGTCACCCGGGTTGGCGTCCGGGTGCAGGTCGCGGGCGAGTTTGCGGTAGGCCTTCTTGATTTCGTCGGTCGAGGCGTTGGAGGAGACACCCAGCTCCTTGTAAAAGTCCTTTTCGATCCATTCCCGCTGGCTCACCGGGTCTCTCCTCCTTTCGCAGTGCTCGAGCTGCGGCGCTGCCGGGGGCCGCCGCGGGGGCATATCGCCGCCCGCCGCGGCCCCGGTGCTCGCGCCGGGTTCTTATCCGTTATTCGTGCCGGCATCAGCATCCGATGCCCCTGTTTCGCCAGGCATGGAACTATCTTCCGGTGCGGCGGAAGCGGCTTCGCCCATGCCGTCGGTCACCCCGACCAGCGCGTGCCGCAGCACCCGCTCACCCAATCGGTAGCCCTTGCGCATGACCAGCCCGATAACCGGGTCGTGCCCGGAACCGTCGTGCTGTACGGCCTCGTGCAAGCTCGGGTCGAAAGGCTCACCCTCGGCGCCGAACTCTTCCAAGCCCTGTTTGCGCAGCGCGTCGGTGAGCTTGTCGGCCACCGACTTCAGCGGGCCGGTTTCCAGGTCACCGTGTGCTTTGGCACGGTCGAGGTCGTCGAGCACGCCGAGCAGTTCGGTGACCACGGCTGCCTTCGCGCCGTCGATCGCGGTCTTGCGATCGCGTTCGACCCGGCGCCGATAGTTGGCGTATTCCGCGGTCAGCCGCTGCAGGTCGGCGGTCCGCTCGGCCAGCTGCATAGCGGTGTCGCCCGTTCCGGCGGGCTCGCCGTTGCCGGGACCTCCCTGCCCAGCGGCACCCGCGGCTTCCGCCGCCTGTTCCGCCGCGGCCTGCTCCGGGCCGGGCTCGGTCTGTGGAGTGTCGGCGGCGGAACCGTTTTCCGCTGCTGTCGGCTGCCTGACCTCACCCGTCTCCGGATCGACCTTGCGCTTGTCGACGAAGTTGATCGGCTCGTCGGGATCTGCGTGGTTGGCTTGTGTCACTTCTTCTCCGTGTCAACCGGCTCGTCCACAACTTCAGCGTCGACCACCTGGTCCTCATCGGCGCCCGCGCTCGCTCCGTTGCCGGAAGCGGCCGCGTCCGCCGCCTGCGACTCGTAGATCGCCTGGCCCAGGGCCTGCGATTCGGTGGCCAACTTCTCCATCGCGGCCTTCACAGCGGCGATATCGGTGCCCTTGAGCGCTTCTTTCGCCTCCTCGATGGCGGCCTCGACCTTCGACTTCACCTCCGCGGGGACCTTGTCCTCGTTGTCGGCGATGAACTTCTGGGTCTGGTGCACCAGCGATTCTGCCTGGTTGCGGGTTTCCGCCTCCTCGCGACGCGCCTTGTCCTCGGCGGCGTGCTGTTCGGCGTCCTTGATCATCCGGTCGATCTCTTCCTTGGACAGGCCCGAGCCGTCCTGGATCTTGATCGTGTTCTCCTTGCCGGTGCCCTTGTCCTTCGCGGTCACGTGCACGATGCCGTTGGCGTCGATATCGAAGGTGACCTCGATCTGCGGCACACCACGCGGGGCGGGCGGGATACCGGTCAGCTCGAAGGAGCCGAGCAGCTTGTTGTGCGAGGCGATCTCGCGCTCACCCTGGAAGACCTGGATCTGCACCGACGGCTGGTTGTCGTCGGCGGTGGTGAAGGTCTCCGAACGCTTGGTCGGGATGGTGGTGTTGCGCTCGATGAGCTTGGTCATCACCCCACCCTTGGTCTCGATACCCAGCGACAGCGGGGTCACGTCGAGCAGCAGGACGTCCTTGACCTCACCCTTGAGCACACCGGCCTGCAGGGCGGCGCCGACGGCGACGACCTCGTCCGGGTTGACGCCCTTGTTGGGTTCCTTACCACCGGTCAGCTCACGCACCAGGTCGGTGACGGCGGGCATACGGGTGGAACCACCGACGAGCACCACATGGTCGATATCGGACACCTTGATGCCCGCGTCCTTGACGACCTGCTGGAACGGCGCGCGGGTGCGGTCGAGCAGATCGCTGGTGATCTTCTGGAATTCGGCGCGGGTCAGCTGTTCGTCGAGGAACAGCGGGTTCTTCTCCGCGTCGACGGTGATGTAGGGCAGGTTGATCGAAGTGCTCTGCGAGGAGCTCAGCTCGATCTTGGCCTTCTCCGCGGCTTCACGCAGCCGCTGCATCGCCATCTTGTCCTTGGTCAGGTCGATGCCTGAGCTGCCCTTGAACTTGTCGACCAGCCACTTCACGACCCGCTCGTCCCAGTCGTCACCGCCGAGGTGATTGTCACCGGAGGTGGCACGGACCTCGACAACGCCCTCGCCGATCTCCAGCAGCGAGACGTCGAAGGTGCCGCCACCGAGGTCGAAGACCAGGATGGTCTGTTCTTTGTCGCCTTTGTCCAGACCGTAGGCCAGCGCGGCCGCGGTCGGTTCGTTGACGATGCGCAGCACATTCATGCCGGCGATCTGGCCGGCTTCCTTGGTGGCCTGGCGCTGGGCGTCCTCGAAGTAGGCGGGGACGGTGATGACCGCGTCGGTGATCTCCTCACCGAGGTAGGCTTCGGCGTCGCGCTTGAGCTTCATCAGCGTGCGCGCGCTGATCTCCTGCGGGGTGTACTTCTTGTCGTCGATCTCCACCGTCCAGTCGGTGCCGATATGGCGCTTGACCGAGCGAATGGTGCGGTCGACGTTGGTGACGGCCTGGTTCTTGGCCGGCTGGCCGACCAGTACTTCGCCGTTCTTGGCGAACGCGACGACCGAGGGCGTGGTACGCGAACCCTCGGAGTTGGCGACGACGACCGGCTCACCACCTTCGAGAACGGCGACGACCGAGTTCGTGGTCCCGAGGTCGATTCCGACCGCACGAGCCATTGGTTCCTCCTAGTTTTCGACTGCCTGTGTGAAATGTCTGGGCGATCAGCCCGCTGCGCCGTGATCGGGCGCCGGACCAGGCCCCAAACACTGCACGGAGCACGGTCCCAGCAATACTGAGCGTGGTCGGCTCAATCCTGCATCGGGACCGCGCCCGGAGTCAAGCCAAACTTGAGTCGATCTCACTCAACATTGTCGAAAAGCTCAACCAGCAGCCCCCGCGTTCTATTCCCGGCAGTTCGATCTATTTTTGGCCCGTTCGACCTCGCCGCGGTGGCCACTACCGGGGCCGCGCCGCACTTCCCTGCTCCGGGCAGCACAGACGAGCCCCACATCGTGGCCTACCCGGACCGAGACCTTGTAGACGAGCCGGCTGATGGTTCGCGCGATTACCGCCCTACCTTGTCGCGCCGCCCGGCTCGGCGGACGCGCCCTCGCTCGCGGGATCGGAGCTCTCCGGCTTGCGCGTCGGGGTGACGAACAGCGTCGCGGCCAGCGCCGCCATGAGCAATGCGGCGCAGATGTAGCTGGACCAGGCGATACCGGTGGTCATAGCGGTACCAGCGGCGTGGGCGGCAGCGCTGGTCGCGGGGTCGGCGGCGAGATCGGGGACCATCACACCCGCACTGTCGGTGACCGCCGCGCTCAGTTCGTGCGCGTCCGGATCGGATACTCCTGCATCGGTCAGGCGTTCCCGCAGGCCCGATTCGAGCAGGCTGAAGAACACCGTGGTGAGGAGGGCGATTCCCAGCGCGGAACCGAGTTCGCGGGCGGTGCTCTGGATACCGGAGGCTTGCCCGGCGCGCACGGGAGGAACGTCGGCGAGCACGATATTGGTGACCTGTGCGGTGGCGAAGCCGACGCCGATGCCGTAGACGAACAGGGCGAGCGCGATCGGCCACCACGGACTGTCGACGGCCGCGCAGGCGCCGAGCAGAACCAGGCCGATGGCCTCGAGCACCAGACCGATCCGCACCTGCCCCAATGCCGAGACCGAGGCCGCGAGCGAGAAACTGGCCCCGCTCGCGCAGAAGCTGCCCACTGCGAGCGGTACCAGCGCCAACCCGGCCTGCAACGCGGTGTAGCCGAGGGTGAACTGCAACCACAACGGGAGTACGGCGATGATGCCGAATTCCCCGATGCCGATGATCAGGGTGACTACGTTGCCGCGGCGGAACGAGCCGATGCCGAACAACCGCACGTCCAGCAACGGCTGCACACCTGCCCGGCTCGCCGCCACCTGCCTGCGCCAGAAGACGATCAGTGCCAGTGCTGCCACCGCGAATGCGACGAGTACCGGCGACGGGCCTGCGTTCCAGTCGAATCCGGCGATCCGCCACGGCTCGGTGACGAGCAACCAGCCGTGCGAGCGCCCCTCGATCAGCCCGAACGACAGCAGCCCGAGCCCGGCCATGGACAGTAGCGCGTCCGGTATGTCGACCTGCCCCGGGATCCGAGCCGAGGCGGGCAGGTAGCTCAGCACCGCGGCCGCGATGAGGATGACCAGCGGAAGATTGACGCCGAACGCCCAGCGCCAGGAGAAGTCGGCGAGCCAGCCGCCGAGCAGCGGTCCAACCGCCGCGGCGGCGCCGATGGTCGAACCCCAGACGGCGAAAGCCTGGGCACGTGCCTTCCCCTGGAAGGTGGTATTCACCAGGGCCAACGACGCAGGCAGGATCAGCGCGCCACCGATGCCCTGGAGGAAGCGCGCAGCGATCAGCAACTCGCCGTCGGGGGCGGCGGCGGCCAGCACACTTGTCGCCGCGAATACCGTCAGCCCGGTCAGGAAGATTCTGCGGGCACCGTGCAGATCGCAGAGCCGTCCGGCCACCAGCAGCAGCGCGGCGAAGACGATCGCGTACGACTCTTGGATCCATTGGGCCTGAGTAGAGGTGATTTTCAGATCGTTGATGATCGGCGCGACGATCACGTTCACGATCGTCAGGTCCACCACGATCAGCGCGACCCCCGCTGATATCGCGATCAGCCCGAACCACTCCCGCCGCGTCGGAGCCGCGGTCTCGATGCTCATATTTACCTCCATCGTAAAGTAACTTTATCGTAAAGCTAAATTGAGCGGGGTAGGTTGTCAATTCGCGGCGCACGAGGATGGAGGCAGAGGAGATGACGGACCAGGCGTCCGACACGACGCGGCAGCAGCTCACCGAAGGACTGCTCGCCTACGGCGCGACCTTCACCGAACTCGGCCGGCTGTTCGCTGTCGCACTGGGAGTGCACACCACCGACGCGTTCGCGCTGCTGGAGATCACCGCGGCCGAAGAGCGGGGAACATCGCTGTCACCAGCACAGCTCGGCAAACGCATCCGGCTCTCCTCCGGTGCGATGACCGCATTGCTCAACCGGCTGGAACGGGCCGGGTACGTAACCCGAACCCGGGACAGCGCCGACCGCCGAGTCGTCACCTTGCACGCCACCGCGGAGGCCAAGCGGCGGGGCAACGAATTCTTCGACCCCATCAACGCACGCCAAGACGCCATCCTGGCCAGCCGTCCACCCGAGCTACTGCGAGAGTTCGAGAAACTGCTGCGCGATCTACAGGCGGGGCTGAACGAGGTGGCAGCCGAGCAGCAGTGACCTCGCACCCCGCTGTTGCTAGCGAAACCTGCTCCGAAGCCGCAGGCAGGCTGTCTCAGGGCAGCCGAACTCGCGGTTAGCAGGCGGCAACCGATCTCCCTCGGTCAACTCGTCGCCAAGGGATACACACCAGCGCCGCAGCGAAGGCGGCAGCATGGCTGACGGGAACCAAGGCGGCGGCCCGATTCACAGTTCAGCGGGCAGCCGCTCGTACGTCCTCAGCCAACTCGTCGTCGAGCGAAACACGCACCAGGGCAGCGGCGAGGTCGGCGGTGTGAGTGCCGGGGGCCAGGGCGGCGAGCTTGTCGGGGTCGGTGGGGAGGTCGATACGTTTCGCGCCGCGGAGGGCGCGCTCGTCGAAGTGAGGACGGACCCAGGTCCATACGTCCTGCACTTCGCGCAGGAAGATATCGCTGCCCACCGGGCCGATGCCCTGGAACTGGCGCAGCAGCTCGGCTGCCCGGGCCGGATCACCGTCGGCTGCGGCGGCGAGTTCGCGCAGGTCGCCGTCGTAGTGGTCGAGCACCGCCGAGGCGATCGCGCCGAGCCGCGATGCGGTGCTTTCGTCGTAGCGTTTGTAGTGGGCGCGACCGAGCGCGTCCACCAGGTCCTGCCACTCGGCATCGGCGACGCGCTGCGGGGTCCGATAGCCGCTGCGGAGCAATTCCGCGGCCGCCGCGACCCCGAGATCGGCGGAGATCCGGGTACTGAGCAGTTCCGCCAGCATGAGCAGCTGGAACAGCGGCGCCGGTTTGTTCGCCAGATCGATACCGGCCTGCGCGGCGTAGCCGGTGCCTGCCCGATCCAGTAACACACGCACAACGTCTCGTCGGCTCATCGGACACCTCCTTCCGCTGACAGGCGCGTACCCGCATGTATCACGTCCACACCAGGCGCACCGACCCATCCGCATCAGGTATATCGGCGCCCCAGCCGGGAACAGCGGTAACAGCTGGATGGCGCAAGCCGACACAGATCGTGGATCGGTATCGAGCCGCCCCGCACCTGGCATCGACGCCGTGGCGGCACCGGAAACAGTCTCGAACGGGGTAGGAATGACACGTCTGGCGCGCGGTAACAGCGGGAAGCCGGCAGCTATCGCACCCGACGGCGTCGAAGCCGCCTTCGGCTCCCTGTCCTGTGCCCGCGATATCCTCCAGGAATTGGGGGTGGCCGACCGGGAACCCCTGCTCTACCTCATTCGAGGACGCTCGGAAACCGGTAAATCCACCCTGCTCACCACGATCCGGCGCAGGCTCGCTGCACGCGGCATCGCCACGGTCGACGACCCGGCAGCGCACGACGCGGACGGCAACGGGCAACGGTGCGCCCTCATCGTCGACGATGCCCACCAGCTGCCGATTCACCGGCTAGAGCTGCTGCGCGTGGCTGCCGAACGCCGCAGGTGCCCGGTGTTCGTCGCCGCCGAACCCCGCCCGCACCACCGCGGCTTGCGCGATCTCACCGATGCGGTAGCCAGGCACGGCCGGGTGGTCGAGCTGCGCGCCCTCGGTTCGGCCGATATGGCCCCCTTCGCCAGGGAACTGGGGATGTTGGTCCCGCCGCCGGTCGCCGGGTACATCCACCGCCAGACCGGCGGAATCAGGGGTGGTGTGATCGCCGGGCTGCGCGCTGCCTGCGCCGCCCGACTCGACGGCGCGACACCCGCCGCCGTGGACAAGGCGGTGCATGTCTGGGCTCGTTCCCAGCTCAGCGGTCTTTCCCCTGTCCTGCTGGACACTTTCGTCATAGCTGCCACCGGGGCGGGTCTCGACGCCGACGAGCTGGCGGCCATCTTCCACATCTCCCCGGAAGCCGCCCACGACGTCATCGACCAGGCCCGAGCAAGCGCCCTGGTCACCGACGCCGACCTGCTGCTCGCGGCCGCCGTCGCACCGTTGCGCGCGCTGCTGGGCGAACAGCGTTTCATCGCGGTGCAGCGGCGGCTGCTCACCGCCCGGCTCGACGCGAACCTGCTCGGTGCGCATACCGCGCTGCTGATGGCCGAATCGGGTGTGCGTGATCCGCGGCTGGCGCAGTTTCTGTGCGCTGCGGCCGAACGTGCCGGAAGTGACGCCGCGCGCTATTACGCGGCCGCCGTCGCCAGCGGCGCCGACCCGGACGCGATCGCCGAGCGCTGGGCGCAGGCCACCGCCCGTTCCGGTGTGGTCACCGTGGAGCGGCCCGAGCCGGTTCCCGCGCCGGGTGAACAGATGCTGCCGCGCACCGGACGCGCACCCGACCCGACAGCGCGGTTGAGTGATCGGGAACGTGAGGTAGCCGAGCTGGTGCTACTAGGCCTCACCTACCGCGAGATCGGCGCTCGGCTCTACATCTCGGCGAAAACGGTGGAACATCACGTCGCCCGCATCCGACGTCGAATCGGTGCCAGGTCCCGATCGGAGTTATTGTCGATGCTCCGCGCCATGGGCCACGGTTCGCTGCTGGTCTGAGCCCGCATGCCCGGACCACGGCGCGGACGGTTCATATGAGCAGGCAACGCCGAAGCGAGGAAATGCGGATGGCCACAGGGGTCGGCCTACACATCGCCGCGGACGGGTGTACCGCGGCGATCGTGACCAACGACGGCGAACCGCAGTACATCGTCCGCGAACCGGTCCTGCACATGTCCGCCGACGGTGATGCCACCCTCGGCGGCGACGCACCGCCCGGCCGTTCGCACACCATCACCGGTTTCGTCGAAGCGGTCGGCGACCCCGCCGGTATCCCGGTCGACGACGGTGAGGCGTACCGGGCCGAGGATCTGCTCGCCACCGCCCTGTTCTGTCTGATCAACCTGACCGCCGAACATCTGAGCGGCGCCACCGAGTTCTATGCGACCCATCCCGCGGACTGGCCCGAGCCGCAGGTGCGGGCGCTGCGCGAGGCCCTGGACTATCTGGGTCTGCGTTCGGTGGTGCTGCTCGGGGAAGGTGAACTGCCCGAGGCCACGGCGTCTCCCCTGGCGACCGGCACCCGCGCCGAAATCCTCGCCAAGGGTGCCGCCGAGGCCGCGCTGGTCGCGGTGCTGGAAACCCCGGCGGGTGCGGCCCCGCCTGATCCGACGACGGCCGAGAATGCCACCGTGGACACCGTCGTCATGCCCGCCGTGCCGAAATCCGAGCCGCAGGCGCAGGCGTATTCGGCGGCCATGCCCGTCGCCGACCCAGCGCTCACCGTGGGCAGCACGGCGCTGATCGGCGCAGGCAGCGCGACCGAGAACCCGGCGGCCCCGGCGAGCGCCGGGCAGGAGGCGGCGAGCGCCCAGCCCACGGTGGCAGCAGAGGATACGGCGAAGACCGAGGCCGCACCGAAGTCCCGCCGGGCCAAAACCCATCGAGGCAGGGCCAACCACGCCAAACCCGACGAGGCGAACAAACGCATCCCGCTGCTGATCGCGGGCGCCGCACTGCTCGGTCTGGTGCTCGGCGGCGTCGGCGTCGCCCTGCTCGCCGGAGCCGACGACCCTGTCCCCGCGCAGCCGGGGCAGGACAACCGATCCGAACCGGTGAGCGTGATACCGACGACCACCGTGCCGGTACCGCCCGCCCCGCCGCCACCGCCGCCCGCGCCGGCGCCCACCGAGGAGCCCGCGGCCCCGGTCACCACCACCGAACCCGAACCGACCACGACCACACCGCCACCCACCACCGAGGAACCGACCACCACCACCGAAGAGCCGACCAGCACATCGCCGACGACCACCAGCCCCACCAGGACCACAACCACCCGCCGGTACCCGTGGCCGACGATTCCGATGCCGCCCGGCCTGGAGATCCCCGGTACCGGGTACTACTGAGTCCCGCTAAGGTGCGCCGCACCGAGGGATTGTGCTTTAGAGTGATCCGCTGACCGGAGTTGTCGGCTACCCGCCGTCAGCCGGTTCATTACTCGACGTAGGCTGTGCGCCAACGGAATAAGCCCGTGGCCACGGATTACTGGCACAGTTGTGCCGACGAAGGGACTTCATGCGCAAGTCGGTGGCGCGTCGCGCCGCGGTCAAAGCTGCCACTATCGCCTCGACCGTTCTTTTGGCCCCCCTGTTCGGGACGACCCCCGCCGCGGCGGAACCAACGCCGGCACAGCTCCGCGCCGAGGATCTCCCGCCGGAACTCGTCCAGGCCATCTCGCGCGATCTGAAGATGACACCGACCGAATACCTGGACCGTTCCGCGCGTGCCCAGCAGTTGAAGACCTACGCAGCCGAATTCCGCGCCGAACGCCCGGACGCCTTCGCGGGCGCCTGGATCAACGAGGAAGGTAAGCCGATCGTCGCGGTCACCTCGCACGATGCCGCCCGCATCGCGTCGGCCGACGGTTACCAGACCCGCCTGGCCCCGGTTTCCGCCAAGGATCTGGAACATTCGCTGGTGCAGGTGAATCAGTGGATCGCCGCGCTGCCGTTGGATATGTCGCAGGTGATCAACTCGGTCGCCATCGACTTCCTCAACAGCCAGCTGGTGCTCAACGTGGCCAACACTCCGCTCGGCCATATGCTCAATCTGCCGACGCTGATCGCCAATGTGAAGGTCATTCTGTCCCCGAACGGTGGCGGTCCGGTCGAGCGGCGGCCCATGGGCGGCGATACCTATATCAGCGCACCTGGTTCGCTCAGTGACGCCTCCCTGCGCAGCGTGGATGTCTGCTCGTTCGGTTTCAACGCGGTCGACGCGGGCGGTAACGCCCTCAATATCAGCGCCGGACATTGCGATCCGAATCTGGACAAGGGCGGTCAGCAGGCGGGGGTTTATATGCCCAACGTCCACGACATCCCGGCCAGCCCGGAGCTCGGTACTTTCGTGCAGGCGAAACTGGGCGGCGTCAGCGGCCTGGACTATTCGGTGATCAAACTGAACGAGCGCGCGGTCAAAGCAGGGATGGACCAGCCTTCGGTGCGCGGCGCCAACGGCACCACTCTCACCATCACCGGCACCGCCGACCCGATCGTGGGCGCCCCGATCTGCAAATCCGGTCAGTCTTCCACGTTCACCTGCGGGTTCGTCGTCGCCGACCGGGTGGAGACCCAGCTCTACACCACCGATGGCGAAGCCAAGGTGGTGCGCGGTTTCGCCAGCAGCGCCTGCACCCTGGGCGGTGACAGCGGTGGCGCGATCGTGACCGGCACGCTGGCGCTCGGCATCACCAGCGGTTCCAACGCCGCCGATGCCCCGGATTGCAGCGAGGCGAATATTGCGTTGGCCCAGTACGGCGGCACCGCGACCCTCGGTATTCCGATCCGGGAGATCTTGACCGATATCGACGCTTCCTCGGGTGGCGGTCTCGGCAGCGGTATCCAGGTACGAACCCGGCCGAACGTCGGCTGATCCCTATATAGTCTGATCATGCTCCTGCCACGCATAGGTAAACTCCGGCACCGCTCGGCACCCGTACGGACGGGAATGCGCAAGGCCGCGATCGCTGCCTCGGCGGCGATCCTGCTGTTCGGCCCCACCGCCGTCGCCTCGGCCGAGCCGGACACCGATCCCGGCCTGCCTGCCGAGCTGATCGCCGCGGTGAATCGTGACCTGAAGATTTCCCCGGAGGAATATCTGCGGCGCGCCGACGTCGCTCAGCAGGTGGCCGCGTTCGCCACCACGGCGCAGCGCCAGTTCCCCGAGGTCTTCGCGGGTGCGTGGCTGGACGATGCTGGCAAGGGAACAGTCGCGGTCGCCCCCGGCCCCGGCGCGGACGAGGCGCGTAAGGCGGCCGAATCGGCCGGTTTCGTGGTCCGCAACGTGGCCAAGAGCGAGTCCGCGCTGCGTGGCGAGAAGAGCGCGTTCGAACGGTGGCTGGAGGGACAGCCCGAGGCGGTGGCCTCGCTGGTGCGCGGTGTCGTCATCGATACCGTGAACAACAGCATCGCGGTGCGCGTCGACAAGGCGGGCCTGCCGATGCCGAACTTCATCGACCCGGCCCGCGTCATCGTGATGGCGCCGCCGGTGGCCGCGGAAACCCTTCCCGCTGCTGGGGAGATCGCCGAGGATATGGGCGGCCCCCCGCTCGCCGGCGGTGACGGTTACGCCTCCGTCGCCGGACGCACCTCGCTGCGCTGCTCGTTCGGTTTCAACGGCGTCGACCGCAACGGCAACACGGTGAACATCACCGCAGGCCACTGCAACCCCGACGTCGATTCGGCGGGCACCGGCAACGCGGCGAACGTGCACGAGCTGCTGCCCGGCGACAAGCTCGGCGCCCGGCTTGGCACCTTCACCAAATCGGTGCTCGGCAACCAGGACTACTCGATCGTGCGGATCGCGGACGGCGCCGCGAACCGGTTCGCCAACAACACGGTCCGGGTCCCTGGTAACGCGCCGGTCTTCGTCGACGGTGTCGCGACCCCCGTGGTCGGCGCCCCGGTCTGCAAGTCCGGTTCCCGTACCGGTTTCAGCTGCGGCGTCGTCAACGCCGTCGACCAGACCGTGCAGGTCGGCGAACGTCAGCTCACCCAGAGCTTCTCGGCCAATATCTGCGCGCTGCCCGGCGACAGCGGCGGCCCGATCGTGACCGGACGCCAGGCGCTCGGTATCTCCAGCGCCTCCTCGGTGGCCGATTTCCCGATCTGCGAGATCCCGAACCTGATCGGCGCTCTCACCGGTAATGCTCCGCAGCTGTTCGCGCAGCCGGTCAGCGTCGTGCTGTCCGACAACCCCGGCTTGCGGGTCCGCACCAGCTAGGACAACCACTACAGGGCTAGAGCACGAAAGGGCCGGCAGCACTCCGCTGCCGGCCCTTTTTGTTTCGCGAATGTAGTTGTGGGAACGGGGCACGCCCCGGCGACCAGCGTCGACGTCGGCAGCGGGTCCGCCTATCGACAGTGGCGCAAACTGCACGCAATCACTGCGGCACCGCTGTATGCACGTCCGGCAGCCGCACGGACGGCTTGCCCGAGATTGCGGTACCGCAACCTACGCGCGAACCCACGGTAGCCGGAACGACACAAACCACTCAAACCCGCCTGAATCACCCTGAGAGGCACAAACGAATACCGGATGAGGTTCAGGGTTACCCACCAACGGTGCGTGGCTTCTCCGCCGCCCTGGAGCTTCGAACGCGGTGGATAGGGGTCGCGAACCGTGTATGGCAGTGCCGGAACGGCCGCCGCCAGGTCGGGATCGCCGGGTCCGTTCGATCGATCTGTCGAGAAACGCCACCGACCATGGTGCCCTCGGCCGGTCGTGAACTAGGTTCGCCGCGAAACGACACCCGGCCCGCCCCCTTGCGGGACGGGCCGGGTGTCGTTAGAGGGCGAAGCACTAACCGGAAGGCTAGTTCACACCCTTCTTCATGTTCTCATCGGTCCACTTGGTGGTCCCCGGAGCCGCCTGCAGGGTGTTGATCAGGTCCATGCCAGCAATAGCCAGTGCCGGCCCTCCCACTGCGATGGTGCCAAGAATGCCACCGATACCGGCGAACGCGACGATTGTCGGGATCGCCGCGATGCACCCAATGATCGTGAGGCACTCGATAATGCCGACGGCCGTCCCGATCAGGGCACCAGCGACCACACCAATAGCGGTGCCGAGGAAGCCGCCGACCGCTGTGGCCATGCCGAACTGACTGGCGAACTCGTTCTGCGCACGCTGGTTCTCGATCGGTGAGGCGACCGGCTTGAGGGCCATATTCACCGCGTTGACCTTCGTGTCGGCCGGGACCGCAGCCTGATCGGGCGTCAGCTCAAGGACCGTGTTGTCCTCCTTGACCTCCGATTCGAGCGGCACCGCGATATCGCCGACATTGAAGAAATCGATCGGCATCGAGAGGACGACATTGCCCTTGTCGTCCTTGATCTCCGCGACCTTGGTCTTCTCCTGCTGGTCGTCAGCGATCTCCCCGGCGATCGGCTGGCCTTCGACGGCCTTTTCCTCTTCGGTGATGGAGAACGTACCGTTCTTCAGCGTCGCGACGACCGTTTTGTCGACCAGCTTCAGCGAGTAGCTGATGGGCTCGGCGGGTGCAGGGGCGGGTTCGGCATGAGCGGTTCCGTAACCCAGTGCCAACGATCCGGTTACCAACGCGGCGACCACGGTGGTTCTACGGAGCTTCATTCAGTTTCCAATCCATCATCGGTCGAGCGCGACGCCCGCACGCGAGAGCTCAATTCCATTCCAGCCGGCAACCGGGTCGAAATCCTCCCCGAGCAATGCGATGACGTTGCGCAACAAAGAGATCGACGGTGAGCCTAGACCAGGCGCGGACGGGAGGCGAGAACCTTTAGTCCCGCGTATGGAAATAGGGCGAGTAAGCCTGTCCTTAGCAGAACCTGCGAAGACCGGCCCTTTACGGTGTTAATCAGCCCAAATCTCACTCGGCCCCCATTCCGGCAGTGTGGGATTTGTCACAGTCGATCTAGGGTTGAATCCCAGGCAGACAGGCTACGAGCCAGCTCCTGATCGTACAGTGGACACCGGTAGTTACCGGCGGGTAACTTACTGGCAGTTAGGATACGAGCCGGACGAGGCGGCCATGCCGTCCTCGAACCTCGTGTTGCCTCTAAAGAAAGGTCGCGACATGAATGCCCTGACAGTGACACTGGGCACCATAGGAGCGGCGCTCAGCATCCTGTGTTGGGCGTCGTTCATCGGCGGCGTCCGCGACATCGTCCGCTCCATCATGCTCGGCCAGCCCGCACCCGATCGGTGGCGGCCGTTCTTCCCGCGCTTCAAACAAATGGTCGTGGAATTCCTCGCGCACACGCGCATGAACAAATTCCGCACCGTCGGCTGGGCGCACTGGCTGGTGATGATCGGCTTCATGGGCGGCGCCATCCTGTGGTTCGAGGCCTACGGCCAGACATTCGATCCGGCGTTCCACTGGCCGATCATCGGCAACCTCGCCGTCTACCACCTGTGGGACGAGATTCTCGGTATCGGCACCGTCATCGGCATCGGGGTGCTGATCGCGATCCGCCAGCTGAATCACCCGCGCGTCCCCGACCGGCTGTCGAGGTTCAGCGGTTCGGTGTTCGGCGCGGCTTATGTGATCGAGGCGATCGTGCTACTCGAGGGTCTGGGCATGATCTTCGTGAAGGCCGGAAAGATCGCGACCTACGGCCATGCCAACCCGGCCACGGATTTCTTCACCATGCAGGTGGCGAAACTGCTGCCCGCCAGCCCGGTACTGGTGTCGGTTTTCGCTTTCATCAAGCTGATGTCGGGTATGGCCTTCCTTTACCTGGTCGGCCGCAATATCACCTGGGGCGTGGCCTGGCACCGTTTCTCGGCTTTCCCGAATATCTACTTCAAGCGGGAAGACGACGGCGGTGTAGCCCTCGGTGCGGCCAAGCCGATGATGTCGAAGGGCAAGGCCCTCGATATGGAGAACGTCGACCCGGATACCGACACCCTGGGTGCGGGGCGGATCGAGGACTTCTCCTGGAAGGGCTGGCTGGACTTCACCACCTGCACCGAATGCGGTCGCTGCCAGTCGCAGTGCCCCGCCTGGAACACCGGTAAGCCGCTGTCGCCGAAACTGCTGATCATGTCGCTGCGCGACCACGGCCGGGCCAAGGCACCGTATCTGCTGGCCGGAGGCCGCAAGGATATGGGCGGTGACGAAATCGGCCTGGTCGACGCCGACGGCAACCCCGACGAGGCGAAGCTCGCCAAGATCTCCGAGGCCACTCGCGCCGAAGCCGAGCGCCCGCTGGTCGGCGGCGAAGACGTCAACGGCATCATCGACCCCGAAGTGCTGTGGAGCTGCACCACCTGCGGTGCCTGCGTCGAACAGTGCCCGGTGGATATCGAGCACGTCGACCACATCATCGATATGCGCCGCTACCAGGTGCTCATCGAATCGGAGTTCCCGTCCGAGCTCGCGGGCCTGTTCAAGAACCTGGAGAACAAGGGCAACCCGTGGGGCCAGAACGCCAAGGACCGGCTCAACTGGATCAACGAGCTGGACTTCGACGTCCCGGTCTTCGGTAAAGATGCCGACAGCTTCGACGGCTACGAATACCTGTTCTGGGTCGGCTGCGCCGGTGCATACGAGGACCGCGCGAAGAAGACCACCAAGGCCGTCGCCGAACTGCTGGCCACCGCTGGCGTGAAATACATGGTGCTCGGTGCGGAGGAAACCTGCACCGGTGACTCGGCGCGCCGCGCGGGCAACGAGTTCCTGTTCCAGCAGCTGGCGCAGCAGAACATCGAGACGCTGAACTCGGTGTTCGAGGGCGTCGAGCAGAAACAGCAGAAGATCGTCGTCACCTGCGCGCACTGCTTCAACGCGCTCAACAACGAATACCCGCAGGTCGGCGGCACCTACGAGGTGGTGCACCACACCCAGCTGCTGAACCGCCTTGTGCGGCAGAAGCAGCTGATCCCGGTGGCCTCGGTATCGCAGAACGTCACCTACCACGACCCCTGCTACCTGGGCAGGCACAACAAGATCTACAACGCGCCGCGTGAGCTGATGGAAGCCTCCGGCTCCACGCTGGTCGAGATGCCGCGCCACGGTGAACGCTCCATGTGCTGTGGTGCCGGTGGGGCGCGGATGTGGATGGAAGAGCAGCTGGGTAAACGCGTCAACATCGACCGCGTGGACGAGGCGCTGACCACCAACCCGGCCAAGATCGCGACCGGTTGCCCGTTCTGCCGGGTGATGCTCACCGACGGCGTCACCGCCCGACAGGAAGGCGGGCAGGGCGAAGGTGTCGAGGTCATCGACGTCGCGCAACTGATGCTCGACTCCATCGAGCGGATCGAACCGGCGAAGCTGACCGAGAACCTGACCGTTATCCAGGAACCGAAGGCCGCACCCGAACCGGAACCCGAGCCCGAACCGGTCGCCGAAGCCGCGGCCCCCGCCCAGAAGGCCGCGCCCACCGGCGGCGGTCTGGCCATGAAAGGTCCGGCCAAGGCACCCGGCAAAGGCCTCGGCATGAAGGGCGCGGCGAAGGCACCCGGCGCGAAAGCACCGGCCGCCGAAACCACCGAAGCCGCGCCCGCCAAGGGCCTGGGCATGAAGGGCGCCGCCAAGGCACCCGGCGGCAAGGGTCTCGCGATGAAGGGCGCAGCCAAAGCGCCCGGAGCCAAGGCCGAAACCGCTCCCGCCGCCGAAGCCGAAACCACCGAGGCCAAGCCTGTGAAGGGGCTCGGTATGAAGGGTGCGGCGAAGGCACCCGGCGGTAAGGGCCTGGCTATGAAGGGCGCAGCCAAGGCGCCGGGCGCGAAAGCCCCCGCCGCGAAGGCCGAACCGGCCGCCGACACGGAAACCCCCGAATCGGCAGCAACCGAAACGGCTGCGGGCCCGACCGAAACCAAGCCCACGGTCGCCGCCAAGGGCCTGGCCATGAAGTCCGGCTTCAAACGCCCCGGCCCCAAGGCACCCGACACGAAGGCATCCGCCCCGGCACCGGCTGCAGAACCGGCCGAGGAAGCCACCGCAACCCCGGAAGCCACCGCCGAGGCTGCTCAGCCATCGGAGCCCACCGAAACCAAGCCCACGGTTCCCGCCAAGGGCCTGGCCATGAAGTCCGGCTTCAAACGCCCCGGCCCCAAGGCACCCGGCGCGAAAGCAACCGCCCCGGCACCGGCTGCGGCGGCCGAGGCCCCGGAAACGGAGGCAACGGAGCCTTCCGAACCCGCCGCAACCGGGTCGCCCGAGGCGGAGCCGAAAACCGCCGGCAACGGTGCCCCGCCGCCGCAGGCCAAACCGGGCGCGCTGGGCTTCAAGTCGGGTGCGAAAGCGCCAGGCCGCAAGAGCTAGCGTTCCCCACCGAAACAGCGGTCCGGCCAGAGTTCATCGGACTCTGGCCGGACCCGTATCGGACATCTCCGAACTGCGATCTCTCACCCCTCCCACGACCCTGGTTCCACGATGAGCAACCGGTCCGCCGGTAATCCTGTTTCGAACCTCCTGCGGACCTCCGCCAAGACCGGCACATCACGGTTCCACACTTGTGCCTCGATATATCGCCCGTTACCGCCGGCCAGAGTCCCGCGGTAGTCCCGGTGTTCCCCGTCGAAGTCGACCGCACCGTACAGTTCGTCACCGCTGATGACGCCTGGCACGAAACCTTCCGGAGTGTTTCCGGGAGGGTTCCCGGAAACCATTTGGTAGTGGAAGAAACTGTCCTCGATCGTTATGGTCATGTGCTCGGCGGGAATCGAGTCGGCCGGAATACAAATCGTGGCGGACTTCTCCGAAAAGGGGTAGGTACCCGGCTCTTTCACGAGCTTGAAGTACACCGCTGGCTCGGTTGAATCCCTGTTCGACGTATTATGTGATCGCAGCCAGGCCTCAGCAGCCTTGCGGATGGTCACGTAATCGCCATCGACGCGCTTTCCCATCTCCTCCGCGATCCTCGCCGCTTCCTCGTCGGGGAAATCCAGGATCGACCCGAAAGGGTTGAGCGTCGTATCCGCCGACACCCGCCTTTCCAGCCAGAGACCACGAAATGGATGCGGGCGAGCTTCGGAACCCGTGTCGGCATCTGCGCTCCCGGAGTCGACCGGGTGCTCGTCAGTCGACCTGTCGCGATCTGCGGTTGCATCGGCCGTTGCGGCTCGGTCCAGCCCAGCGTTCCTGGCCGCTGCCTGTTCGATTTCGATCCTGTTTTTTCCGTCGTCGGCAGACATGGAGGTGGAGGCGCCCCGTAGGCCACCACTGCCGTTTCTCCAACCACGGGCAATAGCCGAGATCGCTGTCGGCAGGAGGTCACGCAGCTCATCACGTGCGGCCGCGAGAGCCTTGGCTATCCACTGCTCAGCCAAGTCGGCCTCTCGTTCTCGCTCCGCCACTGCCCTTGCCACAGCGGTTTCGTATGCGCTTCGCCGGAGCAAGAAGAACAATCAGCAGAGCACTGTACAATCCCGAGCAGTGCTTTAAATTTTCGAATTCCCTTGCACGGGAAGTGGTCTCGGTCGACCGGCTCGATGCAGTGTTCTATGTCAGGGGTGCCAACCGAGTTCGACCGACCGGCGGCACCGGTCGGGCTGATCGCCTGCGCTGGTGAACAGAGCGGTCAGCAACGGCAGGCCGTGGGCGAGTGCATGCTGCGGCAGGGGCCCGGTGGCGACCAATGAGGCCAGCCCGTGGCCGATGGTCCAGGCCTGGGTGGCCAATTCCAGTGGGTCGATGGTGTCGCGAAAGCGCCCGGCCTCCCTCGCCCTTTCGACAGCCAGAACCAAGTAGTGCAGCGTCTGGTCGGCGGCCGCGAGGTCTTCGAGTTCCACACTGGCATCGAACATGACTCGGTAGAGATCGGGGCTGGACAGGGCGTTGGACAGGTAGGCGGCCCCCAGGGCGGCGAGGTCTCGCACGGGGTCGGCTGATGGCTCGACCACGGCGAGGATAGCTGCTAGGCGCGTGAATCCCTCTTGCCGCACCGCCTTCCACAGTCCGTCCATACCACCGAAGTAGGTGTAGACGGCCATCGTCGAGACGCCGGTGCCATCCACCAGTGAACGCAGCGTGACCGGCTGCCGGGTAGCCAGCATGTGGGCGGCTCGTTCGATCAGCAGGGAACGGACCGCCGGGTCCTTCATCCTCACCATGGCGTCACATTACATATCATTGCTATGTTTTGGAGCGCCCATTTACGTACCTTCCTGCGAGGAGTGAATATGGCCGTGACACTGATCAACCCCGATGGGCTGCCCAAACCCGACGTCTACCGCCAGATGTCGATCGCCACCGGATCGAAGCTGGTGTTCCTTGCGGGCCAAGTCGCCCGCGATGCCGAAGGGCAACCGGTAGGTGCGGGAGATTTTGCCGCTCAGGTCGAACAGGCATACCTCAACGTCGGCACCGCCCTGGCCGAAGTCGGCGGTTCATTCGATGACGTGGCGAAACTGACCATCTACGTCGTCGATTGGACGCCAGACAAGATGCCGCTACTCGGAGAGGGTGTCGCCCGCGCAGCCGAAAAGTTGGGTGTCGACCCGGTCAAACCGATCACACTGCTGGGTGTTGCGGCGCTCGGAGAACCCGACCTGCTCGTCGAAGTCGAAGCAACCGCAGTCCTCGACTGAAACCGAGCACCACACAGGCAGAGACAGCCACGACGGGATGTTGCAGAACCGCTGCATCCGACGGCCGCTCCCGTCACTCGGAGGAATCAGCCCGGAGTCCCATCCGGCCCGGACCGATCTGATTCGCGTCTATTCGCGGACCGCCCCCGAAGGCCAGACGACGTCGACGGGAACGCCGCGTTCGCGGGCGAGTTCGACGACCGTGCCCGTGCCACCTCGCTGGCTCACCTCGCCGTCCCACACCGCGACCAACCGGTCACAGCTGGACAGCAGCGCCTCGTTCGCCGCTTCATACGCCTCGCGCCCGGCATCGTCGAAATCCATCACCTGTACCTTCGCCGCCCGGCCGATCAGCTCGTCGAACAGCTCGGCGTGGTCCGGTTTCACCTTTCGCTCGCGGTAGTTCCGCGACGGCAACACCACCTCGAGCTGTCCACCAGCATCGAGCACAGCCTGCGCGAACACCGAGTCCGCCCCGCGTGCAATGCAGCTCACCCCGACCAGGTCGGCAGGGTCACTGTGATCGGCGAGGATACGGGTGACCGCGTCGTACGCCAGCGACGCGGTGCTTCGCGAAATATTCATATGCCCGGTGACGGCAATCCGCACCATGTAGGTCGCTCCTATGCTGTCGCTGCGACGAGGGGCCGCATGCGTTCCCGCAGTTCGGTCACCGCGCCGAGTTTCACGAATTCTCCGGTGCGGTTGTACACCCGCGCCAGTTTCTTGGCCACACGGTCGGACCCGGTCTGCTCAACCACCTGCAACGCGGTATGACCGACCCGGCATGCTTCCTCGATCTCGCCTTGGATCAGCCGCACTTCCACCATATTGGACTGATCGAGTGTCGCACTGCGCCGCCGCTTTCGGTTCCGCTCCGCAATCGCGCGGTCGATATACCCGGCGGCCTCACCGGCATAGGAGGGGTCGCGACGGGCGATGTCGAGCAGGCGTCCGCCTATTGTTCCCGCCAACTCGGCGGAATCGAAGTAGTTGATCCAGTACGGATCCATTGCCGGACAGGAGGCATCGAGTGCGACGTGCGCCTTGTCGCAGGCCTTCCGGAACGCCGTCGGTCGGCCGAGTTTCCCGTAGGCCCATGCCTCCCGCGTGTACAGCATGGCTTGTGCGGTGGCAGTGAGCCTGCCTGCGGAGTATTCCTGTGCGAGCCGGATCAGTTCCAACGCATCCGATGGGCGTTCCAGATACAGCAGCTGCCGCGCCACCCCGCTGAGCGCCACAGCACAGAACGCGGGATCGTCTGCTTCCCGCGCGGCCTTCACTGCCAGCACGTAGTACCGCTGCGCCACTGCCTGCTGTCCGCGGTCCCACGCCATCACCGCGGCGGTCTCGGCGAGCTGCGCCATCGTGCCCAACAACCGCTGCCGGATCTCCGAGGGGTGCGCTTCGCCGAGCAGTTCGTTGACCTCCGCGAGCTGCCCGACCACAGCCTTGCGCCGTAGCCCACCGCCGTACTCGTCGTCCCAAGCCCGGAACACTCGGGCAGCTTTCTCCAACTGCTCGACTTCCTGGAGCCCCACCCCGGCTCGCGTCCGCCCGGGAACGGTGAGCACGTTCCCGTACCGCAACCACCGCTCCAACGGCTCGAGCAGTGGTGTACCGACGACCACCGTCGCCAACGCTTTGCTGATCTGTCGCCGATCGAGCATCAGGTCCTCCCACGTGGTACCGAGCACAAATCGTGGCAGCGGCTCACCGCGACTGCAGCATCGTTGAATGCGCCATGAACGTGCCGCGTTATGTTGCGCTGTCGAGGCGAGGATGAAGCACCGCCGACAAAGCGACGGACCGAACACCGCCAGCTCCGTTGCACGCGCCACACCGAACATCATCGGCGCTGTACTCGCGGCATGCGGGAGCTCGAAAACCGGTACGGGCCATGCTCTGAAAGAGACCAGTTATCTGCTGGCTGAACCGACGAACGCACACCGTCTGGAGCGCTCCGAGCACCGAACAGAAAGATGAAAACGCAGGCGACACTCCCGTAGCATCCGAATACACCTCGGAGGATAGGGAATAGATGCATTGGGAAGTCGCGTGCCCCACGGAACCCGGGCGGTCCGTCCTGACGAACGGCATGGCCTTCGACCGATCGTCAGCAGTGGCTGAGGTTATCGAGGCGGGTCGCCAGTTCGCGGCCCAGTACCACCCGGCCGTAACTCCATTCTTCGTTCGTCTGGGAACGGAAACGGCCTGGGTGACAGGCTTCGGCGATACAGCTGTCACGGACGCACAACTTTCCGAACGCATCGCGGAAGCCGTCGCCGATGAGAATGAGCGCCTGCAAGCCAGTGCAGCAGCGGCAGCACCGTCATCTGGCGGCGCTACCAGATCGCCGACACCGGCCGGATCGGTGACCGAGCAGTGGGCACGCATTGCTCGGTGGCTGCGGGCGAACCACTCTCCCACAACGATCATCGGCGCCACGCCGACTCAAATCGCCCAGGCCGCTGAATCAACCGGTATCACCTGGCCGCCCGAGTTGATCGAGTTCTATGAACAGATCAACGGGTTTCCCCGCGACGAATGGGTCCACCTTCTCCCGAGCCATGAGCTGTTCGACCTCGAGCGGCTCGTGTGTGAGCGGCAAATGGAACTCGACATCTACGACGAGACGAACGCCCTACACGAATACGTACCACCGGAAGGAACGACC
Source organism: Nocardia donostiensis (assembly GCF_002081715.1). Taxonomy (GTDB): domain Bacteria; phylum Actinomycetota; class Actinomycetes; order Mycobacteriales; family Mycobacteriaceae; genus Nocardia; species Nocardia donostiensis. The sequence continues at coordinate 48,645 of NZ_MUKP01000014.1, read as the reverse complement.
GCCGGTACGCCCGTTTACACCTTCCTGCCCGAGTTCATCCCCTTTGCGGGACTCGACGGCTACTTGCTGTTCATCGACACACGACCCGGCGATCTGCACGGATGCGTCACCGAGTTCGAGAAGGTTGACGCCGACGCGGCCGGGCCCCGCTGGATTTCGCTCAGCGCCATGCTCACCGATCTCGCACACAGCCTCGAGACCGGTGCTTCGTTCGACGGAGACCGGCGGCCTTCAGTAAAGGAAGGCAAGTTGGACTGGCAGTACGAAGGCTGAATATATCGGATCCAGCTGGTCGACCCGCGTCGCTTGTAGCACGGAGGGCAGCTGTCTTCCTGGTCCGCACGGCTTGGTCAGTCATATCGGGTTCCACGCCGCGCCAAGACAGCAGCAGGGCACGCGTCCACAGATCGGCCCAGCGTCGTGCGTGCGGCGGCCCCGTGCCTGCGGAGTCACTTCATGCAGTACACCGAGGTGAGCACCGCGAACATCGGCAGCTCGTTGGAGCTGTCGGCCGAGGCGATGACCATCGTCATCGCGCGGCCCTCGTCGGAGCGGTAGGCGTAGGAGAGATAGCCCAGCAGTTCGCCCCCATGACCCCATACCGAGTCCCCGCACGGCGGATCGAAGCGTTGCAGTCCCAGGCCGTAATGGAACCCCATACCGCCCATCGAAACGGTTTGTCGCATCTGCGTCAGCGCGTGTGGGCTGGTCAGCTCGCCCGACAGCAGGGCAGCGAAGAACTTTTCCAGATCGGCGATGGTGGACACCATCTCACCGGCTGCCCAGTCCAGCGACGGGTTCATATCGGTGACCGCGGTCCGCTCGCCGTCGATGGTGCGGTACGCGGCCAGTGCGGGGCGCGGGAGACCGGGATCGTGGCCGGGAACTGTGGTGGAGGTCAGGCCAAGTGGAGTGAGGATACGGTCGGCGATCTCGGTGCCGTAAGAGCGGCCGGTGACATGCTCGATCAGCAGGCCGGCCACGATGTAGTTGGTGTTGGAGTAGCGAAATCGGGTGCCGGGGGCGAAGTAGGGGTCGTGGCGCAGCGCCGTGGCCAGCAATTGCCTGGGCTGGTAGGAGGTGAAACGTTCGTCCCCGCGCCATCGGTTGGTCGACATCCCCTCCTCTTTCATGTAGTCGTATAGACCGCTGGTGTGGTTGAGCACCTGGCGTACGGTGATTCGATCTCCACCCGGGATCGGGTCGGGCAACTGTCCGGCGATCGGCGCATCCAGTTCGATCCGGCCCTCGTCCACCAGTTGCAATACGACTGTCGCGACGAAGGTCTTGGTGATACTGCCGATCCGAAACCGGGTCGCGGACCCCAATTCGGCATCCTGATCGATACCACTGCTCGTCGCGATCACGTCGCGGCTGTCCGCGTGGTCGGACACTCGCAGCATCAGATCGGCATCGGCGAGCCGCGCCGCCCCTGCAGCGATATGTGCTGTCACCTGATCACGGGCGGTGACCAGGATCAGAGCCGCCATGATGACCGCCGCCACGACGGTGGCAGTCACAACGATCCCGAACCGGAGCAACTTCTGCCTCATGGATTTCGACGCTAGGGTGCGGGCGGGAGCGCGGCGAGGGTGCAGACCCGTCGGTCGGGGTGCGGAAAACCGCACCGGGGTACTGCGGTCGGACCCGCCGGACCGGGTGGGCGGCACCACTGTGCGCGACTCCGCCGATTCCTAGCTTCGGAGTATGCCTATTGCAATGGAATCCACCGACGAGTTGACCGGGGTAGCTGCCTGGGCGGTCGATCTCATGGAGCGGCTCGGCGGGCTGGGGGCGGGTACAGCCATCGCCCTCGAGAACCTTTTCCCGCCGCTACCCAGCGAGATCATCCTGCCGTTGGCCGGCTTCACGGCGAGTAAGGGGCAATTCGGGTTGGCGGAGGCCCTTATGTGGACCACGCTCGGCTCCGTGCTCGGCGCACTGGCGCTGTACGGACTGGGCGTGCTGCTCGGCCGGGACCGGCTACGGGCCATTATCGATAGGATGCCGCTGGTGCAGTTGTCCGATTTCGACCGGACCGAGGAGTGGTTCGCCCGACACGGTGGTAAGGCAGTGTTCTTCGGGCGGATGATCCCGATCTTCCGCAGCCTGATCTCCATTCCCGCCGGTGTGGAGCGGATGCCGGTCGGGCGATTCACGCTGCTCACCACCGCGGGCAGTTTGATCTGGAATTCGGTGTTCGTGTTGTCCGGGTATTTCCTCGGCGAGAACTGGCCGGTGGTGGAGACCTACGCGGGGATTTTGCAGAAGGTCGTGATCGTGGCGGTCCTGGTGGCGTCCGTAATGTACTGCGTACGGGTGTGGGCCCGGCACCGGCGGACGCGGCAAGTGAGGAGGTGACGATGAGGATTTTCCCGCAGCGCGGCGCGCGCCGCTGCGCTGCCGTACTCATCGGCACTGTACTCGGTGTCGGCACCGTTGTGCTGGATCTCGCCGCCGCGGTGGCCGGGCTGTTCGGTCCACGCCATCCGCAGCGCGTTGTCGCTCTGGAACGGCGAAGGTTGGGCCTGCTGCTCGGCAAGCCGCCGGCCGGGGAACCCACCGGCCAGCGCGCGGTGGGGTATCTGAGCCTGCGGATCGCACTCGGGCTGCTGGGCGGGGTGATCTTGGCGCTACTCGGCGCGGGGGTGATGGTCGGCGTGGCACTCGTCTACGGTGCGTCGACAGGTGCGGCGGTCCCGGTGGTCGACGCCCCCGAACCCGGGCAGGTCCGCTGGAAAACCGTGCTCGTGGTCTTACTACCGGGGCTGATCTTCGCTTTCCTCACCGTGCAAGGGCTGCTGAGTGTCACCCGGGCCGAGCTGTGGGCGTGGCGGTTTTTCGCGAAGCCCGGGGCGGGTGAGCTGGCCGAACGGGTCGCTCAGTTGACCACCACCCGGGCCGAGGTGACCGAGGTCATCGACGAGGAACGTCGCCGTATCGAGCGCGATCTGCACGACGGTGTCCAGCAGCGGGTGGTCGCGCTATCGATCATCCTGGCCCGGGTCAACCGCGAAACCGACGCCGGCGTACGCGCGGACCTGTATCAGCGGGCACGCGCCGAAACCGGACAGCTGCTCGACGAACTACGCGATGTCTCGTGGCGGATCTACCCGGCGATGCTGGCGCGTGACGGTTTGCACGCCACGCTGGAGGCGCTGGCAGACCGCACACCGCTGCCGACGCGTCTCGATATCGATCTCCCCGCACGGCCACCTCGACCGGTCGAATCGGCCTGCTACTTCACTGCCAGCGAAGCCATCACCAACGCCATCAAGCACTCCGGCGCCGCTGCGCTCGAGATCGCGGTCGGCCGTACCGGCGAGGCCGTCCGGCTGCGGGTACGCGACGACGGCTGCGGCGGCGCCGACCCGACCGGGCACGGGTTATCCGGTATCGCGGCCAGGATCCACGCGCTGGACGGTACGTTCACCGTCGACTCTCCGGCCGGCGGGCCGACCACCATCACCGCGGAGGTACCTTGCGCATAACCCTTGCCGAAGACTCGGCACTGCTGCGGGAAAGCCTGGCTCAGCTGCTCACAGCCGAAGGCCATGAGATCATCGACTCGGTCGGCACCGCCGTCGAGCTGCTGCACGCCGTCCGGCTGCGTCCGCCGGACCTGGTGGTGGCCGATGTGCGGATGCCACCGGATCATATCGATGAGGGAATTCGGGCCGCCTTGGCGATCCGGCGTGAACAGCCCGATATCCCGGTGCTGGTGCTCTCCCAGTACGTCGAACGTCGGCACGCAGCCGAATTCCTCACCGGCACTGGCGGTGTGGGCTACCTGCTCAAGGACCGGATCGCCGCCATCGACTCCTTCCTCGACGCCGTAGACCGGGTCGGCGCAGGCGGCACTGCCTTCGATCCGGAAGTGGTCCGGCAACTACTGCAGCACAGCCGGACCGGCTCCCCGATCCAACGGCTCACCACCCGCGAACGTGAAGTGCTCGAACTCATCGCCCAAGGCCTGAGTAACGCGGCGGTCAGCGAACGCCTCTACATCACGCGCAGCGCGGTCGAAAAGCACATCAACGCGATATTCGGCAAACTCGACCTGCCCGTCGGTGAAGCGCACAACCGCAGGGTGCTGGCGATCCTGGAACACCTCCGCGCCCAGTCGGACGGTTGAGCGGTGTCACCGTGCTTTTCGGCTCGGTCAGCTCAGGCGCACGCTGACCATGGGTAGGGCGTCGACAGGGCCGCCGGTGGCATGCTCGATGGCGGCGCGCAGCTTTTCCAGGCACCGGGATGGTTGTCGATATCCACGGCCTAGCCATCTCCGCTGAGCTCGGGAAACCTGATGCGGTAGTCGAATACGCCTCCCGCCTCGACGTAGACGACCTGCCCTCGGTCGAACGCCGAGCCAGCGTGCTGATCAACACAGCTCGTGGTTACGTTCAGCGAAAGGAAGACCAGGCTGCGGTGCTGGCTTTGCTCGACGCCGAACGTATCTCTGCGGACGAGGTTCACCACTCGACGCTGGTCCGGGAACTACTCCGCGAACTGCTGTTCCGTGACCACGCCCGGGCACGGCCGCATGTGCGGGCGCTTGCGCAACGGTCGGGCCTGATTGCCGGATGATACGTCAGAAAACAGAGGGGACCAGCACAGTGGACGAAACGACAATGCGAAAAGCCTATCGCGCCACCGATGTGCTGGCGGCGGTCGCTGAAGAGTTGAAGGAAGGCCGGGCAGATCGCCTGCTGCACAAAGCCGCCGCAGGTTTGGCCGTTATCTGCACTGAGGAATTGGCCGCGCGATGCGGCAATGTGTACGGTCGTCGGGTCGCCTTGCTGGTCGGCACCGGCAACAACGGCGCGGATGCGTTGCTCGCAGGGGTTCGGCTCCGGCGTCGGGGAGTCGTGGTCGACGCGCTTCTCGTCGGTGACCGCGCATACGAACCCGGTCTCGGCGAGCTGACCCGCCTCGGGGGCTACGTTCTCGCGGCTGGCGATTCAGATTCCGCCAAAAGCGCATTGAGCAGAGCTGATCTGGTAGTCGACGGGATCATCGGCGAGAGCGGAACCGGCGGTTTGTACGGTTACGCCGCTGAACTCGCCGCCGCCATCCCGCCCAGCACCCCGGTTATCGCGGTCGATATCCCGAGCGGTGTCGAACCCGACACCGGAGAAATTCACGGCCCACATATCAAAGCCGATATCACCGTCACGTTCGCCGCCTGGAAAGCCGCCACCTTCCTGCCGCCCGCGAGCTATGCAGCTGGGCGGCTTCGCTTCGTCAGCGTCGGCCTGCCACCGATCCCGGCCGAGCCGATCGTGCGCTGTCTCGGTGATCGAGGCATCGCCGAGCGTTGGCCGGTCCCGACCACGACCTCGCACAAGTACCTGCGCGGCGTTCTCGGTGTCGTAGCCGGTTCGGATACCTATCCCGGCGCAGCGGTGCTCGCCGTGATAGGCGCGAAACAAGCCGGGGCGGGCATCATCCGCTACATAGGCCCACCCCGAGTCACCGGCCACGTGTTGACCAAAGTCCCCGAAGCCGTGCCGGGCTTCGGCCAGGTACAGGCGTGGTTACTCGGCTCCGGCGTCGAGGACGACGCCGAACAGGACCGCGCCATCGACACCGCCCTGAACAGCGGCCTGCCCTGCGTGGTCGACGCCGGGGCGCTCGAGGCGTGCGTACGCAGGCGAATGGCAGGCGAGCGCTCCGCCCCCGCAGACCGCATCCTGTTGACCCCGCACGCCGGTGAGCTGGCCCGGATACTCGGCTGGCTCGGCCATGATGTGCGGCGGGACGAAGTAGAAGCCCGACCAGCGTATTTCGGGCTCGAGGTGGCGCGAGCGGTCGACGCCACCGTCCTTGTCAAAGGCGCCACCACCCTGATCACGCGCCCCGACGGGATGATCGCCAGCCAAGCTGAAGCCCCACCCTGGCTGGCGACAGCAGGCGCGGGCGATGTGCTCGCCGGGATCGCGGGCGCACTCATGTCCGGCGGGGTAGACGCCTTCGACGCAGGCGAAATGGCAGCCTTCATTCACGGCCGAGCCGCAGCCGAAGCGCATCGTAGCCGCGGCGGCGGCCCCATCACAGCCAGCTCTGTTGCGCACGTCGCGCCAAACGTCATCGGCGCTGCACTCGCGGCTCGAGAAGGCTAACGACCGAGCTTTGAACGAGAGCGCATATCTGCTGGGCAACTCCGCAAACGCACGCCGCGATCCGCGAGGATGTATAAGTCGACTTATAATAGGTCGACTTATACCAGGGGGAGGATTCACGGCAACAGGTCCGCGTCGAGCTCCGGACAGCCCGTGATCACGGCTACATCCGCTGCAGAAGCCGAACCAACGTCCCGGTTACGGGCGGCCTTTGGGGTCGGCTGCGTCGAGGAGCAGTTTCGCGGCCACCATCGCCCCGTCAGTGCGAATCGTGTCGGCCACGGCCCTGGCTCGGGCGTGGGTCTCGGGCGTCAGGGCCGTGGTGAGCGCAGTGGACAGGGAGTCGAAGGTCGGCGTCGGGCCGTCGTGAGCCGAGCCGATGCCCAGCTCGGCAACTCGGGCGGCCCAGTACGGCTGGTCCGCGATCTGGGGCACCACCAGCTGGGGTGCGCCGGCTCGCGCGGCTGTCGTCGTGGTGCCTGCGCCGCCGTGATGTACGACGGCAGCCACGCGGCGGAACAGTGCCTGCTGGTTGACCTCGCCGACGACGAAGCAGTCGTCGGCGTCGTCGATCGGGGCCAACTCAGCCCAGCCGCGGGCGAGGACGACGCGGCGGCCTTGCGCGCGGGCCGCTTCGATGGCCACCCGGGCGAGGTCTTTCGGGAGATATGAGGCCATGCTGCCGAAGCCCACATACACCGGTGGCGCGCCGGTGTTCAGGAACGCCTCCAGCTCTTCCGGGAGCGGTCGGTCGTCGGGCAGGAACCACGCCCCGGTCTGCACGATGTCGAGGTTCGTCATACCCTGCGACGGACACAGTGTCGCGTCTGCTGCCAGCCACGGCTGGTCGGTGAAGACGTAGTCGCGGACGTTGTCCACCGGTGGCAGGCCGATCGCCGCCCGATGACTGTTGAGCGCCGCACCGTACAACGCGTTCACGCGCTGGGCGTCTTCTTCCCACAACACCTCGAGGTCGGTCTCCTCCAGCGAGGACTGTTTGCCCGGCCGCGCCCCGGGCGGGAAGTGCCGCGACGGCAATCCGAACGTCTGGAAACACGCGTAGACGTAGCGGATGCCCAGTTTCTCGGCCACATCCCGCGCGCCGGCCGGCATCAGGCCGGTCGCCAGCAGTGCGTCACATCCCTCGGCCGCCGCGGTGAGCGTGTCGAACCGCGCGGCGACCAGCTCGGCCGCGAACCGGAACGCGTCTTCCGCTGTCGGCGGCCGCTCACCGGCCACCACCGAGCGCACTGGTGGCCCGAGCGGTATCAGCGGCACACCGGCACGCGCCAGTAGCGCCGCGAAATCCTCGTCCGGCGGCGCGCACACCCGCACCTGTGCGCCGAGCCCTAGCAACGCCACCGCGAGCCCCACCAATGGTTCGACGTCCCCTCGCGACCCCACCGTCGTCAACAACACACGCATTTTGCGAATCTCCCGTTTCCCTACGGCTTTTGGCTTTCGGCCGACAATTCTGAGGTACAACCCGGGCCTTGCCGCAAGCCCCCCGGTCCGCTATAAATTGAAGGGGGCAAGAAAAGAAACGGTGTTCTTTCGCGCTCTCATTTTTCTTTCCTCAGAACGATCAGCCCTTCATAATTCAGTGAGATACCGTTCTCCACGGTGTACGGCGGGACGAAGTAGAAGCCCGACCAGCGCAATTCGGACTCGAGGTGGCGCGAGCGGTCCATGCAGGCGCAAACGCTCCGCCACCACTGACGGCGGTACCATCTTTCAACCTGCGTTGATACTGCTCAGCCAGGCTCGTGCGCGCGCCTCGGCCTCCTCGCTAGTCGCGATATAACCCGCAGGCCAGTCGATTCCTGCGGCATCGATCCGTCCGACGATTTCGGTAGCGGTCACGATCTTTGCCGCTACCAGCGCGCCCACGAACTCCTTGTCCTTCTCTCTGCCTGCGAGAGACTTCGCCACACACAGGTCGATCGGATCGAGGCAGTAACCCACGCAGCCGTAGTCTTCTTTATCTCCTCCGCTGACACTGAATTTGACCAGGCGGTTTTCCCATCCGTACGGCAGCACGACGGTTTTGCGGGCGACGCCTTCGACGTAAGTTCCGGTCAGTTCCTCGAAGGCGGACCCTTCCCCCAGCCACACATCGAGGACATACAACTTGTCCGCAATGGTTGTGGGGTCAACGCCATCATGGAAGGCACTGAACGGAGCTATGTCCACCTCGAGAGAGCGCGAGGCCTCTGGCGGCAGCACAGTCTCGTCAAAACTGCCCAGAATTGACTGCGACCCGAACACCACCACGTACGGTTCCTGTAGATGGGCGCAGCCCGAATCGCTTTGAGAAGCTGGCTGCGATTCACGCGCTCATCAGTTGATGCGTCTTTTGATGAAGCTCATCAAGGACTTCGATGCGTTCCCGCTCGGACAACAACACATTCAAGGGCGACAGGCTGCGCAGTTGCAGAACCGTGTCGCCGTCCGAATCCCTGAGTTGACGAATCGCGGTCAAGTCACCCGTGGCGATCCACTGCTCCCACTGGTTGACGGCACGGTGCATGCTCGGCCCGGTGACCTCACGCCGGATCACCTGCAGCCTATCTCGCACTGCCGGGCCGTCCAGCCGCAAATGTTCTCGTTCGATCTTGTCGAGCACTCGAGCAAACATCAGCTGGAGCCGCGCATCTTTCCTGGTCACGCCCGGCCCTCCTTCCTGCCGATCACCGAACTCGAGGCGCTGTTCATCAGCATTATCGCCTAGCGGGCTGGCACCCGACCTGTCCGTGACCTGCGGAATCAACCTCAACCGTCGTGGGCTGGGAGGCGTGCCTGCCGAGCGTCGCCGGGATGCTCGGCAGGAGCCGTAGCGCAAGAGAAGCGAATGCGAAGAGACGTCTCCAGCGCTGCGGTCCCGTATCAGGGCTTGGTCAGCGCCGCATACCGGGCTAGGTGGAAATCGGCGGAACCGAATTCGCGTTCGATGGCGGTGAGGCGTTTGAAGTAGTGGCCGATGGCCAGTTCTTCGGTCATGCCCATCGCGCCGTGCAGTTGTACTGCGTTTTGGCCGATGAAACGGGCTGCGCGGGCGATGGTGACTTTGGCGGCTGATACCGAGCGGGCGCGTTCGGCGGGTTCGGCGTTCAGGGCGAAAGCGGCGAGGTAGGCGGCGGCGATGCTTTGTTCCAGTTCGATGTACATATCGACCATGCGGTGCTGAAGCACCTGGAAACTGCTGATCGGAACCCCGAACTGCTGACGTTGTCCGGTGTATTCGACGGTGTCGCCGAGCACCTTGCGCATCAGGCCTACGGCCTCGGAAGCGATCGCGGCGATCGCCTCGTCGATGGTTGGTTCGATCACCGGCCAGGCGTCGCCTTCGGTTCCGAGCAGGGCGGTGGCGGGCAGCCGGAAATCGGTGAAGGTGAGGTCGGAGCCGACGCGGTCGTCAATGGTGCGGTAGCTGTGCACCTCGACACCTGCGGGCGGGGCGGACGCGTCGAATTCGGTGACGAACAGCGAGATTCCATCTTTGGCGCGTCGTTCGCCGGAGGTGCGGGCGGAGATGATCAAGTGGGTGGCCAGTGGTGCGCTGGTGACTACGATCTTCGTACCGTCGAGCACCCAGTCGTCGCCGTCGCGGCGGGCGGTGACCGACACGTCGTGGCGGGTCTCGCCGGAGGTGGGTTCCAGCGCAGCGAACGCGATACGGGCGTCCCCGGTGACGATGGTGCGCAGCAGTTCCTCGGCGCTCTCCCCTCCTGAGCGCCGCAGCAGCCCGCCGCCGATCACGACAGTGTCCACATACGGTTCGACAACCAGCGCGCGGCCGATCTCCTCGGCGAGGATCATGCTCTCGACAGGGCCGCCGCCCATACCGCCGACCTGTTCGGGCAGCGTCGCACCCAGCACATCCAGTTCGGCGAGACCGCGCCAGATCTCCGGCTGCCAGCCCGCTCCGGTTTTCACGGCGCTGCGGCTGTTTTCCAGTCCATACCGGGAGGCGAAAAAACCTGCGACCGCGTCGCGCAGCATCTGCTGTTCATCGGTGAAGGTGAAGTTCATTCAGAGCCCCAATGCTGCTTTGGCGAGGATGTTTCGCTGAATCTCGTTGGAACCGGCGTAGATCGAGCCTGCGCGGTCGTTGAAGTAGCGCAGCGGTGCGACGGCTTGCCAGTCCGCACCGCTGCCGTAGCCGTCGGCGGGCGGCGTGTATTCGGCTATCGGACCGCCGGGCGCGGTGACGTGCGGCTGGTAGACCCGCCCGCGCGGTCCCGCAGCGGTCAACGCCAGTTCGGTGAGCTGCTGGCTGAGTTCGGTGGACAGGATCTTCAACATGGACGAGGCGGGAGCGGCGTCGCGTCCGTGCGATATCACCGATAGCGTGCGGATTTCGAGGACCTCCAGCACTTCGGTGCGAATCCGCGCCTCGGCGAGTTTCGCGGCGAAAGCGGGATCCTCGATCAGCGGGTTGCCGTCCGGTCCCGGCTGACCGGCCGCCGCTTCGCCGATCTGCTGCGCCATCGCCTGCAAGGCGGGGGCCGCCGCGCCACCGCGCTCGTGTACCAGCAGGTATTTGGCGACGGTCCAGCCGTCGTCGATCCGGCCGAGCACATTGGTCTTCGGCACCCGCACATTGTCGAAGAACACCTGGTTTTGCACCTGCTCGCCGGAGGTCATCACCAGCGGCCGGATGTCGATGCCGGGGGTGCGCATATCGATCAGCAGGAAGGTGATGCCCTGCTGTTTCTTGCTCTGGCGGGAAGTGCGGACCAGGCAGAAGATCCAGTTGGCTTCGGTGGCGTGGGTGGTCCAGATCTTGCTGCCGCTGCACACGAGATCGTCGCCGTCGTCGACGGCGGCCATGGTCAGCGCGGCCAGGTCGGAGCCCGCTTCCGGTTCGGAGTAGCCCTGGCAGAAGAACACCTCGCCGGTGAGGATGCGCGGCAGGTAGAAGTCCTTCTGCTCGGGGGTGCCGAAGGCGATGATCGCGGGGGCCACCATCCGGATGCCCATCGGTGACAGCGCGGGCGCACCGGCCAGCGACAGTTCCCGGTTGAAGATGTAGTGCTGGGTCAGTGTCCAATCGCAGCCGCCGTACTCGATCGGCCAGCCCGGCGCCGCCCAGCCGCGCTCGTGCAGGATCCGCTGCCATTGCATGCTGGCTTCGTGGTCGGAGTAGACGCTGGTCTGCAACCGTCCCGCTGCCCGCAATTCCGGTGTCAGCTTCTCCCGGAGGAACCCCCGCACCTCATCTCGAAAGGCCTTATCGGCCTCCGACCAGTCGTAATCCATTCGCGCTCCCGAGGGTTATGCGGCATCGCACCGGGGTCGGCCTCCGCCGATTAGTGAGAAAATGTAAGCACTTTCTTCTCACTGAGTCAAACTGAAGGCGCGTGCCTTCACACCCTACTCGCAGTCTTCGAACATCGCCTTCACAAACCCCGCAGATTGGTAGACGTAGTCGTAGGCCCAGCGCGCCACCGACAAACGCGGGCGCGGATCGGCGAACAGCAAGTCACCGTCCCAACATTTGCCGATGACATACCGTGCACGCGAGATATGCGGTGTGAACGTCACCACGATCACCCGCTGCCAGCCCTCCATCCGCGCCCGCTGCGCCAGATAGGCCCCCTCCCCGCGCGTGGTCCGCGGGGCCGGGTCGAAACAATCCACCTCGAAGCTGTAGCCGCCATGGCAGATCCGGTTGATCAGGGCGCTGTATTCATACGGGTTGGAAATCAGCACCCGCGGCGCGTACCCCTCGGCCGCCAGCCGCAACGCGAGCTGTTCCCGGCCGTCATGAGCACCACCCAGCACCAGGATCGCATCGGCAGGCGCCGGAACATCGATACGCGGGCGGACATAGACCGGCCACAACGCGGCAACCGCCGCCGCCACAACGATGACGAGACCGATCCCGGTCCATCCGATCCGGCGACGCATCGCCCGATCCTACTGCCCGCCCGCAGGCACAAACCCAGGTCAGGGCCGCTCCGAATCCATTGCCCTGCGCCCACACGACCTGAGCTCCGCCGTGCGGACCAGGTCGAGCACCGACGGCCGCAACTGTCTCGATCGCGCCATTCGACATGGCGCCGGGCGGGTGTACGCCGGACGCGGCACACCGTAGAGTTCACCCACGAAACAGGCCGCCAGCAGCACGACGATCCTGCCTCGGCCACCGATGCTGACGGGCGGTAGGGTCGGTGCGGTCGGTACGTTCGGGGGAGGGCCATCACCGTTCACCGGGCGGCTCGCATTCGTGACGTGGAAAACGGGATGGGCAACTGATGAGTTCGGTTCTGGGAGTTTCGGTGGGGGCAGGCGCGATTCGCCTTGCGCGCCCGCTTTCCGGTAACCCGTCCGGTCAGCTCGCCGCCGAGTCGTTCGAGCTACAAGCCATCCCCGTTACCGGCCAACAGCCGGGCGAGCTGGCTGCCGAAACGATCGGCGTCACTCTGGAAGCCACCCCCGGAATCAATGCCACCGCCATCGCCTACCGCGGCGACCAGCATGCCAGCGCGCTGCGTGCCGCCATGGCTCGCCAGCAGATCACCAACTATCAGCTCGTCCCGGAGATCGACGCCGCGCTCGCCTACGCCGAGAACTCCGGTGAACTGCAGGGCGTCGCCTCGCTGGTGGTGTACGACCTCGGCAGCTCGGGACTGTCGGTGAGCTTGGTCGACGTGCCGAGCCGCCAACTCCGTCACACCGAACGCACCAGCGATATCAGCGGCGACTACATCGATTCGCTGATCCGGGAACAGCAGATCGCCTCCGGGCGGATCGCCCACCCGCACGACCCGTCCGGACTGGCCGAACTGGACACCCTGTGCCGCGTCGCCAAAGAACAACTGTCCACGAATACCGCGGTCGCCCTGCCCAGCGAACACGGTCTGGTCCTGCTCGCGCAGGAAAACTTCGAGTCCCTGATCAACCTGGCGATCGAATCGTCGGCCCGCATCACCCGCGAGGTGATCGCACGCTCCGAGCGCCCGGCACAGGCGGTGCTCGCCATCGGAGGGGGATCCCGGATTCCGCTGGTCGCAGAGGTGCTGCGGCACCGGCTCGGTATCCCGGTGGTCGTCCCGGACAGCCCCGAGACGGTGATGGCGCGCGGGGCGGCCCTCCTGGCCCGCCCGGTGCAGCCGGCCCGCCCACCGGCCCCGGCAGGCCTACCCCCCGGTTTCGACAACGACCAGATGTCACCGGCCTGGCTCACCGAACACGCCCGCCGCCAGGATCGCCGCGAGGTCAGCGGCGCGGTCCTCACCGTCAGCGCGCTCGCCGTGCTCGCCGCACTCGGTCTCGGCCTCGGCTACGGACCCCAAGTGCTGGAACAGGATTCGCAAGGCAGCGACGACTACACCACCACGGTGCCAACCACCATATCGCCCACCCCCACCCGCGAACAGCAGCTGGCGAGCATCCCCAGCACCACCCCGGAAAGCGAATCGGTCGCTGAGCCGCCCCCGCGCAGGCAGACCACCGAAGCGCCGACCACCACGCAGGGCCCGAACACCTTCGTAGTGCCGGGTCTTCCGCCGATCGTGGTCCCCACCATCCCGCCGGACGTGTTCCCCTTCCCGCCGCCACCGGCCCAGCCCCCCGCCTGATCGCCTGGTCGACACACTGGCCCGGTTCGTCACGTCCGTTACCCGGCGAGCTGGCCTCGCATGGAACGGCGCTGAGCGAACGAAGATCCGCGCCGAGGCCGAGGTGGCGTTCAGCTGGTTCCGCGATATGCGCCGGGCAGCTACCCCAGCTTCACGAGAAACACGGCAACATTCGAGACAAACGAAGCCAGCGGGACGCGTACGACCCCGAACCGACCAACACCTGGCCGTTACGGAGCGAGGACCAGGCGCTCATGGCCAGCTCTATATGGACGACAGCCAGAGGCCGACGTGGAGAGGACCAGACGTTATGGCTGGCCGTGACGCGGCCAATGCCCGGGTTGCCTGCCGAACTGGTCGGGATTCGGTGGGACGCTCCCGGGTTGTGGAGCCGGGCCGTAACGCGGGGTCTCGGGTCGTGCGGCAGGCTGAGGCCGGTCCGGGGAAAGGCGGCCATCGGATTGCTGAACACGGCGGTCAGCGGGTGGACGCTGACGAGTGGCGCTCGATTGCTCGGCGGCAGAGCGGCGGTCAGCCGTTGCGCGCCGGTCAGGGGTGCGCCGATCAGCGGCTCGGCGATCGCCCGGTGCCCTCCGGTTACGATCACCGGCTGTCCGCCGGTCTCCCGGCGACCGCCGAACCTCGGCAGAATGACGCCGTGCGGGCTTCCGGCGCTCCGGAGCCTGCGGGCCGGAACCAATGGGGCGGGCAAGTAGCACCGCGATACCGGTGGTCAGCGGCACCGAAAGGGCCAGGCAGACACCGCCGACCGCGGAGCGGGCGATTTCGATGGCAACAGCGTCGCCGACCAGAACGTCACGGATCGAGCGGCCCGCCACACTGAACAGCAGCAGCAGCGGCAGCGCGCCACCGGCGTAGGCGAGCACCAGGGTGTAGACGGTACTGGCGATATGGTCGCGGCCGACGCGCATCGCCGCCGCGAAGATCTCCCGCCGCGTCGCCGCTTTGTCGAGCGCGGCCAGTTCGAACGCAGCCGAAGCCTGAGTGATGGTGACATCGTTGAGCACACCGAGTGAGCCGATAATGAAACCGGCCAGCAGCAGACCGGTGATGCTGACGTTCTCGATATATGTGGCGACGTTGGTGTTCTGTTCCTCCGACAACCCGGTCAACCGCGTCATCTCGATCACCGCCCAGGACAGCACTGCGGCGATCAGCATCGACGTCAAGGTGCCGAGCAGCGCCGAACTGGTGCGCAGATTCACCCCGTGCGCAAGGTAGAGCACCGCATACAGGATCAGCGACCCGGCGACCAGCGCGACCGGTATCGCCGGTTTTCCGTCGAGCAACGCGGGCAGCAGGAACATCACCAACACCGCGAATGCGAACCCGAGGCCGAGCAATGCCCGCAATCCGCGCCAGCGGGCCACCACGATGATCACGATCACGAAAACCGCCGCGATCAAGGCCAGCGGCAGGCCACGGGCGTAATCGTCGAACGTGTACATCGGGGTGCCGTCGGGTGCGGTCTGCCGGACGATCCGGAGCTCGTCACCGGCGGCCAGACTGGGTTGCCCTGGGCCGGGCGCGATTTCGAACAGGGTGTTGTTGCCCTTGTGCGGTCCGGATTCGATCGCGATCAGGCTGCGCTGGCAGGTGTAGACGTTGCTGGCGGGGGGTGCGGGGTCGCCGCGGAACACCTTGCCGCTATCGGGGCTGCCGCACGGCCCGACGTCCTGCCGGAAGACGGTGCCTGCCTCGGTGACCACCGCGCTGCCGTCGGCGTTCTGCATCGGCAGCGGAATATCGACGCTCTGGCGGCTCGGCCACAACACGATGGTGGCGATAACAACGACCACGCCGATCACGGCGAGTAGTCCGACGACAACCCGGGCCGCGGTGGCCCCGATCGCTATCGGGCCCGAATGGTTGTGGTGATGGTGGTGGTCGCTCACCCGGGTGAGCTTAAAGGATGTCATTTTCACCAGCGTCGCGAGCGAAAAGCCCACTGACGGTGAGAATTGAGAGCTCAGAGATTCGGGAGGGGGCGGCGGAGAGCAGGGGGATGTCTCCGCCGCCCGCAGGTTGGCGGCCCAGGGGGGTAGGCGGCCTAACCCGTAAGGCCGGGTTGCCCAGGGGGGGTAGACAACCGGGCCGGGCACCAGAGGTGCCGAGGACTACTGTACACAAAAGATCCGCTTTCGCGCCAGTCAGTCAGGAAAACTCGTCCAAAGCCGTGCAGAAGGTATGTTTTTATCGGGGGAAACGGGCTCTCGGACCTCTCCGGTCACTGCCGGTAGCTGGACAAGAAGTTGCCGAACCGCTCGATCGCCACCGCCAGATCGCGCGCCCACGGCAACGTCACGATCCGCAGATGATCGTGGTTCGGCCAGTTGAACCCGGTCCCCTGCACCATCAGGATCTTCTCCTGCAGCAACAGATCCAAGATCAGCTTGGCATCGTCGTAGATCTCGTGCACATTCGGGTCCAAACGAGGAAACGCGTACAGCGCCCCCCTCGGCTTCACACACGTCACCCCCGGAATCATGTTCAACCGCTCCCACGCGACATCCCGCTGTTCGAGCAGTCTACCGCCTGGCAGAATCAGATCCTCGATACTCTGATGCCCCCCGAGCGCCACCTGAATGGCATGCTGGGCGGGCACATTCGGGCACAGCCGCGACGAAGCGAGCAGATCGATCCCTTCGATGAACCCGGCGGCGTGGTCCTTCGGGCCGGTGATGACCAGCCAACCCGAACGGTAACCCGCCACCCGATACGCCTTGGACAGTCCGTTGAAGGTCAGGCACAGCAGGTCGGGAGCCAGCGAGGCCAGCGAAATGTGCTTGGCGTCGTCATAGAGGATCTTGTCGTAGATCTCGTCGGCGAGCAGCAGCAGTCGATGCTTGCGGGCCAGATCAACCAACTGTTGCAGCACCTCGGTGGTGTACACCGCGCCGGTGGGGTTGTTCGGGTTGATCACCAGCAGCGCCTTGGTCTTGTCGGTGATCTTCGATTCGATATCGGCGATATCGGGCTGCCAGCCGTTGGCCTCGTCGCACAGATAGTGCACCGGGGTGCCGCCGGCCAGACTGGTCATGGCGGTCCACAGCGGATAGTCCGGCGCGGGGATCAACACTTCGTCGCCGTTGTCCAGCAGCGCCTGCATAGTGATGGTGATCAGCTCGGACACGCCGTTGCCGAGGTAGACGCTGTCGACGTCCAGCTCAGGGAAGCCGGGCACCAGCTCGTAGCGGGTTACGATCGCGCGCCGCGCCGACAGGATCCCTTTCGACTCCGAATAGCCCTGGGCATACGGCAGCGCGGCGATGATGTCGCGCATGATCACGTCCGGCGCCTCGAAACCGAACGGGGCCGGGTTGCCGATATTCAGCTTGAGGATGCGATGCCCCTCTGCCTCCAGCCGTGCTGCATGCGCGAGTACCGGTCCACGAATCTCGTAGACGACGTTCTGCAGCTTCGTGGACTGCTCCAGGACGCGCGGGCGATGGGGATGACTGGTACTCACCTGAACCATGGTGCCACTGCCTGGCCAGTGGTTTTTCCGACGGTGGCAGACAATGTCAGCGCCGTCACCAGGAAACCACCGGTCACGCCGGTCGCGGCGGGCGGGGCGGAACCGGCAGGCCACGGGCGGGCGCCCCGCCGCAGAACTCCTCGATACGTTCGTCGAGCGTCCGCGCCTCGGCCGCCTCGCGGAAAGCAGGCCCGCAGATGCGGCGGCGCACCCCGGTCAGCCGCTCCTCCAGTTGCGCGATGCGTTTGTCCTCGTCGAGGTCGAGCACCGGCCGCAACGCGTCGGCGGCGCCGTCGAGGCTGCCGTTGATCAGATGCGCGGCGGCCGCGTCCACCCGCGCCAGCGCCTCCGCGCCGTAGGAACGCTGCCGCGACGGCCCGCGCGAATACAGGTCGATCGCATTACGGGTGGCTTCCAGCGCGGGTTCGGCCATATCCAGGTGGATGTAGGTGGCGCCCGCGTAATACATGGCCTTGGCGTCGGAGAAACCGAACACCCCGCCGATCTCGTCGTGCAGGCTGTCGGTCGCCGCACCGCCGCGCGCCTCCTCCGCCGCCCGGATACACCGTTGCGTCTCGTCGGCGCTGCCGATCTTCGACCATATTCTGGCCTCGATATTGCACAGCCGCACCTTCGCGGTGGCCGAATCGGCGAACTCCTGCCCGCTCTGCGCCAGCAGCACCGCCCGATGCGGGCGCTCCGACCAGTACTCGATGAGCGCATGCATTCCCCGTGTCCAGGCACGCAACCCGTTGTGCCCGCACAGTTCCGAATAGGCCCACGCCGCGCGGATCTGCTCACCCGCCGCATCCAGATAGCCCAGATCGGTGCTCGCGTTGGCCAGCAGCCCGGACAACGTGCCAGCGAGCAGATACAGGTGACTGGTATCGGCCGGACGCTGATGCCCCTCCAGCAGCCGATACACCCGCCGCCGCACCCGAAGCATCTCCACCATCATCGGCATGGGCGGGATGTGCACGTAGTCGTTGGCGATCCGGGTGACGTCGGCGTCGAGCTGGTCCAGTGTGCTCGCGCCGACATTGGTGCTCTCCGCCTTACCTGCGTGCTCACTTGCCTCGT
This sequence comes from Nocardia donostiensis, assembly GCF_002081715.1. GTDB lineage: Bacteria > Actinomycetota > Actinomycetes > Mycobacteriales > Mycobacteriaceae > Nocardia > Nocardia donostiensis. The sequence continues at coordinate 30,358 of NZ_MUKP01000014.1, read as the reverse complement.
GGGCAGCCGCCATGATCAGATCCCTCTCCGAAATAGCTGCTGACGCGTCCCCCCGTACCGCCCCCGCGTCGATGAGCGCCAGCAGCTCCGCGTCGTTGGAATAACTGGTGGGCGTCACGGCGCCGGTGCGTGCCCCGAGCCCCGGTTCGGGCGCGGCGATCAACTCCGTGAACCGTGCCCGCTCGATATCGTCGGATCGAGCCAGGCAGGTATCGAGGGCGGCTTGATTGACCGGACGCGGATGCACCCGCACACCGCCTGCCTCCCATTTGGACACCAGGCGTTCGTGCACACCCAAATGTGCCGCGAACTCCCGGATGCTCATCCGTTTGGCATCGCGCAGCGCCCGGGCCTCCTTCCCTGACCATTGGCCGACCACGTTGTCACCCTTTCGAAAGTTTTTCTCCCCCAGAGTACGAGCGGTTTGTGAGCACAACCACAACGATTGCCGCTGTCCATAACTCTGGCAGCAAAAGGGCAGTAAAAGGCGGGCGTGTAGGCGATTCCGGCGCGCCGGGGTGTCGCGAGATCCTTACTGGACAGGGAACCCGGCGATGGGGATGCGCCGGGAGGCTCACGACTCTTTACGCCCGGACGCAAGGAGTTCGACCATGAACGTGGAAAAGCTCAGAACAGCCGATGATTGGGCCGCCTACTATCGGCACGAGTTCGGTCTGCCGGTAGCCGAACGCGGTGGTTTCGTGATGCTGCCGATCACCAGCCGAGTCTGCATCCTGCACCTACCCACCGTGCGCGCCGAAAAAGTGCGCGCCGCAGTTGCTCAGCAGGGATCTGAAAATGTTCGAGTTCCCATGCTGGCCAGGCAGATTCGCTGGAGTTTCCTCGCCTACCCGGACAGCAGGCCCGAGGCGGAAGTGCTGCAGACGCTCAACCGGCTCGATATCGGACTACCCGGTGTCGGCAGCGCCGTCATGCTGCCCACCGGCCTCGGCCGCTGGACCAGGGAGGGATGTTACTGGGTCGCCCCACCCGAACGCGGCGAACCGCTGCCGCCGCTGTCGGCGATCGTCGACACGGCGCTGACGGCCGGAGGCGAAGACCTGCACTGAATATCGCGGCCCGGCTCCTACTTCGGCAACGGGAAATTCAGGTAAGCCCTGGAGGGAGTCGGGCCGCGCTGCCCCTGATACTTCGAGCCGGTGGTCGCGCTGCCGTACGGGTTCTGTGCGGGGCTGGACAGCCGGAACAGGCACAGCTGCCCGATCTTCATTCCCGGCCACAACGTGATCGGCAGATTCGCCACATTCGACAACTCCAGCGTGATATGCCCGCTGAACCCCGGGTCGATGAATCCCGCCGTCGAATGCGTGAGCAACCCGAGCCGCCCCAAACTCGATTTACCTTCCAGCCGCCCGGCCAGATCGTCGGGCAGCGAGCACACCTCCAAAGTGGACCCGAGCACGAACTCCCCAGGATGCAGCACGAACGGCTCACCCTCGGCCGGTTCCACCAAACTCGTCAACTCGTCCTGGCGCTGCGCCGGATCGATATGGGTATAGCGGGTGTTGTTGAACACGCGGAACACCCGGTCCAAACGCACGTCGATACTCGACGGCTGGATCAGATTTTCGGCAAACGGTTCGAGCCCGAGACGCCCCGCGGCGATCTCCGCCCGGATATCACGATCGGAAAGCAGCACGCCGACGAGCGTAACGCCTGATCACCACCCGTCCGCAGGCACGCTCACCTGGCGACGCCCGCTCGTAGTCGACACGCCCCCGGTGAATAACGCCCACTGTTTGTCACACCCCTGGCGAATACTGCCCGCCATGACCGACTCAGGCACCCACACCCATCACGGCATCGACTACATCGAACTGACAGTCACCGACCTGGACGCCGCCAAACGCTTTTACACCGCAGCCTTCGGCTGGCAGTTCAACGACTACGGCCCCACCTACGCAGGCATCCGCCGCTTCGACGGCTCCCCCGGCGAAGCAGGCGGCCTCGCCGTAGCAACCGAGGCCCGCACCGGCGGCCCACTGGTCCTGCTCTTCTCCACCGACCTGGACGCCTCCGTCACCGCCGTCCGCTCCGCAGGCGGAACCGTCACCGACGGCCCCTACGACTTCCCTGGCGGCCGCCGCTTCCACTTCACCGACCCCAGCGGAAACGAACTCGGCGTCTGGGCCGAACCCTGACCCACCTGCGCCGTCACGGGCCAGAGACAACTCACAAACTAATACAGAATTTTCTGTATTCAGTTTCTGATGTACTGTTCGGTTGTGGAGACCGCTGTACACACCGATGCTCTGGCCCGGTTCGGGCACGCCCTGTCCGACCCGACCCGCACCCGGATTCTGTTGCGCCTGCGGGCAGCGCCCGGATATCCCTCGGAGCTGGCCGAGCAGATCGGGGTGACCCGTCAGATCCTGTCCAACCACCTCGCCTGTCTGCGTGGTTGCGGGCTGGTCGTGGCGGTGCCCGAGGGCCGACGCAGCCGCTACGAGTTGGCCGATACCCGGATCGCGGCCGCATTGGAGGACCTGCTTGGTCTGGTGCTGGCGGTGGATCCGGCCTGTTGCCCGGACACCGAGACCGAAGGCTGCTGCTGATGGCTCAGCCGCTGAGGTTGCCCCTCTCTGCCGCCGCATCGAAGCCGTCAACGCAGCGGCGGGCGGTGCTGGCACGGCGAATCCGCTGGTTTGTCGCCGCGACGATCACCTACAACATGATCGAAGCCGTGGTGGCACTCTCCGAGGGCGCGCGGGTGTCGTCGACCGCGCTGATCGGGTTCGGTCTGGACTCGGTGATCGAGGTGTCCTCGGCGGCGGCGGTGGCCTGGCAGTTCGCCGGGCGCGATCCGGAAGCGCGGGAGAAGGTCGCACTGCGGGTCATCGCGTTCTCGTTCTTCGCTCTGGCGCTCTACGTCACCGTCGACTCTGCGCGCTCCCTGCTGGGGGTCGGTGCGGCCGAGCACTCCACGGTCGGGATCGCGTTGGCCGCCGTGAGTTCGGCAGTGATGCCCGGCTTGTCGTGGGCGCAGCGCCGCGCCGGCCGCGAACTCGGTTCCGCTTCTGCGGTCGCCGATTCGAAGCAGACGCTGCTGTGCACCTATCTATCGGCGGTGCTGCTGACCGGGCTGCTGCTCAACAGCGTGTTCGGCTGGTCGTGGGCTGATCCGATCGCCGCCTTGGTCATTGCCGCGATCGCGGTCCGTGAAGGCCTCGATGCCTGGCGCGGTGACACCTGCTGCCCGAACCCGGCCGCGCTCACCGGTGACAGCGCCGGACACGACTGCGACTGCCGCGACTGAACCATCGTTCTCGGAAGGACTCTCACGCCATGCCCCGGATCCCGGAAGCTGCCCGCGGCCGCTACCACGAGGAAATGCGCGCCGCCCGCGCCGCGACCGATATCGGACAGCGGTGGGCGCACCTGGAACGCGCACACATACTGTCCCAGCCCGACCCGTGGCTGCATACCGGCAACCACATCGCCATGTTCGTCCTGGCGGTGCGTCAGCGTGACCGCCGTGAAGCGCTCGGTCAGTTCGTGCGGATCGTCGTTGCCGCGCCCGGCTCACTGATCGGGCGTTACCCCGAGGGCAACACCGGGCGAGCGCGGATCGGGCTGCTCCAGCCGATGCCGGTGCCCGCCGATCTGCAAGCCCTACTGACCCCGACCTGACTCATGAACGAGCCACTTACAACTGCCCGTCCACGAATAAGTAGTAGTAGGGGGAATCGCGAACGTTCCTCGATATTCCCTAGTGGTAGCGAGCCATGACCTTGACATTGACACTGACGTCATAGTTTAGGTTTCGGCCGCATGAGCAGACTTCACCCAGCCTTGCTGGACGGCAATCCTGCCGATCTCGACGGACTCGCACCTACAGCATTCGCGGGCTTCGCGCATTTCACCGCGATGCAGGTTCGCGATGGTGCGGTACGCGGACTCGATCTCCACCTCAACCGCTTGGTCGATGCCTCACGGGCATTGTTCGGTGCCGCACTCTCGCCCGATCAGGTCCGACACGAGCTGCGCGCCGCGTTGACGATGTCTCCCGCAGACCTATCCCTGACCGTCACGGTCTTCGACTCCAACGGAGAGTTCACCAACGAGGCACGACAGCCGTCGTTGCACACGCTGATCAGGACCGCGCCCCCGGCGAACGGGCCGCAGGGTCCGCTGGCGCTCGCCCTCTTCGAGCACGAACGGTTCATGCCCGAGATCAAACATGTCGGTGAGGGCGCGAAGACGTACTTCATGCGACGTGCACGCGCTGCCGGGTTCGACGACGCTGCGTTCGTGGACCGGCACGGGCACCTGAGCGAGGCGTCGATCTGGAACCTTGCATTCTCGGATGGTGACACCATCGTGTGGCCTGACGCAGACGTTCTTCCCGGCACCACGATGGGCATTCTCCGCCGACAGCTCGCCCATGCGGGCGTCCCACAACGAACCCAAATAGTGAAACCCGACGATGTGGCCGCCTTCACCGGCGCGGTTGTCATGAACTCGTGGACACCGGGCATAGCCGTACAGCGGATAGGCGATGCCGCTTTGAGTCGCAGCTCCGACTTGGTCGCCTCACTGCGAGCCGCATACGAAGCGGAACCCCTGATAGAACCGTGACGGGCAGCGCTGATCTACTAACGGGCTGCCGATGACGCCGAGCCACATCGCTGTCGATATGTCGCGGATGATGCAGCAGTATCGAGAGGGCCGCACCGGCGCATAGCGGCACATGCGTGGCACTACGGCGGGTTCGATGCGGCCCAAACGAAGCGTCCGGCGAGGAGCAGTGGAGCAGATGCGTGGTTAACCAGCGCAACATCGCAATTGTGTTCGTGGAGCCGATGACGGGAATCGAACCCGCGCTGTCTGCTTGGGAAGCAGAAGTTCTACCATTGAACTACATCGGCGCAGTACCCAGAGATACCACCGAGACTTTAGCAGAGCCCGCGCACTTCACGAAACAGAGCTGGTAGAGGCTCCGACCTGCGGAACCCACCCCTCAGTGCGATCTTGCTCGCTCAGCGCGACAAGTGCGGCTGTTTGTGACTCGAATGGATGCACGCCTCGCGGCGGATACAGCTGACTCGCCTCAGGGCAGGCGAAACCGGGTGCTGTGGAAGCGCGGGGCCGGATGGGTGGCGAGCCCGTGGATACGGAGAACCTCAGCGCGATCGAAACCGCGGCGAATATGTCGGGGCTCGGGGTTATCGTCGCCGGGTGAGTGGAGCGCGGTACACGTTCACGACCCGGATATGGGAGCACCACGGGCAGGGCAGCTGGCATTTCGCCGACCTGCCCGAGGATATTGCCGACGAGATCGAGGCGATCTACGGGCACCGCAGCGGTGGGTTCGGCGCGGTGCGGGTGCATGTGACCATCGGCAGCAGCCGCTGGTCGACTTCGCTGTTCCCGGACAAATCCCGGGGGACCTACATCCTGCCGGTGAAGAAGGCGGTACGTTCGGCCGAAGATCTGAGTGCGGGGTCGTCGGCGCGGGTTCAGATCGTCGTCGCAATCTGAACCGCACCCGGCCTGCTCTGGTCAGCCGAAGGCTACTTATTCCCGAGGCACTGCTTGATGATCTTGTCGGTGGCCGCGCGCGCCTTGTCGGCGTCGTCTTCGCTCATACCGAGCGTTTGCGGGTCCACGGCTTGGGAGTCGTGTTCTTCGTTGACCATGGCACGCAGACCTTCCTGCGAAATACCCTCGTCGACATAGAGTTTCGCCGCGCAATCGGCGAACGCCGGGTCCTGCAGGCCCTTGTCCTGCATCGACTTGGAGATATCCGCCGCGGTGACGGGCTCGGCTCCGGAGCCGCCGCCACAGGCAGCCAGCAGGGGCAGGGTGATGAAGGCCGCGGCGATCAGGGTGGTCCGCACCAGGTTCCTCTCTCGACTATGTCCGGTGGACCGCTGTCCACAAGCCATTTATGTAGCCGCAGTCACGCGGAAACTGCAAGCCGGGGCAGGGATCCTCAGCGGGCTCACAGGTCCAAGGCGGCGCGCAGAGCGGTGTCCAGCCGTTCCACGGTGTCGAGATCGATATCGCCGACCCGTTCGGTCAGCCAACCGCGATAGATGCGGCCGATGTTGCCTGCGTGCACCCAGCCGTGCTCGGGCAGGGCGACGGCGAGGATGTCCTGCGGGTCCTCGTCGAGCACCTCGGCCGCGACCAGCCAGGGGCGCGGCGATTCATTGATGCCGTCGCTGCTGATCAGCACAACCGTGCGGCGGCGCGGGGAACCGTGCGGGTGGTAGATCCACAGCTCACCCCTGCGCACGCATCGCCTCCTCGGCGGCCGCTAGTTCGGCGGCGTCGGCAGCCGCTTCGGCCGTCACCTCGGGGATGGTGCCGACACCGGTGCGCACCGCCTCCCGGCGGGCGGCCTTGGATATCCACGCCGAGGGTGACATCCCCGCGCGTGCGGCGGCCTGTTCGGCGTACGACCAGGCCGATGCGTCCAACGATAAAGTGACCTTGCGTGTTGCCATACCTTTTATCGTACCGTTCACCGCCCCCAGTTTCGGGGGATTGGCAGACCACAACTGACGGCCACCGCCTGCTGTTAATGTGAGCGGAATTCTGCACCGATCAGGAGAACGCCGATGACGATGTTGAACCAGCACCGCGAGGGCAGCGGCGAACCGCTGGTCCTGATCCACGGGGTAGGCAGCCGCTGGCAGGTCTGGCAGCCGGTGATCGAGCAATTGACCGACTCGTTCGAGATGATCGCGATCGACCTGCCCGGGTTCGGCGCTTCCGCCCCGCTCGACCGCACCACCGTCACCACCCTCACCGACGCGGTGGCCGATTTCCTCGCCGAACAGGGCATCGAACGCCCGCATATCGGCGGCAACTCCATGGGCGGCCTGATCACGCTGAACCTCGCCGCCCGCGGACTGGCCCGAACGGCAACCGCGTTTTCCCCCATCGGATTCTGGGACACCCCCGGCCGCGTCTGGTGCCAACGGTCGCTGAGCATTTCCCGGCGGCTCGCGCGGATGCTGCGCCCCACGCTGCCCGCCATCCTCGGCACCGCGGCAGGCCGCACCGCCTTCCTGAGCCTGGTCTTCGGCAAACCGTGGACGCTGGACACCCAGACCGCACTGGACACCGCTTACGGCGCCATCGACGCGCTCGGATTCGACCCGGCGCTGGCGTCGTTCACCGACACAACACTGCCCGACCCCACCGCACTGGCCGATCTGCCAGTCACCATCGCCTGGGGCAACCACGACATCCTGCTCACCTACGCCACCCAGAGCCGCCGGGCCGAGCAAGTGCTGCCGAACGCACGGCATACCGCGCTGCGCGGCAGCGGGCACACCCCGTTCTACGACGACCCAGACGGCTGCGCGCTACTGCTACGCGACCAGCTGCACGCGAACAGGTAGCGGGGGCGGGAGCCGGTCGGCGTCACGGGCAGTACGGTCGGCATCGCGGCGTCTCCAGCAATGACACAACGGCTCCGCGTCGATGCAGCTCCGCAGCGCCATATCAGCTCACGATGACTTGCCGCCAGGTAGCGCCGCACCGGCTCAGCTGCGAGAAGGAGGCGCCAGCAGCGACGCGGCGTCGGCGGTGCCCAGCAGAACCTGCACCGCGTTACGCCAGCGATGCTGAACAACACGGTTGCGTTCGTCGTCACCGGCCAGCAAGGTGCGCAGCGCCTGTCCGGTCATGATCTCGATCGTGAAGTCCGTGATCGTCGGGACCCGGGGGTCGTCAGGGAACTCCTGACGGAACGCGTCGCGAATACTGGTGTGCATCAGCTCGAACAGCCGGTTCTCCAACGGCAGGAACGCCATCCGCAGCTCCGGGTCGGTGCGTGCGCCCACCCAGATCTCGAGTGCGGCGACGAACGACGGGCCGCTGAGCATTTTCGCGGTCAGCTCGACCGCTGCGGTCAACCGGTCGATGTCCGGGGTGATGGCCTCGAATTCGCTGGTCAGCTGAGCCGATCGGCGTTGTGCCAGATGTTCGACGACACCGGCCAGCAGATCGGCTTTGGTGGGGAAATGATGTTGCAGTGTGCCGCGCGGGACGGCGGCACGCTGCTGTACGGCGAGCGTGGTCGTGCCCGCGTAGCCGACTTCGACCAGGCTCGCCACGGCGGCGTCCAGGAGCCGCGTGCGCATCCGTGCCCGGCGCTGCGCCTGCGTCTCCCTGACGCGTTCGGCCACGGCGGTCAGCGTCCCTGCCACTGGGGTTCACGCTTCTGCGCGAACGCCAGCGCACCCTCGGCGGCATCTTGGGAAATCAAGGCGGGCAAAGCGATTTCGCCCTGTTTGGCGAACGCCTCGGCGGCAGGCCAGTCCGGGGATTCGTCGATGATCCGTTTGCTCGCGGCCACGGCCAGCGGTGCGGCGGCAACGATTTCGGCCGCCAGCTCCAGCGCGACACCGAGCGCGTCGCCGGGTTCGGTGACCCGGTTGACCAACCCCAGCTGATACAGCCGGTCGGCGCTGATCCGCCCGCCGGTCAACGCGAGTTCGGCGGCCATACTGCGCGGCAGCCGCTGGGTCAGCCGCAATACGCCGCCGCCCGCGGCGACCAGGCCACGCTTCACCTCGGGGATCCCGAATCGGGCGTCGCGCGCGGCGACGATCAGATCACCGGAGAGCGCCAGCTCGAAACCACCGGCCAGTGCGAAACCCTCCACTGCCGAAATCATCGGTTTCACCGGCGGTTTGGCGGCGATGCCGAGCGGGCCGCGCTGCTGGGTCACCGGCATCTCCCCACGGGATGCGGCGATCAGATCCATTCCGGCGCTGAAGGTTGCGCCCGCGCCGGTGAGCACGAGCACGCGGGCGGTGTCGTCTTCTTCGAACGCGTCGATCGCGGCTTCGAGCGCCTGCGCGGTCGCCAGATCGATCGCGTTGCGGGCTTGCGGACGGTTGACGGTCAGGATGGTGATCGCGTCGCGCCGCTCGACCAGAAGCGTGTCGGTCATCAGGCTTTCCTCTCGCTGCTCAGGGTGATCCGGTCGACGGCGGTGATCTCGGCGCTCGCGCCGAGTGGGTCGCCGTCGGTGCATGCCGCGATGATGTCGGCGTCGGTCACCCGGACAAGTATGCGGGCACCCGCCGGGTTCAGGGCACTGATCACCACCGCTTCCGGCTCGTCGCCATCGCCGCTCTTGCGGTACGGGACCGTGAACGCTTCGACGGTGGCCGGACCGGTGTAGCCGGGGGCGGTCTCGCGGCGGTCTTCGACCGAATGGTGTTCGACAGCACGGAACAGCCGGGCGGGTGGCTCGGTGGAGTACACGCCGACACCGTGTTTGGTGATGTACCAGCCGAGCGAGGTGGTCAGGCCGTAGTCGCCAGGGTTGGCGCGCAGCCGCTCGGCCATGGTGGCGATGGCGTGGGTGGTGTAGTTGTTGCCCGGTCCGCCACCGAAGGTGAGGCCGCCGGTGACGGTGAGCGGCCGGTTCGGGTCGTCGATCGGCAGCCCCAGCGCTGCTGCACCGACCTGCACGGCTATCGGGAAGCAGGAGTAGAGGTCGATATGGGCGATGTCGTCGATGCCGACTCCGGCATCGACCAGCGCGGTACGCCCGGCCGCTGCGATCGCCGGGGATGCAGCCATATCGGCACGTTCGGAGACGAACCAGGTGTCGGTGGCGGTGGCGCCGCTGTGCGGGAACACCCACTGTTCCCGCGGTACGCCTGCCGCGTCGGCCGCGGCCGCGCTGCACAGGATCAGGCCCGCACCCTGATCGACGGTCAGATTGGCCACCAGCAGCTTCGGATAGGGGCTCGACACCATCCGGTTGTCCGGTGCAGGCGTGATGAGCTCCTCGACCGACCGTTGTGTGGGCAGCCACGCATGAGGATTGTTCGCCGCGACAGACGAGAACCGCGACCACAGCGTTCCGATCCGCCGCTGGTGTTCGGCGACGCCCAGACCCAGCTTGCCGCGCATGGCCGATTCCATCAGCGGATACATGTAGATCGGGCCCCATAGCCCGGCGGTGTTCTCCATCTCGGAGTTGGGTCCGCTGTCCGCGCCGAATATCTTGTCCGGCCGCACGTCGGCGGCCTGTTCCGGCCAATCCGGGGTGGCACCCGTCTTCTTCGCAGCATTGCGTGAGGCAACTGCCTCGGCACCGGCCAGCAGCGCGACATCGACGGTGCCGTCGGCGATCGCTCCGGCTACGGCGTTGAGCAGGCGCTGCGGCCCGTCGCCGCCGAACGGGGCCGACTGCCAGGTGCGTTTCGGTGATGTTCCGAGCTCGGCCGCGACCAGCGTGCCCAGGTCCGGGTACGTGCGGCTGACCGGGGCGATCGAGGCGACCAGGTCGGCCGCACGCAACAGCTTGTCACCTGTGCCGCTGTCTGCGCCTGCGCGGCGCAGCGCTTCGGCGGCCAGTTCGACCGGCCCGGGTAATCCGAGTTCGCCGTTGCGGTGCACGACTTGGCCGACGCCGACGAGCACCGGTGTTCGCGGGTCCATCCCGGCAGGCAGCATTGTTCCTCCGCATACGTCACACCCAGTTACCGTCAACATTGACGGTAACTTGAGTTCGATTAGAACAGAGTCCGGCCGCATGCACCAGACCCTCCTGGCTACAGATCAGCACACGGCGCATACGAAGGAGAAACCGCCTCAACAGAGGACATCCAACGAGGTCAGAAGCAAACAGACCATATTTTCTGTTTTCACTGCTAGCATTTGCGGACTATTTGCCAGCCAGTCGAGACGTGACGCGAGACACTCTCCGAAGGTCTGTCGGGTCCGTGTTCGAGCGTCGCGTTTCGGCATGACCCGGAGGGCCGACGGACTTGACCAAGACCGGATCCATCCTGTTGTCCGCGCTGGCGGGCGCGTCGGCTCTGCTGCTGACCGCCACCGCCCCCGCAACGGCGAACCCCAACGCCATCAATCCGATTCCCGTACTCAACGGCACCACCGGTCTCCCCAACCTGCCCGGTACGACCAAGGCCGTCTTCCAAGCAACCGGTATGGCCAGCCCCAACAACACCCACACCTATAATGTGCTCGGCACCGACCTGGGCATCATGTGGGACAACGGGCACGGCGAAATGCTCACCGCGTTCGGCGATACCGCCGGAATCGGCTTCCCCAACCTACTCGCGGGCAGCACCTGGGCCTGGCGCAGCAATATCCTGGTGCGCAGCCACACCCGCGATCCGTCCCATGGCATCTACTTCGACAGCGTGGTCCGCGATATCTTCGGTCAGGCCCGCGATCTGGTGCCGAGCCCCAAGATTCCGTTCCTGGAGATCAGCCGTATCCCGACCGCAGGAATCTCGGTGGGCGGCACCCAGTACATGAGCATGATGTCGGTGAAGACCTGGGACGATGTCGGCCAATGGACCACCAACTTCTCCGGCCTGGTCGCCTCCGGTGACAACGGCGAAACCTGGGCGGATCTCACGCACACCCGGCGCCCCAACGAGGGCGGTAATGCCAACTTCCAGATGAACGCCTTCCTCAAAGACGGCGGGTACGTCTACGTGTACGGAACCCCTTCGGGACGCAATCATCCGGCGCGGGTCGCCCGGGTACGCGAACACGCCATCACCGATCTCGCCGCCTACGAGTACTGGGACGGACGGACCTGGCGCTTGAACGATGCGAACGCGGCGGTGCCGATCATGCACGGCGTCGGGGAACTGTCGGTGATGTACAACGAATACCTCGGGCAGTTCGTCTCGCTCACCACCGATCCATGGAATTCGGTGGTGCTGCGCACCGCCCCCGCCCCGACCGGTCCGTGGAGCGCACCGCGGGTGCTGATCGATACCCGCGAACTGCCCACCGCCTACGCACCGTCGATCTTCCCGTATCAGACAGGCCGCGATCTGTATTTCCTGGTCACGGTGCACAGCCAGTACAACGTGATTCTGATGCGCACCCGGTTGTGAACCGAAGGCTTGACCTAAACAATTGTTTAGGTATAAGGCTGTTCCTGTCAGATCACCCAGACCCGGGAGGAACCATGCCGACCTCGTCCAGCACCATCGCCGAAACCGCTGTGCTCGATTGGCTGTGCGGTGCAGCCCATCCGGTGCACGCCACCGAACCGGACGCGACCGGAACCGATCTGAAGCCGCTGACCGACCGCCTCGCACCCGCGAAGGTGGTCGGTCTCGGCGAATCCACCAGGTTCTCCCGGCAGACCTACGGGGTCAGGGAACGCATCACCCGGACCCTGGTGGAAGAACACGGGTTCCGCGCATTGGCCATCCAGGACAGCGCGGCCGTCGGCGAGCGGATCAATGCGTATGTCCGCGCCGGAAAAGGCGACCCGCACACCATCCTGGCCGGAGCGTGGCGGCCGTGGCGCACCGAAGAGATGGTCACCACTCTGAAATGGCTCCGCGGCCACAACGAACGCCACCCCGACAGACAGGTCGAGGTGATCGGGGTGGCACCCCCCAGCGCGGAACCCGCCGACTACGACGCGATCCTGGACTACGTGCGCACCGCCGCGCCGCAACACCTGCCGCAGCTTCGGGCACATCTGGACCCGATCCGTACCGCACACCAGATCGACGAACATGTGCAACGACATCAGGGCATCCACCCGGGACGACCGTTCGCCGACGACGCCAGGGACGCACTCACACTGCTGTCGGCCCTGCCCGGCGACCCCGACGCGCACCGGGCGGCACTCGCGCACGCCGGGCGGATCGTGGCCTTCCATGAGAGCAGTGTCGCAGGTCAGGGCGGTTTCGCCCGGGATGAACGGCGGCTCGCCGAAATCATCATCGAGCACCACACCCGCACCGGAGCACGGATCGTGTTCTGGGACGGGACCGCCCACACGTCCGGCCTGCCCGTCGGCATGGGCGGCGACGAGTTCCTCGGTATCGGCAGCCATCTGCGCACGTATTTCGGGCCACGCTACCTCTCGGTGGCCATCGGATTCCACCACGGTGACCTCGGCGTGGTGACCGCCCCGGAACCGCGACCGGACCTGGTGGACGCGACGCTCGGGACCGTCGGCCTGTCCGCCTTCTATGTCGATCTGCGCGACGAAGCACCCGAGGACGTACACCGGTGGCGGCGCGGACCCGCGCGCGCCCGCGTCATCAGCGGTGTCTACGACCCGGCCGAGGACGACAAGGCGCATATCGAGCTGAACTCGCTGGCGGGTGCATTCGACATGCTCATCCACATCAGGAAGGCAACGGCGCTGCACTGGCTGCCGGAATTCGACGGGTAATAAGCGAGGGGATGTTCCGGACGCCGGCCGCGTCCATAGACTCGGGGTATGGACGCGGCCGAGTGGGACGCGCGGTACGCGCAGAGTGAATTGGTGTGGGGTGCTCCGCCCAACAGCACGGTGGTGCAGCATGTGCACGGATTGCACCGGCGGACACCGCTGTACCCGGACGCCGACGGGCAGCTACCGGAATCACCGCGTGCGCTGGACCTGGCCTGCGGCGAGGGACGCAACACCCTGTGGCTGGCCACGCACGGCTGGCAGGTGCACGCGGTGGATTTCTCGCAGGTCGGCATCGACAAGGCGCGCACCATCGCCTCCCGGCTGTCGCGTTCGGTGCGCGGACGAATCCACTGGCAATGTGCCGACGTCACCGATCTGCCCGGAGCCGGTATCACCGGCCCCTACGAGCTGGTGCTGATGGTGTTCCTGCATCTGCCCGCCCCGCAGCGCCGCGAGGTGGTCCGGCAGTCCGCCCGCCTGCTCTCCCCTGGCGGCACCCTGCTCGTCCTCGGCCACGACAGCAGCAACCTCACCGACGGCTACGGCGGTCCGCAGGACCCGGAGATTCTGTTCACCCCGGACGATATCGTCGCCGACCTCGGCTACGACTCGGATGTGACAATCCAAACCGCCGAACAGGTGCCCCGCGCAACCGAGGGTCCCGATGCCATCGACGCCCTGGTCATCGCGATGAAACCACCGAAACCAGACCCCTCCGAGTCGAGCGATTCACAAGGTATCTGAATCACGTCGACGGCCACGCTCGGCGCATGGGATTGTCTGAACCCTCGGCCGTACCGGCGGCCCCAGGATCCGCGGCACGGGCTTCCACCAGTCCCAGCTGGAACGCGGCGCGCGCAACGACGCACCGGGTGAGGGTGGCTGTACGCCTGGGTGTTGGTGCCCATACGGCTTTCGCTCTCGCTCACCCAGCCCAGCGCTCGAGCCACGAGCCCGTCGTTTCGGCGATGATGTCGAAACCTTTCCGGAACGAATGCGGTTGACCTGGGATGATGCGCACCTCGGCGGCATCGGCGGGGTCCGGGATGCCGAACGGGTCGCTCCCGCCGTTGACTACCACCACCTCGATCGGGTGCGCGGCGAGTAGTTCGTCGCGGCGGGAGCTTTCGGGTTTCCCGGGGGGATGCAGCGGAAACGACAGTGCGATGACGCCACGCGCCTGGAGCCGGGAGGCGGTGCGGCAGGCGACGCGAGCGCCGTTGCTGCGCCCGCCGAGGATCAGCGGCAACCCTGGGGCGACTTGTTCTCCTACGGTGGCGACGATGTCCAGCCACGCCGCGTCCTGGATAGTGGCCGAGCCGGGGGCGCGCCGTCCGGCTACCCGGTAGGGCTGCACTATGCGCGCGACCGCACCCCCGTGTTCCAGCGCGGTGTCGCGCACGGTGAGAATATCGGCCGCGTCGACGCCGCCGCCCGCACCGTGGGTGATCGCTAGCAGGAATCTCGGTTCGTCCGGTGTGTCGAGTTCGATGTCGGCCGGGCCGGCGCTGGTGGAGATCCGCACACGCCTCACCGTAACCAAGGTGTGACGTATAGCAGCTTGTCGGCAAACCTTCGTGTTCAACTCGTCACATTGAGCGGATTCATCTTTGCGGCTGCCTTACCGATCGGTAATATGTACACTAAGTTACCCGCGAGTAGCATGCGGTTGATCCGGTAAGGCTACCCGATGGCGACAACGGGCGGGAACGGCAACCAACCGACCGCACCAACTCAACGGAGAGTGAGTTACTGACATGGGTCATTACAAGAGCAACGTCCGCGACCTGGAGTTCAACCTCTTCGAGGTACTCGGCCTCGGCAACCTCCTCGACAGCGGTGCGTACGGCGATCTCGACACCGACACCGTCAAAGAGATGCTCAACGAGGTGCGCCGCCTGGCCGAAGGGCCGCTGGGTGAGTCGTTCGCCGACGCCGACCGCAACCCGCCGGTCTTCGACCCCGAGACCCACTCCGTCTCGCTGCCGGAATCGTTCAAGAAGAGCTACAAGACCCTCGAAGAGGGCGGTTGGGACAAGTTCTCGGTTGCCGAGGAACTAGGCGGCATTCCGGTTCCGCGCGCCGCCTACTGGGCCATCGCCGAACTGATCCTGGGCGCTCAGCCTGCCGCGTTCATGTACGCCGCTGGCCCCGGCTTCGCCAACATCTTCTACAACAACGCCACCGACGAGCAGAAGAAGTGGGCGCAGATCGCCGTCGAGCAGGGCTGGGGCGCCACCATGGTGCTGACCGAGCCCGACGCAGGCTCCGACGTGGGCGCAGGCCGCACCAAGGCCGTCAAACAGGAGGACGGCTCCTGGCATATCGAGGGCGTCAAGCGGTTCATCACCTCCGCCGACTCCGACGACCTGTTCCCCAACATCATGCACCTGGTGCTGGCCCGTCCCGAGGGCGCGGGACCGGGCACCAAGGGTCTGTCGCTGTTCTTCGTGCCGAAGTACCACTTCGATCCCGAGACCGGTGAACTCGGCGACCGCAACGGCGTTTTCGTCACCGGCGTCGAACACAAGATGGGTCTGAAGGTTTCGGCCACCTGCGAGGTCACCTTCGGCGGCCACGGTGTTCCTGCCCAGGGCTGGCTGGTCGGCGAGGTGCACGACGGCATCGCGCAGATGTTCGAGGTCATCGAGCACGCCCGCATGATGGTGGGCACCAAAGCCATCGCGACCCTGTCGACCGGTTACCTGAACGCGCTCGAGTACGCCAAGGAGCGCGTGCAGGGCGCCGACCTCACCCAGATGGCCGATAAGGCCGCCCCGCGCGTCACCATCACTCATCACCCGGACGTGCGGCGCAGCCTGGCGACCCAGAAGGCGTACGCGGAGGGGCTGCGCGCGGTATACCTCTACACTGCCGCTCACCAGAACGCCGATGTGGCCGAGCTGGTTTCCGGCGCCGACGCCGATACCGCCGCCCGGGTCAACGATCTGCTGCTGCCGATCGTCAAGGGTGTGGGATCGGAGCGGGCCTACCAGTACCTGACCGAATCGCTGCAGACCCTGGGCGGTTCCGGCTTCCTGCAGGACTACCCGATCGAGCAGTACATTCGCGACGCGAAGATCGACTCGCTGTACGAGGGCACCACCGCCATCCAGGCGCAGGACTTCTTCTTCCGCAAGATCGCCCGCGACCGCGGGGTGGCGCTGGGCCATGTGGCCGGGCAAATCCAGAAGTTCATCGATTCCGAGGCGGGCAACGGCCGGCTGAAGGGGGAGCGCAAGCTGCTGGCCACCGCGCTAGAGGATGTGCAGGCCATGGCCGCCACCCTCACCGGGCACCTGATGGGCGCCCAGGAACAGCCGAGCGAGCTGTACAAGGTCGGCCTGGGATCGGTGCGTTTCCTGCTCTCCGTCGGTGACCTGCTCATCGGCTGGCAGCTGCTGCGCGGCGCCGAAGTGGCCGGTGCGGCGCTGGACGCGGGCGCCGAGGGCGCCGACCGCGCGTTCTACCAGGGCAAGGTCGGTGTGGCGCAGTTCTTCGCACGCAATATCCTGCCCGAGCTGACCGCGACCCGCGCGATCCTGGCCAACCTGGACAACGACATCATGGAGCTCGACGAAGCAGCGTTCTGATGCGTTGACCTGTGCGCGATCTCCTGAAGCGGCCCGGACAATCCGGGCCGCTTCGTCGTGTCCGTGGCACAATCGCGGCAGATCGCGCAGGAGGGACCGTTGGCAATGAACCGTTCGCTGTCGGCAATCGCTCGAATCGGTGCTCTGGCAGCCGCATTGACGCTGGTGGCGACCGGCGCCGCTGTTGCGGACCCCAACAATGTGAACCCGATCCCCGGTTTCAACGGCCAACCGCGTGGGTTGCCCGCACTACCCGGCCCCACTCAGGCGATCTTCCAGGTCACTGGAATGGACAGCCCGAACCGCACCCATCAGGTCAATGTGCTCGGCACCGACCTCGGGGTGATGTGGGACGACGGCAACGGCACCCTGCTCACCGCTTTCGGCGACAGCGCCGGGCTGGGCATTCCGAACCTGCTCGCGGGCAGTGTGTGGGCCTGGACCAGCAACGTGATCTTCCGCAGCCACACCAAAGACCCGTCCCAGGGCATCTTTTTCGACAGTGTGGTGCCGAACCCGCTGCCCAGCCCGAAGATCCCCGGTATCGAGATCAGCCTGATCCCCACCGCGGGTATCGCGGTGGGCGGCGTGCAATACCTGAGCCTGATGTCGGTTCGTGGATGGGGCGACCACGGCAGATGGACCACCAACTTCGTCACTCTCGCCGCATCCGGTGACGGCGGGCAGACCTGGGCGCAGCTGCCGACCACGCGCCGCGCCAACGTCGACGGGCACGAGCGGTTTCAGCAGAACGCCTTCGTCAAGGAAGACGGTTACGTCTACCGCTATGGCACTCCCGCCGGGCGCAACAACCCCGGATTCATTTCGCGGGTGCAGGAATTCGATATCGCGAATATAGACGCCTACGAGTACTGGGACGGGACGGCCTGGAAACCAGGCGACGCCAAGGCAGCGGCGCCGATCGTCGAGGGTGTTGCGGAACTGTCCGTGCAGTGGAACGAGCACCTGGGCCAGTACGTCATGTTGACAACGGATCCGACGAATTCGGTGGTCATGCGGACCGCCGCAGCGCCGCAGGGGCCCTGGAGCCCGCCGCGGACGCTGGTCGACACCGCAGCGCTGCCTTCGGCCTACGCGCCGATGATCTTTCCGTATCAGACCGGTAGCGATCTGTACTTCCTGCTGACCGTCCATCACCAATACAACGTGCTGTTGATGCGCACCCCGCTATAAGACGTCGTTCTCACCTCGGGGACGAGACCACCTGACCTCGACCTCGGTCTTCGGCCCGATACCGTTACTCGGCCTGCGCGAGCCGCACGATGAGCGGCTCGGCCATTTTGAGCGTCACACTGGCTTTCGGTGCTATTTCCGCGGAATCCACCGGTTCCAGCCGGAAACGCTGCAAGATCATGACGATCGCCAGCTGCATCTCGGTCATCGCGAAGGTATTTCCGATACAGAGCCTGGGGCCCGTGCCGAACGGGAAGAAGGCTGGGGCTTCGCCGTTGATGCCGTCTTGTCCGGTGAAACGGTTCGGATCGAACCGGTCGGGCTGCTCCCAGAAATCGGGGTGACGATGCACCAGATAGTAGCTCCAGAAAAGCAGGGTTCCCGCGGGAATCCGGAAGCCGTCGATCTCGTCGTCTTCTTCGGCCTGCCGGAAATTCTGCCAGGCCGGTGCATACATCCGCAGCGTCTCCAGGATGACCTGCCGGGTGTAGGTGAGCGCCGGTACATCGTCCATGGTGGGCTGCCGATCGCCGAGTACCCGATCTACCTCCTCCCGGAGACGCTGCTCGACCTCGGGATGGCGACCGATCGAGTACCAGGCCCAGGCCAGCGTGTTCGCGCTGGTCTCATGTCCGGCGAACAGCATGGTGCGTACTTCGTCGCGCAGCTGCTCATCGTCCATGGATGCGCCGGTGTCGGCGTCGCGGGCCCGGACCATCAGCGACAGCAAGCTACCGCTGTCCGTACCGGCCAGGACTTCGCGGCGCTGCCGCTCGATCATGGTGTAAACGATTTCGTCCATGGTGGCGAGCGCCCGGCGAAACCTGCGATGCCCAAGGGTCGGCACAGACAGCGGGATCAGCGGAAACTGCATGTACGCGGCGAGTTCCCGGGTCGCGGTCGCCACAGCGCCGGTGAAGCGGCGGATCATCGCGTCTTCGGGATCCATGCCGAACAGCGCACGCACCACGATGCGCAGCGTGAGATCGCTCATCTCGTCGGTCAGGTCGAGGGTGCCGCCGCCCGCACGAACCGTCTCCCACCTGTCCATGGTGGTTGCGATGGTGTCGGCCATCGCCGCACCGAACTCGGTGATGTGCTTCCGGTGAAACGCCGGCTGGAGCAGACGACGCTGAGCCAGCCAACCAGGTCGGGCCGCAGTGGCCAGGCCGTTACCGAAAAAGTTGCGGGCCATATCGTGCGCGGGACCATGGCGGTCGTAGTTGCGTTGATGCTTCTTCAAGATGTGGTTTACATGGTCGGGATGATTGACCATGACGAACGGCATCCTGGGGATCTCGACCGTGGCGACATCCCCGTACTTGTCGACGGTAGCGGAGAGAAAAGCCAAGGGTGATCGCTGGAAGGCGAGCGCTGACCGCAACCCGCCGGGTGGACCAGGCGGACGCGCTCCCCTTCCCGGAGAAGTCGATGGTTTCGAAGAAGTATCCGTCATGGCCGTGTTCTCTCTGATTCGAGGTTTTCTCTGATTCGAGCGGCACCCCACCAAGGGCTCGCGTCCCGAACGAAGACGCATCTCGTATGCTCGGCAGTTCTACCGACGAACACAAGTAGGGAAAACCCCACTACAGTAAGCGTTCTCGGAGATACTCAGGTGCCGCGGCGAGCTCGATCAGCCACGGCACGTGCGGCCAGTTCGGTGCGCGATGCGACACCCAGCCTGGTGAACAACCGTGACAGATGTGCCTCTACGGTCTTCTCGCTCACATGCAGCTCTGTGGAGATCTGGCGGTTGGTCTTACCCAGAACCACTCGGTTGACAATCTCCCGCTGGCGCGAAGTGAGATCGGCGAAAACCGATACCGCCGGACATGGCTGCCTGCTGCGTCCCGGTTCCACCTCGAGTTCGTCCAGCACCCGCCGCACCCGCTCGACCAACGTGGCGGCGCCACAGTGGGTCGCCACCGACAGCGCCGCACCGAGTTCCCTTTCAGCAGTGGCGAAGTCACCGATACCGGACAGAATACGGCCGAGCAGCAACCGGGAACGGGCAGCTTCCACGAGGGTTCCGCTCTTCTCATACGCCGCGACCGCAACACGAGCCGAGACCGCCGCGTCGTTCACCTCGCCGCGGGCCAGTAGCAGCCGGGAACGGGCATATCGGGCGTCACCGATACGCATACGCATCATCGGCGCCGTCTCAGCGATGACCTCCAAATGCTCGACGACCTGCGCCGCCCGGTCCAGCCGGCCCAGCTCCACCTCGGCTTCGACCAGCCAACGCAACCAGTAGGGAAGTGATGTCGGCAGGATCTCGCCGAATTCGCGATAGCCGCCGACAGTGGTGATCTGCTCGCGACCATGTTCGTACTGGCCGTTCTCGATGAGCGCCGCCCCATAGGACAGGGAAGCATGCCAAGAACTCACACCGCGCGGTACCTGAGCGGCGATATTCACACTTCGAGCACCGACCGTGAGGGCTTGCCGAGTATGCCCCAGCAGGGACAACGCCCAGCACCGCGTCGCCTCGGTCATGGCGACCATCGGCGGATGGTCCAGCACCAGTGCGGTTTCGACGGCATTCTCCGCCTCTGCCAAAGCACGCTCTAGACTTCCCTGCACCAGAAGAGCCACCGCCTTCAGGTGTATCAGGTCTACGACATGCTGCCCGCGGCCGGTGCTGCGACACAGCTGGATACCCCGGTCGGCATGCTCCACTCCGACTGTCCAGCGTTCGAAGCAGACGTCGGCATACACCACATCCGCCAGCCCTCCCAGCAGGCCTGGCGCTACATCACAGTCGGTGAGCGTGTCCAGTGTTCGCGCCGACTCGTCGAGGTCGCTGAGTCCGTCATCCAACCTCGGGTTCAGCTGGGTGGTCGCCAGGTAGGCGCTGGCCGCGGTGGCCAGGAAATGCAGACGGCGGTCAGCTCTCGACCGCGCTGTGGTTTTCAATTCGGCGAGGATGGCCACGGCGCGGTCCCAAGCACCGAGCACCATGTGACTCTTCGCGAGCTCCAGCTTGTACGACGCGGCCTCGACACTGTCCGGCGGCGCCAGCATGAGGGCAGCCGTCAGCAACCGCTGACCTTCGGTGGTGTTGCCGAGTCCTTGTTCGGTCGCCGCGAGCATGACCAGCATGCGCGCGTGATCAGCCGGTGCCGCCGACGAGGCCAACTCGACCACTGCGCGAAGGACGTCTCGGCTCTCGCGGAGGCGACCGCAGGCGTTCAGCACCTCCGATAGCGCCATGACAAGGGTAAGTCTCTGCTCGGTCGCCGCATCTGCGGGAAGGAGACGCAAGGCCGCCCGGAACCAGCGGACGGCGGTGACCGGTGCGCGTGCCGCGGCGGCCGCCCCGGCCTCGGCCAGCACAGCGACCGCCGCCGGGTCGCCGATATCGCTGCTGTGCTCGATGTGATGCGCACGCAGCGATAAATCGGCCCCCCGTGCGGTGAGCACCTGCGCGGCGCGACGGTGTGCGGCGCGACGCCATCCATATCCGCTTCGCTCATAAACCGCGCGCCGGATGAGGGGATGCCGGAAGGACAGCCTGCCGAATGTCTTCGTCTCCTGAACCAACTGGGTGGCCACCAATTCGTCTGCTGTCGCGGCGATCTCGTCCTCGGCCAAACCTGCAATCAATACCGCCAGCCCCAGATCGAACGGCTCCCCAGCGACGGCGGCGGCATACAGCAATCGCCGGGACCGCGACGATAGCGCGCGGATCTCCTGATCCAATGCGCCCTGCACGACCGCGGGTACGCGGCCGCTGTCGCCGCCACCCGCCCGGTCGTCGACCGCATCGTGCGGCCCGCCCCGCGCCCATGCGAGCTCACGTACATAGAACGGATTCCCACCACAGTCGTGGTGCAGCTCGGCCAGCTCCTGCCCGCGCACCTGCCCCCCGAGTAGCTGCGCCGTCTCCGTCAGGGACAGCGGGCCGAGTCCCAGCGACGTGAGAATGCCCTCGTATGCGGCTCGGTTCAAGGCCGCGGCATGGACCTCGGGTAACTGCGCCGTGCGATGCGCCAGCAACAGCGCGCAGCGTGGCACGCCGCTGCGGAGGAGATGCGCGATGATCTCCAACGACGCGTGGTCGGCCCAATGCACATCGTCGAGCACTAGCACGACCGGTTGTTGTTCGGCCAAATACTGCAACGTCATTCGCACGCTATGGTGACATTGCTGCCGCTCGATCCATGTCGCGGCCGACAACGGGGCAGCCCACGTCCGCAGTGAGGGAAGGAACCGGCCGAGCTCCGCCAGATTCTTCGCGCCGAGCGCCCGCAACTGGCGGTCGGGAAGTGCGCCCAACGGCTGGTCCAGCGCGTCTACCAGCACCGAGTACGGAATCTCGCGCTCCAGCTCGGTGGCCCCGCCGGTCAGGATCCGAAAACCGAGCTCCTGTCCTGTCTTACACGCTTCTTGCAGGAGCCGGGTCTTCCCGATGCCCGGTTCGCCGGATACCGAGACCGCTGCCGTCCCACCGTCGGCGCATACTTTCAGTACCTCGCGGAGCGAGCGCATCTCCTCGATGCGTCCAACCAAGGGCCGGTTTTCCCCTCGTGCCAGCGCCCTCACGCGCATCTCCTCCAGCTACCTTCACGGGGACATGCCCGAACAAGACGCCATGACATGGTAGAAACCGCACCAATATGGGTCCGAAACCCATCATCAGCTCGAGAAACCTACCAAGACAAGAACAGCATGGGTTGCCGTTCGCGGGTTTCGCAGTATCGATTCAGGGCCGGTTCCGGGGACCTGTCATGGCGACCCGCTCTACCCGGCTGTCTATCCGGTGTAGCTGCGACTCGCCTTCTGCGCCTCCGGTTTTCGCTTCTTTCTCCGTGCGCAGCAACCCGGATTCATTTCGCGAATACTGGAGTGTTCGGCCACGAGGCGTCAGCGACTGAGACACTCGATGCAAGTACAGATGTACGTACACTCGTAGTTGCGGTTCCCTAGATCACGAGTCGAACGATGTGCCGTCGCGCGGCGACGGTACATCGAGGCACTCATGGCCGCGCGCGGACGCGGATTCGACCCAAAGGCAGTGAGGCGATGATCGAACAGCACCGGATCGGTAAGCATCTTCGGGCACACCACCCTGAGCCCGGGGTAGCCTGCCCCGAACCGACGCCGCGCTCCGGCCTCGCGAGAACACTGACCAGCGCGGCGCAGCCTGGCGCCGGACAGGTCAACAGTGCGAACATCCGGCTGCTACCCACCGCGCTAGAGGCACCGGACCGGCTGAGCGGGCGTTATCCAGGCGGCCGCATCGAACCCTCCGCCGACGAGCTGGCCGACCTGCAGAGCTTGACGCATCCTGCCGTCTACCAGACGCCCGCCACCTTCGATGTGATCGCCGCGAACACGGCGTTCCAGCGCTGGTTCCCCGGCACGCGTCCCGGGGTGAACCTGCTGGAATGGATGCTGCTAGAGCCCGCGGCGAAAAGGGTGTTTCCGGAATGGTTCACCGACGCGCGACGGCTCGTCGCCGCGTTCTGGGCACTGACCCGCGAGAGCGCCGACCAGCAACGGGTCGCCGAGATCGTCGCCACCTGCGAACGCGCCCCGGAATGGAACGAGCTCTGGGCGGCGATCGCGGCGGACGATATCGGCACCCCACGGATTGTGGTTCGTGACCCGGTCACGCGCCGCGTCCGCACCCTGGTCCCGCGGTTCTATTCGCCCGAATTCCCCGCTCGCCCCTGGTGGTTGTGCCGGCTGGTCCCCGACCCCCTTGCCCGCTGACCGATAGCGTTCGCTCGGCTCACTCGCACTTCACGATCGGAATCGGGTCGTATTTCACGGTACGCGTATTCCGGGAGATCTCCCGCCCGGTGGCGATATCGGTGATGACCCGGGTATCGCTGATCGTGAAGCCGGGTGCGCCCTCGGTGGCGATGCAATCATCGCCCTTGGGGAGGGTAATGGTTTTCGGCTCCGTCGGTTTGGTGCGTTCCCCGGTGATGGATTCGACCTCGACGGTTTTGGTGCCCCAGATCCGCACCGTCACTTCGGAACTGTCGGCGAACGCCTCGATATAGATGCCGTGCGGGGTGTTGTTGCGGAACTGCAGGTCGATCACGCCGTCGAAGACAGTGGCTTCCCTGGCCGCCGGGTACCGCGAAATGTAGTAGCTGTGCTCGGTATGGCCCGCATCCTCTAGCCCCGCGAAATAGGCGGCGTTGTAGAGGGTGGTGGCGAACTGACTGATACCGCCGCCGACCGCGGTGCTGGGGCGGCCGTGGTCGATGATGCCCGATTCCACGTAGCCTTCAGCGACACCGCGCGTACCGGTGTGCCCGTTCAGCGAGAACGTTTCACCGGGTTTGACCACTGCCCCGTTCACTTCCCTGGCCACGGTGCGGATGTTCACCCCCGACGGTCCGCTGAACCCGCTGGTGGTGAACTCGGCCATCGGTTCGGTGATGCCAAGCCCTTCGGCGGCCTCGGTGGTCAGCTTCGGCGGAATCTTGTCGTAGACGGCCTGCGCGGTGCGGTCCGGGGTGGGCGCGGCCAGGAGAGCGGGCAGTTGTTCCAGCGTTTTGGGCCAGTTGATCTTCTCGCCCACTACCGCGGGCACGACCGTCGCCACACCACCGGAAAGAGTGAAACTTGCGTCTTTCGGTTCGATCTCACTTTCCGCGAGCTGCGGCGCCAGCAGGTCGGTGGCGGCCTTGTGGTCGAACTGGACGGCGAGACCGCCCTTGCCGTCCGGCGCGAAGGAGACAATGGAGGCGATCTGCACCGGATCGAGGGTGGCGGTGACGCCGTCCTTACCGGTGAAGACCACCGGAGCGGCGACCGCGGGTTCGGCCACGGTGCGCAGCGCCTGGTCGATCGCTTCCGGGCGCACGGTGAGCGGTGCGGGCGTGACCGGGAGCTGCAACGAGTTCGCCGCCACCCAGCGCTCGATCAGCATGGATCGGGCCGTGGGCAGATCGAGCACCCGGCCCGGAACCGGGTCAACCGCGACAGGCGTCACGTCCACGAACACAACGGTGCCCTCGACGGTCGGCTGGTCGTGCACCCGCAGTTCGTCGAGCTGCCGGTCCAGCGCCGCGTCGTCGACGGTGCTGGCCACCGGGACGTTGCGGGTGCCGAACAGCGAGACCACCCGGGCAATCGGGTTGAGCGGCTGGCCGCCGATCCGCTCCCAGGTGCCATCCCAATCGATACCGAGCCCGGCCTCGCTCGGGACAACCGTGGTCCGCACATCCGCGATGCGCACCGGCAATTCCCGGTCGGCGCGGCCATCCAGTTCGGTGCGCAGCCGTGCGTCGGCGGCCGCGATGTCCATCCCACCGATATCGATCCCGGCGACCACCACCCCGCGCGGCACCTCGCCGGAGCTCATCGCCAGGTCGGCAACATAACCGAGCGCGGCCAAACCCAGCACCGCACCGGCTGCGATACCGGCGCGCCGGGCCAGCGGGGATTTCAGCTTCGCCAAGAATTCACCGCGCCCGGGCTCGGGCTGCGATCGGGAGATGGGCCTGCGCTCACCGGGCCGCCGCGGCGCGGGAGGACGCGGCGCCGCGTGGGGCTCGGAACCTCGCGTCCCGTGCTGCGCCCGTGGGGCGGTCATGGGCTCGGTCGGCGCGGTCCCACCCTGGTCGGCGAAGCCGTGAGGGAGGGCATGCTCCTGGGTGACGGCATCGGCGAACGCGGCCGTATCCGCGGGCTGCGCGTGCTGCCGAGCCGGATCGGCGGGGGCGCGCCGAGGCCGGGGTATGCGCGGCGGGGGCGGGGGATCGTTGGGGGTGTGTGATCGAGCGGCCTGGAGAAGCTGACGTAGACCGCCGTCGCCGTACTCGGCGCGGCCTGCCGCTCTCGCTCTGTCACCGCTTCCGGCGCTCGATTCGCCGCTCACGAACCGTCCTCCCCATTCGGAGTTCCATGGAGGACTCGCTCGGACTGCGAGCCTCCGCCAACGATAACGATCAGGGCCCGGTCTCGGCATTGCCGATCGCGTCACAGTGGGACCGGGCCGGGGCATGCTGAGGCTCCGCGCAGTTGCCGGGTCGGGGGTCAGGCAACTACACGGAGCCAATCTGTCTATCGGCGCCGCGTGCGGGGCGTTACACATCGGGTATAGCGATCGTGAACGAAACACCAACGGGGCCCGATAGGAACGGAAAGTGAGACGGTATGCAGCTGGGGATGATCGGTCTCGGCCGGATGGGCAGCAATATCGTGCGTCGCGTTGTCGCCGATGGGCACACCGCGGTCGGCTACGAACGTCGCGGCGCCCTCATCGACGACCTGTCCACCGAGCTCGGTGAACGGTTCACCGGCAGCACCGACCTGGCCGAATTCGTGGCCGCGCTGCACACCCCCAGGGTGGTGTGGGTGATGATCCCGGCGGGCGTGACCGGCGCGGTGATCGACGAGGTCGCCGAACTGCTCGAACCAGGCGATATCGTCATCGACGGCGGCAACAGCCGCTACCACCAGGATCTGGAGCGGGCCGAAAAGCTCACCCCGCTAGGCATCCACTATGTGGATATCGGCACCTCCGGCGGGGTATTCGGGCGCACCCGCGGTTTCTGTCTGATGATCGGCGGCGAGACCGAACAGGTGGCCTACCTGGACCCGCTGCTACGGTCCATCGCCCCCGGCGTAGACGCCGCCCCGCGCACCCCGGGCCGCACCGGAGAACCCACTCAGGCTGAATACGGCTACCTGCACTGCGGCCCGGCCGGCGCGGGCCATTTCGTGAAGATGGTGCACAACGGCATCGAATACGGCGCGATGGCCGCCTACGCCGAGGGACTGAACATCCTGCACAAAGCCGATTACGGCGCCCGCCACAGCGGCGGAACCTCGGCCGAGCAGACCCCGCTGGAGCACCCCGAGTACTACCGCTACGACATCGACATCCCCGAGGTCACCGAGGTGTGGCGGCGCGGCTCGGTAGTCGCCTCCTGGCTGCTGGACCTCACCGCCGAAGCCCTGCACGCCGACCCGAACCTGGACACCTTCGACGGCCGAGTCTCCGACTCCGGGGAAGGCCGCTGGACCCTCGACGCCGCCGTCGATATCGGCGTCCCAGCCCCCATGCTGTCGGCCGCCCTGTTCCAGCGCTTCTCCTCCCGCGGCGAATCCCGGTACGCCGATCAACTCCTGTCTGCGATGCGTAAAGCATTCGGCGGGCACGACGAACTGCCGGACGGGTAATCAAGTCAGTCGAAGCCGGCGTCGAGCCAGTCGAGGGTTTGCATGCCGAACACGTCGGTGCCCCAGCCGTACAGGTTGGTGATCATGCGGACCATGCTGCAATCCGACGGGGCGTAGGTGACGTCGACGCCTTGCGCTCGGTATATGGCGGCGAGCTCGCGGGAATCTTGGGCGGGAACCAGCGACATCAACGAATCGTCGCGGGCGCAGGACGTGATGAGCACCTTGGATTCCGGGGTGCCGGAGCGGCCGAGGATATTGTCCTCGTAGGCATGCTGGAACGCCGGTTCGTCTGCCGGGTTGAGACCCGACTCGAACAGGACGTTCATCGGGACGAACGGCATGGTGAAATAGGCCGGGGTCTGGCATTGGGTGCGGAAGAAGTCGGCGATCACCTTACCGACCGGGGTCAGTTTCTCGTCGATCTTCATCTCCGGGTACCAAGGCTCCAGCCCGAGCAGGGTGGCCAAGACGAAACCCGAGCCGACCGAGCCGTCGGCGACGCGCATGAAGTTCTTCGGTTCGACCACCATGCCCTGCAAAACGGTCGATTTCACGTTCAGCTCCGGCGCGTATTCGGGCTGCATCTCGGCCGCAAAACCCGCCCCGACGCCGCCGCCCGCGATACCGAACAGCGCGATCTGCGCGTCCGGGTCCAGCCCGGCGTCGCGGAAGTTCCGTGCCGCGCGGGCACCGTCGAGTTGGGCGTGCGCGGCGAACTTGCCTGCGAAAATACCGTGCGGCCTGCGGTCGGCGTCGTTGCCGACATCGGAGATCATCACCGCGTACCCCCTGCCGAACATCTGCGCCAGCGGGCCGAGCGCCGACCAGGATGCGCCGTCGAGCGGGTCGCCGCCGGTCCACTGGGTGCTGGGGTGGCATTTCGCGCCGACGCTGTCGTTGGCCTCCTGGTAGGAGATCAGCTTCCGCTGCGAATTCGGCTTGCCGTCGACCGGGATCATCAGAATGCCAGTGCTGATGACGGGCTGCTTCCCGTCGTTGCCGGTGGTGACATACATGAGCTTGTAGGCGTCCAGGTTCGCTGGTTTCACGCCCCAGAACATCACGTCGACCTTCTTGGCCTTCAGTACGTCCCCCGGGCGTTCGTTCCCGGTCAGCGGCGGTTCCTGATAGAAGGGGTCATCGGCCATTAGCGCCTGGAACAGCTCCTGCGGGGAGGCGAGGGTGGCGCCCTGCAGGGTGCCGACCACGTAACCGTTGAACACCTCGCCCAGTCCCGGGGTGCGCATCGGGACGGGCGGGGGCGGGGGCTCCGGCGCGGGTTGGGCGGTGACGACGACGCTTGTCGCAGTGAACAGGGTCATCGCGATACCGAACGTCACGAGTAGCCGTCCGGCTGCCCGCTGACGTAGCCCGGTCTTTCCTGACTGTTTCCCGACCTGGTGTGTGCGCATATCAGTTCACCGCCAGTTCCGCGTCGACCGGTGTCACCTGCAATTGCCGGATCGCCGAATTCAACAGCTGCGGGATGTTCAGCAGCGGCCGGTGCGTTTCCAGCTGCACCTCGTACGGGGTGCGCAGGACGGCCTCCAGAGCAGGCCAGTTGTGCTCCACCTGGTATTTGTATTTCGGTAGCAGTTCGGTGGTGATGTAGTCCCACCGTTCGTCGAGAACCGACCAGTTCCAATGGGGTAGCGGCAGGGTCAGCAGCGCAGGCCGGCCGTCGGCCATGGTGAACGGCACCTGGATCGGCCGGAACGCCCGCGGCGGGACGACCCCGGCCACTGACGGTGAACCGACCGTGCCGCTGAGGTAGGTGACGGCCTCACCGATCGAGCCCTTATAGGCGCGTACCTGGTTCCACTGGTCGCCGATGGCCCAGTCCTGCTCCCGCCGCAGCAGAGCGGCGTTACCGCTCGCGACCCGATCGCGGTCACCGGAGGCGATATCCCGCCAGGCCTGCGCGATCTGCGCGTCGATCAGCCCCGCCGCCTCGAATTCGGCCACGGCGGGAAAGCCGCCGGTGACGTAGGCGATATGCATGGGCATGAGGTCGGAGAAGATGTTCTTCTGCATCACCAGGATCATCCCGACGATGTAGTCCAGGTCCTGGGGGGTTATCCGCGGCCCGGCCTCGGCCAGGGCGTGCAGCCCGCGCGGTAGCAGAGCCAGCGCCTGCGGGCCCGCGGTCTGTTCGACGGCGGCGATCACACCGCGTGCGGATTCGGAGATCCCGGGCAGCCCGTAGATATCGCCGAGCAGTTCGAAGTCGAGCAGTCCCCCACCGAAATCGGCGCCGACCTGGCCTGCCATACCGGCCCACTGCAGTTCCCGATGCGTCAGCTGCAGATCTTCGTACAGGCGATACGACCCGATCAGGTTGTCGCGATTGGCCTGCACCCCGGCGCGCGGATCCCAGGATCGAAGATCGATCCCGGCCCGGTTGGTTGCTTCGACCAACCAGTACTGCTGCAGCAGCGCGGCATACCTGAACGGTGCGATGCCCCGGTCGCGGGCCTGATCCAGCAGTTCGCGCAATCGTGCCGCATCGTAGGGCAGGTCCGGGTGCACGCCGCCCGGCCCGTTCGCGGCATCCCGGTTCACCAGCGGCACATCCAGGTAGCGATCCAGGTCGTTCGCCCCCGCACGACCCCCCGTTGCGAACCCCAGGCCGACCGCGACCAGCAGCACTACGGCAGCATGCACCGATACACCGATTCGCATCAGCTGTCAGCCCTTCCACTCGGATGTTCGATTCGCCCTACAACTTCACGCACTTCGTGACGCCGGCGGACAAACCACCGACCAGGACATTCCGAACCACAACCGGGCAGCCGATCACATCGGCAGAACGCCCGGCCCAAGCCAGACGAGCAGGTAAAAAAACGGCCGAACATAACATCCACTCAGCCATGCGGGCGGTACCGGCCGCAACCGGATACCGCCTGAGCGCATAGCCGAGCAAAACGCGGATACGCCCTGCCTACCCCTGAATTCGGAAGAGAATCAGCACCCCGGCATCACGACGACACCTCGGCGGTCGCGGCACAGATAGGCGACCAGCACCTGCCTGGATCCCGCCCACAACCCCCGACCGACCCGCCCGGTTTGCGATCCCGCTCGCGTTCCAGCGACCGCTGCGCACGCGCACACCCTCCCAAAGCTGCCCTGAACCAACCGCCCCTACCCACACCCAAACCAACCCCGCCCGGTTTGCGGCCCGGCTCGCGTTTCAGCCCTCGCAGCGCACGCGCCGAAGGCGCAAGTCGCGAGGGCT
>NZ_MUKP01000013.1 GCF_002081715.1 Nocardia donostiensis | reverse complement strand
ACCGGCGCGGTCGGTGCGGTGATCACGCTGGCCGACACCCATAACGCCTTGGCCGACCGGGATCGTACCGGTCAGCGGCCGCTGGTCTTCTGCGATCTCGGCCTGCCCCGCGATGTGGAGCATGCGGTGACCGGGCTGCCCGGCGTGACCGTGATCGATATCGAGACCCTGCAGCGCGACCCGGCCGCGGGAGCTGCGGCCGACGACACCGCCGCTGCGCGCACCATTGTCGCCGACGAGCTCGCCAAATACCTCGCCGGCCAGCGGATGGCCGAGGTCACACCCACGGTGGCGGCGCTGCGTCAGCGCGCGGCCGAAGTGGTCGAAGCCGAACTGCTGCGCCTGGATTCGCGGCTACCCGGGCTGGCCGATCCCGAACGTGACGAGGTGGCCCGCACGGTCCGCCGGGTGGTGGACAAACTGCTGCACGCGCCCACGGTGCGGGTCAAACAGCTGGCCACCACCCCCGGTGGTGACAGCTATGCCGAGGCGTTGCGCGAATTGTTCGAACTCAAACCAGGGGCGGCTCAAGCGGTTGCCGCGCCCATGGAGATCACGCCGCCCGTGCCGTTGGGCGGACTCAGTGGTGCCGGACAGCAGGGCCGAGCAGGCCGCGACGGTGAGGTCGTGCTCGCCGACGATTTCACCCCCGGACACCAGGACGATGAACAGGAGCATTCGGCATGACCGTGTCAGGGCCCCACGGGCATGCGAAGGAGGGCACAGCATGACCATCCTGCAAGGAGAAGGCGACGTGCGCGGCGAGGTCCGCGACGACTCGCTGGAGCAGGCTCCGGGCGGTCGTACGCCATGGCGGATCGGCACCCGCGGGAGCCTGCTTGCGATGACGCAGGCGGGCACCGTACGAGACGCGCTGATCGCGGCCGGGCAGCCCGCCGAACTGGTACCGATCAAGACCCCGGGTGACCTATCGACCGAACCGGTGCAGACGATCGGTGTCGGGGTGTTCACCTCGGCGCTGCGCGATGAACTCGCCGCCGGAACGATCGATCTCGCGGTGCACTCCTACAAGGACCTGCCGACCGGGCCCGATCCGCGGTTCACCATCGCCGCCGTACCGCCCCGCGAGGACCCGCGCGATGCGCTGGTGGCCCGCAACGGGCTGGTATTGGGCGAGCTACCCGCAGGTTCCGTCATCGGCACCTCCGCCCCGCGCCGGGTGGCGCAGTTGCGCGCGCTCGGGCTTGGGCTCACCATCGTCCCGCTGCGCGGCAACCTGGTTTCCCGGTTGGCCAAGGTGCGAGAGGGTGAACTCGATGCGATCGTGGTCGCTCGCGCCGGGCTGGCCAGGATCGAACAGCTGGACGCCGTCACCGAGGTCATGGAGCCGGTGCAGATGCTGTCCGCGCCCGCGCAGGGTGCACTTGCGGTGGAGTGTCGATCCGACGACACCGAGCTGATCGAGATCCTGCAGGGGCTGGACGATCCCGCTGCCCGCGTGGCCGTCACCGCCGAACGCGCATTGCTCGCCGAACTGGAGGCGGGCTGCACCGCACCCGTCGGTGCGATCGCCGAGGTGGTCGAATCACTCGACGACGAGGGCCGGGTCATCGAAGAATTGTCGCTGCGCGGCTGCGCCGCCGCTATCGACGGTTCGAACGTATTGCGGGCCTCGGTGGTGGGCGCAACCGCCGACGCAGCCGAACTCGGCCGCTCACTTGCCCGTGAGCTGCTGGATCTCGGCGCGCGCGAGCTACTCGCCGCTGAGGGAACCGGCCGGCTCGCCGGCGTGCGAACCGGCCAGGCGGAAGCCGATACCGCCACGGACTTCACCGAACCCAGTCCAATGGAGAACAACCGATGAGTCGAGCCAGCAAGAAGCATCCGGGGCGGATCCTTTTCGTGGGGTCGGGTCCGGGCGACCCGGCATTGCTGACCATGCGATCACGTGAGGTGCTCGGCCGGGCAACGCTCGCGTTCACCGATCCCGATGTGGACTCCGGCGTGCTCGCCCTGATCGGGACCGAGGTCGAGCCTGGGCCCGACGGCGAACGTCCGGTGGACGTGCGCCCGGCGCTGGGGGAGCCCGCCGAGGTGGCCAAAACGCTGATCGCCGAGGCTCGCGCGGGCCACGATGTGGTGCGTGTGGTCGCCGGTGATCCGTTGACAACCGACGCGGTGATCGCCGAAGTCACCACGGTCACCCGCTCCCATATCGTGTTCGAGGTGCTGCCCGGCCTGCCCAGCGGTTCCACGGTGCCGAGTTACGCCGGTATCGCGCTCGGCTCCGCGCACACCGAGGCCGATGTGCGCGGCGAAGTCAACTGGGCAGCGCTGGCCGCCGCGCCGAGCCCGCTGGTACTGCATGCCACCTCCGGCCATCTGGCCGAAACGGCGAGCGCGCTGGTGGAGCACGGGATGGCGCCGCAGACGCCGGTCGCGGTGACCGTGCGCGGCACCACCCGCCAGCAGCGCACCATCGAGGCCACGCTGGCCACCCTGAACAGCGCTGCTTCTGAACTGGTCGGTCCATTGGTGGTGACCATCGGCAAGGCGGTCGCTCAGCGGTCGAAGATGTCGTGGTGGGAATCGCGCGCACTGTACGGCTGGACAGTACTGGTGCCGCGCACCAAGGATCAGGCCGCCGAAATGAGCGAGCGGCTGGTCACCCACGGCGCCATCCCGATGGAAGTACCGACCATCGCGGTGGAACCCCCGCGCAGCCCAGCGCAGATGGAGCGCGCGGTCAAGGGCCTGGTCGACGGCCGCTACCAGTGGGTGGTTTTCACCTCCACCAACGCGGTCCGCGCCGTGTGGGAGAAGTTCGCCGAGTTCGGGCTGGACGCGCGGGCGTTCTCCGGTGTGAAGATCGCCTGCGTCGGCGAGGCCACCGCAGACAAGGTGCGGTCCTTCGGGATAAACCCGGAGCTGCTGCCCAGCGGTGAACAGTCCTCGCTCGGCCTGCTCGCCGATTTTCCGCCGTACGACGACGTGTTCGATCCGGTGAACCGGGTGCTGCTGCCGCGCGCCGATATCGCCACCGAAACCCTGGCCGAGGGCCTGCGCGACCGCGGCTGGGAAATCGACGATGTCACCGCCTACCGCACCGTGCGCGCGTCGCCGCCGCCCGCGGAGACCCGTGAGATGATCAAGACCGGCGGTTTCGACGCCGTCCTGTTCACTTCGTCCTCCACGGTCCGCAACCTGGTCGGTATCGCGGGCAAACCGCACGCCCGCACCATCGTCGCCTGCATCGGCCCCAAAACGGCCGAGACAGCGGTCGAATTCGGCCTGCGCGTCGATGTGCAGCCCGAAGTCGCCCAGGTCGGTCCACTGGTGGAAGCGCTCGCCGAACACGCCGCCCGGCTGCGCGCCGAAGGCCTGCTACCCCCGCCCCGCAAGAAGAGCCGGCGCAGGTAATAGCGGCGCGCTCGGCACGCGCGTTCGCGGCCCCCTCGAGGGGGCCGCAAACCCGCCGCGCCGGAGGCGCGGCAATCAAACACAGTATGGTGCTGACATGACCGGAATGACCGGAATCGAACGACCGCGGCGGCTGCGGCGCACGCCAGCGCTGCGGCGGCTGGTTGCCGAAACCTCCTTGGAGCCCAGGCATCTGGTGCTGCCGATGTTCGTGGCCGATGGGCTGGATGAACCTCGTGACATCAGCTCCATGCCCGGTGTGCAGCAGCATTCGATGGATTCACTGCGTAAGGCCGCCGCTGATGCGGTGTCCGCGGGTGTCGGTGGTCTCATGCTGTTCGGGGTGCCGCGTGCCGAAGACAAGGACGCCCTCGGCAGTCAGGCCAGTGATCCGAACGGGATCCTGAACCGGGGGTTGCGCGCTCTCGCCGAGGAAGTCGGCTCGGACACTGTCGTCATGGCCGATACCTGCCTGGACGAGTTCACCGATCACGGACACTGCGGTGTGCTCACATCCGGCGGTGCGGTGGACAACGATGCCACGGTGGACCGGTATGTCCAGATGGCGCTGGCCCAGGCCGAAGCGGGCGCGGATCTGTTGGGCACCAGCGGCATGATGGACGGCCAGGTCGGTGCGATCCGGGCCGGGCTGGACGCTGCGGGCCACCCAGATACCGGCATTCTCGCTTACGCCGCGAAGTACGCCTCCGCGTTCTACGGCCCGTTCCGTGAGGCGGTCGCCTCGTCGCTGCAGGGTGACCGCCGCACCTACCAACAGGATGCGGCCAACCGTCGCGAATCGATCCGGGAACTGGAACTGGATCTGGCCGAGGGCGCCGATATTGTCATGGTCAAACCGGCCATGTCCTATCTGGATATTTTGCGCGATGTGGCCGACCGGTCCACGGTCCCCGTCGCGGCTTATCAGATATCCGGCGAATACGCGATGATTACCGCTGCCGCCGAACGCGGCTGGATCGATCGCCGGGGCGCGATCATCGAGTCGCTGACCGGTATCCGCCGGGCGGGCGCGGATATCGTGCTCACCTACTGGGCGACCGAGGCAGCGCACTGGCTGTCGTGAGTAGTCCAGCAGACAAAATCCCCGGGGATGTGGCCACCGCCCGGCAATTATGGTGGGGCGTTATCGGCTTGGGGCTCGTGCAGTTGGCTGCCTCCATGATCGAGGCACTGGGACTGCGCGAGGAGTTCACCGCCGACATACTGGAACAGGCGCATACCACCGATCCGCAGCTGACTTCGGCAACAGCCGGGCTCATGGTGTCGATAGCGTTCGTGATGGTCGGCATTATCGGCGTGGTTGTCGCGGTGGTGGCCGCGGTGATCGTGCATCAGCTCGGCCGCGGCAAAATCTGGGCCAGAACGGTGATGACTTTCGCCGGGGTGTGGCTGGTTTTCATGGCGATCGGCACCATGTTCGCCCTCGACGCGGTGAGCGGAGCGGCGTCGCTGGTCGCGGGTGCGGCGTCGATCGTGCAGGGGGTGCTCGCGGCTGGAGCGATATACCTTTGTTACCGTCCGGAATCGGCCCGATACTTTCAGCGACGGCAACAGTGAACGACGCGGGGAACCAACGCGGAGTTTGTACGCGGTATTATGCGATGTACAGTGAGGGCTGTCACAGTAGACATGCGAACCGGGATTCGCTGGCAAACGTTCGGCAGGGCCGGGCGAACCGGCACTCCGGGGATCGGAGGCAGCAATGCGAGTGGTGATCCAGCAGCCGCAGAGCATTCGGCGGGATCTGCTCGTACTGAGCTTGCTGATCCTGTTCGGTATCCTCACCGTCGCTGTCCTGTTGCTCCCCAGCATCGCCGGCTAGACCAGCTCCGGCATCCTCCGCGGGTCCTCCGCGCTGTCACCTACCTGCCCAGGAGCCTGTCGTGACCGGTACGCCGGATGTGCTGTTCGCCGAACCGGGCGGCCGCTGGCGCACCGTGGCATACGGGCCCGCGCTCTGCCTGGCCGTCCTGATCGCAGAACTGATCACCGACAGCCCGGTCCCCTGGTTCGGGCTGCTGTTCTGCGCCACGCTGCTCGCGGGCTTCGTTGCCCTGCAGGTGGTGGCCGCTCGCAGGCACGCCAGCGTCGAACTCACCTCGGACGCGCTGCGCAACGGCACCGAAACCGTTCCGCTCAGTACCATCGACGCGGTGCTGCCCGAAGCGGACGAGCAGAGCTGGGACGACGAACCATGGGACAAGGCGCGTACGCTCGGCGAATTGACCGGGATCCCGCGCCGCCGCACCGGTATCGGTCTGCGCCGCACCGACGGTGAAGTAGTGCGGGCATGGGCGCGGGACCATCGCGGTCTGCGGGCTGCGCTGGATGCCGCGCTGGACCGGCCTGCCGTAGACCCGGTAGCGAATGACTTGGCAGGCGAGAACGGATCGCAGCGTTGACCAGGCCGATCGCCATCACTGTCGAAGCAGTGGCCGCTGCGCTCTGCGTCGCAGTTGCCGCGCTGTGCTGGAGCCGCGGCGTGCACACCACCGAATTCGCGGCGATCGGCAGGGTCCCAGCATTCACCGCAACCCACTACTCCGGGCCCTGGCTGGTGCTGGCCACCACATTGATCGCGGTTGCCGGGCTGCTCGCCGTCGACGCCGTGACCCGCGCCGTGCGTGCTGTCCGCGCCAACCATTCGGAGTGAAAACCGCATACCGGTCGGAATTTTTTGCGGCGCATCAATTTTCGGTTATTTTTTCCCCAAGGGGGATTCGAACGAGAAATGGATGATATGAACCGGCTTGTCGTGAAACTCTGCGCCGGCGCCGCTGTGGCCGCCGCAATCGGATTCGGCGCGGCGCCCACCGCGGGCGCACAGGGAATTCCGCTGGACCCCGCGGCCCCCGCCGCGACGGATACCACCCCGGTCGAGGCCGCCCCGATTTTCGTGCCCGAAACCGGTTCGGCCGCGCCCTACAACAATTTCATGTGCCTGCTGCACACTGTTTCGGCATCCGCGCCGTGCATGTACACCTGAATTTCAGCGAGTAGCTCGAACCAACTCCCCGCACGGGCCGTCAGTTCCAGTGCTGGTAGATATCGAGCAGCCTGCCGTTGCGGGTTCCGGGCGCGTTCAGGTAGACGGTGACGTTGCCACCCTGATTCGCCGCCTCCAGCATCACTCGGCGCAGCGAGGCATGCACGCCGCCGGAGTCGTCCCGGTAGATCTTCGTCTCGCGGTGCAGCCGCGCGCCGATCCGATTCGCCGGGACGGCCAGCCCGACCAGTGCCGGCATCGGCCCGGCCGCCAGCGCTGCGGTTTCGGCGTGGCTGAGCCGGACACCTGCCCGGGCGTGCTCGACGTCGATGACAGGCTCTGCGGCAGCAGCGGTCCCCGCCCCGGCGGCGGCCACGACCCCGGCTGTGATGAACAGGGCGAACAGAACAGCGCTGCTGATGGCGATCCGCAAGGCGTCCCTCCAGGGCGAGTGATAGGGCGGTGGTATGCCGCGTCGTCGCAGGTCACCCTACGCACCGGCCTCCGTTTGCTCGCCGATTTCGAAACGGGCGCGCCGCGCTGTGTCGCTGATCGGCGTGTTGTTTACCGGCGTGTCAATGCTGCGGGGAGGTGGGGTGTGCGTCACCCCACTACACCCTGTCGTCGACCGGAGCGGGACCGGCTGCCAGACTGGAGGCCGTGAGTTCTTCTCCGCGCGTGGACAGGGCAACGGTGCCGGTCTCCAGTCAGCTCTTCCGACGGGCCGAGGCAGTCACCCCCGGCGGTGTCAACTCCCCGGTGCGGGCCTTCGGTGCCGTGGGCGGCACACCGCGCTTCATCGCCTCGGCCAACGGCTGCATGCTCACCGACACCGACGGCAACGACTATGCCGACCTGGTGTGCTCATGGGGGCCGATGATCCTCGGGCACGCGCACCCCGACGTCGTCGCGGCGGTGCAGCGGGCGGCCACCACCGGTCTGTCGTTCGGCGCGCCGACCGAGGCCGAGATCGAACTCGCCGAACGCATCGTGGCCCGGGTCGCGCCGGTTGAGCAGGTGCGGTTGGTGAACTCCGGCACCGAGGCCACCATGAGCGCGATCCGGTTGGCCCGCGGTTTCACCGGCCGGACCAAGATCGTCAAATTCGCAGGCTGCTATCACGGGCATGTCGACGCTCTGCTCGCCGACGCCGGTTCCGGTGTCGCCACCTTCAGCCTGCCCACCTCGCCAGGTGTCACCGGCGCTCAAGCGGCCGACACCATTGTGGTGCCCTACAACGACATCGACGCCGTCGCCGCTGCCTTCGACGCCAATCCGGGCGAGATCGCGGCCGTGATCACCGAGGCGGCCGCGGGCAATATGGGTGCGGTTGCGCCGCGGCCCGGCTTCAATGCGGGCCTGCGCGAAATCACCGAACGGCACGGCGCGCTGCTGATCATGGACGAGGTGATGACCGGGTTCCGGGTGAGCCCGTCTGGTTGGTTCGGTCGCGACGGTATCGCGGGTGACCTGTACACCTTCGGCAAGGTGATGAGCGGTGGGCTGCCCGCTGCCGCATTCGGCGGCCGGGCCGAGATCATGTCGAAGCTGGCTCCGCTGGGTCCCGTCTACCAGGCAGGCACCCTGTCCGGTAACCCTGTTGCGGTCGCCGCGGGTCTGGCGACGCTGCGCGCCGCCGACGACGCGGTGTACGCGGCGCTGGACCGCAACGCCGCACGCCTCGGCACCCTGCTCACCGAGGCGCTGACCGGCGCGGGGGTGGCGCATCAGGTCCAGTTCGCGGGCAATATGGTGAGCGTGTTCTTCGCCGATGCTCCGGTCACCGACTACGCCTCCGCCAAGGCGAGCCAGACCTGGCGTTATCCAGACTTCTTCCATGCGCTGCTCGACGGCGGGGTGTACGCGCCGCCGAGCGCGTTCGAGGCATGGTTTGTGTCCGCGGCGCTCGACGAGGACGCTTTCGCCCGTATCGCCGCCGCCCTGCCCGCCGCCGCCGAAGCTGCCGCGGGCGCGACACCCGAAGGAACCCGCGCGTGAACCAGCCCGATTCCGAGCGCGACCCAGCCGCGACCCCCACCGGCAATCCGGACGCCGGCCCCGTAGGCCGTTCCGGAACCGACGACACCACTCGAGCTGCCGCAGCCTCGGAGGCAGTGGAAACGGTGCAGACCGTAGCTGCCGCGGGCGGCCTCTCCGCCCCCGAGGGCGTCGGCACCGACGACGCTCTGTCGGTGGAAACCATCGTGCACGTAGTGCGGCACGGCGAAGTGCACAACCCCAAGGGCATCCTCTACGGACGGCTGCCCGGTTTCGGGCTGTCGGTGACCGGCCGCGCGCAGGCGGACACCGTGGCCCGCACGCTGGCCGACCACGATATCGCCGTGGTCATCGCCTCGCCGCTGCAGCGGGCGCAGGAAACCGCCGAACCCATCGCCGAACAGCACGGGCTTGGGGTGCGCACCGACGAAAACCTGATCGAGGCGGGCAACACCTTCGAGGGTTTGCGGGTTTCGGTCGGCGACGGCGCGCTACGCAAACCCCGGCACTGGTGGAAGCTGCGTGACCCGTTCACCCCGTCATGGGGCGAGCCGTATCTACAGGTCGCGCATCGGATGCTGGCCGCGGTGAACAAGGCTCGGGTGGAGGCGGCGGGCCGCGAGGCGGTGCTGGTCTCGCATCAGCTGCCGGTGTGGACGCTGCGCCGGTTCCTGCAGGGGCAGCGGCTGTGGCACGATCCGCGGCAGCGGCAGTGCTCACTTGCCTCGCTCACTTCGCTGGTTTACCGGGGCGACACACTCGTCGATATCGTCTACTCCGAGCCCGCGGGAGGTTCGGACCCCACGGTGCACGGCGCATGAGACTGTCGATCCCGTTGCCGCGTCGGGGCCGGTTGCTCCCGGTCCTGCTCGCCTGCGTCTGCCTGGTCGACGCGCTGGCCGGATGCTCCACGGGGTCGGACGCGGTGTCGTCCGGCGGCACCTTCGAGTTCGTCTCGCCCGGTGGCCGGACCGATATCTTCTACGATCCGCCTGCTTCCCGCGGCACCATCGGCGAACTGTCCGGATCGGACCTGATGAACGAGGGCGAAACCGTCTCGGTGTCCGATTTCCCCGGTCAGGTGGTGGTGATCAACCTGTGGGGGCAGTGGTGCGGGCCGTGCCGCGCCGAGGCGCCCGCGCTGGAACAGGTCTATGAACAGACCAAGGATCTGGGTGTGGCATTCCTCGGCATCAATGTCCGTGACCTGCAGCGAGACAAGGCGCAGGATTTCGTGATCGACAACAAGGTCGGCTATCCGTCGATCTACGACCCGTCGATGCGCACCCTGCTCGCGCTCGGGGGTGACTTCCCGACCAGCGTCATCCCGACCACCCTTGTGCTCGATCGCGACCATCGTGTGGCCGCGGTGTTCCTGCGGGCGCTACTGGCCGAAGATCTGCTGCCGGTGGTACAGAGAGTCGCAGCGGAAGGTGTGCGATGAAAAGCTTCCGATCGCGCGGAGTGCGCCGGTACGGCTCGGGTAGGCCGCCGCACGGGGTGCGGGCCGAGGTACTGGTGCGGTCGCCGCTCGGTTCCTGGGTGTTGCGGCCCGCGGTGCCCTCGGGACCGGACCGCAGGGTGACCGGATCACGTCCGTCGGGTGAGCGCGGCCGAACGGACCGAGGCCCACGATGACAGTGCTGGCCGGGGTGGGTGAATCGTTTCAGCAGACGGCGGCCTCGGGTCCGCTGCTGCTGGCGCTCGGCGCCTGCCTGCTGGCCGGGCTGGTGTCGTTCGCATCGCCGTGCGTGGTACCGCTGGTTCCCGGTTATCTGTCCTACCTGGCCGGGTTGGTCGGCGCGCAGTCGCCGCCCGCGACGGTTGCCGAGGCCGAGCGGGCGCGCGATGATAAAAGCGCGCGGCCTGCGGGTGGTGCGGCTGTCGTCGCCGAACCGGTGCGGACCGGGAACGGGCGGATCCGGGTCGCGGGGGCGGCGGGATTGTTCGTCGCCGGTTTCACCGTAGTGTTCGTGCTGGCCACCGCCACTGTTTTCGGCGTGATCCAGACGTTGAACATGAACCGGGAGCTGCTGCAACGGCTCGGCGGCGTAGTGACCATCGTGATGGGTTTGGCGTTCCTCGGTCTCATCCCGGCGCTGCAGCGCGATACCCGGCTGGAGCCGCGCAGGCTGACCAGTATCGCGGGTGCACCACTGCTGGGCGGTGTTTTTGCGCTCGGCTGGACCCCCTGCCTTGGGCCGACCCTGTCCGGGGTGATGGCGGTCGCCGCGGGCACCGACGGCACCACCGCGGTCCGCGGTGTCGCCCTTATCATCGCCTACTGCGTTGGCCTCGGGCTGCCGTTCGTGATCCTGGCCTTCGGATCGGCCAGCGCACTGCGCGGAGTCGGCTGGTTGCGCCGTAACTCCAGAGCCATTCAGGTGATCGGTGGACTGCTGCTGATCGCGGTGGGGGTCGCGCTGGTCACCGGCGCCTGGGACCAGTTCGTCGCGTGGGTGCGGGACGCATTCGTCGCCGAGGTGACGCTGCCGATATGACCGTGACCGACCGGCCCGCCGCTCCCGCGCGCCCGCCTCGCCAATCGCTGCCCGGCCGCGCCTGGGCGTTCGTGCGTAACAGCTGGCGCGGGCTCACCAGCATGCGCACCGCGCTGGTGCTGCTGTTCCTGCTGGCCTTGGCCGCCATCCCCGGCGCCCTGCTGCCCCAGCGCAACCTCAACGAACAGAAGGTCGCCGACTACATCGCCGACCGGCCGAGGATTGGTCCGTGGATGGACCGGTTCGAACTGTTCGACGTGTTTTCCAGCTTCTGGTTCACCGCTATCTACGTGCTGCTGTTCATCTCGCTGGTGGGCTGCATCCTGCCTCGGTCGGTGGATCACTTCCGTGCGCTGCGCACCCCGCCGGTACGAGCGCCGCGCAACCTGTCCCGGCTGCCGCACCACCACGCCACCACCGTCACCGCCACCCCCGACGCGGTGATCGAGCAGGCCCGTGCGCGGTT
This sequence comes from Nocardia donostiensis, assembly GCF_002081715.1. Taxonomy (GTDB): domain Bacteria; phylum Actinomycetota; class Actinomycetes; order Mycobacteriales; family Mycobacteriaceae; genus Nocardia; species Nocardia donostiensis. The sequence goes on along the minus strand of NZ_MUKP01000013.1, from coordinate 122,946 downwards.
GCGCGGGTGGCGGACCGAGGTGCGGCCGGGGGAACGCGACGGCGAGCTGACCCTGTCCGCGGAAAAGGGCTACACCCGCGAACTCGGCAACCTGGTGTTCCATCTGGCGCTGGTCGGGCTGCTGGTGGCGATCGCAGCAGGCAAAATGTTCGGCTACGAGGGCCAGGTCATTGTGATCGCCAACAACGGCCCCGGCATCTGCACCACCTCACCCGCGGTATTCGACTCGTTCCGCACCGGCAATGTCAACGACGGCACCGGGATGACTCCGATCTGCGTCCGGGTGAAGGATTTCCGAGCCGACTACCTGGACAACGGTCAAGCCGAGATGTTCACCTCGAATATCGCCTATCAGGCGGGCGAGGACCTCACCACCGGCACCTGGCGCGACACCACCCTCCGGGTCAATCACCCGCTCCGAGTCGGCGGCGACCGCGTGTACCTGCAGGGACACGGTTACGCCCCCACCTTCACCGTCACCTTCCCGGGCGGGCAGACCCGTACCGAAACCATCCAGTGGCAGCCGACGGATATGCAGACCTTCCTGTCGGCCGGTGTGCTGCGCATCGACCCGCCCGGCGGGCTGTATGCCACGGAGGAGGAGCGGCGTAAGAACCAGATCGCGATCGAGGGCCTGTTCGCGCCCACGGCGAGTTTCCACGGTTCGCTGCTGTCGTCGTCGTATCCGGCGATGACCGATCCGGCGGTAGCGATCGACATCTATCGCGGTGACACCGGGCTGGACACTGGCCGCTCGCAGTCGCTGTTCGCGCTGGACCAGGAGCTGATCCGGCAGGGCAGGCTGACCAAGGAAACCCGGACCAATCTGCGTCCCGGTGAGACGGCGACACTGTCCAACGGGGTGCAGGTGACTTTCGACGGTGCGGAGGAGTTCGTCAACCTGCAGGTATCGCATGACCCGGCGCAGCAGTGGGTGCTGGTGAGCGCGCTCGCCATGATGGGCGGCCTGCTGGTGTCGCTGCTGGTTTCGCGGCGACGGATCTGGCTCCGGGTGGTCCCGAAGGGTACCGTTGACCAACGACAAGCCGTAGTAGAGATGGGCGGGCTGGCCAGAACCGACCAGGCAGGCTGGGGCGGAGAATTCGACCGCCTGCGCACGCGGCTGCTGGACCAGCCGGACGGCAAGAGCACGGGAGATGGATAAATGCCGATCGATGAGACCCTCGCCGGCTACAGCGACCTCGCCTTCAAATCGGCGATCGTCGTCTACGCGCTGGTGCTGGTGCTGCTGATCGTGCAGTACGCCTCGGCGCGGACCAAACAGGTCGTCGAGCGCGAACTCGTGCCCGTAGGCGGCGAAAAACCGCCCACCGCGCCGGACGGGCCGGGCAAAATCACCGAGACACCGCGCCCACCGCTATCGGAGCGCGCGGGCAATATGGCGTTCTCCGTGCTGTTCGTGGCGATCGCGCTGCATGTGCTCTCGATCGTGTTGCGCGGGTTTGCCACCGGCCGGTTCCCGCTCGGCAATATGTACGAATTCGTCACCATGGCGTGCGCGGCCGCCACAGTGGTCGGCATCGTGTTCATGCGGGATGCGCGGTACCGCTCCATGTGGGTGTTCCTGCTGGTGCCGATGCTGATCCTGATGTTCCTGGCGGGCACCGTGCTGTATGCCGACGCTGCGCCCGTCGTCCCGGCCCTGCGGTCGTTCTGGCTGCCGCTGCACGTGACGATCGTCAGCGTCGGCAGCGGCGTGTTCCTGGTTTCGGGTGTGGCGAGCCTGCTGTTCCTGTACCGGCTGCGTCAGCCAGACGGCGCGGAGGCGAACAATATCCTCGGCACCATCGCCCGCCGCCTACCGGACGCCCGCATGCTGGACCGGCTCGCCTACCGCACCACCATCGTCGGTTTCCCACTGTTCGGCGCGGGCGTCATTCTGGGCGCGATCTGGGCCGAAGCGGCCTGGGGCAGGTTCTGGGGCTGGGACCCGAAGGAGACCTGCTCGTTCATCGCATGGGTGCTCTACGCCGCATACCTGCACGCACGCGCCACCTCCGGCTGGCGCGACACCAAGGCCGCCTGGATCAATATCGCGGCCTTCGTGGCGATGCTGTTCAACCTGTTCATCATCAACATGGTGATCAGCGGTCTGCACAGCTACGCGGGACTGAGCTGAGGTGCCCTGACCTGCGAGAACAGCTATCCGGGTACCAGTGACGATCCCCCGGGTACGCAGTGAGTACGCAGTACTTCTAGGCAGTGGCTACTGTCCGCTCTCGCAGCACATCACCGACCGCGGTTCGTGTCGCTTCGTCGGCGTCCGGCCACAGATGTGCGTAGTAGCGGAGCGTGGTCATGGCGCTGCCGTGACGCATCCTCGCCTGAACAGTCTTGATATCGGCGCCCTTCGCAATGAGAAGGCTCGCGTAGTAGTGCCGCAAGTCGTGAAAGCTGAACGACTCCGGCAGATCTGCCACCGTCGCCTTGGCGGTGCGGAGATGGTTACGCAGCGTCCAAGGCGAGACCGGCTTGCCCACCTCATTACAGAGCAGATGCACGCCCGGCCACTGCTTCACCGACGCCGACAACATCAGCGCCAGTTCGGACGGGATCGGCACCGGTGCGTCGCTGGCGTCGGTTTTGAGTGGCTGGTCCTTCCATTGCTGCTTGGGATGGACGACGCCGCGAATGAAATCCACGTCAGCGACCTGTAGCTGTGACACCTCCGCAATCCGAAGGCCAGCGAACGCACCGAGCAGGATCGCGACCCGAAGGTGCTTCGGCATCGCGTCGTGGATCTGCCATATCTGTTCAGTGGTCGCGACATACACCTTCTGCTTGCCCGGCGGCGGCGAAGTGCGCCGCGAGCATGGGTTACGCGCCAAGATGCCATCGTGTACCGCGTCGCCGAGGATCTGCGCCAAGCGGGAGTGCAGCGAATAGACGTAGCTGTCGGCCAGTGGCTCAGCCTTCATCTTCGCGCACCAAGCCTTAACCATGGAGGGGCGCACGGCCGATAGCGGTAACTTGCCGAACTCCGCCGTGATCCGCCCGATATGCTGCTCCGCCAATTCGACAGTGCTGCCACGATGGCGCCGGTAACCCTTCACCCACTCGTCACACCACTGCTGGACGGTGATCTGGGCATTCTTCGGCGCCACGTGTGTGCCCTGCATGAGGGCGGCCGTCTGCTGGTCCAGCCACGCTTGAGCGTCGACCTTCCGCGCCCATCGCTTGGTGTATTCGTTGCCAGCGTCGTCGACGTACCGGCCGCGCCAACGTTTCCCCTTGCCGTACAGCTTGGATGGAACGCGCCGGACTGTCCCGTCGTCATCGCGCTCTTCCTTCGTCCAGAGGTCTTCAACTCCGGCCCGACGGTTGCGACGAGCAGTCATTTGCCCCGCCTATCTGCTTTCAGGGCTGCATTGTTGAGCGCGTCGACCACAATCGCACGCTGACGCACCCAATACGCAACTGTCTCGGCCTGCTGATTGAGATGCCTATCGGCCTCGTTGATCGCTTCCTCGTAAGTTTCGATCATCTCTTGCATCATCGACATAGAAATCAGGTGATCCTCCGGCCCCGGCCCGTAGAAGACGGACAGCGGTGGGACACCGAATACCTGTGCAAGCGCAATAGCTTCCGCCACGCGCAAGGGGCGCGTCCCTCGTTCGATTTTGGCGAGGGTGGTCTGGTGCATCTCGAAGCCGAAGTTGGTCAACTTCTCGGCCAGTTCCTCTTGCGACCAGCTACGTGCTTTCCGCCACTGGCGCACCTGGTCACCAAACCTTTTCTCGTAAGACTCGAAGGTTTCGCGCATCGCCTTCATGTGGCGTTGGCGCTCCGGCTCGTACTCCTCGGCGAGTTTCTGCGTGTGCTCCTCAAGCTCTTTTTGTCGGAGCTTCTGGAGGGTCTCGGCGTGCTCCTGCATCTCGGATTCATCAGACATACCAACGCACTCTAAGCGCCTCGAGCAAGTTCGCAAAGCGTCAGAAGCTTGCGCAAGCATCTGGCAACCGTATAGCCTCCCAAACGTAAGGCGCTTGAAGTTCAAGCGATAGACGCATGAAAGGCTTGGGATGGAGAAGACGCGGGCGGGCTCGGAGGTAACGAACCGGGTGCGCGAGATTTTGATTACGCGGGAAGTCGCGGAGCTGACCGGCATCCCGGAGGGCACGTTGAGGTTCTGGCGGCACAAGGGGGTAGGGCCAGCCTCCTTCACGCTCAATGCAAAGCGAGTGGTCTACCGACGCAGCGAAATTGAGCGCTGGATTGAAGAGCAGGAGGCGGCTACACGCCGGGGCGGCAACCCCGATGCCGCGTGATCGAAGAACAGCGCGCCAGACGAAATGCAAACGACCCGGGGCGGGGTAGGAGCCGCACCCGGGCCGGTAAACAGACCCACTCGCGAAAGAAGGACCTGATGAGCACCACGATAGACCACCCCACCCCCGAAGATCAGGCGGCCCGAGTCAGGCGCCGTGTCGCCGCCAGCATCGAGACATCGGACTTGATGCCCACCGATACCGCGGCCGCGCTCGACATCAGCTTGCGTCAGCTCGGTGACTATCTCGACGGCAAGCAGTCGTGGAACGTCGCTCAGCTGCTCTTGCTGGCGCAGCTGCTCGGTGTCGACCTGGTCGACTGGTTCGCCCCGGCCGCGGACGAGGAGGTGGCCCGGTGAGCGCGCCGACTACCCCCGAGCTCGCCGAAGTCCTCGGCGTCATCGTCCGTGACCCGCACGGAGATATCACCGTGGAGAACGGATGGATGCGAATCGGCACCGTTATCGACCGCACCGACCGCGACGGCACCGTGCACGTGGTCCCGCGCTTCGGCGTCGGCGGCAATGGCCTGGAGCGGTTGCTTGCCGTGGCGACGAGTGTCGCGGTCATGGGTCGGGGCGTTTCCCCGGCGTGGCGGTATCACCCCGAACTCGGCTGGGTGGTGTGCGTGGTCGTACGTGTCTCCGAGGCTGACGAGGAGGCCGGAGCGGCCGAGCAGCACAAAGAGCTAACCGGGTAGTCCCGGCACCCCTCAGACCACAACGGCCCGCCCTCGAAGCGGGGGCGGGCCGTTCAACGAAACAAGGAGTCCGAGATGACACCCAAGGCCACGGTACCACCCGATGGTGACGACTACGACGAGCGAGTGATCGACGCCGCTGACCGGCTGTTACGGGCTGCATTGCGGGGTAACACCTTTCGTCTCGCGGTTCAGTGCGATGTGTGCGGGACCTGGTTGACCAGCCCTGTGTCCGTGCGTCGACATCGTGGGCCGGTGTGTGACCGGCGGGCCCGGCGTAAGGGGGAGGTCGCGTGACGACGGCATACGAGCGACTTGTCGAGGCCCTGCAGCGGCACGGGTGCACGGTCGTCGACCGCGGTGACCACGGATCGGCAAGCACGCCGGGGCATTCAGCCGACGACCGGGGGACCACGTTCCGCAAGACCCCCAAGGGCGTGGTGATCTACGTCCACAACGGCGATCGCGAGCAGGTGCTTGCCGACCTCGGGTTGACTATGAGCGACCTCTATGACCGGCCGAAAGTCCCCTACGACTACCCGGATGGCCGGAAGGTGGTTCGGACCTACCGCGGGGGCCGGAAGTCTTTCACGCAGTCGGGAAACAAGACGGGCCGTGCTCTGTACGGATCGGATCAGCTGCCGGAAAACCGCGGTGCGCTGGTGCTGGTGGTCGAAGGCGAGAAGGACGTCGATACCGCCCGGGCCGTGGGCGCGTTCGCGGTAAGCCAAGCCCAGGGCGCGAGCACGCCGCCGGATCGGGCCGACTGGTCGCCGCTACAGGGGCGCCCTGTCCTAGTCGTCGCCGACAAGGACGAGGCGGGACGGAAGCGGGCCCAGCTGGTTGCTGACCATCTGACCGGCATCGCCGCGCGTGTCGATATCGCCGAGGCGAAGGCGGGCAACGATCTGTCCGACCACATCGCCGCGGACTACGACATAGGCGATCTGGTGGTCCGGGGAGCGCGACGGGAGCCGAACACGCCACAGCTGGACGGGGCGCAGATCCTCGACGACGTGCGGGCCGCGTTCCGCCGTTACGTGGTGCTGCCGAGCGCTCACGCCGAGGTTGCGGTATCGCTCTGGGTGGTCACAACCCATCTGACCCCGTGTTTCGAGTACGCCCCGCGGCTGGTGGCCCGATCCCCCGAGAAACGGTCGGGTAAGTCTCGGTTGCTCGAGGTCGCCGACGCGCTGGTGTATGAGCCGTTGCGGGCGGTGAATGCGACCGTCGCGTACATCTTCCGCAGTCTCGACGCCGATCCGCCCCCGACGTTGCTGTTCGACGAGGCCGACACGATCTTCGGGAGCAAGAAGGTCGCCGAGCAGAACGAAGACCTGCGCGGGTTGCTCAATGCCGGATTCCAGCGTGGTTTGCCGTTCGGGCGCACGGTCGGACCGAATCACATGCCCATGACGTTCGAGACGTTCGCCATGGCCGCACTCGCGGGTATCGGCCGGATGCCCGACACCATCGAAGACCGGGCGGTAGTGGTGGTGATGCGGCGCCGCAAGCCATCGGAAACCGTGGCGCCCTACCGGACCCGCCGCGACCGACCACCACTTGAGCAGCTGCGTCTGCGGATCGCCGAATGGGCGGCCGCGGTGAGTCCGGATCTCGAAGGGCACGAACCGGATGCGCTCGGAGTCGAAGACCGTGCCGCCGATGTCTGGGAGCCGTTGGTGTCGGTGGCCGACATGGCCGGTGGTGACTGGCCGCAGATGGCGCGTCGGGCCGCGAAAGCGATGGTGGAGGAAGCCAGAGCCGACGACGAAGCCTCCTCGACGAACGTGCAGCTGCTCGCCGACATCAAGGATGTGTTCGCCTCGATGCACGTCTCGTTCCTGAAATCCGCTGTGCTCTGCGATCAACTGCACCAGATCGAAGAGTCCCCATGGAAGCAATTCGAGCTGACCCCGTCCAAGCTCGGACACCGGTTGCGTGAGTACGGGATCAAGACCGGACACAACACCGCGAAAACCGAGCGCGGATACCGGATCGAAGACTTCCACGACGCGTTCGAACGCTACTTGTCCGCGTCTAGACCGTCCGAAGGCGTCCAAACCCGTCCAAATCACTCTGACCAGCATGAACAGTCGGACACCTTGAAAACGCCGGACACCTTCAAGGCGTCCGGGAATCCGAAGGCGTCCAACGAAATCCCCAGTTCAGACACCAAAAGGACGGGTCCGGACACCTTCGGACAGCATCCCGCCGGAAACCCGGCGAAACCCGGCGATCCGTGCACCGTGTGCGGCAACAGCATCGGTTACGCCGGGCTCGACACCGGACTGTGCCGACGCTGCCAAGAGGTAACCGCACCCGCCCTCGAGGAAGGCGCGGCGTGACCCCTGGGGAGGGACCCCCACGGCAGCTGCTCCGCCTCCCACGGCAGCTGCTCCGCCTCCCACGGCATAGGCGAGCCCTCCCCCCGACCTAGTCCCCCCTCCCCCCTCGAAAGGAGTCCCATGGGAGCCGAGCAGGACCCCGACCGCGACGGTTGGCCCGAGTACCACCGACCCCCGCGTGACATCGTGTCGCGCCGTGCACGACCGCCCGACGACATCCCGTCCGGCACGGTTGAAGTCGTCCATTACGAGATGACGCCGAACGGTATCGAGCGCGTCGCCGAGCATCTGGAAGTTACCCGCCCCTACACCGGAAGGAGTTCCACCCATGAATGATCAGCCCACCCCCGACCAGGCCGTAGCCGACGCCGAGGTTCCCACAGCCGAGGCATCCGTCACCGAGTCCGATACCGAGCAGCAGAGCGGCAACCGGGAAGCGGCGAAGTACCGGCGCCAGCTGCGCGACACCGAAACCGAGCGCGATCAACTTCGTGAGCGTGTCACCGCCTACGAGCGTGCGGAGGTGGAACGCCTGGTGGCCGATCACCTTGCCGACCCGGCCGACCTCTGGGTAGCGGGAACCGAACTCGATGCCCTCCGCGGCAAGGGCGGCGCGGTCGACCCGGAGAAGGTCAAGGCAGCCGTGGCCGAACTGCTCGAGCAGCGCCCGCACTGGAGGAAGCACCGGCCGCCCATCGCCCCACCGGCCAGCCTGGTGTCCGGCCTGGGCCGGGAGTTGGAGCGCAGAACTTCCTGGAAATCGGCGTTCGGTAGCGCCCTGGGCAGGGACTAGAATGTGAGGTGACGCGATCCCATCCGGCCGGTAGCCGAGGATCGCGTCACGCTCGCCCCAGCGGGGCAACCGGAAGCGGCTTGTAGCCCACCGGATTCCCATTCCCCGCAATCCGAAAGGCGAGCCACCATGGCTGTCTCCACCTCTTCATCCGGCATCGGCGGTCTACTTCCCGAGCAGATTCACCAGCTCATCGTCCAGCCGGTCGAGCGCCAGTCGGTCGCATTCCAGGCCACCACCATCTGGTCCACCGATTCGACCACAGCCAAGTTCCCGATCGTCACCGCCGACCCGTCCGCCGCGTGGACCCCGGAAGGTCAGGAGATCACCCCGTCAGACCAGGATTTCGACGAGCTCGAGGTCACTCCGAAGAAGGTCGCCGGCCTCACCATCGTGACAAACGAGCTGGCCGCGGACAGCAACCCCAATGCCCTCAACATCGTCGGCGCCGGCCTGGTCCGCGATATCGTCGCCAAGGTCGATTCCGCGTTTTTCGGTGTCACCGTCCCCAACGGCCCCAACGGTATCGGCGGCACGCTACATCAGACCGTGGACATCGGTTCCGGCATCACCAACACTGATGTGTTCGCCGAGGCGATCAGCAAGGCGGAGAACGTCGGCGCGCAGATCACCAGCTTTGTCACCCACCCGGACACCGCGCTGGAGTTGGCCAAGCTCAAGGAAGCCAGCGGCAGCAACAAGCCACTGTTGGGCCCCGACCCGTCGGCACCCGGCGCGCGAACCGTCCTCGGTGTGCCTCTGCTGACTTCCCCCTACGTCACCAATGGCGATATCTGGGGTATCCCGCGCGACTACTCGTTCACCGTGTTGCGCAACGACACCTCGCTCGCCATCTCCGAAGACGCCTACTTCTCGTCCGACCGGGTAGGCGTGCGTGCCACCATGCGCGTGGCGTTCGCGTTCCCCCACGAAACGGCCGTGGTCCGCATCGGCGTACCGAGCGGCAGCTAACCCACACCACACGCGACCCAGGGCAGCAGGGCACCAACCCCGTGCCCTGGGTCGCTCGTCCGCACGGGTAGATGCTGCATTCTTTCCCGTCTACGGTTCCCAGCGCCACCGCAGCGGGCCCCTGGGGGTGACCTCTCGGTGGCCATGCCGGCCTCCCTCGGCATAGGGCAATACCCCCTACGGAATTTTTTTCCACGGGCACCGGGGTGACCCCCCACGACCCCCGGACGCGCCCCCATGGGCTTAGACGTTCCGGCCGGTTACAGGCCTGGGGATTCCCGAGGTGAGGGTGTCCGCCGAACCGACACCCCTTGCGAGTGAGCCCGGCTCACGCTCAACTGTTGCTCCGCGGGCAACGGTAGGCCAGCGCCACACGCTTCAAGGGGGTGCCAATCTGACTGCCCCTTCCCCGGCAACCGTGCTGCTGATCGGCATGGCTGCCCTAAGCCTGGCTTAGCTCGGTGGATACCAGTCGTCACTGTGACAGATTCCTGGTCAGACCCTGATGTTCGCCCACTTCGCGAAGCGTGTCAGGGGATCAGTGCTGCGTCGGGCGTGGGCCAGGGCGCGTATGGTCTCGTGCACTTGGGGATGGTTGCGGGTCAGCTCGGGCGCTGCGGCGCGAGCCTTCTCCAGGCTGGCCAGAGCCCGCTGTTTGTCTCCGTGCAATAGCCACGCGCGTGACAGGTCTATGTAGTGGTGCCCGACCCGTGACGGCGCGACCGATGCGGGTAGCTGGATCCGCTCGGCGCGAGTGACCGCGGTCGTATAGTCCGACAGTTCGACCGGGACAGCCACAGAATGGATATCGACGTTCGACGGGCGGAACCCAGTCCCGTAGTTGCGATACCGAGTCCCAGCGAGGGCCGCCGCGATGCTCCGCGCCTCGCTCAGGTGTGATTCGGCGGTGTCGGCGTCGAGCGCGCGAGCGGACAGGATCGACCCCCGCAGATGCAGCGCACCGCGCACGGCCAGGAGGTCCGGTGTGGTCTCCAGTCCCTCACTGGCCGCGTAGGCGCGTTGGATGATCCGTTGCCCACCGCTGTAGGCGCCGGAGGATAGCAGGATCAACGCCCGGTTGTACTCGGCCGCGATCGGCCACACCTGGTCCCCGCTGCGTTCGGCCGCCCACACGCAGCGTTCGGCCGCCAACCCTGCAAGGTCGAGGTAGCCATACTGGTAGGCGAACAGCATCGCCTTGCTGTAGGCGTAGGCAAGAGCAGAGTGGATCTCCTCGAAGTGACGGCCCGCGGCCTCATCCTCGGCGAGTAGGTGCAGGCCGCGGATCACGTCGGGAAGGTCAGCGGTGAGATCGCTGTATCGGGCGCGGCGCATCCCCTCCCGCACCCGGTCCAATGTGCTGGTGAGTTCGTCGAAGGTGAGCGGAAACGCGGGTGGTTCGTCGTTGAAAGCCACAATCGCGCGGCGCAGCTCGGGGATAGTGGCGTGCGCGCCAGCGTCGTTCGGCTCGGGCGGGTAAGGCTGGCCGGTCAGGTCGGCGATACCGACACCCAGGACGCGCGCCACGGCCGCGATGAAGGCAGGGGAAGCGGGCCGAGATCCTTGCTCGACTTTCCGTAGCAGCGACAGCGACACGTTCGCTTTCTGCGCGAGCTGAGGTTGTGTGAGTCGCGCGAGTTTGCGTGCCCTGGCGGTCCGCGCGCCGACGCTCACGTCGTCCATGCCTCAACGGTGCCACAGGTTGTGGCACTTCGCAGACATCTGGCCGGACAAGGTTGAAGCAGCATCCGGCGCCGGGTCGACGGCCCCGACTCCCCGGCGCCGGGTGCCTGCCATACGCGGATGGGTCGGGGCATCAAGGGGCGAAATGTTCGGGGACAACAAGGCGCTCGGGTTGGTCAACCGAGGCATTCACGGCAGCGGTGCGGACCTGCACACGCTCGCCGAACGGCACGGCTACCGACTCGTGTTCACAGTCGCACTCGATACCGGCCCGCTGGTGGCCGGGCTCATCATCGCCCAACACATCTACGAGCACGGAGCCGCAGCCGTCGTCGTCCCGAACTTCGCCCACATCGACGCCGTGCGCCACATCGTCACCGACCTGGCCGAACTCATCACCCCGATGCGCACCTACCCCCGCGGCTACCGCTGGCCCGTGCTCGACCTCGAGGACGAACAGTGACGGGCGCAGACATAGCCCTGGTGCTGTTGGTGCTGGCTCTGGTCGGGCTGACGACATGGCTGTTCTGGCCCGAACGCCAAGCACGGGAGGGTTCCGCCGACCGCGACGAGGGATAGCCGACGCCGACAACCTGGGATGAGCGCAACTCACACCAGGAACTTTGCGTGATCCCGCAAAGTGGCGCCGACCATCTTGCCGACGCCGACCAAAGGGGCGGACTTCAATTCCGACCCTCGAGGGTGACCCGGAGTGCTACGGCGATCACCGAAACCGGCTGGGGTACTCACACCGAGTACCCCGGCCGTCTGTCTGACTGGCGCTTCGGTACGCAGAGGGTACGCAGTAGTGCCGAGAGAGGGCTAAACAGGCCAACGATGAACAACGCGCCTACCTGCGTATTTGTTACCCACGCCTAAACGCGCCGACAACAGCAAACGCCAAGATAGGCATTCATCATCAACATGGTGATCAGCGGTTTGCACAGCTACGCGGGACTGAGCTGACCGCAACTCGCTCCGCGCAGCATCAGCCGACCGGTACCAGCGAGCGGGTCGAATGCCAGCCCGCTAGGCCGCGTGCCGCTGCACTGCGGCGAGACCGAGCGAGGCGAACGGATTCGGAGAACGTGAAACGGGTATCGGACCGGACTCGGCGGATCAGCGTTCGGCCGACCCCGGATCGGTATCGCGATGTTGTTGACGAGAAATACGCCAGAGGAATTCGGGGTCGTCATCCGGGCCGATGATGCGCTTACGGGCCGGGCCGGGCGGTGTCGCTGTCCGCTCGGGGCCGAATGCCTTCCAGCACAGCACCGCGACAGCCACAATCGCGATGAGCGCCAACAGGTACGTCACGTCGTCCACCTCCTGACATCGAGGGTAGACCCGTGACCGGCCCACGCGCACACGTCAGCGTCGGGTCGCTTCTGTGGTGAGCGACTCGAGCAGCTGCATGACCTCCGATTCCCGGAACCGGCGATGCCCACCCGGGGTGCGTAGCGACCCGAGGCGACCGGCATGCGCCCAACGGGTGACCGTTTTCGGATCGACATGGAACAGGGCGGCAACCTGGCCCGGCGTCAGCAGGGTGTCCTGGCTGCCGACGGTGATCGCGGTCATGGCAAACCTCTCCGTATTCGACAACTTCCCTCATCAGATGTCGACATAGTGGCACCGCGACCCCTAGGTACTCGAACTACCCACAGTTGGTAAAGGGGAGGTAATAGACAAAACGGGCGTACCTCCGCCTCCGCTCCGGCCATGCGCATTTCTGTCACCTCCCTTGTTTGCACGGCTGGGTGGGGTATGCCCGGCTGCCGCTTTTGTTGCGGGGCGTGCGGCCTGCGTACCTCCGTGTTCGCTCCAGCGAGTGGGTCTGCGGGTGGGTCTGCGGCTCGGCTGCGTCCATTAGGCTGGACGGTGTGAGTAAGGCATCTGGATCAGGCGGAGCACCCGCCGGGCAAACGGGGGGATCCGCAGGCAAGCGACTGGCCCGCAACCTGGGGCTCTACACCTTGGCGCGACTCGGTCTGGTGGTGGCCGTCACCGCGGTGATCCTGTTCGGCGCCCGCCTGTTCTCGGTCGAAGTGCCGCTCATTGTCGCCGCGCTGTTCGCGCTGATCATCGTGATGCCGCTGTCGCTGGTGCTGTTCAAGGGGCTGCGTGCCAAGGTCAACGAGGACATCGCCGCGGTCGACGAACGCCGCAGGCAGGACAAGGCCCAATTACGTGCCCGGCTGCGCGGCGAAACCGGCGAATCAGCCGAGCGGGACGGCGGCGTGTGAAATCGGTCGACCGCCCAGCGCCACGTGACTGGGTCGACAACGCTATACGGCTGATCGACGCCGACACCCAGCGCAGTGCGGACACCCACCTACTGCGCTACCCGCTGCCGCCGGAGTGGAATATCCAGCTGTACCTCAAGGACGAGTCCACCCATATCACCGGCAGCCTCAAGCATCGGCTGGCGCGTTCACTGTTCCTGTACGCGCTGTGCAACGGCTGGATCACCGAAAACACCACGGTTGTGGAGGCCTCGTCGGGATCCACCGCAGTGAGCGAGGCATATTTCGCGAAAATGCTCGGACTGGATTTCGTCGCGGTGATGCCCGCGAACACCTCACCGCAGAAAGTCGCGTTGATCGAGGCTCAAGGCGGACGCTGCCATTTCGTGCAACGACCACCCGATATGTACACCGAGGCGGCCCGGCTGGCTGCCGAATGCGGCGGCCACTACCTGGACCAGTTCACCAACGCCGAACGCGCCACCGACTGGCGCGGTAACAACAACATCGCCGAATCGATCTTCGAGCAAATGGTGCTGGAAACCCACCCGATACCGGAATGGATCGTGGTGGGCGCGGGCACCGGCGGCACCAGCGCCACCATCGGCCGCTATATCCGCTACCGTCGCCACGCCACCCGGCTGGCCGTGGTCGACCCAGAGAACTCCGCGTTCTTCGGCGGTTACGAAACCGGTGACCCCGGCTACCAGACCGGGATGCCGTCGCGGATCGAAGGTATCGGCAGACCCCGTATCGAACCATCGTTCGTCGCCGAGGTAGTGGACCGGATGATGGAGGTTCCCGACGCCGCATCCATCGCCACCGCACGGCACGCCAGTCGCGTACTGGGCCGCCGCGTCGGCGGTTCGACCGGAACGAACCTGTGGGGCGCGTTCGCGTTGATCGCCGACATGCTCGACCGCGGCCGCAGCGGCAGCGTGGTGACCCTGCTCTGCGACGGCGGGGACCGCTACGCGAACAGCTACTACGACGACGACTGGGTCGCCGCCCGCGGTTTGGACCTGGCCGCCCCCACCGCCACCGTCGAGTTCTTCCGCGCCACCGGCGCCTGGCGCGACTGACGACTACCTCCGCCTTCGCTCCGGGTGTATCTCCGTCTTTTTTGCGGCCGTGTGTGACCTCGGCGTCCCGTTCTTACTTGGCCGCGGTTTCTGTGTTCCGCCGATGCAAACGCCGGCGAGATGTGTCAATTTTTGTTGACAAGCTTGGGGGTTGTCAACCAAAATTGACGTCATGACAGAAGCAACCACGTTGGCCGCGGCGGCGGGCAGCCCGGATCCGAAAGAGGGTCTGCGGGCGGTGCTGGCGCTGCGGCGGCTGCTGGAACGGCTGGAAGCGATACAGGTGGCTAATGCCAGGGACCAAGGCTGGTCGTGGCAGGCGATCGCCGACGCGCTCGAGGTCAGCAAGCAGGCAGTGCATCAGAAGTACAACCGGAAGGGCAGGGGCCGCTAATGTTCGAAAGGTTCAGCAAGAACGCCAGGATGGTCGTCGTCATGGCGCAAGAGGACGCGCGCGAGCTACGTTCCCCGCACATCCGCGTCGAGCACGTGCTGCTCGGCCTGCTGTCCCAGAGCGAACCCGAGCTGGTGGCGCTGCTGGAGCAGGCGGGACTCACCCGTGACGGCGTGCGCGGCACCCTCGCCGAGCGCGGCAAGCACGCGCCGCTCGGTAGCGAGGACGCGGATGCGCTGCGCTCCATCGGCATCGATCTCGACGCCGTACGCGACAGCCTGGAGGCAAGTTTCGGCGCCGACGCGCTCGACCGGGCCACCCCGCCGCAGCGGCGCGGCCTGTTCGGCTGGGGCAAATCGCTGAACTCCGGCCATATCCCGTTCACCGGGGACGCGAAGAAAGTACTGGAACTGTCGCTGCGCGAAGCGCTGGCACGTAAGGACAAAACCATCGAATCAGCACATGTGCTGCTCGGTATCCTGCGCGCGCCCAACGCCACCACATCGGCGCTCCTCGGCGACGCCGCCGGTATCGCCGTGCTGCGTGAGCGCGTGCACGGGCTGCTCGACCGCGTGGCCTGACTGCGCCGATTCGCCGGTGTGCCAGCCGTTATGGGTGGAATCGGCCTAGCATGTCTGCATGCAGCTTGTGCTCAGATTGATCATCACCGCGTTCGCCATCTGGCTGGCGGCGAGCTGGGTCGACAAGATCGACATCGTCAGTCCGGAAGATCAGGGCAACGGGGCGAAGATCATCGTCCTGCTCGCTGTCGCGGTGGTGTTCACCGTGGTCAACGCGTTGATCAAACCGATAGTGAAACTGCTTTCGCTGCCGCTGGTGATTGTCACGCTCGGACTGTTCCTGCTGGTGATCAACGCGCTCATGCTGTGGCTGACCGCGTGGATCACCGAGTTCACCGAGTACGGGTTGCGCATCGATGGATTCTGGGCCGCGTTGATCGGCGCGATCATCATTACGGTCGTCAACTGGGTGCTCGGCATCCTGGTGCCGGACCGGGACTGAAAGCCCGACGGTCAGCCGAACCCGAGCGCCAGCGCGCTCACCGCGGACCAGACCAGCAAGGCGAGACCGGAATCGCGCAATGCGGGAATGAGTTCCAGCCCGTTACCGCCGGAACGGACCGGGTTGTTCGCACGGACCGCCAACGGGACGGCGAGCAACCCGGCCAGCGCCCACGGGGTGCGCACCACCAGCAGCAGCGTCGCCAGGAACGGAACCACCAGCAGCACCAGATGCAGGGTGCGGGTGCGTGGATCGCCGAGTTTCACCGCGAGGGTGGTCTTTCCGGATTCGGTGTCAGTGGGGATATCGCGCAGATTATTGGCGACCAGCACCGCGCTGGAGAACGCGCCGACACCGACGGCGAGCACCGCCCCGGCCCACTCGATCCGCTCCGCCTGTACGAACTCGGTGCCCAATACGGCCACCAGGCCGAAGAAAACGAAAACCGCGATTTCGCCGAAACCGCTGTAACCGTACGGTTTGCGCCCACCGGTGTAGAACCAGGCGCCTGCCAGGCAGGCCGCGCCGATCAGCAGCAACCACCGCGCCGTCGTCAGCGCCAGCACCAGCCCGAACACCGCGCCGACGGTCAGGCTGGCAATCGCGGCGCCGCGGACCGCGGTAGGGGAGGCCAGGCCAGAACCGACCAGCCGCAGCGGGCCGACCCGTTCGTCATCGGTGCCGCGCACCCCATCGGAGTAATCGTTGGCGTAGTTGACACCGATGATCAACGCCAGCGAAACGACCAGCGCCAGCACGGCTTTCCACCACGCCGCAGCGTCCAGCGAGGCGGCGGCGCCGGTTCCCGCGAGGACCGGGGCGATAGCGTTCGGCAGAGTGCGGAGCCGGGCACCCTCGATCCAATGCGCTGCGGTAGCCATGTTCGCAGCCTAATGCGCTCGGCGGCAATCAGTCCGCGGCGGCTTCGGCGGCCGCCCGCAGCCGGGCCAGCCCCTTCTCGAAATCCTTGCCGACCAGCCGGTCCATCGGCATGACCCGGCCGAGCAGAGCCATCACCCCCGTCTGCTCGCCGTTCATCCGCCACACCACATCGGTACCGCCGGTGGTAGCCGGATTCAGGGTGAACGTGGCGGTGTTGGTGGCCCGCCACGGCCGCTCGAACGACACCCGCACCCTGATCTCCCGATCGGAGCTGGAGGTGATCTCCATGGTGCCGCTGCCCGCCTTACGGTTGCCCTCCCAGGCGTAGCGCGCCCCCGTCCCGGTGTCCGGGCCGCTGTACATCCGGCGCAGTTCGGGGTCGAGATCCTCCCAGGGTGACCACTGGGCCCAGTTGTGGAAGTCGTTGATCAGTCCGTGCACGCGTGCCGGTTCGGCCGCGATCGTGATCTGGCGTACCACCTCGAATTCGGCCATCCGCACAGCGTAAGCGACCGATCAGTAGGGCGGAACCCGTTTCGACCTGCGTGTTTCGCCGTCATCGCCGTGCTGCCGCCGGTCAGCGACACGCCCGAGATCGGTGAGTGAGACCACATCGTCGCGGGTTGCCCGATCCGGCGGTGCGGAGCATCCTCGACAGCGCCGGACTGTTTCCCCGTTACCTGGGTAAGCATCGATCGAGGCTTACCCCTCGGTAGAGGAAACCCCTCATAGGAAAACGCGGAGAGGAGCCCACGATGATCGATCGCACGCCCCGCACGGTGGACGAGGTGCCGGAAGCCGATCTCGCCGAGCAGTCGGTCCCGGCCTATCCCGACGACCCCGCGTACTCCGATATCGACTCCGGCGCCTTTCCCGAGGACACCGCTGCCACCGACGTCGAACCCGGTCCCAGCCTGCGCGACAACTGGAACGCCAACACCGCCGATATCGTCGAACAGTCCATCTCGGTGCCACTGGAGGACGAGTACGGCGATCTGGAGGACGAATACCCCGGCCAGGAGTGATTACGGGCCGATCTTGGCTTTCACGGTGGCGTGCAGTTCACGCAGTCCGACGCGTTCGGTGAGCACTTCGAGCACCCGGATGCCTGGCGCGCTGCCGGTGAGTTCTGCGGCCAGTTCGCCGGGATCCACCTGGCGGTGCGGGATGCGGTAGGCCGCGCACAGCGCCGCCAGGTCCATCCCGTGCGGGGTGCCGAAGACCCGCTCGAAAACGCCCGCGTACTGCGGGTCGCCCTGTTCGAGCAGTTCGAAGATGCCGCCGCCGTCGTCGTTGGCGACGATGATGGTCAGATCGGCAGGTCGTGGTTCCCCGCGCCCGATCAACAGCCCGGCCGCATCGTGCAGGAAGGTGAGGTCGCCGATCAGCGCGACGGTGCGGCCCGGATGGCGCAGCGCCGCGCCGACGGCCGACGATACGGTCCCGTCGATACCGGCCACACCACGGTTGGACAGCACGGTGACCCCAGGACGCGGATAGGAGACCAGGGCGGCGTCCCGGACCGGGTTGGATGCGCCGAGCAACAGTTGGTCACCCTCGCGTAGCGCGTCCATCACCACGGCGGCCACATGCAGGCCGGTGGGTTTGGGATGCCGGGCGATCTCCTCGCGCACCACCCGCCGTGCCTGCGCGTCTAGTTCGCGGCACCGCTCTAGCCACTGTTCGCTGGGCGCGCCGCTGGTAATCGCGCGGGTCCCGGTGCCGACCACGTTGCCGGAGACATCGGGCCAGCGCGGTCCGGTGGTCAACGCGTAGACGGTGACCGACGGGTCGGCCAGCACTTTCGCTACCTGACGGTGCAGTGTCGGGCGGCCGGTGATGATCGCCTGACGCGGTTTCAGCAGCGGCAGCGCCAGCGGGTGCAGGGCAGGCCCGTGCATGGGTGCGGTCGGTTCGGCGACGGTGGGCAATGCCGCGAGTTCCGGGCGCAGGCCTGCGCCGTGGCCGGAGACGACGACCGTGTCCGGGGTCAGATCGATTTCGAGCGGCACGTCGAGCGTGGCGTACTGAGTGGCTGTCCAGGGCTGATCGTCGGCGCGGCCCGCGGGCGCCTGCTCCTCGGGTGCGAAGTCGGGGACGAGTGGTTCTCGCAGCGGGATATCGAAATGGACCGGCCCGGCGTTCCCGGAGCGGGTGCCGCGCGCGGCCGCGAGTACCCGGCACACTGCCGAGCGCCAGACGCTGTTCTGCTGGGCGTACGGTCCGCTCGACCCGCCGTCGCCGGGCTCGGTTTCGGCCAGGCCGAGGCTGATCGCCGCGCGCACCTGACTGCCGAACAGCCCGAATTGTTCCACCGTCTGATTGGCGCCGGTGCCCAGCATTTCGTAGGGCCGGTTGGCGCTGAGCACGATGAGCGGAACCCGGGCGTAATTGGCTTCCAGAACGGCCGGGCCCAGATTGGCCACCGCGGTCCCGGAGGTCATCACCACCGGGACAGGGGCGCCAGAGGCGATAGCGATACCGACCGCGAGAAAACCGGCTGTGCGTTCGTCGATACGCATATGCAGCCGTAACCGTCCCGCGGCGTCGGCGGCCTGCAGGGCGAATGCCAGCGGTGCGTTGCGGGAGCCGGGACACAGGACGACGTCCCGGACACCGCCGCGGACGAGTTCGTCGACGACAACCCGCGCTTGCGCTGTTGACGGATTCACGCCTCCAGACTCCCAGACGCTGCCCGCCGCGTCTGCGTCGCCCTGCTCACACACGCGTGTCCCCCGGCCACCGGGCGTGCCACCCCCATGGAAACCGGATCACCCCTGCGAGATGCGGTGCAACCGACCGGAAATATGCCCGCCGCTAAAAACATCGATGTCACCTGCATATCGAAGGGACCGGCCAGCCGGTGTGGTGACCGCCCCCGAGATGAAACGCGGAGCGTCGCACCTGACATGGAACGGGGTGCGACGCGCCGTGCACTTACCTCCGCCGGAACGCGGAGGCTTGCGCGCTACGTTCGCTGGGGTCAGCTTGCGTGACGCTGCACCAGGTCGCCGACCCGGGGCAGTGCCTCGATGACGTTCTTCTTGGCGGAAGAGCGCATCGAGTTGTAGACCTTCTGGATGGCGGGCCTGCTGGAGGCCTCGGCACGCGCGTCGGTCACCGCGAGCAACGCCTCGGCGACCTCGTCGGACTTGGCGACCAACAGGTCACCGAAGCTGCCGGAACCGTTCGCCTGGAACTCTTGCCAGTACGGCTCGAGCTGCGCGACCAGTTTGGGCGCCAGGGACTCCAGTGCATCGGGAACGATGGACGGGCTGATCTTCTTGACCGCCGCGTACCCACCCTTCACGGCCAGGCCGGATGCACCACCCTTATCGGAGACTTCGGCATCCAGGACCTGGACGGCGTCGGCAAGGAAAGCCGGGCGCTTGGCCTCGTCGAGCAGGGATTCAGACAGTGCTGCAACCAATTTCAGGATCCTCCGGATCATTGTTCGATGGACGGGCAGCCGCAACTATACGCACCGCCCCCGTCATCGCATCGGCTACGGCTGTCCCGGCAGCAGCTGCACCATCAGCGCCTCGCAATCGGCCAGCACTGTTCCCTCCGCGTCGGTGAGTTCGGCGCTGGTGAACGTTTTCCGGCGGTCGATCCGCTCCACGCGGCCGCGCACCGTCAGCGGGGTCTCCAGCGGAGTCACCTTGCGGTAGTTGACGTGCAGGTAGGCGGTGCGGCTGATCGGGCGGCCCGCATAGTGCACGATCATGCCCATCAGATCGTCGAACAGCAGCGGCAGCACCCCGCCGTGTACCGCGCCGTTGCCGCCGAGGTGGTAGCGGCGGAATTCGCCGGTCAGCACGATGCCGTCGGGTCCGGCTTCGACGACGGTCCAGGGCAGCATCAGCAGGCTGCCGCGGCCGGGCAGTTCCATGGTGCGCCCGGCAGGTCCCTGGCCTTCCGGCGCGCGATAGGGCTCCAGCAGTTCGATCATCTGCCGTGCCTGAGCAAGTGCGGCGCCGTACACCTCGTCGGGGGCGTCCACGGAGACGGCGAGATCCTGCAGTGTCCGCATCGCTTCGACGAAATCGGCGAAGTCGGGGCCGGGCTCGGCGGGCTCCCATTTGGGAAACCCGCCGTGCTGTTCGTACCGTCTCGCGTCGACCGCGCTTGAGTCGATAACCGGTTTCACTCGCTCGCTCATAACTGCACCGTATCCTGTCGTTATACGCCGTCAAGCCGCAACTGGGCAGTTGTGGTGTATCCGACGGAAACCGGCGCGGACACGCGGCATTGCCGCGCGAGAGGAACCGGGGACCATAATCACGGATGTGACGTTCAATCCGAAGCTGTGGCGGCCCGTTCCCGGGTTCGAGAACCTGACCGACATCACCTACCACCGGCATATCGACCAGGGCACCGTCCGGGTCGCCTTCGACCGGCCGGAGATCCGCAACGCGTTCCGCCCGCATACGGTCGACGAGCTCTACCGGGCGCTCGACCACGCCAGGATGACCCCCGATGTGGGTGCGGTCCTGCTCACCGGCAACGGACCCAGCCCCAAAGACGGCGGCTGGGCGTTCTGTTCCGGCGGTGACCAGCGCATCCGTGGCCGCACCGGCTACCAGTACGCGCGCACCGACGATTCCGGCGCCATGGGCGAAACCGCCGACACCGTCGACCAGGCGCGCGCGGGCAGGCTGCACATCCTGGAGGTGCAGCGACTCATCCGGTTCATGCCGAAGGTGGTGATCGCCCTGGTCAACGGCTGGGCAGCAGGCGGAGGTCACAGCTTGCACGTGGTTTGCGATCTGACCCTGGCCAGCCGCGAACACGCCAGGTTCAAGCAGACCGACGCCGATGTGGGCAGTTTCGACGGCGGCTACGGCAGTGCGTACCTGGCGAAACTGGTCGGCCAGAAGTTCGCCCGCGAGATCTTCTTCCTCGGACGTCCCTACACCGCCGAGGAAATGCACCGGATGGGTGCGGTGAACCGGGTCGTCGACCACGCCGAACTAGAGGATGTCGCGCTCGAATGGGCCGAAGCGATCAACGGCAAATCCCCGCAGGCACAGCGGATGTTGAAATACGCTTTCAACCTGGCCGATGATGGCTTGGTCGGCCAGCAACTGTTCGCAGGCGAAGCCACTCGAATGGCGTACATGACCGATGAGGCGATCGAAGGCCGGGACGCCTTCCTGCAGAAACGGGAGCCGGACTGGTCCCCGTTCCCCTGGTACTTCTGAACGGAGAGCGGATGGACATCCTCAGCAGCCGGATCATCCTGCGCCCCCACGATTACGAGAAGACGCTGGCGTTCTACCGGGACGCGCTCGGTTTGGCGATCGCACGCGAATACCCGGGCGGCACGGTCTTCTACGCGGGCCAGTCGCTGATCGAGGTGGCGGCGCACGGCAGAGCCGAGGATGCTCCAGCTGGAGCCGGCTTCCAGGGCGCGATCTGGTTGCAGGTGCGCGATCTGTCCATCGCCGCTACCGAACTCGCGCTCGACGGCATCCCGATCGAGCGGCCGCCGATGCAGGAACCGTGGGGTTTGATCGAGATGTGGCTGCACGACCCGGACGGGGTGCCGATTGTGCTGGTCGAGGTGCCGCCGGAGCATCCGCTGCGGCGCGATAACCGTTGAAGCCGCGGTGAGGCGGACCCGTTCTGTGTTCGTCGACACGGACATGACACGATCGCTGACGTGAGCGAGCGCAGCGAGCGAACCACGGGTACCCCGCAGCCGACCGCGAGCGGGGCGCGGCCGTGAGTAAAACCTTGCGTACTCTGCCGATGCCGACCGGCACCGGAGTGAGCGATGTGCTGCCGCATCTGCGTCAGGTGCTCGACGATAACGATTCGGCCGCCTGGCTGCCCATCCCGACCAGCGACCGGCGGGAGGCGCGCAGGCTCAGCGATGCGCTCGCGCCCGGTGAGCCGATCGATGACGAGGTGGCTCTGGTGGTGACCACCTCCGGCAGCACCGGTGTGCCCAAGGGCGCCATGCTCAGCGCCGCCGCGCTGCGCGCCAGCGGCAACGCCACCCATGAGCGGCTCGGCGGCCCGGGCAGCTGGCTGCTGGCACTGCCCACCCACCACATCGCCGGTATCCAGGTCCTGTTGCGCGGCATCCTCGCCGGGACCGAGCCCACCGTGCTCGACGTTTCCGGCGGGTTCCTGCCCGAGGCGCTGGCCGGGGCCGTCGCGAGCATGCCTGGCCCGCGTCGTTACACCTCGCTGGTCCCGACACAGCTGATCAAGGCACTCGACACCCCGTCAGGGGTGGCCGCGCTGGCCGAACTGGATGCGGTGCTCGTCGGTGGTGCGGCCACGCCGGTCCCGGTATACGAGCGGGCGCGGGCGGCGGGTATCAACGTGGTCCGCACCTACGGCATGAGCGAAACCTGCGGCGGCTGCGTTTACGACGGGGTGCCGCTGAGCGGTGTACGCGTCCGGATCGAGGACGGTCGCGTCCTGCTCGGTGGTGCTGTGCTGGCTTCCGGTTACCGCAATCTGCCCGATCATCCGGCGTTCGCCGAACCGGGCTGGTTCCGCACCGATGATGCGGGTGTTTACGACAACGGTGTGCTGCGGGTGACCGGTCGTCTCGACGAGGCGATCCTGACCGGTGGGCTCGTGGTCATCCCGCAGGTGGTGGAAGCCGTGCTGGCCACCCACCCCTCGGTCAGCGAATGCGTGGTGCTCGGCCTGCCCGATGAACGGCTGGGACAGCGTGTCGTGGTCGCCGTGGTCCCCACTCCCGGCGCCACCCCGACCCTGGCCGAACTGCGCGAGCACGTGCTCGCCGAACTCGACTCGATCGCGGCCCCACGAGAACTGGCGGTGCTCGACGAACTTCCGCTGCTCGGCGTCGGTAAGCCGAACCGGGCGGAATTGCGCCGGGAGCTGCTGTCCGATTCCATGGGGCAACCCGGAGTTATCCGGTCCAGGACGGATCGCGGCCAGTGAGCCCGAGCACCCGGTGCAACAGGGGCGCGTCGTGCGGGATCGGCACAATCGGGCCGAAAAGTCCCGGGGTGCCCTCCGGCGGGGTGCCGCGCAGGAAGTCCAGCAGCACCTCCAGATCCTCCTGAGCCACTTCGGGCCGTCGACCGGTGGCGCGGGCGAGATCCCACGCATGGATCACCAGCTCGTCCAATGTCACCCTGGCCAGCATCGCGGCGGGCATGGTGACACCGCCTGCCTCGGTGTCACCTACCCATGCCTCCGGTTCCCGCCATGCGGCGACCAGTGCTGTCAACTGCTCCGGGATTCGGGTACGCCAATCGGCGGGCGGCGTATTGCCCGGCCCGACCGACGGTGATGCCGAGCGTCCCACCGACTCTTTGGTCGCCGCCTGCCGGAACGCCTCGGTGAGGCCGACGATATGCGCGAGCAGATCACCGACGCTGGCCTGCGCGCAGGGCGTGGGGGCGGTGAGTCGGTCATCGGGGATCGCGGCCACCACCTTTGCGAGCGTGTCGGCGGCCGATTGCAGATCGAACTCTTGGGCCATCGGTTCTCCTCAGCTGGGTTCTGCAGAAGAGACGCGACGAACCGGCTGGATTTATCGGTCGCCGCGAGTCGGCCCGATGAGGTGGTCCTGTGACCTTCCGTCAGCGCGATCGACCCGCGTCAGCTGATCGAGGTCGCCGGGTGGGCACACCGCTCGTTGTCTCGGCGAGGAGCAGCACTCAGACGACCGAAGCTTCCTGCTTCTCGGATTCGCGCACAGGTTCTTTCGTGACAAGCACCTGCTTGGCCGCGCGACGCCCCGGCGCCCACACTCCGATGGCGACCGCGGCGACCAGCGTCAGGATGCCGAGCGCGATAGCGGACTGCTGCGCCCCGTGCGCGAACGCGTCCTTGGCGAGATCGGCCAAGGGTTGCGCGGCGGGCCCGACGCGTTCGGTGACTTCCAGTGCGGCGGCGAGTGAATCACCGACCGGTTCCCTGGCCTGCTCGGGGAGCCGGGGGAGGACCGCGGCGATGCGGTCGCTGTATCCGGCTGCCAGGATGCTACCCGCGACCGCGACGCCGATGGCCGCGCCGATTTCGCGGGCGGCGTCGTTCACCGCCGACGCCACACCGTGCTTTTCCACTGGGGTGCCCGCGATGATGGCGGCGGTGGCAGGCGCGGTGCAGACACCGAGTCCGATGCTCATCACCAGCAGCGGCCACAGCAGGTCGAGATACGTACTGTCGGCGGTCAGGCGCGACAGCAACAGCAGCCCGATGCCGATGGCGGCGAGGCCGAGGAAGGTCAGCAGTCGCAGCCCGAATCGTTCGGCGAGCCGGGGCGCGATCGCCGACAGAGCGATGATCGGCACGACCATCGGCGCGAGCGCCACCGCCGAAAGCAGCGGCGCATAGCCGAAGATCAGCTGCAGGAACTGCACGAACAGCATGAAGACGCCGAACGAGACCAGATACTGGACGGCCACCGAAGCCGCACCGCTGCCGAACCCCCGGTCGGCGAACAGCCGCAGGTCCAGCAGCGGATGCTCGACCCGTAATTCCACGGCGACGAACGCTGCCGCGGCGACCACCGCACTACTGAACAGCCCGATCACCACGGTGTCGGTCCAGCCGCGGATGGGCGCCTCGATCGCGGCGACGACGAACATCCCGATCGCGATCGCAGCGGTGATCGCGCCCCACGCATCGAGCGTAGGTCGTGTCTCGTCAACGGACTCGGGCACGGTGAACGCGGCGACCGTCAGCGCCGCACCCGACACCGCCATGGCGATGAACACCGAGACCCACGACCACATCTGGAGCAGCATGCCCGATCCGAGCAGGCCGAGCACCGCACCCGCCCCCGCGACACCGGACCACAGACCCACTGCGGTACTGCGCCGATCTTCGGGGAATCCACTGGTCAACAGCGAGAGAGTGGAGGGCATGACCAGCGCGGCGCCGACGCCGGCAATAGCCCTGGCGAAGATCAACCACAGCGGTGAGTCGACAAGCAGTGGTAGTGCGGACGCCGCCGCGAAGATCACCAGCCCGGCGATCAGGACGGCGCGACGGCCGTAGCGGTCGCCGAGTGCGCCCGCAGGTAAGACCAGGCAGGCTAGCGCGAGTGTGTATCCGTCCACGATCCAGGTGAGCTGTAGCTGCGTGGCACCGGAGGTGGCGGCCACCTCGGGCAGCGCGGTGTACAGCGCCGCCATCGAGGCGATCACCAGGGCAATCGCCAAACACGACACTGCGAGCAGCCAGCGTTGCGCGGCGGTCAACCGTGTCCTCGTGGGCTCCATCGGTTCCTCCCGAGGCATCGAATCAGAGAAAAGATAACTTTAGTATCGCTACGCTACTAGCAGTATCATAAGTAGAGTCGACCGGCGATGGACACCCCGAGGAGGAACACTCGAGCCATGAGCCCCACCGGTGCCGACCTGCCGCCCGACGACACGGACCCGCGCAAACTACGCTCCCGCGCCCGGCTGCTCGACGCCGCGACCGAACTGCTGCGCTCCGGCGGACTGGATGCCGTGACGATCGAGGCCGTCACGCGGATGTCGAAGGTCGCGCGCACCACGCTGTACCGCCATTTCGACAATGCCGTGCAGTTGCGTGCCGCCACACTGGAACGTCTGCTGCCGCCGGTACTGGAAACGCCTCCGGAGGGCCCGCTGCGCGACCGGCTCGTCGAAATACTCAGCAGGCAGGCCGCGGTGGTGAACGAGGTGCCGCTGCACATCTCCACCATGGCCTGGCTGGCCACCGGCGATCGTTCCGAAGGCGGCGAAGGCCCGGCACTGACATCGCTGCGCATACGCCTCATCGAGCAGTACCGCGCCCCCTTCGACCGGCTGCTCGACACCGAGGAGGCGCACGCCGAGCTCGGCGACTACGACCGCACTCTCGCACTGATACAGCTGCTCGGACCCATCGTCTTCGCCAAACTCGTCGGGATCGGAAACCTCACCTCCGACGACTGCGCCCGCCTCGTCGACGACTTCCTCACCGCCCGCGCAACGGACCGGGCAGCGCGGGAGCGCAAAACCAGGTAGGCAAAGACGCCGTCGCATGGACACGAGAGCTGACTCCGGACGAGGAACACCGGCTGCTCGAATGGCTCGGGATTGCGAAACCTCAGTAAACGTCCCGTACATACCGTTTTTCGGCGACCAGCTGTCTGCGGAACGCGAGCGCGGCGTCGGTGTCCATTTTCCCGTGCACCCGGACGATATCGAGGAGCGCTTCGTCGACGTCTCTGGCCATGCGGGCGCCGTCACCGCACACGTAGAAATATGCGCCGTCGCACAGCCACGACCACAGGTGCGCACCGTGCTCGATCATCCGGTGCTGCACATAGATGCGTTCGCGCTGGTCGCGGGAGAAAGCCAGGTCCAGGCGGGTGAGAAAACCCGAGCCGAACATCTCGGACAATTCGTCCCGATAATAGAAATGCTGATCGACGTACTGGTCGCCGAAGAACAACCAGTTGCGTCCGGTGCATCCCAGAGCGCGACGCTGCTGTAGGAACCCGCGGAACGGCGCGATCCCCGTACCGGGGCCCACCATGATCATCGGGGCGGCCGGGTCGGCGGGCGGCTTGAAATGCGGTGCGCGCTGCAAGAAAACCGGAACGCTCTGCCCACCTGCCCGGTCGGCCAAAAATGTCGAACACACCCCGCCCCGCGCGAGGTGGTGCCCGTAACGCACCACGCCGACCGTCAACTCGATCTCACCCGGGTCGACCAGCGGACTGGACGAAATCGAATACAGGCGTGGCTGCAGCCTTTTGAGCACCTCCAGCCATTCGACCAGATCGGCTTGAACCGGAAAATCCCGCAGGACGTCCACGGCTTGCCGGTCCCACAGGTACCTGTCGAGTTCGATGCGATTGTCGCGGCGCAGCAGTTTCGCCAACCGGTTGTCCGGATTGCGGTCGGCGATGAATTCCAGCAGATGACGCCCGGCCTTGGTGATGTCGTAATGGGTGCGCAGCGCCTCGACCAGCGGTAACTCCGTACCGTCCACAGCGACGGAACTCGCTTCGCGCAATCCCGTCACCTCGAGCCATTCGGCCACCACCTGCGGCGCATTCGACGGTCGGATTCCCAGTGCGTCCCCCACCTCGTAGCCCGCGCCGAGCCCACCCAGATCGAACCCGAACCGCCGCACCTCCTTCGCCGAACCCGCCGCCGACAACAGCTCGTTACGGATCAACGGCACGTGCAGCGGCGAGTTCCGGGTGAACGGCGCGGGTTCGTCACGAGCTCGGCGGCTGGGTGCGGCTGTCGGCAACAGCGCCGTCGCCGCGCCGGCCCGATGCGTTGGTGTACCCATCGGCCGGGCCGCTGGCATCGTGCCGGGCTGGGCAGTCAACGCAGTGCCGGAGTAGGCGGCTGGTGCGGCACCGGGCCCATGCCCTGCAGCAGCGCCCTCGAACTCCGGAGCCATCTCGGTACCGTCCAGCTGGCCCGCCGCATGAAGTACCGATATGACATCGTCGAGCCATTGTGCCCCTGGCTCGGCATAATCGGGTTCGGACTCGACCCGGGTGAGCAGTCGTCTCGCCCCGCGATCGGTGAGCATGTCGTCCAAGGCCCGTCCGTGTCCGCAGAAATCGTCGTACGACGAGTCGCCGAGCGCGAACACCGCATACCGGACCCCGGACAACCGCAGCGCTTCATCGGCCAGCGATTCCCGGAATTCCGCCCCGTTATCGGGCGGTCCTCCGTCGCCGAAGGTGCTGCTGATCACCAGGACGTCCCCGCAGAGCGCCCTCGGATCGCACGCGTTCATTTCCAGTAGCCGCGGCGCGAACCCGGAGTCGGCGAGCCGGGCTGCCGCGATTTCGGCGAACTCCTCGGCAGTGCCGGTCTGCGAAGCCCACAGCACGGTTACCGCACGGGTGATGACCTCGGTGTCACCAGGTATCACCGAAGGCACGGGATGTCGAGGTATGGAGCGGGAATACATTCCGGCCAGCAGCCCGTCGACCCAGAGCCTGCTGTGCGACGACAGCGGCGCAGAATCCGGTAGCACCGGCACCGCGGTATCCGCAACGGTATGCAGTGCGGTCAGATAACCGCTCAGGTAGATCCGCTCGGTGTCGTTCAACGCAGGTGTCGCGGTATCGGCGCCGAGCAGCGCAGCCAGCGGGTGCACGGTTCGTTCACTCGGTGGACCGCCCACCAGGCCGTCGACTGCTGTCCGGACGGCTGGTTCTGCGGCCGGGCCGACAGCAGGCGCGACCGATGGTGGCGTGGGCGAGGGTTCCGGTTCGATCATCAGCGCCTCCGGCCGGGTCATCCCTGCCACCCGGCGCAGCGCGACCGCACACGCCTTGTACTCCGGTTGCCAGGATTCTGGATCGACAGCGTCGCTGGTGACAGCGTTGACGGTCAGATATTCGCCCTGTTCGTCGTTCCAATGGAACGGGGCGAAACAGTCACCCGGCCGCACCCGGTCGCTGATATCGACAGGCAGTACCGCCCGTCCGCGGCGGGAGGTGAGCTCGAGGTGATCGCCGGGGCGTACCTCGAGACGCCGCGCATCGTCTGGATGGATCTGCAGGAACGGCTGCCCGGTGAGCTTGCCGAGTTTGGCGATCCGGCCGGTTTTGGTCATGGAATGCCATTGATGCGGTAAACGGCCGGTATTGAGCAGGAACGGGTAGTCGTCGTCTGGCATTTCCTGTGCGGGCATATGCGGGCGGGCCCAGAACACGGCACGTCTGCTCGGCGTCGGAAAAGCCAGCGCGGGACGATCTCCGGATTCGTCGGTGGACACCGGACCGGTCGCGCCGTCATTGCGGTACCGGATCGGGTTGCGTCGCCGTCCCGGGTCGGGGCACGGCCACTGCATCGGGCCTTCGCGTAGCCGTTCGTAGCTCATGCCGCTCAGGTCGTAGCCGGTGACGGGATTGGCGAATCGGGTGATTTCGGCGAAAACATCAGCGGCTGAAGCGTAAACGAAACCCGGAAAGCCCATTTCGGTCGCAATCCGGGCGATGAGCAGCCAATCCGGCATGGCCTCGCCGACCGGTGCCACACTTGCGGGCAGCAGCGTTACAGTGCGTTCCGAATTCACCATCACCGCGTCCGCTTCGGCCCACAGGGCGGCGGGCAGCATCAGATCGGCGTAGGTGTTCGTCGCGGTTCGGGTGTAGGCGTCCTGTGTGATCACCAGTTCGGCCGCCTCCAGCCCGGCGATCACCGTTTTCCGGTTGGCCACCGTAGCGACCGGGTTGGTGCCGATGATCCAGGCGGCTTTGATATCGCCCGCAGCCATACCGCGGAACATCTCGATGGTCCCCGGCCCGGTTTCCTCGCGAATAGTGCCCGGTTCCAGATCCCACACGGTTTCCACGTACGCGCGATCGGCAGCCGCGAGCACACTGCGCTGCCCTGGCAGCCCTGGACCCAGATAACCCATTTCCCGGCCACCCATCGCGTTCGGCTGACCGGTCAATGAAAACGGGCCGCTTCCGGTCCGGCAGATAGCGCCGGTGGCCAGATGCAGATTGCAGATGGCGTTGGTGTTCCAGGTGCCGTGAGTGGACTGGTTCATCCCCATCGTCCACAGCGTCATCCATTCGCCCGCCGCGCCGATCCAGCGTGCGGCGGTGCGGAGATCGGCTTCGGCGAGCCCGGTGATCTCGGCGACCCGAGCCGGGGTGTAGTCGGCGAGGAACTCCGGCATCACCGACCAGCCTTCGGTGTAGTCGGCGATGAACTGCTCATCGATGTCGCCAGCTGCCACGAGCAGATACAGCAGACCGTTGAGCAGCGCCAGATCGGTGCCGGGCGCGATCTGCAGGAACAGGTCGGCCCGCGCCGCGGTGTCGGTGCGCCGGGGATCGACGACGATCAGCTTTGCGCCCGCTTTCAACCGGTCGGCCATCCGCAGGTACAGGATCGGATGACAATCGGCCATATTGGCGCCGATCACGAAGAACACATCGGCGTGATCGATATCGTCATAGGAGCCGGGCGGCCCGTCCGCGCCGAGAGATTGTTTGTATCCGGTGCCCGCGCTGGCCATGCACAGCCGGGAATTGGCTTCGATGTGCACCGTGCGCACATAACCCTTGGCCAGTTTGGTCGCCAGGTATTGCGCTTCCAGTGACATCTGCCCCGAGACGTACAGCGCGATGGCGTCGGGTCCGTGCTCGTCCAGAATCGCGCGCAAACGAGTGGCGGTCTCGCGCACCGCCTCGTCCACCGGTACGGCCTGGGGTTGCGCGCCGCGCCGGGGGCGGGTGTAGGCGGTGGTCATCCGGCCGGGCGCGGCCATCAACTCGGCGTGGGTAGCGCCTTTGGTGCACAGCCTGCCCGCGTTCGCCGGATGTAATTTATCGCCGCTGACCTGGGCGATCACCGGGTTGCCCGCCGCGTCTGGCCGGGTGGTCACGGTGATCCCGCAGCCAACGCCGCAGTACGAGCACGCCGTCCTGGTCGTGCTGGGCTGCCGGTTGGTCGCCGCATCGGACATGTACCCGATGATGGGGGCGCGCGATTTCGTCGGTTTTTCCCGACGTTAGCGGGAAGTGACGTTCTTCCTCACCCGCAGCTTCCACGGCGGTGAGGCCACCGGAAGGTCACCGCCAGATTTCGCCCCGTGACCTGGGTGTTCAGCCCAGTTTGCAACCCCGGTGCAAGGCCACGACGCCCGCGGTCAGATTGCGCCATTTCACATTCGACCAGCCCGCATCGGCGATATGCCGCGCCAGCTGGCGCTGGTTCGGCCACGCCCGGATCGATTCGGCGAGGTAGACGTAGGCGTCCGGGTTGCTGCTGACCGCCTGCGCCACCCGAGGCAGCGCCTTCATCAGGTACTCCAGGTAGATGGTGCGGAACACCGGAACGACAGGTGTGGAGAACTCGCACACCACCAGTCGCCCGCCCGGCTTGGCCACCCGCAGCATCTCCCGCAACCCCAGATCGATATCGGCCACATTGCGCAGCCCGAACGAGATGGTCACCGCGTCGAAGGAGTTGTCGGCGAACGGTAACGCCATCGCATCCCCTGCCACCATCGGCACCCGCCGGGACCGTCCCGCCGCCAGCATCCCCTGCGAGAAATCGGCTGCCACACACCAGGCGCCCGATTTACCCAGCTCCACCGTGGAAACCCCCGTCCCCGCCGCTAAATCGAGCACCCGCTCCCCGGGCCGCGGATCGATGGCTTGCCGGGTCGCCCACCGCCAGTACCGATCCTGTCCCGCGGAGATCACCGTATTGGTCAGGTCGTACCGCCGTGCGACACCGTCGAACATCGACGCGACCTCATGCGGTTGTTTGTCCAGGGAGGCACGGACCGATTCTGTTTTCGCCACGAACACGACACTAACCCCAACATCGCCTGATCGCCCTCGGGTTCGCACCTGATCCGCGCTGGCGTTGCCGACTGGCACCATGGCCATGTGGAAGCGTTTGTCATCAGCCCGCCCCGCACCGGTGAACAGCGACTGTCTGACGGACGGACACTCGGCTGGGCCGAATGGGGGCCGGAAAAAGGTTTCCCAGTGCTGCTTTCACCGGGTGCGGCGACTAGTCGCCACCTCGGTTTCGGTGCCGGGATTCTCGACGATCTGGGGGTACGGCTGATTTCTGTCGACCGGCCAGGGCTGGGCGCATCGACAGCGGTCCCATCTCGCACCTTCGCCGATTTCGCCGCCGACACCCAGGAATTCGTCGAACGCCGTGAACTCGGGAAGCCGGCTATGGTCGGTAACTCACAGGGGGCACCGTTCGCGCTGGCCTGCGCCGCGGCGGAGGTGGTCGACGCACTCGCCCTCACCTCGGCTGCCGACGAGATCGCGCAGCCCCGTTTCGCCGAGGCGCTTGAGCCGCAGCTGCGGCATCTGGTGGACACCGTAGTGTTCGACCCGGTCGCCGCGCGTCGCATCCTCAGTGAATTCGATGCGCAGACGATGTGGGACATGGTGATATCCGGCAGTCCCAGCAGTGATCTGGCCGTATACCAGGACGAGGCATTCGCCGCCGCATACCGGCAGGCCCTCGCCGAAGCATTCGGCCGAGGCCCCCAGGGTTACGCCTGCGACACCGTACTTGCGATGGGGTATTGGAGTATCGACCTGGCCTCCATCCGGGTACCGGTCGACCTCTGGTACGGCGAGCAGGACACCAGCCATTCACCCGATCTCGGCGTGGGGCTCGCAGAACGCATCCCCGGGTGTGTCCGGCATGTCGTGCCGGGGATCGGTGGGGCGGTGCTGTGGACGCATGCCGAACACATCCTTCGCAGGCTGGTCGGCCGATGAGTCCCTGCCGTGCTCACTGCACCGCACCCGGCTCCCGGCCCCGCATCCGGGCCAGTAGCCAAAGCGTCGGCAGCGCCAGCGCCCAGGTGATCGCGATCACCGACAGTGCAGGCGGAATCGCCACCCGCACGTCGCGGCCGGCCACCCGTACCAGGTCGGGGTCGGCGCGACTGTATTCGACTTTGATCCGTTCCCCCGCGGTGAGGTTGGTCGGGTAGAGCACGCCCACCTTCGGATTGTGCGTCACCCCGTCGGGCGTGACGTACATGACCGCCGACCGCAGTCGTCCGGCCGACAGCACCTCGCCGGTGGTCACCCCCTGATTCGAGCTGATCAGGTAATCGTTGCGCCACGCCGCGAGCACCAGCAGCACGACGAGCACACTCACCGTGGTCGCGGCGGCGAGCACCCCGATCCGGGTCCGCCGCAGCCGCCGCGACCGCCTTTCCGACTGGGTGGTTTCCGACACCGGCACAGGCTACTGTCCGACTCGGCTAGCGTGAGCGCCCATGTCCCGAAAATTCAGGTTCACCGTGCCCTATACCATCTCGGTGAAGGAACTGCACCGGGCGCTCACCGGAGACCAGATGTGGCAGGCCCGGTTCACCGGCGCCGAAACCGCCACCCTCGACCTGGCCCACCCCGGCGGACCCGGCACCGCCCACATCGCCATGAGCGAAAAGATTCGCCCCGACAAAATCCCCGCCATCGTGCGCAAGGTACTCAAAAGCGACCTGGTGGTCTCCCGTACCGATGACTGGCAGGCGCTCGACGGCGAAATCGCCGCAGGCACCTTTCACGGCACATCGACTGGCATCTCCTCGGAGATGACCGGCAGCTACGAGCTGCGCCCCACCGCCGAAGGCTGCGAAATCGAGGTCGCAGGCACGGTGAAGGTGAAGGTGCCGCTGGTCGGCGGCGCCATCGAACCGCTCGCCGAACAGCTGCAGCACCGGGTCCTGCACAGTGAACGCAAGTTCATCGAGAAATGGGTCGCCGAGCAGCGATCCGCATAAACATCACGGTTGCGTACTCGACGTACTCACGGTTCCTGACCGGCCTGCTGGTCGAACTCGGTCGGTTCGACCAGCACCAACCAGTTACCCGAATTGTCCCGGAACACCGCCTCCACGCCGTACGGGCGTGCCGACGGCGGCTGCACGAACTCGACACCCTTGGCGGTCAGGTCCTCATACGCCTTCCGGCAGTCGTCGGTGCGCAAACCCAGCGAGCCATGCGTGCCGCTGTGCAGGGAACGACGGATCGCCTCGGCCAGAGTCTCGTCCAACGGCGGACCCGGCACCATCAACGTCACCTCCAGCTCCCGATGATCGGGATGGGCGACAGTAACCCAGCGGAACCCGTGCTCACCCATCGTCATATCGGCCGTCTCCACGAAACCGAGCTTTTCCGCATACCACTTCTTGGCCGCGTCCTGATCGGTGACATACACCGTGACCAGGGAAATATTCGTGATCGGAGTCATGGCCATCAGGCTAGGCCCGGTCGCGTCCGCCCGGCTTCTCCGAAATTGCTGTGTTGTCCCCGGCCGAAGCGCCCGGCACCGTGTTGCCCGCGGCATCGTCCGCAAGAGCCGAACCAGGCACAGGTCTCCGATCGGACAACCCGTGCATGAACACATAACAACCCGGGATACGCAGCGCGCCGTCGGCGAACTTCGCTTGATACGCCGACGGCGACACCCCAACCAGCTCGGTGAACTTCCGGGAGAACGAGCCGAGACTGCTGTAACCGACCAGCATGCACGCCTCGGTAACGGTGATATTGGTGGCGCGTAACAGGTCCTGCGCCCGCTCGATCCGGCGCTCAGCCAGATACGCCGCCGGAGTACGTCCGTAGGTCGCCGCGAAACAACGCAAGAAATAGTATTTCGACACTCCCGCCGCCGCGGCCAGCCCTGTCAAATCCAGCGGTTGCGCGTAATGCCGGTCGGCGAAATCACGCGCCCGCCGCAAATGGGGGAGCAGCTCCTCAGGGACTGGTCGCACGGGCATGGTCTACACGAACGGAGGACGTTCGTCGAACCCCATCGACACCCGCCCCGCAGCCCGCCACGCCCGCGCGGTCAGGTCGACGTCCTCATCGGTGACCAGATTCCCCATCAGCCGAACCGCGGTGCGCTGCAAGAACTTCGACCGCATCACCGGCGGACCGCCCGTCGGTACCATCCGCGGATGGGTGGCCAGACCGGCGATCCGGCGCGCCACCGAATAGGTGCGACCGTACTTGGCGCGCAGCAACTCCGGCCACATCTGCGTCAGATCCGGTTCGTCCAGCAAACCGGCCAGCATATGGCCGCCCTCCAGCCCGTAGTCGATACCCTCACCGTTGAGCGGGTTCACACACCCCGCGGCATCGCCGACCAGCGCCCAGTTGCGTCCAGCGATCCCGGACACCGCCCCGCCCATCGGCAGCAGCGCAGACGCCACCGCACGCAGCGGGCCCTCGAACTGCCATTCCTCCCGCCGCAGCGACGTGTAATGCTCCAGCAGCGGTTTCAACGCGATATGCGATGGCCTGCGCTCGGTGGCCAGCGAACCGACACCGATATTCACCTCACCGTTGGCCAGCGGAAACACCCAGCCGTAACCAGGAACCAGATCGCCGCTCGCATCACGCAACTCCAGATGCGAGGTGATCCACTGATCGTCGCTGCGCGCGGAGGTGATGTAGGCGCGCGCCGCGACACCGTAGGCGTATTTGCGGTGCCAGGTCCGGCCGAGCAGCTTCCCGATAGGGGAGCGGACCCCGTCGGCGACGATCAAGACATCGCAACCGATCTCCCGCGGCGCGCCTCCGGCACGCACCGTGACACCGGTGACCCGGTCACCGTCGCGCGTCACGTCGACCACTTTGGTTCCGTCCAGCATCCTGGCCCCGGATTTGACCGCGGTCTCGCGTAACTTGTCGTCGAGTTCGGTTCGCGGGACCGCGCTTCCGTAAGTCGGGAAGGAACCGCGCGGCCAAGGCAGCAACGCCTCCCGGCCGAAACCGGTCATCCGCAAACCGTGATTGACGGTATGCGCGCGCACCCACTCCCCGAGGCCGAGATGCTCCAGTTCCGCAACCGCGCGCGGCGTCAACCCGTCACCGCATGTTTTATCCCTCGGGAACACCGCCGCATCGATGAGCAGCACATCGCGGCCTGACCGCGCGGCCCATGCCGCCGCCGCCGAACCCGCCGGTCCCGCGCCCACCACCAGCACTTGTACGTGCTCAGGCGCCGCACTGTTCGTATCCCCATCGCGATCGGCCGGCGTCAGATCGGGTGCACCCATGGCCTCAATAGTTGCAGTACCGCCACCTCGATGTCGACGCCGGTGCGGCGCGCAGTGACGGTGTTCATGGGCCATCGGCGGTGAACACGCTAGGTTCTTCACCGTGGGTCGGACGCGTCTCTGGGAGAAGAAATGAGCACATCTGCTGTGAGCGACAAGAGCACGGTGGTGGCCGGGATCGATCTCGGTGACGCCGAACTCGCCGCGAGAGTGCGCAACGGCCTGGAGGAAGTGGAGAAACTGCTGGTCGAAGAGTTGTCCGACGGTGCAGCCTTCCTCAGGGAGGCCGCGCTGCACCTGGCGAAGGCAGGAGGTAAACGGTTCCGCCCGTTGTTCACCGTCCTCACCGGCCAGCTCGGACCCCGACCCACCGATCCCGATCTGGTCACCGCGGGCACAGTCGTCGAACTCGTGCACCTGGCCACGCTCTACCACGACGACGTCATGGACGAAGCCACCATGCGCCGCGGCGCACCCAGTGTGAACTCACGCTGGGGCAACAGTATCGCCATCCTCGCGGGCGACTACCTGTTCGCACACGCCTCCCGCCTGGTATCCACCCTCGGACCCGACGCGGTACGCGTCATTGCCGAAACCTTCGCCGAACTGGTCACCGGCCAGATGCGCGAAACCATGGGCGCCAGCGAAGCCGGCGACCCCGTCGCGCACTACCTGCGCACCGTCTGGGAGAAAACCGGTTCCCTCATCGCCGCCGCAGGCCGCTTCGGCGGCACCTTCTCCGGCGCCGACAGCGAACATGTAGAACGACTGGCCCGCCTCGGCGACGCCGTTGGCACCGCCTTCCAGATCTGCGACGACATCATCGATATCTCGTCCGAATCCGCCCAATCCGGCAAAACTCCTGGCACCGACCTCCGCGAAGGCGTTCACACCCTGCCCGTGCTCTACGCCCTGCGCGACGAAGGCCCCGACGGCGACCGCCTGCGCACTCTACTGGCACGCCCCCTGGAAACCGACAGCGAAGTCGCCGAAGCACTGGAACTGCTCGGCCGCTCCCCCGGCATGACACAGGCGAAGGAAAAACTGCGCGAATACGCCGACATCGCCTACACCGAACTCGCCGCCCTACCCCAAGGTCCCGCCAACGACGCCCTGGTCCGCCTGGTCCAATACAACATCGACCGCGTGGGCTGAAATATTGGCCGCGATTCCGGCGCGACGCTATCCCGGAACTCCACCCCCTCCGCGATCGTTACCGTGCTGTAGGACCCGAGCAGCATGAACCAGCAGCTCGGAGATACCTACCAACAATGCCCCGCGACCACGGGCACCCAGCCCATCGCGGCAAATACAGCCGATCGGTCAGCTATCCGGTTTGTGGCCCGGCCCGCGTTTCAGCCTCGCAGCTAGGAGCACCGGGGCGGACGAACGTCCGACCCTCGCGTATGCGCCGAAGGCGCAAGTCGCGGAGGCTGAAACGCGAGCCACCAGGGGACCGCAAACCCGCCGTGCCGGAGGCGCGGCAAATAGACACAGGAGCGCTATGCACGGGCACGGGTTTGCGAATGGGTTGAAGACGTTCGGGCTCATGGTCGGTCTTTCCGCCCTGATCGTGTTTGCGGGGGCGATGTTCCGGAACACGACCATTCTGGTTGTGGCGGTGGTGCTGGCCGTCGGCATGAACGCTTACGCGTACTTCAACAGTGACAGGATCGCGTTGCGGGCGATGCGTGCGCAGCCAGTCAGTGAACTGGAGGCGCCGGTGATGTACGGCATCGTCCGGGAGTTGGCGACGGCTGCTCGGCAGCCGATGCCGCGGCTGTACATCAGTCCGACGAATGCGCCCAACGCCTTCGCTACGGGCCGTAATCCTCGGCATGCCGCGGTGTGCTGTACCAGCGGGATTTTGCGGATTTTGGACGAGCGGGAGTTGCGCGCGGTGTTGGGGCATGAGCTGTCGCATGTGTACAACCGCGATATTTTGATTTCGTCGGTGGCGGGTGCGATGGCGGCGGTGATCTCGGGGTTGGCGAACTTCGCTTTTTTCGCGTCGGCGTTCGGCGGTAACCGTAACGGCGGCTCCAACGTTCTGGGTATTTTGCTGGTGTCGCTGCTGGGGCCGATCGCGGCTTCGCTGATCAAGTTGGCGGTGTCGCGGTCCCGCGAGTATCAGGCGGATCAGTCCGGCGCGGAGCTGACCGGTGATCCGCTGGCGCTGGCTTCGGCGTTGCGTAAGCTCGAACGTGGGGTGCAGGCTGCGCCGTTGCCGCCGGAGCCGCGGCTTACCGCGCAGTCACATCTGATGATCGCCAACCCGTTCCGGCCAGGGGAGCGGGCGGCCCGCTGGTTCTCTACGCATCCGCCGATGGCGGAGCGGATAGCCCGCCTGGAGCAGCTCGCAGGCGGGCCCCGCTTCTAATAAGCGCCCTGGGCGTAGCCCATCCGCCGATCGCCTCTGATGGATCGGATGCGGGGCGTGTACGCAGGCCGCACGGCTGGAGCGAATGCGGAGGTACGCACGGAGCGCACGGCTGGAGCGAATGCGGAGGTACGCACGCTTAGCGGTAGTTGACGAACTGCAGCGCGATCCCGAAATCCTCGTTTTTCAGTAGGGAGATCACTGCTTGCAGGTCGTCGCGCTTCTTACTGCTCACCCGTAGTTCATCGCCCTGGATCTGCGCCTTGACGCCCTTGGGGCCTTCGTCGCGGATTTTCTTGGAGATCTTCTTCGCGCGCTCGGAGTCGATCCCCTGCACCAGCGTGCCGGTGATCTTGTAGGTCTTGCCGGAAGCGGCCGGTTCGCCCGCGTCGAACGCTTTGAGGGAAATATCACGCCGGATCAGCTTTTCTTTGAAAACCTCCAACGCGGCTTTGACCCGTTCCTCGGCTTCCGCGCTCAAGACGATCTTGTCCTCACCGGACCATTCGATCGTCGCCCCGGTGCCGCGGAAGTCGTAACGGGTGTTCAGTTCCTTCTCCGCCTGATGCAGGGCGTTGTCGACCTCCTGACGGTCGACCTTGCTGACGACATCGAACGACGAATCGGCCACACTGTGCTCCTGTCTGACGTCTCCGGCGGCTCGAACGGCACCGGTGGGTTCGTACCCATAGTTGTACAGGGGAGTGGTCGTGCCTGGAGTATCCGTACCCGAGTGGCTGTTCCCGCAGCAGCACCGACGGCAACTCTGCCGGGCCGACAGCCAGCCGGTTTGCATTGGGGGTGTGGGTTCGTTGTATTCTGCTCAGCGCGCCGGAAAGCGCGACGGCAGGTTGCCCGAGCGGCCAATGGGAGCAGACTGTAAATCTGTCGGTGAAAGCCTACGTAGGTTCGAATCCTACACCTGCCACCGGATCACGAGCGGGCGAGTTGTGTATGCACAGCTCGCCCGCTCGTTTGTGTTCGGCCGCCGTATCCGTGCGGGTATTCGTATTGTGTTTCGATTGGTGGCCTTGCCGGTGGGATCCGTTCAGCAACGTTCCGCGATTGCGCGATTGCCGGCCAGTGATCGGAGGCAGCCCCCAGGAAACCGGTCCTGAGCTGGTAATTTGGAGCTCTCGGCGATAAGTGTGTAATCTCGTTCAAGACTTCGCCGCTCCGGAGTCGAGTTCTCTCGGGCCGGAGTGAGGCAAGTCGCGCCCCCTTAGCTCAGTCGGCAGAGCGTTTCCATGGTAAGGAAAAGGTCAACGGTTCGATTCCGTTAGGGGGCTCGCCGGATTGCCGGTGGTGACCGACTCGGCATCTCTGGGTCTTCCCGAGGTAGGGCGCGGCGCCATCGCAATGCGACGCCGTGGCGGTGTAGCTCAGTCGGTAGAGCAAACGACTCATAATCGTTGTGTCGCCGGTTCAAGTCCGGCCATCGCTACCACAACCGATCAAGCCCATCAGGTACCGGAAAGAAGGCATATCGTGGCCGCGAAGTCCACCGATGTCCGGCCAAAGATCACCTTGGCCTGCGAGCAGTGCAAGCACCGCAACTACATCACCAAGAAGAACCGGCGTAACGATCCGGACCGGCTGGAACTGAAGAAGTTCTGCCCGAACTGCGGGACCCACCGGGCTCACCGCGAATCCCGCTAGATTTCCTCGCGTTACGCTGCCACGCGGCGTGAATGACGACCGGAGGCCGCTGCCTCCGGTCTCCGCGTTCTCCCGGTCCGGATTCGGCGGATCGATGTCCGCGGTGGCGAACGCTCCGCCGACTCCGGGCTTGCGGGGTCAGATAGGTACAGTCCTCCCGTGACAATCAACACCGGTACAGAGGAAGCGGTCGCGACCGGCGAAGAACTCGACCCGGCCGCAAACGCGGCAGCGATGGTCGGTCACCACTACCGCGCCGACGACTACTACGAGGTCGGCCGTGAAAAGGTGCGTGAATACGCCCGCGCGGTGCAGGACAACCATCCGGTGCACTGGGACGAAGACGCCGCGCAGGAGTACGGCTACGACAATCTGCTCGCCCCGGTCACCTTCATCTCCCTGATCGGGATCCTGGCGCAGCGCAAACTCTTCGAAGAAGTCGTCACCGGCTACGACTTGAGCCAGATCATGCAGACCGACCAGATCCTGGAATTCCACCGGCCTATCCAGGTCGGCGACCAGTTGACCTGTGATGTCTACCTGCACTCGTTCCGTCAGGCGTTCGGCGGCGACATCATCGTCACCAAGAACATCGTCACCGATCAGCGTGACGAACTGGTGCTCACCACCTACACCACGCTCGTCGGCCGCAGCGGCGGCGATATCGACCCCAACATCGCCGACGCCGTGGGCAACGTCCTCGTCCTCATGAGCGGTGTGGGCGCCGGTGTGCCCGATTCGCATCCCCGCACGTCCCCGCCTGCCGCGCCGGCGGAGCCGGTTGTGCACGTGCCCGAGATCGCGCCGAGCAAGCACGCCATCAGCTTCGACGACGTGCAGGCAGGTGATGAACTGCCGCCGCGTACCGTCCGG
Organism: Nocardia donostiensis; assembly: GCF_002081715.1. Classification (GTDB taxonomy): domain Bacteria; phylum Actinomycetota; class Actinomycetes; order Mycobacteriales; family Mycobacteriaceae; genus Nocardia; species Nocardia donostiensis. The sequence goes on along the minus strand of NZ_MUKP01000013.1, from coordinate 82,116 downwards.
CTCACCCGCGGCGATCTGGTGAACTACGCGGGCGTTTCCGGTGACGCCAACCCCATCCACTGGAGTGACGAGATCGTCGAACTCGTCGGCCTCGACGACGTCGTCGCGCACGGCATGCTCACCATGGGGCTCGGTGGCGGTTTCGTCACCTCCTGGCTCGGCGATCCCGGCGCGGTGAAGGAGTACAACGTCCGGTTCACCAGCCCCGTCTTCGTCGGCGCCGAACAGCCCGCCGAGATCGAGTACACCGGTAAGGTCAAATCCGTCGATCCGGAAGCCAGGACCGCTGTCGTCGCGATCGTCGCCAAATCGGGTGGACGCAAGATCTTCGGCCGCGCCACTGCCACCGTCCAGCTGTCCTGACCTGGACCGGCGACCCGGATTCGCTATTGACGGTGACCGTGCCGTACACTCGGGTTTCTGGGGTCACCAGCCGATGCGCGCTGCTCTGCAAGGCTGGTTCCTGGCGGAGGGTGAAACGCTTCGCCGACGGGGCCGGCAAATGCCGGGGCAGCGCGCGTGTTGTGTGACACCGGAACGCGACAACTGAATACAGCACATGTGGCTGGGCTGGAACTACGTTCGCGAGTCCGACCAGCCGAAGGGGCGTAGCTCAATTGGCAGAGCAGCGGTCTCCAAAACCGCAGGTTGCAGGTTCAAGTCCTGTCGCCCCTGCCCTGGATGCCAGCGACGGAGAGAGGATCGACGTGAGCGAGCGTAGCGAGCGAGCCATTGGCACAGCGCGCATCGCGCACGGCGGCTCCGAGCGAAGCGAGGAGGCGGCGTGAGCGACGAGCGGGATACCACTCGCCACGGCGCGCATGCGGCCGACGACGGCGATGGCACTGCCGCTGCGCAGCGGCCGAGCGGTAAGCGGTCCGCCCGGCGGGGCCGGGCAGGCTCGTCGGACGCGGAAACCGGCGCTGTCGCCACGATCGACCGGCCCATGCGCAAGGCATCCACGACCTCCGGCCGGGCTGGGCGTGAACGGTCACGCAATCCGTTCAAGCGGCTGATCAAGTTCCTGCGTGAGGTGATCGCGGAACTGCGGAAGGTGATCTGGCCCAACCGGAAGCAGATGATCACCTATACGAGCGTTGTTCTGGTGTTCGTGGTCTTCATGGTCGCGTTCATCAGCGGGTTGGACCTGGCGTTCATCAAGGGTGTCAGCTGGCTGTTCGGCTAGCCAACGAGCCGACGCCGGTCGCCAGGAGCGTGGTACGCCGCGTCGGCCCGGCACGCAGAGGATGTATGTGACGACACAGGAAGCGAGTGCCCCAGTGAGCACCCCGGAGAACGACACACACGACGAGTTCCCGGTCGACGATACGACGGCCGAGCAGGCCGCCGCGTCCGTCGAGGAGCCGACGGCCGACGCCGAGTCGGTGGCTGTCGACGAATCCGAGCCCGCTGCCGAGGCACCCGCCCCCGTTGACGAGGCGCCCGCCGATCCGGTCGAGGAGATGAAGGCCGCGCTGCGGCGCGCCCCGGGTGAGTGGTATGTCATCCACTCGTATGCGGGTTACGAGAACAAGGTCAAGGCCAACCTCGAAACGCGCGTGCAGAACCTGGACCTCGAGGACTACATCTTCCAGGTGGAGGTGCCCACCGAAGAGGTCACCGAGATCAAGAACGGCCAGCGCAAGAACGTCAACCGCAAGGTGCTGCCGGGCTACATCCTGGTCAGGATGGATCTCAACGACGAGTCGTGGGGTGCGGTGCGCAACACCCCCGGCGTTACCGGGTTCGTCGGCGCGACTTCGCGCCCGTCCCCGCTGTCTCTCAACGACGTGGTGAAGTTCCTGGTCCCGGCCGCGCAGCAGAAGAAGGCCCCGGCCGCCGCGGCCGCTGCCGCGCCCGAGACGGCCGCCGAAACCACCGCCAAGCCCGCGATCGAGGTCGACTTCGAGGTCGGCGAATCGGTGACCGTGATGGACGGTCCGTTCGCGACCCTGCCTGCCAGCATCTCCGAGGTCAACGCCGAACAGCAGAAGCTCAAGGTGCTGGTGTCGATCTTCGGCCGCGAAACCCCGGTCGAGCTCGCGTTCACCCAGGTCGCGAAGATTTAAGCGGCGGTATCGCCCTGCCCGGGATGTTCCGGGTCCGGTCTTGCAATCAGCAAGGAACACGCACACACCAGAAAAACTTAGGAAGAAAGATGCCCCCCAAGAAGAAGAAGCTCGCCGGGATCATCAAGCTTCAGATCCAGGCAGGCCAAGCCAACCCCGCCCCTCCGGTGGGTCCGGCGCTCGGCCAGCACGGCGTCAACATCATGGAGTTCTGCAAGGCGTACAACGCCGCGACCGAGTCGCAGCGCGGCAACGTCGTCCCGGTCGAGATCTCGGTGTACGAGGACCGGTCCTTCGACTTCAAACTGAAGACGCCGCCTGCCGCCAAGCTGCTGCTCAAGGCTGCCGGTGTGCAGAAGGGCTCCCCCGAACCGCACCGCAACAAGGTCGCGAAGGTGACCATGGACCAGGTGCGTGAGATCGCCAAGACCAAGCAGGAAGATCTGAACGCCAACGATATCGATCAGGCCGCCAAGATCATTGCGGGCACCGCGCGCTCGATGGGCATCACCATCGAGGGCTGAGTCCCGGCGTGCAGGTGGGAGGGCCGGCCAGGCCCGGTTACCACAGCTGAACCAGACTACCCAAGGACAGACTGAACATGGCAAAACGAAGCAAGGCATACCTCGCCGCGGCCGAGAAGGTCGATCGCAGCACGCTCTACTCCCCGCTCGCCGCCGCTCGGCTGGCCAAGGAGACCGCCACCACCAAGACCGACGCGACCGTCGAGGTCGCCGTCCGCCTGGGTGTGGATCCCCGTAAGGCCGATCAGATGGTGCGCGGCACGGTCAACCTGCCGCACGGCACCGGTAAAACCGCCCGAGTCATCGTGTTCGCGGCCGGTCAGAAGGCGGCCGAGGCCGAAGCCGCTGGTGCCGACGCCGTGGGCGCGGAGGACCTGATCGAGCGTATCCAGGGCGGCTGGCTCGATTTCGATGCCGCGATCGCCACTCCGGACCAGATGGCCAAGGTCGGCCGTATCGCGCGTGTCCTCGGCCCGCGTGGCCTGATGCCGAACCCGAAGACCGGCACGGTCACCACCGATGTCACCAAGGCGGTCGCCGACATCAAGGGCGGCAAGATCAACTTCCGCGTGGACAAGCAGGCCAACCTGCACTTCGTGATCGGCAAGGCGTCCTTCGACGACACCAAGCTGGTGGAGAACTACGGCGCCGCGCTGGAGGAGATCCTGCGTGCCAAGCCGTCTACCGCCAAGGGCCGCTACGTCAAGAAGGTGACGGTTTCGACGAACACCGGACCGGGCATCCCGGTGGACCCGAACCGCACCCGCAACCTCCTGGACGAGGACGCGTAAGCGAGACCCCGAACACCGCCGAGCAGCGGGAGCGTCATTGCACGCTCCCGCCGCTCGGCATATCCGGCCTCCCAAGAGGAGGATCTGGCGGGCGCCGCCTGGCTTCGATACCCCGTTTTGCCAGATGGTGGCATGTCCAGGTACTCTTAACGGCAGTTATCGACATGTTCGATCGCTACCCAATCCGTTCTACCGAAGACCGTTGGTCGCTGATTCCGTATGGGATCGGTCGAAGGTCCGGCGAGAGTGCCGGCGGCCCACGCAGGGAGAGCCGAGGCTGGGAGTCGGCTACGATTTCGTGGTTCGATATTTCCTGTTGCGCCCCGGAACGCTCTGCGTTCGGGGCGTTTGTTGTTTCGCCGTCCTCTGATCGGTAGTGCACAGACGAACCGACCATCAGAGAGGAGGCGAAGTATGGCGAAACCCGAGAAGGTCACCGCGGTTGCGGAGATCGCTGAACAGTTCCGGAACTCGACGGCCACCGTGATCACGGAATACCGTGGCCTGTCCGTCGGTGCTCTGACCGAACTGCGCCGCGCGCTCGGCACCGAGGCCACGTACTCCGTCGCCAAGAACACCTTGGTCAAGCGCGCTGCTGCCGAGGCCGGTGTGGAAGGTCTGGACGACCTGTTCGTCGGGCCGACCGCGATCGCCTTCATCGAGGGCGAACCGGTCAACGCGGCGAAGGCGCTGAAGACCTTCGCCAAGGACCACAAGGCGCTCGTCATCAAGGGCGGCTACATGGACGGCAACGCGCTGTCCGTGGCCGAGGTCGAGAAGATCGCCGACCTGGAGTCCCGCGAGGTGTTGCTGGCCAAGCTGGCGGGCGCCCTGAAGGGCAATATGGCCAAGGCTGCCGGTCTGTTCAACGCTCCCGCCTCGCAGGTGGCCCGCCTGGCCGCCGCGCTGCAGGAGAAGAAGCAGGCCGAAGGCAGCGACGCCGCCGCGGAGTAACCACCGCAAACCCCTCCGCGGGACGGCCGCAGGCCCGCCCGCACAGACATCAACTATCGAAAGGACACGATTATGGCCAACGTCGACGAACTGCTCGAGACCTTCGGCAACATGACCCTGCTGGAGCTCTCGGACTTCGTGAAGAAGTTCGAGGAGAAGTTCGAGGTCACCGCGGCTGCTCCGGTCGCCGCCGTCGCCGCTGCTCCGGGTGCCGCTCCCGAGGCCGCCGCTGAGGAGCAGGACGAGTTCGACGTCATCCTCGAGGGCGCGGGCGACAAGAAGATCCAGGTCATCAAGGTGGTCCGCGAGATCGTCTCCGGTCTGGGTCTGAAGGAAGCCAAGGACCTGGTCGAGGGTGCCCCGAAGCCGATCCTGGAGAAGGTTGCCAAGGAAGCCGCCGACGCCGCCAAGGAAAAGCTGGAAGGCGCAGGCGCCAAGGTTACGGTCAAGTAATTCGACCGGTGAACCGGAACGGGCGGTCCCATTCGGGGCCGCCCGTTTTACTGTGTTCACCTGCGATGCACGGCTGTCGCAGGATTTTCTCGAAAGGCCTTCCTGGTTACTGCCCGGTCAGGTCCGGGGTGTGCTGTACCGGACACATGCGTTACAGTGGCCCAACCCACTGTGACGTGACGCACCGCGAATCGAAAGTGTGTGGAATCGCGGGTGGGCGGCTCGCTGAGAAATGTGGAGGTTGGCGTGGGCGTCGAGGTCAGGACCGAGAGTGTAACCAAATCGTTCGGTTCACAACGGATTTGGCAGGACGTTTCCATCACCCTGCCCGCAGGTGAAGTCAGTGCGCTGCTCGGCCCCTCGGGTACGGGTAAATCGGTGTTCCTGAAATCGCTGATCGGTCTGCTACGCCCCGAGCGCGGCTCGATCTACATCGGTGACACCGATATCACCACCTGCTCCAACAAGGAGCTCTACGAAATCCGCAAGCTCTTCGGCGTCCTGTTCCAGGACGGTGCGCTGTTCGGCTCGATGAACCTCTTCGACAATGTCGCCTTCCCGTTGCGTGAGCACACGAAGAAGCCGGAGTCGGAGATCCGCAAGATCGTCATGGAGAAGCTGGAGCTGACCGGTCTGCTCGGGGCCGAGGGCAAACTGCCCGGCGAAATCTCCGGCGGTATGCGCAAACGTGCCGGCCTGGCCCGTGCGCTGGTGCTCGACCCGCAGATCATCCTGGTCGACGAGCCCGACTCGGGTCTCGACCCGGTCCGCACCTCCTACCTGAGCCAGCTGCTGATCGATATCAACGCCCAGATCGACGCCACGATCCTGATCGTCACGCACAACATCAACCTGGCCCGTACCGTGCCGGACAATATCGGCATGCTGTTCCGCCGCCAGTTGGTCATGTTCGGCCCGCGTGAGGTGCTGCTGACCAGCGAGGAGCCGGTGGTCAAACAGTTCCTCAACGGCCGCATGATCGGGCCGATCGGTATGTCCGAAGAAAAGGACGAGGCGCAGATGGCGCGCGAGCAGGCGATGGTCGACGCGGGCCATCACCACGGCGGCGCCGAAGAGGTCGAGGGCATCATTCCGCAGATGAAGGCCACCCCCGGTATGCCGGTGCGCCAGGCGGTGCATCGCCGCAAAGAACGCGTCCGCGAGATCATGCACACCCTGCCGCACGCCGCGCAGGTCGCGATCCGCGAATCGCTGGCCGAAAACGACGACACCCAGGTGATGTCCTACAGCACGAGCCAGCTGAGCAACTACCCGGGCGGCGACGACACGACTGTGCGCCAGAACACACCGCAGGGGTAATCGCAGGTAACATCTGCGTCCGTGAACACCGCCCTGGCGCGTTTACGGAATCCGGTCGATACCGGGTTTGCTCAGGCAGGCAATATCTTCGCGCTGCTGCTCGATGTGGTGCGCAAGACGCTGTCCCGACCGTTTCAGTGGCGGGAATTCATCGAACAATCCTGGTTCATCGCCAGTGTTTCGATTCTGCCCAGCGCTTTGGTCGCTATTCCGTTCGGTGCGGTCGTCGCGCTGCAAACCGGGTCGCTGATCAAACAGCTGGGCGCCGAATCGTTCACCGGCGCGACCAGCGTGCTGGCCACCGTACAACAGGCGGCGCCTGTGGTGACGGCGCTGATCATCGCGGGCGCGGCCGGTTCCGCGGTGGCCGCTGATCTGGGGTCGCGCACCATCCGCGAGGAGATCGACGCGATGGAGGTGCTCGGCGTCGACCCGGTGCAGCGACTGGTGGTGCCGCGCGTGCTCGGCATGATGCTGGTGGCGCTACTGCTGAACGGGCTGGTGTCGGTGGTCGGCATCGCGGGTGGATATTTCTTCAACGTGCTGCTGCAAGGCGGGACGCCGGGTGCTTATCTGGCGTCGTTCTCGGCGCTCGCGCAGCTGCCAGACCTGTGGATCGGAGAAATCAAAGCAGCTGTTTTCGGCCTGCTCGCCGGCGTTATCGCCGCGTACAAGGGGCTGCATCCCAGCGGGGGACCGAAAGGAGTCGGTGACGCGGTGAACCAATCAGTGGTGATCACGTTCCTGGTGCTTTTTTTCGTCAACCTGATCCTTACCCTGGTCTATCTGCAGGTTGTTCCGGCCAAGGGCTCCTGACCGGTGGCGTCGGGCTACCGCGTTCCCGTCCTTTCCAGTACGGCCCGCCGGGCTGGGGCTGTGCTGCGCGCGCCGTTGCATGTCATCGACCGCGCCGGCGAGCAGATGTCGTTCTACACCCGCACCGTCGCCTGGATTCCGCGTACCACGCTGCATTACCGCAAGGAGATCATGCGGCTGCTGGCGGAGGTGACGTTCGGCAGCGGCGCGCTGGCGGTGATCGGCGGGACGATCGGCGTGATCGTCTTCATGTCCGGCTCGGTGGGTGTTGTGGTCGGATTGCAGGGATTCAAGGCGCTCGACGCACTGGGCAGCTCGGTGTTGACCGGTTTCCTCACCGCCTATATCAACACCCGTGAGATCGCGCCGCTGGTCGCCGCGTTGGCCTTATCGGCGACGGTGGGCTGCGGGTTCACCGCCCAGCTCGGTGCGATGCGCATCTCCGAGGAGATCGACGCGCTCGAGGTGATGGCGGTGCCGGGGGTCCCGTTCCTGGTCACCTCCCGGGTTATTGCCGGGTTCCTTGCCGTTGTCCCGCTCTACGTGGTCGGACTGCTGGGCACATTCATCGCTTCCCGGCTGGTGAGCATCTATTTCAACGGCCAGTCCAGCGGTTCCTACGACCACTATTTCGGGCTGTTCCTCCCCCCGGAGGACGTGCTGTATTCGTTCCTCAAGGTCCTGGTGTTCGCCCTCGTGATCATCCTGGTCCACTGCTACTACGGTTTTCATGCCACCGGTGGTCCGGCCGGGGTCGGCGTGGCCGTGGGGCGGGCGGTGCGGGCGGCGATCGTGCTGGTGAACGTGCTCGATTTCTTTTTGAGCCTGGCCATCTGGGGCACGACGACAACGGTGCGGGTGGCCGGATGAAAGGTGACCGGCTGCGGATGTGGCGCGCGACCGCGACCCTGCGGGTGCGGTTGCTCGGCATCGCCTTCTTCGTGGTGGTCGCGATGTTCTTGTGGACGACGATCGCGATCTACAACAAACAGTTCGTGCGTTCGGTCGAGGTGGATCTGATCACCGACAGCGTCGGTAACTCGCTCACCCGCAATGCCGATGTCAAAGCGCGCGGTGTGCGCGTCGGCGAAGTGCGTTCCACCGATACCGCGGACGGGAAGGTCGTCCTGCATTTAGCGATCAATCCGGCGATGGCCGGACAGATCCCGGTGAACACCACCGCGCGACTGCTGCCGAAAACCCTGTTCGGGGAGCGCTATGTGGCGCTGATGATCCCCGAAGCCCAGGCCGCGCAGCACATTTCCGACGGGGTGACCCTGCATCAGGACAGTAGCGGTAACGCCGTCGAAGTGAGCCAACTTCTCGACGATCTGCTGCCGCTGCTGCAGGCCATTCCGCCGCAGGATCTCGCGACCACCTTGGGCGCGCTGTCGCAGGCGCTGTCCGGTCAAGGGAAGGCGCTGGGGGAAACGCTCGACAAACTGGACGAGATTCTCGCCGAAACCAACAGTGTGCTGCCGGATCTGCAAGCCGGGCTGCGCAGCTTCGCCGAGGTTGCGGCCACCTACTCGGACGCGGCCCCGCAATTGGTCAACGCTCTGGATCAGCTGCGCACCACCAACGCCACGATCGTGCAGCGGCGCACCGATATCGACGTGCTGCTGGCGACATTGACCCCGACCTCCACCACGACCGCCGATTTTCTGTTGGTCAACCGGGACAACATCATTGATGTGGCCGCCGACGCCCGTCCGGCGCTGGAACTGCTGGCCACTTATTCGCCGACCTATGCGTGCGTTTTGCGCAACTTCGCGCAGATCCGGCCGCGGATCGACCAGATCATGGGGATGGGCACCGACCGTCCTGGGTCGCGGGTGACCATCGAGCTGACCAATACCCGCGGCCGATATCTGCCCAACCAGGACGAACCACGCTGGCTGGACACCCGCGGCCCCTCCTGTATCCCGGAGTTCCCCCTCGGTGTCGACCCAGGCCAGTACGTGGGTGGGCCGAACAACGACGGCTCGTATCAGCCGCCGAGCCGGTACCCGGGCCAGCAGCAGATACCGCAGCTGCCGGTACCGCAGTTCGGGGTGTTCCCCGCGGGTAAGACGCCGGCCCTGCCCGGGTCGCCGCTGGAACGGCATACGCTCGGCGCGATCTACGGCGCCGCCAACGGGGTCGCACCGCAGCAGGTTCCCGGCTGGTTGACCCGAGTGGCCGCACCCGCGTTCCGGGGGAGCGAGGTGAGTATGCGATGACCGCCGCGGTGCGGAAGAAAATCGGAGGTCCACGCGGCCTGCGCGGTCTGCGCGGGCTGGGCGGGCCGCTGACCAAACTAGCGATTTTCGTCGCGGTGACCCTGTTCGCCACCGTGATGCTCGGATTGTCGATCGCGAACTACACCGGCGGCGGGCCGTCGTTCCGGGCGCGGTTCACCGATGTCACCGCATTGAACGAAGGCGACGAGATACGGATCGCCGGTGTCCGGGTAGGCAAGGTCACCGGTATCGCGATCGTGGACCGGCGGCTGGCCGAGGTGGAGTTCGAACTCACCGACCGCGACTGGCTGCCCGCGGGCACGACCGCCACCATCCGCTACCGCAACCTGGTCGGGCAACGGTATATCGCGCTGGAACGCGGGCCAGGGGATCAGGAGCAGAAACTGGAGCCCGGCAGCACGATTCCGCTGGAACGCACCCGGCCTGCGTTGAATCTGACCACCCTGTTCAACGGTTTCCGCCCGCTGCTGAGCACCCTGTCCGCCGAGGACGTGAACAAGCTGACTTATCAGATCGCCCAGGTTTTCCAGGGCGAACAGGGCACCATCGCCGATCTGGTGGCCAGCACCGCGAACTTGACCAATAAGGTCGCCGACAAGGACGCGGTGATCGGTGCGCTCATCGACGAGCTGACCGAGGTGCTCGACACCGTCAACACTCGCGAGGACCAGCTCGACCAGTTGCTGATCAACACAGCGGCGCTGGTCGACGGGCTGGCCGCTGAACGCGACACCATCGGCCGCTCGGTCGCCTCGCTGGCCGATCTGACCACCGCCACCTCCGAACTGCTCGTGCCTGCCCGGCCTTCGCTGCCCGGCGCGATCGCAGGATTGCGCGAGCTGACCGGCACCATCGACGAGCGCCGCGACGAGGTGAACCAGGCACTGGCGAACCTGCCGGTGAAAATGGAGAAACTCGGCCGGGCAGGCAGCTACGGCTCCTGGTTCCAGTTCTATTTGTGCGGTCTGGATATCGTCGCCGGTCCGGGCGCGCCGGAGGCACCGCAACTGAATCTGCCGGTCGGCCTGCCGACAGTCAATCAGCCGCTGTACACCAACGCCGCGCCCCGCTGCCGCGGTACGGGAGGCCGCTGATGGACGATCGCGCACTGTTCGGCGGGCGCAGTCCCAGGTTCCTCGGCGCGCTCGGCGTGGGCATGGTGGTGCTGGTGACGTTGTCGGCGTTCTTCCTCGACCGGTTGCCGATCATCGGTGCGGGGGTCGAATACCAGGCCGAATTCTCCGAGGCGGCCGGACTGGACCGGGGCGACGAGGTGCGGGTCGCGGGTGTGAAGGTCGGTTCGGTGTCGGGGGTGTCGCTCGACGGTGACCGGGTGGTGGTCGAATTCCGCACCAGGGACACCTGGATCGGGGACCGCACTACCGCATCCATCCAGATCAAAACCCTGCTCGGCCAGAAGTATCTGGCGCTGGACCCGCAGGGTTCGCGGCCCGCCGACCCGAGTGTCCGGATCCCGTTGGACCGCACCGTGGCTCCCTATGACGTCATAGACGTGTTCAGCGACACCGCGCGCACGCTGGACGATATCGATACCGATCAGCTCGCGGCCTCGATGCGGGCGCTGTCGGATGCGTTCGCCACCTCACCCCCGCATATCCGCAGTGCCATCGATGGTGTGAAACGTCTGTCGGAGACAGTCGCCACCCGCGATGAACAACTGCGCAAACTATTCGCCGCGACCGAACAGACCACGCAGATACTTGCCGACCGCAACAGCGAATTCGAACGACTGCTCGCCTCGGGCGGGCGCTTGCTGGCCGAACTCAATATCCGGCAGCAGGCGATATCGCAGCTGCTGTCCGGCGCCAAAACCCTGTCGAACGAACTGCGGGCGCTGGTGGCCGACAACGAACAGCAGATCGGCCCGGCGTTGACCAATCTGATGGCGGCGATCGATGTGCTCAACGCCAACCAGCGCAACATTTCCAGAACCCTCGAACTGGCCGCGCCTTTCTACGGCCTGTATGCGAATGTGCTCGGCACCGGGCGTTGGTTCGACGCCGTCATCGTCAATATCACTCCGCCGGGACTGCCGGAGGTTCCCGGCTACCGGCCGCCGGTGCGCACACTGGGAGGCAACTGATGGCGACCAGGCGTGCGACGCAGGCGGCGCTCGCGGTGGCAGTAGTGGTGGTGCTGGTGCTCGCCGTCGGCACCTGGTGGCTGTTCAACCGGTGGAACACGACGACGATCACCGCCTACTTCGAGCGCGCTGTCGGCATCTACGAGGGATCGGATGTGCGGATCCTCGGGGTGCCGGTGGGGTCGGTGAATTCGGTGGAACCGATCGGCGCGCAGGTGAAAATCGTGATGAGTGTGGACCGTTCGTACGACATTCCCGCCGAAGCCAAGGCCGTACAGATTTCCCCGGCGGTGGTTTCGGACCGCTATATACAGCTCACCCCCGTGTATCGCGGCGGCCCGAAGATGGGACGCACCGCCACCATCGAACGCCACCGGACCGCGACCCCGGTCGAGATCGACCAGCTCTACCGCAGCATTACCGAACTTTCCTCAGCACTCGGCCCGGAAGGAGCCAACGCCGACGGCGCGCTGACCGAACTGGTGCAAACCACAGCGGCGAATGTGTCCGGTAACGGGCGTGCACTGGCGGACAGCCTGACCCAACTGTCTCGGGCGGCGCGGACCCTGTCCGATACCCGCGGCGATATTTTCGCCACCGTCGAACATCTGCAGGTGTTCGTCAGCATGCTCGCCCGCAACGACCAGAACGTGCGCCAGTTCAATATCCAGCTCGCCGATCTGGCCGCGTTTCTCGCCGGTGAGCGCCGTAATCTGGGTGACGCGCTGGAACTGCTGTCGCTTGCGCTCGGCGATGTCGCCAGGTTCATCGACGACAACCGCGCGCTCGTCGCGGGCAACGCGGAACGTCTGATCACCCTCACCCAGACGCTGGCAGGCCAGCGCGACGACCTCGCCGAAGCGCTGCCGGTGATACCGGTGGCGTTGAGCAATCTGATCAACATCCACAACGCCGAATCCGGCACCCTGGATATGCGCGCCAACTTTCCCGACCTGCAGGATCCGTTCGGCGCCCTGTGCAAACTGCTCGACCTGGGCAAGCTCAGGCCGGGCGACCCCGAATTCGAGGCGCTGGGGAGGCAGGCGCGGCCCCTGCTCCAGCGGTGCGAGCAGCTCACCGGCCAGCTCACCGCGGCCGTACAAAGCTCGTCGTTGATCCTGCCGTTCGGCATCCTCAGCGCCGAGAACCAACAGCGTTACCCCGTGCCGGGAACGGTGCCCGGGACACCGTCGCATCGGCTGCCGCCGTCACAGGAAGGTGCGCGATGAACCCGCAGGGAGGTGCGCGATGAGCCGCCTCCGGCGAGTGAGCACATTCGCCCGCGCAGGCGCCGCGGTATGCGCCGGTCTGCTGCTCACCTCCTGCGCGGACGGTATCTACAGCATTCCGCTGCCCGGCGGCGCCGACCTCGGTGACCACCCGATGCATATCGATATCCAGTTCGACGATGTACTGGATCTGGTGCCGCAGTCGGCGGTGACGGTCGACGGGGTGCCGGTGGGCCGGGTCGAGGAGATCTCGCTCGGCGCGGACGGCTGGACCGCGACTGTGTCGACGCTGGTGAACGCCTCGGTCGAGCTGCCTGCCGATGCGCGGGCCGAGGTGCGCCAATCGAATCTGCTCGGGGAGAAGTTCATCGAACTGTCCGCACCCGAAAACGGCACCGTCGGCCGCGGCGGGCCCCGGCTGAGTGACGGCGCGGTGATCCCCCTGGGCCGTACCCGGCACGCCACCGAGGTCGAGCAGGTGCTCGGCGCGCTATCGCTACTGCTCAACGGCGGTGGTGTGGCACAGCTGCAGCCCATCGTCGCAGAGCTGTCCACCGCACTCGACGGGCGCGAGGGTCGGGTGCGGGCGCTGCTGGAGAACGCCGAAAGCGTGATCACCGGCCTGAACGAGCAGGTCGCCGATATCACCCGCACGCTCGACGGATTGGAAACGCTCAGTAACCGCGTTGCCGCCCAGACCGGGCAGCTCGAGCAGATCCTCGACGAACTGCCCGAGGGCATCCGGATCCTGGAAGAACAACGCCCGCAGCTGATTACACTGCTCGAGCAGCTGGACCGGCTGGGTCGGGTCGGCTTCGATGTGATCAACACCGCCAAAGACGACCTCATCACCGATCTGCGCGCGCTCCGCCCGACCCTGCAGGAACTCGGCCGCGCCGCACCGGATCTGGTGACCGCGCTCCCCTTGATCCCGACCTACCCGTTCCCCGATTCGACCCTGGCGGGAACCTTCGGCGGGCAAGTCAACACCTTCCTGTCGGTGGATCTGCAGATCGGCGTCGCGTTGAGCAACCTCGGCGTCGGGAAACCCGACCCGGTCTATATTCCGCCGGTCGGCCCGCCGGTGAACGTGAACCCGACCAACCCGTACTACAACGGCAACGGCCCACGGCCGGGCTGGCCGACGGTATCGCTGTCGCTGCTGCCGCCGCTGCCACCGGGCCTGGTGGCGCTGCCGGAACCAGGACAGACCGCCGATGCGCGGCCGCGAGCCGCCCAGATCCTGGAGCAGATGGGGATCGGCGGTGGGCCGCGATGACCCGTCTGGTGCGGTATCAGCTCATCGCGTTCCTGATCGTCGCCGTGCTCGGCGTCGTGTACGTGGGTGGGCGTTATATCCGGTTCGATCAGATGCTCGGGTTCGGCAAATACGAGGTGTACGTGCGCGCCGAGCAGACCGGCGGCGCCTATGACGGCTCCGAGGTCACCTATCGCGGTGTCCCGGTCGGCCGGGTCGGCGCTCTTCATCTCACCGACGCCGGGGTGCTGATGGAGCTGGTCATCGATTCGAGTTCGCCGCCGATTCCCGCATCCGCGCACGCGGTGGTGGCCAACCGTTCGGCGATCGGCGAACAGTACGTCGATCTGCAACCCGATACCACCGAGGGGCCGTTCCTACACGACGGTTCGATCATCGACACCGTGACCACCCCGGTCCCGGTGGAGCAGTTGCTCGGCAGCGTCGATGCCCTGGCGGCCACCGTCGACCTGCCAGCCCTGCACACCACGATCACCGAGCTGGCAACCGCGTTGGATGGCAAAGGCGGTGAACTGCACGGGCTGATCGATTCGCTGCGCACATTCACCGACACTTTCCACCACACTCTGCCGGAGACGATCCAGTTGATCCGCGACGGCCGGATCGTGCTCGACACCCAAGCCCAGCAATCCACCGAAATCCGCCGGTTCAGTGATGGGCTGGAAAAACTGACCGCGCAGTTGCGCGATAGCGACCCCGCGGTGCGCAGACTCATCGGAACCGGTACCGACGCAGGACAGCAGATCAGTGCGTTACTGGACGAAAGCGGCCCCGCGCTCACCGCCGACCTGACCAATCTGCGCGCCCTGCTGCTGGCCGTCTCACCCCAGTACTACGCGGTTGAACCGTTGCTGCAGATGCTGCCGCAGCTGTCCATCGGCGCCTCGGCGACCGCCCCCGGCGACGGGACCAGCCATTTCGGCCTCGTCCTTGAAACGAACAACCCGCCCGCCTGCACCCTTGGCTACGAGGGCACCCAGCGAATTCTCGACGAGATGAAAGCCCGCGACCCGGACTTCGACGACACTCGCGACGAGTTCCCGTTCAACACCGAGGCCGCATGCACCGTGCCGTTCGGCAACCCGACCGCGGTGCGCGGCGGCGCGCGCGCCGACCTCGCCGACCCGGAAATCGTCCAGCCATGGGACGACAACCCCAAAACCGACCCGGACAAGCTCAACCTGAACCCGATCGCCGAGGAAATAGCTGCCCTCCTCGGCGTCACCCCGAAACGCTGACCATAGGTGAGGTGCTGCGTAGTGAATCTCGACTCTGGTGATCCCGCAGAGCTCGTCGGCCCCGTTGGGCCGCTCCCCACGGATCGGGGGGGATCCAGCGCGGCGAAGGGACGCCAAGTCGCCTCACCCGCATCACCCGGGAGAGCAGGCAGCGCGGGGGCCTCCGGCGACAGTGTGACCTCCGGCTATGTGGCCCCTGGTGACGGCCCCGACGCCGGCCTGACGCAGCAGGCTGCTGCGGCCAACAGCCCGTTTCTGCGCAAGATGCTGCGTAGACGGCGAGAAACGGCGCACCCGGCGCAGCAGTTACGGTCAGGTCCGCTGGTGGTGGTCACCATGCTCTCGGCGGTGACTGTTGTCGCGTCGCTCGCTGCGGCGGTGTGGTTCGGGGCAGGTTGGGTGCGGGCCGCGTACTTCACCGACGGACCGCGGGCCGCGGCCAGGGACGCGGCACTGGACGCCGCGCAGCAGGCCGCGATCAATATGACGTCGATGGACACCGCCGACGTCGCGGGGTCCCTCGCGCTGGCCAGGTCGTCGATGACCGGCGCGATCCTGGAATCGGCGACCGAGCATCAGCAGCAGGCCGAGCAGATGGCCACCGAAGCCGGGGTGCGGATGCGCTCGCAGGTACTGGGCGCATCCGTGACCTCGCTGAACTCCGAACTGGACAAGGCCTCGGTGCTGGTGGTGCTGCGGGTGGACGAGACCGAGCCGGACCAGCCGGACAAGCCGGGTAACGCCTTCCGCTACACCTGGGCCCTCGATATGGCCAAGGAAGGCGATACCTGGAAGGCCGAACAGGTGTCGTCACTCGGTCAACCGGTCCCGCTGAGCAGTGGCAACACCGAAGCCCGAACACCTGCCCCCGCGCCAGCTGCACCGCCCGCGGCCCCGGCCGCTCCGGCGGTGCCGCCCACCACCGCGGACGCTCCCCCCGCAGCTCCGGCCGCACTACCCGCCGCTCCATCCGCGGATACCCCGTCGCTTACTCCGCGCGCGGTCCCTGCTCCCCCGGCCGCCGGTGATGGCTCTGGGACGGATGCGGTGTCGGAGGGGGCACGACCGGATGCCCATGCAGCGGTTCAGCTGCTATCGGGAGCCACGAACCCGGAGGGACAGCCATGGTGAACCGTCGCACCGTCAACCGCGTCTCGCCGACCCGGCGTCCGGGAAACCGGCGGCCTCGGGTGGCCGGAGACTCGGGGCTCATCCGTTCCAGTCGGCGCGCCGCCGCAGGTGTGCAGGCCCCGGCTCGTCCCCGGCCTGCGGGTTCGAGACCGCCTCGCGGTTCATCGCGGCCGCTGCCGCGGGGCGAGCACAGTGCTGCCCGGAGGCAGCTGCGGTTGCCGCGGCGGACTCGGACAGCGAGACGGGCGCGACGGTGGTCCCGGCCGCTCGCCGCGTTCCTCACTGCGCTGCTGCTGACCGGGTTCGCGGTGCTGGCTGCCCAGCATCCGGGGGTCGCAGACGATAACGCCGCCTTCGTCGACAGCGCCGCCACCGAGGAGGTGCGGGCCGCTGCCGAGCACACGCTACGCACCATCTACGGGTACAAAGTCGAGGACATCGACGGGTACGAGGCGGCCGTTCGTGAGGTGGTGACGGGAAAGATGCGCGAGGAGCTGGATACCTTCGCCGCGACCACCGTTTCTGCGATCGAACAGGCACAGACCAGCGCCGACGCCGCCGCTGACCCGATCGGGGTGACTTTGCTCACCGAAGACCGCGCAGAGGTGCTGGTGAATCTGGTGGTGAGCGCCACAAAAGACGGAGTCGCCCAGCAGAGCGCGGCGGGACCGGTAGTGCTGCAGATGCAGAAGGTGGAGGGGCGCTGGCTCGCCGCCGATATCATCGACCGGTGATCGGTGCCCTGCCGGTGATCCTGCACGGGGGCAGTCGATCTCGCGGGGAGGGCCAGGTAGGAGTGGCCACTTGACGAGTTTCGCCGGACAAGTCACGCTATTTACAACAGCGCTAGCCAGCAGCAGCTGTCCCAGTGGTGAGTACCGGAAACGACGATAGCGAAACGACGAAACAAACATCCCACCGGCGAACTGCCACCCGCGGCACCGGGCCCGGCGCGGTCGGCGATACCGACCGGCGCGCCAGCCGGGCGAGAGTTCGTCCGAGTGGTACTTTGACACCTCCATGTAGGTAGGTGTAGGTTTGGACGTTGCGCTGGCTGCCTCCTGTCCATACCTCAATTCGCACTCGTAAGTGCCACCCTTCTGGTGTTGCTTTCGTTGTTGCCTGTTCGGGTTCGTTCGGGTTGTGACCAGCGAGAATCTCAACAACAACAACAACGTAGCAGGCAAGCGACGGTCGCGGACCACCACGCGACACGCGTTAGGTGCTGGAAGGACGCATCTTGGCAGTCTCCACCCAGACAAGCGCCAATTCGAAGCTGGGAGTTGCGGGGGGTATCCCCGGAGCCCCTATGCGGGTGTCTTTCGCGAAGATCCGGGAGCCGCTGGAGGTGCCGGGTCTTCTCGATCTACAAACGGAATCCTTCGCCTGGCTGATCGGCGCGCCGGATTGGCGCGAACGGGCCGCTGCGCGCGGTGATGTCGGGCTGGTCGGCGGGCTAGAGGAAGTGCTGGAGGAGCTCTCGCCGATCGAGGATTTCTCCGGATCGATGTCCCTGTCCTTCTCCGATCCGCGCTTCGAAGAGGTCAAGGCCTCCATCGACGAGTGCAAAGACAAGGACATGACCTACGCGGCGCCGCTGTTCGTCACCGCGGAGTTCATCAACAACAACACCGGCGAGATCAAGAGCCAGACGGTCTTCATGGGTGATTTCCCGATGATGACCGACAAGGGCACCTTCATCATCAACGGCACCGAACGCGTCGTCGTCTCGCAGCTGGTGCGCTCGCCCGGTGTGTACTTCGACCATTCCGTCGACAAGAGCACCGAAAAGGATCTGCACAGCGTGCGGGTCATCCCGAGCCGCGGCGCCTGGCTGGAATTCGATGTGGACAAGCGCGACACCGTCGGTGTCCGCATCGACCGCAAGCGCCGTCAGCCGGTCACCGTGCTGCTCAAGGCGCTGGGCTGGAGCACCGAGCAGATCGTGGAGCGCTTCGGCTTCTCCGAGATCATGATGTCCACCCTCGAGAAGGACAACACCGCAGGCCAGGACGAGGCGCTGCTGGACATCTACCGCAAGCTGCGTCCGGGTGAGCCGCCGACCAAGGAGTCCGCGCAGACCCTGCTGGAGAACCTGTTCTTCAAGGAGAAGCGCTACGACCTGGCGCGCGTCGGCCGCTACAAGATCAACAAGAAGCTCGGCCTCAACCCGGGCGAACCCATCACCAGCTCGGTGCTCACCAAGGACGACATCGTCGCCACCATCGAGTACCTGGTGCGCCTGCACGCGGGCGACCAGGAGATGACCGCGCCCGGCGGGGTCGAGGTACCGGTCGAGGTCGACGATATCGACCACTTCGGCAACCGCCGCCTGCGTACCGTCGGCGAGCTGATCCAGAACCAGATCCGGGTCGGCCTGTCGCGGATGGAACGGGTCGTGCGCGAGCGGATGACCACCCAGGACGTCGAGGCGATCACGCCGCAGACCCTGATCAACATCCGCCCCGTCGTGGCCGCGATCAAGGAGTTCTTCGGAACCTCGCAGCTGTCGCAGTTCATGGACCAGAACAACCCGCTGTCGGGCCTGACCCACAAGCGCCGCCTGTCGGCGCTCGGCCCCGGCGGTCTGTCCCGTGAGCGCGCCGGCCTCGAGGTCCGCGACGTGCACTCCTCGCACTACGGCCGCATGTGCCCGATCGAGACCCCGGAAGGCCCGAACATCGGCCTGATCGGTTCGCTGTCGGTGTATGCGCGGGTCAACCCGTTCGGCTTCATCGAAACTCCCTACCGCAAGGTGGTCGAGGGCCGGGTCACCGACGAGGTCGTCTACCTCACCGCCGACGAAGAGGACCGGCACGTCCGGGCCCAGGCCAACTCGCCGGTCAAAGCCGATGGCTACTTCGCCGACGACCGGGTGCTGTGCCGCCGCGGTAACGAGGAGATGGAGTACGTCGACGCCACCGAAGTCGACTACATGGACGTTTCGCCGCGCCAGATGGTGTCGGTCGCGACCGCCATGATCCCGTTCCTCGAGCACGACGACGCCAACCGTGCCCTGATGGGCGCCAATATGCAGCGTCAGGCCGTGCCGCTGATCCGTTCCGAGGCGCCGATCGTCGGCACCGGTATGGAGCTGCGCGCCGCGGTGGACGCGGGCGACGTCGTGGTGAACGAGAAGACGGGCGTGGTCGAGGAGGTCTCCGCCGATTACGTCACCGTGATGGCCGATGACGGCACCCGCCGCAGCTATCGGATGCGCAAGTTCGCCCGCTCCAACCAGGGCACCTGCGCCAACCAGCGGCCCATCGTGGACGAGGGGCAGCGGGTCGAGGCCGGTCAGGTCCTCGCCGACGGCCCCTGCACCGAGAATGGTGAGATGGCGCTCGGCAAGAACCTGCTCGTGGCGATCATGCCGTGGGAAGGCCACAACTACGAGGACGCGATCATCCTGTCGCAGCGCCTCGTGGAAGACGACGTCCTCACCTCGATCCACATCGAAGAGCACGAGATCGACGCCCGCGACACCAAGCTGGGCGCCGAGGAGATCACCCGGGACATCCCGAACGTCTCCGACGAGGTGCTCGCCGATCTGGACGAGCGTGGCATCGTGCGCATCGGCGCCGAGGTGCGCGACGGCGACATCCTGGTCGGCAAGGTCACCCCGAAGGGCGAGACCGAGCTGACCCCGGAGGAGCGGCTGTTGCGCGCCATCTTCGGTGAGAAGGCCCGCGAGGTCCGCGACACCTCGCTGAAGGTGCCGCACGGCGAGTCCGGCAAGGTCATCGGCATCCGGGTGTTCTCCCGCGAAGACGACGAGCTCCCCCCGGGCGTCAACGAGCTGGTCCGGGTGTATGTGGCGCAGAAGCGCAAGATCCAGGACGGCGACAAGCTGGCCGGCCGCCACGGCAACAAGGGTGTCATCGGCAAGATCCTGCCGACCGAGGACATGCCGTTCCTGCCGGACGGCACCCCGGTCGACATCATCCTGAACACCCACGGTGTGCCGCGCCGTATGAACATCGGCCAGATCCTGGAAACCCATCTGGGCTGGATCGGCAAGGCAGGCTGGCAGGTCGACGTCGCCGATGGCACCCGCCCTGATTGGGCGCAGTCGCTGCCGGAGGAGATGCTCGGCGCACCCGCCGACTCCAATATCGCCACCCCGGTGTTCGACGGTGCACAGGAAGAGGAGCTGAGCGGTCTGCTCGGTTCGACCCTGCCCAACCGCGACGGCGAGCGGATGGTCGACGAGAACGGCAAGGCGATCCTGTTCGACGGACGTTCCGGTGAGCCGTTCCCGTATCCGGTGGCGGTCGGCTACATGTACATCCTGAAGCTGCACCATCTGGTCGACGACAAGATCCACGCGCGTTCGACCGGCCCGTACTCGATGATCACCCAGCAGCCGCTCGGCGGTAAGGCCCAGTTCGGCGGCCAGCGCTTCGGTGAAATGGAATGCTGGGCGATGCAGGCCTACGGCGCCGCTTACACGCTGCAGGAGCTGCTGACCATCAAGTCCGATGACGTGGTCGGCCGTGTGAAGGTGTACGAGGCGATCGTGAAGGGCGAGAACATTCCGGAGCCGGGCATTCCGGAATCGTTCAAGGTGCTGCTCAAGGAACTCCAGTCGCTGTGCCTCAATGTCGAGGTGCTGTCCTCCGACGGTGCCGCGATCGAAATGCGCGACGGCGACGACGAGGATCTGGAGCGGGCGGCGGCCAATCTGGGCATCAACCTGTCCAGGAACGAAGCGGCCACCGTCGACGATTTGGCGAACTAGGCAGGGGCCGGGCGCCGGGGCACTCCCGAGTGGAGGAACCCGGGCGCCCGGCCGCAGCGCTCGAACTACTAGAGAACTTTTGCTCGAATTCGACCCGCACAGGGGAAAGGAAGTTACGTGTTAGACGTCAACTTCTTCGATGAACTCCGGATCGGTTTGGCTACCGCCGAAGACATCCGCCAGTGGTCCTATGGCGAGGTGAAGAAGCCGGAGACCATCAACTACCGCACGCTCAAGCCGGAGAAGGACGGCTTGTTCTGCGAGAAGATCTTCGGTCCCACCCGGGACTGGGAGTGCTACTGCGGTAAGTACAAGCGTGTCCGCTTCAAGGGCATCATCTGTGAACGCTGCGGCGTCGAGGTGACCCGCGCCAAGGTGCGTCGTGAGCGGATGGGCCATATCGAGCTGGCCGCCCCGGTCACCCACATCTGGTACTTCAAGGGCGTGCCCTCGCGGCTGGGCTACCTGCTCGACCTGGCGCCGAAGGATCTGGAAAAGATCATCTACTTCGCTGCCTACGTCATCACCACCGTCGACGAGGAACTGCGGCACAACGAGCTGTCCACTCTCGAAGCGGAGATGGAGGTCGAGAAGAAGGCCGTAGCAGATCAGCGCGACGCCGATCTGGAGGCCAGGGCGCAGAAGCTAGAGGCCGATATCGCCGAGCTCGAGGCCGAAGGCGCCAAATCCGATGTCCGCCGCAAGGTCAAGGACGGCGGCGAGCGCGAGATGAAGCAGATCCGCGACCGCGCCCAGCGTGAGCTGGACCGGCTCGACGAGATCTGGAGCACCTTCACCAAGCTCGCGCCCAAGCAGCTCATCGTCGACGAGGTGCTCTACCGCGAGCTCACCGACCGCTACGGCGAATACTTCACCGGCGCCATGGGTGCAGAGTCCATCCAGAAGCTGATGGAGAACTTCGATATCGAGGCCGAGGCCGAATCGCTGCGCGAAACCATCCGCAGCGGTAAGGGCCAGAAGAAGCTGCGCGCGCTCAAGCGGCTCAAGGTTGTCGCGGCCTTCCAGGCCAACAACAACTCGCCGATGGGTATGGTGCTCGACGCTGTTCCGGTGATCCCGCCGGAACTGCGGCCGATGGTGCAGCTCGACGGTGGTCGTTTCGCCACCTCCGACCTGAACGACCTGTACCGCCGCGTCATCAACCGCAACAACCGCCTCAAGCGACTGATCGACCTCGGCGCACCCGAGATCATCGTCAACAACGAGAAGCGGATGCTGCAGGAATCCGTGGACGCGCTGTTCGACAACGGCCGCCGTGGCCGCCCGGTCACCGGGCCAGGCAACCGCCCGCTGAAGTCGCTGTCGGATCTGCTCAAGGGCAAGCAGGGCCGGTTCCGCCAGAACCTGCTCGGCAAGCGCGTCGACTACTCGGGTCGTTCGGTTATCGTCGTCGGCCCGCAGCTCAAGCTGCATCAGTGCGGTCTGCCGAAGCTGATGGCGCTGGAGCTGTTCAAGCCGTTCGTGATGAAACGCCTGGTCGATCTGAACCATGCGCAGAACATCAAGTCCGCCAAGCGGATGGTGGAGCGGCAGCGGCCGCAGGTGTGGGATGTCCTCGAAGAGGTCATCGCCGAACACCCGGTGCTGCTCAACCGCGCGCCCACTCTGCACCGCCTCGGTATCCAGGCCTTCGAGCCGCAGCTGGTGGAAGGTAAGGCCATCCAGCTGCACCCGCTGGTCTGTGAGGCGTTCAACGCCGACTTCGACGGTGACCAGATGGCCGTGCACCTGCCGCTGTCGGCGGAGGCGCAGGCCGAGGCCCGCATCCTGATGCTGTCGTCGAACAACATCCTCTCGCCCGCGTCGGGTCGTCCGCTGGCCATGCCGCGTCTGGACATGGTCACGGGCCTGTACTACCTGACTCGGCACGAGGAAGGCGCCGTGGGCGAATACCAGCCCGCAGACGAGAACGGCCCCGAGCAGGGTGTGTTCTCCTCGCCTGCGGAGGCGCAGATGGCCGTCGACCGTGGTGAGCTGAGTGTGCGGTCGCTGATCAAGGTGCGGCTGAGCGAGCAGCGCCCGCCGAAGGACGTCGAGGCCGAACTGTTCCCCGACGGCTGGCGGCACGGCCAAGCCTGGACCACCACGACCACGTTGGGCCGGGTGCTGTTCAACGAGTTGCTGCCGCCGGACTACCCGTTCATCAACGAGCAGATGCCGAAGAAGCGGCAGGCGACGATCATCAACGATCTCGCCGAGCGCTACCCGATGATCGTGGTCGCGCAGACCGTCGACAAGCTCAAAGACGCCGGTTTCTACTGGGCGACCCGCTCCGGTGTCACGGTCTCGATGTCCGACGTGCTGGTGCCGCCGGAGAAGGCCGAGATCATGGAGCGCTACGAGGCGCAGTCCGAGCAGATCGAGAAGAAGTACCAGCGTGGTGCGCTCGATCGCCAGGAGCGCAACAACGCCCTGGTCAAGATCTGGCAGGAGGCGACCGAAGAGGTCGGTAAGGCGCTGCGTGCGCACTACCCGGCCGACAACCCGATCATCACGATCGTCGACTCGGGTGCCACCGGTAACTTCACCCAGACCAGGACACTGGCCGGGATGAAGGGTCTGGTGACCAACCCGAAGGGTGAGTTCATTCCGCGTCCGATCAAGTCCTCCTTCCGTGAGGGCCTGACGGTGCTGGAGTACTTCATCAACACCCACGGCGCTCGTAAGGGTCTGGCCGACACCGCGCTGCGCACCGCCGACTCGGGTTACCTGACCCGTCGTCTGGTGGACGTGTCGCAGGACGTCATCGTGCGCGAAACCGATTGCGGCACCGAGCGCGGTATCACCGTGCACATCGCGGAGAAGATGCCGGACGGCACCCTGATCCGGGACGCGCACGTGGAAACCTCCGCCTATGCCCGCACCCTCGCCGCGGACGCGGTGGACAGCAGCGGCAACGTGGTGGTGGTCAAGGGCGCCGACCTCGGCGACCCGGCCATCGAGGCGTTGCTGGAGGCCGGTATCACCGAGGTGAAGGTCCGTTCGGTCCTGACCTGCGGCACCGGCACCGGTGTGTGCGCGACCTGCTACGGCCGTTCGATGGCGACCGGCAAGCTGGTCGATATCGGCGAGGCGGTCGGTATCGTCGCGGCCCAGTCCATCGGTGAGCCCGGCACCCAGCTGACCATGCGTACCTTCCACCAGGGTGGTGTCGCCGGTGACGACATCACTGGTGGTCTGCCGCGGGTGCAGGAGCTGTTCGAGGCCCGCGTGCCCAAGGGCAAGGCCCCGATCGCCGAGGTTTCGGGTCGGGTGCGGCTGGAGGACGACGACCGCTTCTACAAGATCACCATCATCCCGGATGACGGTGGCGATGAGGTCGTCTACGACAAGCTGTCCAAGCGTCAGCGGCTGCGCGTGTTCAAGCACGACGACGGCACCGAGCGTCTGCTGTCCGACGGTGACCACGTCGAGGTCGGCCAGCAGCTGCTGGAAGGCGCCGCCGATCCGCATGAGGTGCTGCGCGTGATGGGCCCCCGGCAGGTGCAGATCCATTTGGTCCACGAGGTCCAGGAGGTGTACCGGAGCCAGGGTGTGTCGATCCACGACAAGCACATCGAGGTCATCGTCCGCCAGATGCTGCGCCGGGTGACGATCATCGATTCGGGCGCCACCGAGTTCCTGCCCGGTTCGCTCACCGAGCGTGCCGAGTTCGAGGCGTCCAACCGCAGGGTCGTCGCCGAGGGCGGCGAGCCTGCGGCGGGTCGTCCGGTGCTGATGGGTATCACGAAGGCGTCGCTGGCCACCGATTCGTGGCTGTCGGCGGCCTCCTTCCAGGAGACCACCCGAGTTCTGACGGACGCGGCCATCAACTGCCGCTCCGACAAACTCATCGGCCTCAAGGAGAACGTGATCATCGGTAAGCTGATCCCGGCCGGTACCGGCATCAACCGGTACCGCAATATCCAGGTCCAGCCCACCGAAGAGGCCCGTGCCGCGGCGTACGCGGTGCCGTCCTACGACGACACCTACTACAGTCCCGAGGGCTTCGGCGCCACCACCGGCGCTGCGGTTCCGCTGGACGACTACGGGTTCAGCGACTACCGCTGATCGTCGTCGATATCACGAAACGCCCCGCTCGCACTGCGCGAGCGGGGCGTTTCGCTTCGTCTGGCTGGTTCAGGGGGTGCGGGTCAGGTAGGCGACGGTGGCGTCGATGGCGGGTTGGCCGCCTGCGGTGGCCAGGCCGGCGAAGGCGCCGATGGCGGCGCCGACGACGGTGGCTACCGGGACAGTGATGAAGTCGAGGACGAAAAGGCCTAGGGGGAAGCCGATGATGAAACCGATGGCGCCGCCTATTGCGGCCCCGGCGAGGATGGTCGGCATATGGCGTTCGGTTTCGGCGAAGAAACGTTCCTCGGCGTTGATATCGCGGATCGGGGTGGGGGACGCCGCGACAGGGGTGAGGGTCAAGCGGGTGCCGGATTCTTCGATGACGGGGGTGAGGTCGACGTGTTCGCCTGCGGCGTGCACGGTCATCGGGAAGGCGGCGACGACGTAACCGGTCTGATCGGTGAGGGTGACGATCCGGTCGTCGGCGATCAACTCGAAACGGCCACCTTCGACGGTTGCCACTGCGGCGCGCCGGTCTTCGGTTGCGGTGACTCGGTAGTCGAGGTGGTGCATCGAACCGCTCAGATCGAGATGCGCGCGAGCGGGCGCGTCAGCGGTGGGCTCGGCGGTGACCGGAGCCGCGGTGATGCCGGCAGCTGCGAGCAATACCAGTGCGGCAGTGGTGATTCTGGTGATCCTCATCGTGTTCTTTCGACTCGCGGGGCCGGGCGGAAATGCCGGGTCTCGTGGCGAAACCCTACCGGCAGTCCGGACATTTCAGACGCCGAACTATCGCGGCGGTGCCAGAATCGGGACGGTTCACAAGATCAGCGGGTGCGCACTGTCAACGGTGATGTGGTAGATCGTCGGCCAGCCGCTGTAGGTAGCCGGCGAAGCGCTGCCGGTCCGTGGCCGACCAGTGTGCGGTGAGTTCCAGAAATACCTGCCGCTGCCAGTCGTGCGCTTCGGCGAGTAGCCGTTCGCCGCCCTCGGTCAGCTGTAGGGAGGTGCGTCTGCGGTCTTGTTCCGATTCGGCACGGGACAGGAAGCCGGCCGCGGTCGCGTCACGCACCATCCGGCTGGCCCCGGAATGGTCGAGGCCGAGTTGATGGGCCACCGAGGTGATGGTGGCCTCGTCCGCCGCACCGGTGGCCGCCGCTACCGCTTCGACCACCTGGATGTGCTGGGCGTGCCGCAGTTCCGTGGGCAGGCCAGGGGAGGTGCGATTGATCCAGCGCCGGGACCAGAACCGGACCAGACGGAACAGCGCGGGACCGCCGTCGGTGGCGGTGGATCGACTGCTCATGCGCCAAATCTAGCCCGTGAAACAAATTAATATGCGACTCGCACCTATATTGCATGACAACCGCACGTATAATAGGTGTGTATCGCATGTAGTAGGGAGTGAAAATGGCTGAGCAGCCCAGTAGGGGAGGGGCGCCGATGGCGATCGTCTTGAACCACACGATCGTTCCGGCTTTCGATCGCGTAGCGGCGGCGACATTCTTCGCCGAGCTCATGGGCCTGGTGGTGGGTGAGCCGAGCGGACCGTTCGCCCCGGTTCACATCAATGCGGATCTGACCTTCGACTTCGACGACCGTGGGCGGGTCGAACCTGGGCATTACGGCTTTCTGGTCGACGACCACACCTTCGATGCCGTGCTGCAGTGGCTGGCGTATCAGCCCGCGGTGAAATACGGGTCCGGCCCGGAATGTGGCTGGGACCGTGAGATCAACCGCGGAGGCGGTGGGCGCGGTGTCTATGTGCTCTCGCCGGAAGGCCATAGCTACGAACTGTTCACCGTCGCCCCTTGACGACAGGTTTCTTCAGCTGAAAGTCAATCCTTCCCACCAGCTCACCCCGTCGTCGGCGTGCATTTTTGCTGCCGGATCGCGCTGAACCGTCCACGCAGCGAAACGTTCCAGACACCAGTACACGGTTTCGTCCTCACCCGCCGCCTCCAGTGGCTGGATGAGTTCGCTCAGCAGCGTCCAGCGCCACACCGTCTCCACATAGAGCGCCACCGAGGTGTTGACCAGGCCGTCTGCCGACGCATCTGGTCGGCCGAGCGCGAAGACACCGCCCCCGCCGGTGGCGGCCGCATACCAGCGGCGTTTACTGCCCGCGATTCGGTACCCCGAGAGAACCGCAGCCTCCGCAGGCCCGGGGAGCGGACACTGCGGATCGGCCTCGACCTGGAAATCAGCGGCAGGCAACTCGGTCGCGGGATCGTGTGCGGCCACCGGCAGCCCCCAGCGCAGCAGTGCGTAGATGTCACGGGCGGGCAGATCCCAGTGCTGCAGGGTTGTCGGGGCAGGCCGCCGCACCTCGCGCGGCGCGGCAGCGACGGAATCCAAACCGCGAGCGAGTAGATCCTCCAGCGCGCGCTGGGCGTCTCGATCCATCGGATATCACTCGACGTTCGCGCGGCACCTGCCCAGAGTTGCTGTCCAGATCCGGTTACGCACGTTCGACGCCCTTACCGACCACATGGGCATCGTGTTCGGGATGCTGGTCCAGATAGGACTTGATGAACGAGCACACCGGCCGAATCACGCGATCACGCCCGATCGCCTCGCGCACCGCCGCCGCGGCCAGCGTGCTGCCCAGCCCTTTCCCGCCGAAAGCCTTGTCGATCTCGGTATGGGTGAATACCGTTTCGTCGCCGCGCTCGGAGTAATCGGCGAATCCGGCGAGGTCGTCGCCGTAGAAGATCTCGTAGCGGTTCCGGTCGCTGTTGCGCACCACTTTGCTGTTCACGGTCGATTCGGCCATGGTCCGACTCTCCTTCCGCGCACCGGGTGTCTGCTCGGATCGGCGCGCAGTTGTACGCGCCGACCGTGATGGCGGCCCAGATCACTTGTCGTGCCCCAGGGTACTCACGCTCGATGACCGTTTCCTCCGGAAGCGGCGCCACGGCATCGGCCAGGTCGGGCAGGGCGTTCCGAAGGGGCCGGGCGAGGATCACTCCCGCTTCGGCAGCTCCTGGACGGCCCACTGGTTGCCATCGGGGTCGGCGAAAAAGGTGAACAGCCCCCAACCCATATCCCGGACCGGGGTGGCGTCCACGCCGGCGGCGACCAATTGCTGATATGCCTGTTCGGCGCTGGGCACCACCATTTGCATACCCTGCACGCTGCCGGGCGCGGCCTCGGTGATTCCCCGGCCGATACAGATGGAACAGCTGGAGCCAGGTGGGGTCAACTGCACGAAACGGACATCCTCGGTGGGGGATGCATCGTGGTCGGCATTGAAGCCGATGCCGGTATAGAAATCCTTGGCACGATCGACATCGGTGACGGGGATGGCGACGAGCTCGATTCTCCAGTCCATGTGATCAGGATCGCATCGAGCACCGACGTATTCACCGGACGCGCCCTACCCTGGGTTCATGGGTAAAGAAATCGACCGGGTCAGGGCGCGTTCGGCGTGGGCCACGGTCAAAGAGAATCCGGTCATCACCGCGATCGCGGTCGCGCCGTTCGTGCTGGCGCTCGGCATCGTGTGGTGGTTGTTCGGTGGGTTCGCCGCGTTCGTGCTGCTGGTGCTGCTCGGGGCGGGCGTCGTCTTCGGGGGCAAACTGCTGCGCTGACCGGCCGGTCAGCGCGGTACGTGGAACTCGACCAGGTCCCCGGTCCCTGCGGCGACCTCGGTCCACGGGCCAGCGAAACGCAGCACCGCGAGGGCGGATGTCGGGAACTTGCGGCTCAGGCGTTCCGCGGCCTCGCTGCGATGATCGCTCGCCAGTTCCCAGGTGGTATACGGCATCCCGGGCGCGTGCCCGATCACCAGCAGCGTCGCCACCTCGTCACCGGTCAGCCAGATCAGTTCGAGCAACGTGCGGGGGGACGCCTCGT
Source organism: Nocardia donostiensis (assembly GCF_002081715.1). Classification (GTDB taxonomy): domain Bacteria; phylum Actinomycetota; class Actinomycetes; order Mycobacteriales; family Mycobacteriaceae; genus Nocardia; species Nocardia donostiensis. The sequence continues at coordinate 53,292 of NZ_MUKP01000013.1, read as the reverse complement.
AAATATCGGATACGAACTCCACCGGTGCGGTGATTCCGGTCGCCGCCAATGTCTCGCGGGTGCGTTTCGCGGTGGAACAGCGCACCGCATCGATCGGCGGCTGGGTTTCGCGCAACCACTGTCCGGCCAGCCCGGCCTCTCGGATGCCGCGCGGTGCGAGCGGCCGTTCGTGATCGTCGATTCCCACTGGGTACGCCGATTTACCGTGCCGCATCAGGATCAAAGTCCGCTCCATGGCGACACCGTAAGCCCTCCTGTCCGGAGACGGCCAACACACTCGAGGCAAACTGAAAGCAGCGTCACAATGGAGAGGGCACCGGAGAACCCGGGCACTCGTCCAGGTGCCGCCTGTCCACCGCGCCCCCTGGTGGCAACAGCCCACGTATAGTTTCGAGGATCTGCACAATATGGCCTACGTCATCACGCAGCGTTGTTGCAACGACGCCAGCTGCGTTTCCGAGTGCCCGGTCGACTGCATCCGTCCCACCCCGGACCAGCCGGAATTCGCGACGACCGAGATGCTCTACATCGACCCCGACACTTGCATCGATTGCGGCGCCTGTGTCGACGCGTGCCCGGTGGAGGCCATCTTCTCCGAGGATGATCTGACCGCATCGCTGGCCCGGTTCCGCGAGATCAACGCCGAATACTTCCAGCGGCATCCACTGGAATCGAACCTGGACCCCCTCCCCACGCCGGTGCGCCCACCGAAGGACCTGGGCACGCTGCGGGTGGCGATAGTCGGCGCCGGACCAGCCGCCTGTTACGCCGCCGATGAACTGCTGCGCCGGGCCGATGTGCAGGTGGAGCTGTTCGACCGGGTACCAACCCCGTGGGGGCTGGTGCGCACAGGTGTCGCGCCCGATCACCCGGGCACCAAAACGGTGTCGAACATGTTCGAGTCGGCGTTCCGCCGCGACACCATGCAGTACTACCTCAACGTCGAGGTCGGTACGCACATCACTCATGCGGAACTGCTCGCCCACCACCATGCGGTCATCTACGCGGTCGGTGCGGCCTCCGACCGGAGGATGGGCGTGCCGGGGGAAGACCTGCCCGGCAGCCACTCGGCCACCGAATTCGTCGCCTGGTACAACGGTCACCCCGATTACGCCGATCGGCAGTTCGATCTGTCCGGCGAGCGGGCCGTGATCGTCGGCAACGGCAATGTCGCGCTCGACGTCGCCCGGGTGCTGACCGTCGACCCGGACGAGCTGGCCACCACCGATATCGCCGACCACGCGCTGGACGCGCTGCGCGACAGCAAGATCCGTGAGGTCGTCGTGCTCGGCAGGCGCGGGCCGCTGCAGGCCGCCTACACGTCGCCGGAGTTCATGGCTCTGACCCATCTCCAGGGCGTCGACGTTGTGGTCGACCCGGCCGAGCTGGAACTCGATCCGGCCAGCCAGGCGCTGCTCGACGACCCGGATATCGAACCGTCGCTGCGGCTCAAGTACACGCTGGCGCGCGAATACGCCGAAGCGCCGCGCGATCCGGCCAATAAGCGGATCGTCTTCCGCTATCTCGCCTCGCCGTCGGCGGTGACCGGCACGGACCAGGTCGAGGGACTCGAGTACGTGCGCAACGAGCTGGTCGAAGAGGGCGGCCAGGTGGTGGCCAGGGCCACCGACCGGACCGACAACCTGCCCGCCTCGCTGGTGCTGCGTTCCATCGGATACCGCGGTAAGGCGGTGGCCGACCTGCCGTTCGACGAACGTCGCGCCGTGGTGCCCAACGAGCACGGCCGGGTGACCGGGCCGGACGGCACGCCGCTGACCGGTGTGTACGTCAGCGGCTGGATCAAACGCGGCCCGCGTGGGGTGATCGGCTCCAACCGGGTCGATTCCGAGGAAACCGTCGAAGCGCTGATCGCCGATTTCATCGCGGGCAAGCTGAACACGCCGTCGGGCGACCGGGACGCCCTGCGCACACTCGTGCGGGAGCGCAAACCGGACATGGTCGACAAGGACCGGTGGCGGGCGATCGACCGGGCGGAGCGCGACGCCGGTAAATCGGCGGGCCGCCCGCGGGTCAAGTTCACCACCCGGGAGGATCTGCTGAAGGCCGCCGAAAGCTGAACCGAACCGGGACACCGGCCGCGGACGGTCTCGACCGACCTCCGCGGCCGGTGTTTCGCTCGAATCAGGTCCGGCCCGGCTGCTGACCGGGCAGCGGCATGATCCGCACGATGGTGGTGGTCGTGCCGCCGACGACGAACCACAGGCGCAGTGTCGGGTTTCCCGTCCCTCGGTCTCCGGGTTCGTAGCGGCTGCGCACACTGATGTGCTGGCGGGCCAGCACCGGGGCCACGTATTCGATCACGGCGCGGTGCGGTGCGGCCACCAGCTTGGGGTAGTCGACCAGGTACTGCTCGACGGCCTGCCAGTAGCAGGCGTTGTTGACGTGGTTGTACTGGTCGATATCGGTCGCGCGCAGCGGGAACGGCAGGTCGGTGTCCGATTCCGGTGGGGTGGTGTCGGTGAGCCAGGGCCGCCAGCGCAGCCGGTGCTCGTCGGTGGTGCGGCCCAGATAGGTCAGCCCCTCGTCGCTGATCCGGGCGGGCATATTGTTCGACTCGTTGATATTGATCCAGAACCCTTCGGTCTCGATCAGGCCGCCGTTGTCGCTGGTGATGCGCACCCGCATATTGGCCCAGCGGGTCGACATGCTCGAACACCAGCGCAGCAGCCGCACCTGGTCGGGCCACAGCACCGGCCGGATCACATCGATGACGGTGCGCCGCACGATCCAGCTCGGGTCGGTTCGTTCGAGGAAAGTTTGCTGAAGCTGCTCCCAGGCGATGTCCTGCAGATATCGGGCGACGCCGTCGAGCCGCAGCCGGTTGTAGGGGTCCACGTCGCCGGCCCGTACGGGCCACGCTGAAGCAAAGCCCATGCCCTCCTGGGGAAGCGGGGCGAGTGGCTGATCGAGTGACACTTGTGCTCCTCGCGCTGCACGGTGTGCCGCGTTACTCATACGGTGCTTCTTGTGACACGACTTTACGGGTCATATGTCACACCCTCGCGTCGAGTCGTCGATAACCGGACCGCGGGCCGTCGGTCCGGTAGCCGACGTATCCGCCGTTTGCCATGAATTCGCGCTCGCACTGGTCTCGGTGGGCTCGACAAAGCCGGGCGGTCTGGACAGGAACCGAGCGGAGGCGGTTAGGTGGGTCGGGAAACGCCGGTCGGCCAGTGGGCGCGGCCGGTGCCGTCGGATGGACAGAGAGGTCGGCATATGCGCGCAGCCCAGGTCGGCAAGCTGGAAGGACCGGACGCGATCGAGGTCGTCGAGATCGACGAGCCGAAGGCGTTCCCGGGCGGCGTGGTCATCGACGTGCACGCGGCCGGTGTGGCTTTTCCCGATGTGCTGATGACCCGCGGTCAGTACCAGATGAAGCCGGAGCTGCCGTTCGTGGTCGGCGGCGAGGTTGCAGGCATCGTGCGCCAGGCGCCCGAGGGCGCGCATGTGCGGCCGGGAGACCGGGTGCTCGCGTTGACCCTGCTCGGCAACGCCATCGCCGAGGTGGCCGTGGCGCCGGTGGATATGGTCTTCCGGCTACCGGACAACATCTCCCTCCAGGCCGGGGCCGGGATCCTGTTCAACGACCTGACCGTGCATTTCTGCCTGCGTAATCGGGGCAGGCTCGCCGAGGGCGAGACAGTACTGGTGCACGGTGCGGCGGGCGGTATCGGCACCTCCACGCTGCGCATGGCGGGTGCACTCGGCGCGGGCCGGGTGATCGCCGTGGTGAGCACCGAGGCCAAGGCGGAGGTGGCGCGCGCCAACGGTGCCACCGATGTGGTGCTCACCGACGGCTGGCTGGCTGCGGTCAAGGAACTGACCGACGGTCGCGGCGTGGATATCGTGCTCGACCCGGTCGGCGGTGACCGGTTCACCGACAGCATCCGTTCGCTCGCCTCCGCGGGCCGGCTGCTGGTGGTCGGCTTCACCGCGGGCAAGATCCCCACGGTGAAGGTGAACCGGCTGCTGCTCAAGAACGTCGAGGTGGTCGGCGCCGCCTGGGGCGAATGGGTGATGAGTCACCCGGGTTATCTGGCCGAACAGTGGGCCGAAGTGGAGCCGCTGCTCGCGTCGGGAAAGATTGCGCCACCGGAGCCGGTGCTGTTCCCGCTGGAGGAGACCGCAGCAGCGGTGGCGTCGCTGGACAACCGCACCGCGAAAGGAAAAGTTGTCGTCACCCTGCGCTGAACCACTCCCTACCCGCACCGACCGCGCCGAGGTGGAAGCCGCGGCCACCGCGCGGCCGTGCGCCCGGGAACGTTGTTCAGTGTTCCCGGGCCACCCGGTAGGCAGGCGCTTTCGCGGTCCCGGCGGCGGTGCGGGTACGCAGCAGCGGCAGGGTTCGGTGCGGGACCACCGTGGACAGCACGACCACGCTGTGTGACCGAACCACCGAATGCGTGCGGTCGATGCTGAGCAGCACCGCCTGCAAACCGGCATGGGAATCGGCGGCAATGCGGCACAGCACGTCACCGGAACCGGTGGTCGCGTACGCCTCCAGCACACCGGGTATCGCCTCCAGTTCGGCGGCGACCGCATCCAGCGCGCCCTGCGCTATTTCCAATGTGACGAACGCCTGCACATCGAAACCGGCGGCGCCGACATCGATCTGCGGATCGTAGGAGGAGATGACCCCGGCTTCCTCCATCCGGGTGATCCGCGATTGCACCGTCGCCCGCGCCACCCTGGTGCGGCGAGACAGTTCGAGAATCCCGGCCCGCTGATAGTCGTGCATAGCGGTGAGGATCGCGAGATCGAGTTCGTCCAGTTTCGCCGGTATGCGTGACATGGCGGGCCTTTCATCTGCCGTTGCGGATCGCAGGCGGCGGCGAGCGGACGCGCCTACCGGGCGCTGCTATTCAAATTGTCCAGCATTTCCCGGCTGGAACTAGGCCGAATCGCCACAATGTTCACCGAAAGGCGACGTTGTTGCCCAGCCGCGTGGGCAAGGATTTCCTGGAGGCATGACCCTGGAACAGGCGCCGCGGAACCGGCAGGCCACACCGGACGAGACGGAGTTGCGCACCCTCGTCGGCCTGGTCGATCACGACAACAGCAGCGATCCCTTCCCGGTGCTCGGCTGGGACGCGCTGGTCTGGGTGGTCGGTAACGCCACTCAGACCGCGCACTTCCTGCAATCGGCGTTCGGAATGCGCTGGGAGGCCTATTCCGGGCCGGAAACCGGTAATCGCGATCACAAGGCGTTCGTACTGCGCAGCGGCGGCGTCAGATTCGTGGTCACCGGCGCGGTGGACCCGGACAGCCCGCTGGTCGCCCAGCATGCTAGGCACGGCGACGGCGTGGTCGATATCGCCCTAGAGGTGCCCGATGTGGACCGCTGTATCGCCTGGGCGCGCAGGCACGGCGCGACAGTGCTCGTGGAACCGCACGACCGGACCGACGAATTCGGCACCGTCCGCTCGGCCGCGCTGGCCACCTACGGCGACACCAGGCACAGCCTGGTCGATCGTTCCCGGTACGCGGGCCCGTACCTGCCCGGATATATCGCCCGCAGCTCCACCTACCAACCGCGCGAGGGCGCACCGAAACGGTTGTTCCAGGCGATCGACCACGTGGTGGGCAATGTAGAGCTGGGCCGGATGGACGAATGGGTCGAGTTCTACCGCCGCGTCATGGGTTTCACGAATATGGCCGAATTCGTCGGCGACGATATCGCCACCGAATATTCGGCATTGATGAGCAAGGTGGTGGCCAACGGCAACCATCGAGTGAAATTCCCGCTCAACGAACCGGCGATGGGGCGCAAGCGTTCTCAGATCGACGAATACCTCGAGTTCTATCGCGGCCCCGGTGTGCAGCATATAGCGCTCGCTACGGCGGACATCCTGTCGTGTGTGGACAATCTGCGCCGCGAAGGCGTGGAATTCCTCGCCACCCCAGACGCTTACTACGACGATCCGGAACTGCGCGCCCGCATCGGCCGGGTCCGTGTCCCCGTCGAGGAATTGCGGCGCCGCGGCATCCTGGTCGACCGTGACGAAGACGGCTACCTGTTGCAGATCTTCTGCAAACCGCTCACCGACCGGCCCACCGTCTTCTTCGAACTCATCGAACGTCACGGTTCTCTCGGCTTCGGCAAAGGCAACTTCAAAGCTCTCTTCCAGGCCATCGAACGCGAACAGCAGGCCCGCGGCAATCTGTGAGCCGGTGTGGTTGTGCCGCGCCGGTAGAGTTCAACTCATGCGGATTCCGTCGGCGATCGTGACCGGGCTGGCGCTGGCATTGCTGTTGTCGGCGTGCGGTGGTGACGGTGACTCCGACTCCACCGATGCGCCGCTGCGTCCGCCGCCCAAGGTGGCCGCGCTCGGGCCGTTCGTCGGTGAGTGCGGGCACGTCACCGACGAGGAGGTCAGCCGGATCTCTGGAATCGGCCAGATCGCCCAGGTATTCAAGAATTCAGTGGGTTGCAACTGGCAGGCGGGTGGAATGAGTTCGCCCAGTGTTACTTTCGCCTCCTATCGGGGCAGCCCGATCGAGCGGGAGAAGGCGTGGGTGTCCAGTGTCGGACGCGCGCCGGAGACGATCGAGGTGGGCGGCCACACCGGGTTCCAGGCGCTGGATCCCAGCGGTTCGGTCTGCGACCTGGCCGTGCAGCTCGGCGACGACTTCTTCGAATGGTCGATGTCCTACGGCTGGTTCCCCCCCGCCGGGGACCCGTGTGACAAGACGCGCGAGCTGGCCGAGCTGACCGTGCAGCGGCTCGGATGAGGGGGCGATGATGTCAGGGAAGACAGCAGGAGCACGGCGCACGGTGCGGGCCGTGGCGCTGGCCGTCGCCGGTGTCGCGGTGGCGGCGTCCGCGGTGGGCTGCGGCAGAACTATCGAGGGCTCGGCGCAGCCGGTGGGCGCAGGCGAGACGGTGAACACCGAATTCGACAAACTGCTGCGGGAATGCGAGGTCGTGGCGATGGACAAGATCGCAGAAACGGTCGGCGCGGACTCCATCAACTCCTCGTTCAACGGCGCGATCTGTATGTGGGATCTGGGCAACGGTATGGTGACGCTCAACTGGTACGAAATCGGCTCCTTGACCAACGAGAAGACCAACAACGACCGACTCGGCTATCTCACCGAAAGCGTCACCGTCGAGGGCAGGCGGGCATTGCAGAGTCGCAGGCCCAACGATCCGCATTCCTGCGGGGTGAGCGCGAGCGCCGCCGATACCGGCATCATCGGCTGGTGGGTCAACTATCGGCCGGGTGGGCACAAAGACCCGTGTGAGGCGGCGAAGAAACTGGTGGAGCTGACCTTGAATCTCGCGCGATGATCGGCGGTCGCCCCCGCGTAGCACGCCGGACGTAGCGTTTATGGTGTCGGTGCAGGTCGGCCAGGGTGCGCGCCGAAGGCCCCACTTTGACCCTCGTCGCTACGCCCGAGTACAGTGGACCGCTGTGCCCGGAAGGATGCGGGCAAGTTCGAGCGCAGATGTAGGCCAGCGAGAGCGGCTGACAGTTTCAGCGCGCCTGAAATCAGGCCCTGACCTGCGTGCGACACGCCCGACCTCGGGTCGCGAGAAACGTGGTTGGACGTGCGGGTGAAAGCTCGACGAACAGACCTGAAAGTCCACACACCGCAATAACCAATAAGGAAAGCCGGTCTATGCCAACCATCAACCAGCTGGTCCGCAAGGGTCGTCACGCCAAAGTCGGCACGACCAAAGTCGCGGCCCTCAAGGGGAGCCCGCAGCGTCGTGGCGTGTGCACCCGCGTGTACACCACGACCCCGAAGAAGCCGAACTCCGCGCTGCGTAAGGTCGCGCGTGTTCGCCTGACCAGCGCGGTCGAGGTCACGGCCTACATCCCGGGCGAAGGCCACAACCTGCAGGAGCACTCGATGGTGCTCGTCCGCGGCGGCCGTGTGAAGGACCTCCCCGGTGTGCGCTACAAGATCATCCGCGGCTCGCTCGACACCCAGGGTGTGAAGAACCGCAAGCAGGCCCGCAGCCGTTACGGCGCCAAGAAGGAGAAGAGCTGATATGCCGCGCAAGGGCCCCGCACCCAAGCGTCCGTTGATCAACGACCCGGTCTATGGGTCGCCGCTGGTGAGCCAGCTGGTCAACAAGATCCTGCTCGACGGTAAGAAGTCGACCGCCGAGCGCATCGTGTACGGCGCGCTGGAGCAGGCGCGTGAAAAGACCGGCACCGACCCGGTTGTCACTCTCAAACGCGCGCTGGACAACGTCAAGCCGTCGCTCGAGGTCAAGCCGCGCCGCGTCGGTGGCGCCACCTACCAGGTGCCGGTCGAGGTCCGTCCCGGCCGCGCCAACACCCTGGCCCTGCGCTGGCTGGTCAACTTCTCCCGGGCCCGCCGGGAAAAGACCATGGTCGAGCGTCTGGCCAACGAGCTGCTCGACGCCAGCAACGGCCTCGGCGCCTCGGTGAAGCGCCGCGAGGACACCCACAAGATGGCCGAGTCCAACCGGGCCTTCGCGCACTACCGCTGGTGACGTCTACCCGGCCCGTTGTCGGTGGGCCGGAAGGCATACAGCTGGACGCGGCACCACGGTGTCGTATCCGACGACATAGCGGCGGCCACACCGGTCGTCGGTGAAGATCCCAACTAGCTACGAGCGGGGAAGATTTCCGTGGCACAGGACGTGCTCACCGACCTGAACAAGGTCCGCAACATCGGCATCATGGCCCACATCGATGCGGGCAAGACGACGACAACCGAACGCATCCTCTTCTACACCGGTGTGAACTACAAGCTCGGCGAGACGCACGACGGTGCGTCGACCACCGACTGGATGGAACAGGAACAGGAACGTGGCATCACCATCACCTCTGCCGCGGTGACCTGCTTCTGGAACAACAACCAGATCAATATCATCGACACACCGGGCCACGTCGACTTCACCGTCGAGGTGGAGCGCAGCCTGCGCGTGCTCGACGGTGCCGTCGCTGTTTTCGACGGCAAGGAAGGCGTCGAGCCGCAGTCCGAGCAGGTGTGGCGGCAGGCCGACAAGTACGACGTGCCTCGGATCTGCTTCGTCAACAAGATGGACAAGCTCGGTGCGGACTTCTACTTCACCGTGCAGACCATCAAAGACCGCCTTGGCGCCAAGCCGCTGGTCATCCAGCTGCCGATCGGTGCGGAGGACACCTTCGAAGGCGTTGTCGACCTGGTCGAGATGAACGCCAAGGTGTGGACCGGTGAAACCAAGCTCGGGGAGAAGTACGAGGTCCGCGAGATCCCGGCCGAGCTGGCGGAGAAAGCCGAACAGTACCGGCAGGAACTGCTGGAAACCGTCGCCGAGTCCGATGAGGCGCTGCTGGACAAGTTCTTCGGCGGTGAAGAGCTGACGGTCTCCGAGATCAAGGGCGCGATCCGCAAGATGACGGTCGGCTCCGAGCTCTACCCCGTGCTGTGTGGTTCGGCGTTCAAGAACAAGGGCGTGCAGCCCATGCTCGACGCGGTCGTGGACTACCTGCCTTCGCCGCTGGACGTCGAGTCCGTGCAGGGCCATGCCCCCGGCAAAGAGGACGAGGTCCTCACCCGCAAGCCGAGCGCCGACGAGCCGTTCGCCGCGCTGGCCTTCAAGATCGCGGTGCACCCGTTCTTCGGCAAGCTGACCTACATCCGTGTCTACTCGGGCAAGGTCGACTCCGGCGCTCAGGTCATCAACGCGACCAAGGGCAAGAAGGAGCGGCTGGGCAAGCTGTTCCAGATGCACTCCAACAAGGAGAACGCGGTTCCTTCGGTGAGCGCGGGCCACATCTACGCGGTGATCGGCCTCAAGGACACCACCACCGGTGACACCCTGTGCGATGCGAACAGCCAGATCGTGCTCGAGTCCATGACCTTCCCGGACCCGGTCATCGAGGTCTCCATCGAGCCCAAGACCAAGTCCGACCAGGAGAAGCTGGGCACCGCCATCCAGAAACTGGCCGAGGAGGACCCGACCTTCTCGGTGAAGCTGGACGCCGAGACCGGCCAGACCGTCATCGGCGGTATGGGCGAGCTGCACCTCGACATCCTGGTCGACCGCATGAAGCGCGAATTCAAGGTCGAGGCGAACGTTGGTAAGCCGCAGGTGGCCTACCGCGAGACGATCACCAAGAAGGTCGAGAAGCTCGAGTTCACCCACAAGAAGCAGACGGGTGGTTCGGGCCAGTTCGCGAAGGTCATCATCGCCCTGGAGCCGTTCGTCGGCGAGGACGGCGCGCACTACGAGTTCGAGAACAAGGTCACCGGTGGCCGTGTGCCGAAGGAGTACATCCCTTCGGTCGACGCGGGTGCACAGGACGCCATGCAGTACGGTGTGCTCGCCGGTTACCCGCTGGTGAACCTCAAAGTGACCCTGCTCGACGGTGCGTACCACGACGTCGACTCCTCGGAGATGGCGTTCAAGATCGCCGGCGCGCAGGCGCTCAAGGAGGCCGCCCGCAAAGCCGGTCCGGTGATCCTCGAACCGATGATGGCGGTCGAGGTGATCACGCCCGAGGACTACATGGGCGATGTGATCGGCGACCTGAACTCCCGCCGTGGCCAGATCCAGGCCATGGAGGAACGCAGTGGTGCCCGTGTCGTCAAGGCGCTGGTTCCGCTCTCGGAGATGTTCGGCTACATCGGTGACCTGCGGTCGAAGACCCAGGGCCGGGCGAACTACTCCATGGTGTTCGATTCGTACGCGGAGGTTCCGACCAACGTGTCGAAGGAGATCATCGCCAAGGCGACCGGGGAGTAACCCTCCCGGATCGTCAGCACGACCCCTGAAGTAAACAAATCCGCACTGCTGCAACTGCAAGCACCAACAAGTCCAGGAGGACACCACAGTGGCGAAGGCGAAGTTCGAGCGGACGAAGCCGCACGTCAACATCGGCACCATCGGTCACGTCGACCACGGCAAGACCACGCTGACCGCAGCGATCACCAAGGTGCTGGCGGACAAGTACCCGGACCTGAACGAGAGCTTTGCGTTCGATGCGATCGACAAGGCTCCCGAGGAGAAGGCTCGTGGTATCACGATCAACATCTCCCACGTCGAGTACCAGACCGAGAAGCGTCACTACGCGCACGTCGACGCCCCCGGTCACGCGGACTACATCAAGAACATGATCACCGGTGCGGCGCAGATGGACGGCGCCATCCTGGTGGTCGCCGCCACCGACGGCCCGATGCCGCAGACCCGTGAGCACGTGCTGCTCGCCCGTCAGGTCGGCGTGCCCTACATCCTGGTCGCGCTGAACAAGTCGGATATGGTCGACGACGAGGAAATCCTCGAGCTCGTCGAGATGGAGGTCCGCGAACTGCTGGCCTCGCAGGAGTTCGACGAGGAAGCCCCCGTCGTGCGCGTCTCCGGCCTCAAGGCCCTCGAGGGCGACGAGAAGTGGGCCGAGTCCATCATCGAGCTGATGAACGCGGTCGACGAGTCGATCCCGGACCCGGTCCGTGAGACCGACAAGCCGTTCCTGATGCCGATCGAGGACGTGTTCACCATCACCGGTCGTGGCACTGTCGTCACCGGCCGTGTCGAGCGTGGCGTGGTCAACCTCAACGAGGAAGTCGAGATCGTCGGCATCCGCCCGGAGAAGACCAAGACCACCATCACCGGTATCGAGATGTTCCGCAAGATGCTGGACACCGCTCAGGCCGGTGACAACGCCGGTCTGCTGATCCGCGGCATCAAGCGCGAGGATGTCGAGCGCGGCCAGGTTGTGATCAAGCCCGGCACCACCACCCCGCACACCGAGTTCGAGGGTCAGGCCTACATCCTGTCGAAGGACGAGGGTGGCCGCCACACTCCGTTCTTCAACAACTACCGTCCGCAGTTCTACTTCCGGACCACGGACGTGACGGGTGTGGTGACCCTGCCCGAGGGCACCGAAATGGTTATGCCCGGCGACAACACCGAGATGTCGGTGAAGTTGATCCAGCCGGTCGCCATGGACGAGGGCCTGCGCTTCGCGATCCGCGAAGGCGGCCGCACCGTCGGCGCCGGTCGCGTCACCAAGATCATCAAGTGATCTGACGCATCGCCATAACGGCGCCACCCCGTACGGGGTGGCGCCGTTATGCGTTTTACGCTTTCCGAGTTACCGAATTCGACTGGACATCCGAGGTAGTGTGGATGCCATGACCGCAGCATATGACGAGGTCCCGTTCAGCGAGCTACTACACAAGCCGGCATCGACGGCGGGTCGGCTCGACCATGTGCGCGCGCTGCGATTGCGGCGACGTGATGCCGGTGACTTGGCGCTGATGCGAATCGAGCAGCTCGCCGCCGAGGGAACAGTTGTCGACTTCACCGCTCGGCTGCTCGCCGGACTGGTGAACAAGGTCGGCGTGGAATCGTTGCGGTCGCTGCTGCCGGACGCCGTTCCGTGGGCGGCGTTCCTGCCTGCCGACGATCTCGACGAATTCGCAGCCGAACTGGTTACGGTGGCGCAGGGAGCCACCGCGCTGGCGAATCTTGCTCCGCTGGCAACGCTGATCGCCCAGTGGCGGCACACGGCAGAGGTATACGCCGACCCCGCCCTGTTCGAGCTGATCACGCGTGAGCCGGAAGGAGACCTCGGCCCTGTCCCTGCCCCGGATGCCCTGGAGCCACCGAAGTGAGCCCCAAGCGCGGTGATCGTGCTGCCCCACCTGCGGTCGGCACCGAATTCGATATCAGGTTCGCCACGACAGACGCCTCCGTCGGCTGGGAGCACTTGGCGCAGCAAGCCGGAACCGGGCTGAGACGTGCCTTCGACGCCATCCGCGCCCAACCGCGAGCAACCACCAATCCGGACCGGCAGCATCGGCTCAAAGGATCTCTGGGCTCTGCTGTGTGGAAGGGCGTGACGCTGGAACGGTGGCAGTACGAGGTCACCGGCGCAGGGCGCATCTGGTATCTCGTGGATGACGAGCGGCGCACGATCTGGATCAGCTACGCCGGCGTCGGACATCCGAAGGCTACCGAGTGACCGGCTGCGGTCAGTCGGTTTCGGCGGCTGCCTGTAACAGTGCTTGGGCGAATTCGACCATCTGATCGGTGCCGCCGTACCAGGCCGATACCACCGCGAGGGCGGCGCTGCGGGAGGTGCGGGCGGCCTGGGCCAATTCCTGGATCGAGGCTTCGCCGGATTCGGCTTTGGCAGCGAGGGCGCCCAGGCGGTCGCTGGCGAGCAGCAGGTGCATGATCAGGCGGACGTCGAGTTCGGTTGGAGCAGCCCCGGAACGGGGTTCGGTGTGGGGGTGCCGCTCGGTGTCCGGTTTGGCGCGGCGACGTCCCGGGGTGTCCTGTGACCGGGTGCGGGGGCTGGGTTCCGCGGTCGGGTTCCCCAGTGCAGGCTCGGGTTCTGCGGTCGTGTTTCGGAGCTGCGGGCTCGGCTCGGCGGTCGTAGTCCGGAGTTGGGTGCTGGGGTTCAGGGTGGCGTTCTGGATTCGATGCCCATGTTCCGGGGTTTCGTCGGATCGGCTGTGTCTACGAGGGGAATCGTTGCCCGGCTGGCTGTGCTGGTTCTCCGCTGGAACCGGGTCCGGTGCCGGTAGTCGGCCGGAGGTGTGCGGTTCAGTGCTGGCGGCTGCTGCGGTGCTGGAGGTACTCGATGTCGAGGGTGCAGTGAACAGCGAACCGTTCACCACCGACGCCGTCGGGTTCGTCGCGGTGGGGGAGCCATTGGTGGTGGATGTTTCCGACAATGTCGGTGCGCTGGCGGGACCGGGATCGACGGCCGGTTGTGGGACCGGCGGTGTCGCAGGGAACGACGGTGACGTCCAGTGGAAACCGTTCTGCGAGGGCTCGGTGCTACCGGACCCATTCGTCCTTGGGTCGACCCCGGTCAACCCAACGCCCGAGAAACCCCGGGAATCGGAATCCCGTTGGCTGCGGCGGTATTCCTCCTGGCGGGCACGAAGTTCTTCCCCGAGGCTGGCGTAATCGGCATCCATACAGCCATTCTTACCGGCCCATACCGGTTACGTCGCATGGAGGAGTGGGCCGTTGTCTACGGGTAGGCGCCGCTTCCAGGGAGGGAGCGGCGCCTACCGAGCGGTTCCGGGTCAGCAGTTGGACGGGGCAGGCTCGCCGCGAAAGCGGGCGTCGAGCCAGTTGATCATCGACGGGACACCGAGCACGGCGGCGCTGAGGTGTTCGGGGGAGTTGGTGAGTTCGGATTGCAACCGGACACCTGCTTCGCAGTAGCGGCGGTTGGTGTTGACGATGGAATCGACGGGGATGAGCGGGTCGGTGGGGGAATGCCATTCGTAAATCGGGATATTGGGCACGCCTTCGTAGAGTTCGAGGCTGTTCTCCTCCACCACGGCCCTGGCATCGGCATCGTTGATGAGGGTGGTGCTGCGGGCGTAGTCGCGGATGCTGCGGCCTGCGCCGGTGGCCAGGATTTCGTTGGTGCAGCCGTTGCCCATCTGGTTGCGGGCGGTCAGGCCTGCTTCATTGAGGTAGTCGCTGATCGGGAAGCGTTCCGGGTATTCGCGTTCCAGGCCGATACCGGCGGCCATCACCAGTCCGAACGCCGGATGCGGGTTGAACTGCAACGCTTCGAGCATTTTCACCAGGTTCGCCGGGACACCGCCTGTCGCGGCGCCTGCGAGCTTCAGTTCCGGTGCGTAGGTCGGCGCCAGCGCGGCCGCCCATGCGGTCGCCATCCCGCCGCCGGAGTAGCCTGCCATCGCAACCGGGCTGTTACGCACCCGGAGTTCGTCGACTTGCTGGGCCGCGCGGATACCGTCCAGCGTGATCTGGCCGCCCAGGCGTGCCGCACCGTAAGCGAAGGTGGGGCCAAGATGGTCGGGGAGCGCGATACTCCAACCGCGGCCGAGCAGAGCGTTGAGCGCTACGGCCTCTTTCACTTGGAGGTTGGGGTCGTGGGTGTAAAGGACGCGCGATATCGCGCAGTCGGGTCCGAGACCGTTGATGATGTGCTGGTAGCTCAGCAGCGGCCCATCGGGCCGGTGCAGTGCGGGGGTCAGAACGGTAGTGGTGGCCGCGATCGGCAGCCCGCGCGAGTTGGTCGAGCGGAACTTCACCAGGGTCACCTTGGTGTTGGGGAAGGTCAGCAGCGACGGCAGTTGTTTGACCCCGAGCACCTCACCCGGTTCACGGGTGGCGAGATCGGGCGGCGGCAAATAGAAGGGATCGGGGTCGGATGCCGGGTACATCGGAAGCGCCGGGGCAGGAGCAGTCCCGACCAGGAGCGTAGCGACGGCACTGAGTAGGGCGCCGGCTATCAGGCGCTGGATAACCTGCATGGAGGGTATTGGTATCACGGATCCGGTCGGTCAGGCGACCAGACACCGGGAATAACCCTCTGAACTGGGGGTATTCACAATCCGAAGTCAACCGAGCTGTGTCATCGCCGCAGCGATCACCTGTGCGACGCCGATGACCTCGTCCGCATCGGGTAGCGGCCCGCCGTCGAGGGCGTGCAGTCGGTCCAGGCCCGCGATTCCGAGCATGGTCGACACCCACGCAGCCGCGCATGCCTTCACCGTGCCCGGTCGCACCGGTGTGGGGGTGCTGGCCTGCAGGACTCGCGCCGTCACGTCGAGCAGTTGATCGCGCCAGCGGCGCAACTGCCTGCACACGTCGGGATGGGTGTCGGCCTCGCGCCACATGATCACCCGCAGTACCGGCGAATGGTGGCCGCGCACGTTGAGCGCGGTGCCCAGGTTGACCAGGCTGGCCGCTGGATCACCCGGCATGATGACGGAGGTGATATCGGTGATCGGCTGGGCAGGCATACGTTCGGCCACCAGGGCAGACAGGATCGCGTCCTTGGTGGGGAAGTAGTAGAAGATCAGTCCTTTGGGAACTCCGGCGGCATCGGCGATCGCCGCGGTGCCGGTGGCATCGAAACCCTGTGCTGCGAAGAGTTTCTCGGCGGCATCCAGGATGAGCCGCCGGGCGTCGCCCGCTGCAGCAGTGCGGCGACGCCCGTGCCGTGCTTTCGGCATGGAAGGGTGCCGGTGGTCGGTGGTATGCGACGGTCAGTGGTGCGCGGCGGGCCGGTGCATGCGTCCGGCAACCATGGGCAGTGCGACGACCGCGAGCACCACCGTGACGATGCCGACGATCCACGCCGTCCACGAGGCCCCGTTGTAACCGGTGAAGTCCATGACCCACGGGGACAGGAACATCAGTACGCCGAACAGCCCCATCGCGTAGTCGGCTGCCGACATCGCAGGTCGGTACATCTGGGCGAGGCCGGTGAGCGCGATCAGCACACCGAGCACGACCAGCGTCCAGGTAGCCCTATCGTTGGTTTCGAGCCATAGCGGTGACAGTGCGGCGAAGGCGCCGAGGAGCACGGCGAGTAGATCCTGGGTACGGCTTTCGGTGAACATTTCTTTCTGCCTCCCTTTGACTGGAGATAGACCGGAAACGGCCCTGACCTCGGTATAGACCTGATTGACCGGTCGGTCGACATCGTCGGGGATACGAATATGCGGCATTACGGGCGCGGTGACGTGACGCTGGTCACCGTATGGTGACGCGTTCGCGAGTCCAGGGCAGCCCTATGGCAAAATTTGTAACGTGTTCTAGTTTGGCGGCGCTGCTGCCACTGTAGAAGGGAGTCGGTATGACCGCGCCGATCGTGATCGTCGGCGCCGGCCTGGCCGGGTTGCGCACTGCCGAGGAACTGCGCCGCGTCGGATACGACGGCGAGCTGGTGTTGTTCGGCGACGAGGCGCGCCCGCCCTACGACCGGCCGCCGTTGTCGAAACAGTTCGTGCGCGGCGAAACCGACGACACCACATTGCGGCCCGCCGACTTCTTCGCCGACAAGCGCATCGACCTGCGGGTGAACACCGCAGCCGTCGGGGTCGACCCCGCAGTCCGCCGGGTGCTGCTTGCCGACGGCTCAGAGGTCGAATATCACCACCTGATCATCGCCACGGGGCTGCGCCCGCGTCGGTTGCCCGGGCTGGCGGCGCTGGCAGGGGTGCACGTGTTGCGCAGCCACGACGACGCTGTCGCGCTGCGCGCGGACCTGGTCGGTGCGGGCCGAGCGCTGGTGATCGGCGCCGGTTTCATCGGCTGTGAGCTGGCGGCCAGTTTCCGTGCCGGTGGCTTGCCCGTGGTGTTGGTCGAGCCGCAGCCGACTCCGCTGGCCGGGGTGCTCGGCGAACAGGTGGGGTCGCTGGTGGGGCGGCTGCACCGAGCCGAAGGCGTTGATCTGCGCTGCGGCGTCGGGGTCGATTCGCTGCTGTCGGATACTACGGGGCGGGTGCGCGGGGCCGTGCTCACCAACGGGGTCGAGGTGCTGGCTGATCTGGTGGTCGTCGGGATCGGTTCCCGGCCGGTGACCGAATGGCTGGAGGGGTCCGGTATCGCACTGGTGGAACCGTCGGCCGGGGGCGGTGTGCTCGCCGATGAGGCGGGACGCACCGGTGTCGACGGTGTATGGGCAGTCGGGGACGTGGCCGCCTGGAGGTACTCCAGCGGCGGCTGTACCCGAATCGAGCACTGGACCAACGCCGGTGAGCAGGCGAAACTCCTCGCCTGCGCGCTGCTGGGCGCCGAACCGCCGAGCGCCGCCCAGGTGCCGTACTTCTGGAGCGACCAGTACGACGTGAAGGTGCAAGCGCTTGGCACCCCGAGGGCCGGCGACGATATCCGTATCGTCGCCGACGACGGCAGGAAATTCCTCGCCTACTACTCCCGCGAGGAGCGGCTCACCGGTGTGGTCGGCGGTGGGATGCCCGGTCAGGTGATGAAGACGCGCGCGAAGATCGCGGCCGGTGCCCCGGTCGCCGAGTTGCTCGGGGCTGCCAAATAACCTTGTCGATGTGATCGTCGCGCTCATCGACTCCGGTTTCGGCCTGCTGCCCACTGCTGCGTGGGTGCGCAAGCTGCGCCCCGATGTGGATCTGCTGCTGCAGCTGGACCCCGACGGCGCCCCATGGGGGCCGAAACCGGAGCAGTGGGTCGTCGATCGGGTGGTCTCGGCTGCCCGCACCGCACTGGAGTCGGGTGCGGAGGTGATCGTGCTGCCGTGCAACACGGCCAGCGTCACCGCGCTCGACCATGTTCGCGCCGATGTCGGACCCGACGTCCCGGTGGTCGGCACCGTGCCCGCGATCAAACCGGCCGCCGCGGTATGCCGTTCGGTGGCAGTGTGGGCGACCGCCGCCACCACCGCCAGCCGCTATCAGGCGGATCTGATCGCCCGTTTCGCCTGCGCGGCGAAGGTGACCAGCGTGGCCTGCCACGGCCTCGCCGAAGCCGTCGATCGCGGTGATCTGGTGGCGGTCTCGGAGAGCATCGCCCGCGCCGCCGAACAAACCCCCGACGATGTGGAGGGCGTGGTGCTCGGCTGCACCCACTACCCGCTGGTGGTCGACAACATCGTGGCCGCGCTGCCCGACGGTGTGCGCCTGTTCGACAGCGCCCAAGCCGTGGCCACCCAGACGATCCGGCGCATGGATGCCCTTGGCAGGCCGAGTACCGGCAACGGCGAAGTGCGCGTGCTCAACAGTGGCCGCCCCGGCGAGCTTCCCGCTGGGGCGGCAGCGTATGAGCCGGGCAGGATATTGGGCGCAACGGCTTGATCGTGCCGCCGCCCGGCATTCGGGCGGGGCGCCTGCTGTGCGCTGCCGAATGGTGTTTCCGGAGGACGGGGTGAGCGTGGTAGCCGATCATATGACAGCCGGCCAGGTGCGAAAAGCGCTGGCCGAATACGCGAACCCGGACGACGCGGCGAATCTGCAGCGCTTTTTCAAAACCGGCCCCGGCGAGTACGGCGAAGGTGATGTGTTCATCGGCGTCCGCGTGCCGGTCACCCGTTCGGTGGCGAAACGTTTCTCCACCCTCTCGCTCGTCGAAATAGACGAGCTGCTGAACGACCCGGTACACGAGCACCGCATGGCCGCTCTGGTTATCCTCGGCAACCTCTTCACCCGCGTATCCACGCCTCGCGCCTACGACGCCGCCGCTCGCGACGAGATCGCCGCCCGGTACCTGGCCGCCGTTCGCCGCGGCTGCGTGAACAACTGGGACCTCGTCGATGTCTCCGCCGAAAAGATCATCGGCCCCTGGCTGTTCGGTAAACCCATCGACCTGCTGATGGAATTGGCTGCCGCGGATTCGCTGTGGGAGCGCCGAGTAGCCCTGCTCGCCACCTTCGCCTTCATCAAATCCGGTGACCCTGCGCCGACTTTCACCGTTGCCGAACACCTACTGGACGACCGCCGCGACCTGATCCAAAAAGCCCTCGGCTGGATGCTCCGAGAAGTAGGAAAACGAATAGACCAGCGCCTACTCACCGACTTCTTGAACCACCACGCCCCCGGCCTCGGCCGCACCGCCCTCAGCTACGCCACCGAACACCTGACCCCGGAACAACGCGCCCGCTACCGCGCCCTCCGCTGAGCCCCCTGGCGGCACAGAAGAAACAACAGGGCGAGCGGCAGCGCCGCCGTCGTCTCCGGACGTCCTGCATCCTGCACCCGGCATCATCCAGTGTGCGGCCCAGCCAGCGTGTCGGCGCCGCATCGCGCAGGGCCCCGCGCCGGAGGCGCTGCCATCAATACCGCGCGGCCATTAAAACTGTATGCGCAGCCTGTCGGTCAGGGGATGTGCTTGGCATCCGAGGATGTACCCGTTTTCGATGTCCTCGGGGTCGAGGATCTCCGAGTTGTCCATCTCGACCTTGCCCTCGAGAACGGTGCATGCGCAGGACCCGCATTCCCCTTCTTGGCAGGAGTAGGGCACGTCGAGCCCTTTGTCGAGCATGATGTCGACCAGCGTTTGCTTCCGCGGCCATTTCAGTTCGTGTACTTCCCCGTCGAGTTCTACCTCGACGGTCGCGGCGTCGGCGGCTTCCTCATCGCTGATTTCGACAGGTGCTTGGTCGGCGAACGGGTCTCCGGCCAGTGAGTTGAAGATCTCGGCGTGAGTGCGGTTGCGTGGTACACCGATTTCGGCGAGTGCTTGGTGTACGCCGTCCATGAAGGGTTTCGGGCCGCACAGGAAGGCGGTGTGTTCGGTGTAGGGCCTGCTGAGGGCGGCCAGGGAGGCGACGCTGGGCAGTCCTTGTAGCTGTTCCAGCCAGTGGATGACGGTGAGCCGCTGCGGGTGTTTGTCGGCGAGTTCGCGCAGTTCAGCGGCGAAGATGACCGATTCTGGGTCGCGGTTGGCGTAGATCAGGACGATCCGGCCGGTGCCGCGGGCGATGGCGGATTTCAGGATCGACATCACGGGTGTGATCCCGCTGCCCGCGGCGAAGAGCAGCAGGTTTTCGTCGAGGTCTGCGGGGGTGAATACGCCGGACGGTGGCAGCACCTCGAGTTCGTGGCCTGCTCGGATGTTGTCGCACAGCCAGTTGGATCCGTAGCCGCCTTCGGTGCGTTTGACGGTCACTTTGGGCTGGTCGTCGGTGTGTGGGGAGCTGGCGAGGGAGTAGCAGCGGGCGACGGAGCCGGTTCGGTCGCTCGGGATGCGCAGGGTGAGGAATTGGCCGGGTTTGTAGGCGAAGCGTTCGCGCAGGTCGCTGGGTACTTCGAAGACCAGTGAGCGGGCGTCGGCGGTTTCGGTGATGACCTCGGCTACCCGCAGCACGACCGATCGCGAGCCGTGGGGAACTTCGACGGTGGTCATGTCGTCCTCTCGTACCTGGGCGCTGGCCGCGATGTGGTACCACAGCCAAAACTAGAACGTGTTTCAGTTTTCATCGTACGTCGGGTTACGGCTGCTGGACAAGCTGGGCTTCCAGCCCGGCGATCAGCACTTCCATACCGAAGTCGTAGGAGTACTTGCCGCGCAGATCGGGCATGTACCGGGTGGCGCGTGCCACGGTCTCGGGCAACGGCATATCGGGCGGGGTGGCGAGGTTGCGTGGGTTCACCCGCCTGCGACCGAACAGGTACGTATGGATGGTGGCGTAGGCGGCGAGCACATTGCGGTCGCTGAACCCCGCCTCGTACAGGATCTCCATCACCGCGGCGATCAGATCGAGCTGTTTGCCCAGCATTTGTTCGATCAGCACATCACCGAGGCCGGGATGTTTGCGCAGCCGTTCGTCGATCTGGTCGATGAGCTCACGCAACCGCTGCTGCCACGGTCCGGTTTCCGGGGGCGGTTTGCGCACGCCGGCCAGTGCGGCGGAGGCCACCAGGTCGAGCAGCTCGCGTTTGTCGGCGACGTAATAGTAGGGAGCCATCGGCGAAACGCCCAGTTCGCGCGAGAGTCGCCGCATGGAGAGTTTTTCGACGCCGTCGGCGCGGACGACGCGTAGAGCCGCCTCGACGATCTCGGTTTCCGACAGCGTATTGCCGCCCCCGTTCGTCTGCATTCGCACGACTCCCATGCCACCTCTACCACGCCGAGCGGATGTGCTCGCCACGTTCTGTTCAGCTGCTTGCCATCGGAAAGTCTAGAGCGCCCGGTATTCGCGGTGTCGGCCCGCAGTTGCGGAAACAGGTTCCATTTTGTCAGCCGATGACGTTATCGTGGGGCAGGCGACCGCAGCGAGCGGTCGTCAGCGCCAACCTTGTGGAGGTAGCCATGTCGGACAACCGCTCCTTCGGACACGCCGATACCGATCACCGCGGCCCGGTCGGGACCGTCGAGGCACGCAACGGCGAGGACGCGCCGCTGGTCGAGGAATCCCTGATCGAAGAGGTATCCATCGACGGTATGTGCGGCGTCTACTGATCGGCGGTAGATCATGCTCGACCTGGATACCCGCTGGCAGCTGCATCCGCGAGTTGCCCTGCGACCGGAGCCGTTCGGCGCACTGCTGTATCACTTCGGCACGCGCAAACTGTCCTTTTTGAAGAACCCACGCATCGTCGAGATCGTGCGCTCGCTGCCCGGTCACGTCTCGGCCCGCTCCGCGCTCCGTGCGGCGGGCGTCCGGGACGAGAACGCCGATCCCTATGTCAAGGCCCTTGCTCAGCTCGTGGACTCCGACATGATCGTCGGCGCACCACCCGACACCGAACTCAGCGCACCGGCGCCGTTCGCGCCCGCCGCCCCGGCCGACCCGGCGGTGCGGCTGGTCGATCGATTCGAGTCGGGGCTGGCCGCGCCGATCTGTCTGACCTGGGAATTGACGTATGCGTGCAACCTGTCCTGTGTGCACTGCCTGTCCTCGTCGGGCAGACGTGACCCGCGGGAACTGAGCACCGAACAGTGCAAGGCGCTGATCGACGAGTTCCAGCGCATGCAGGTGTTCTACGTCAATATCGGCGGCGGTGAACCCACCGTGCGGCCGGATTTCTGGGAGCTGGTCGATTACGCGACGGCGCATCAGGTGGGCGTGAAGTTCTCCACCAACGGTGTGCGCATCACGCCCGAGGTCGCGCAGCGATTGGCGGCCAGCGACTATGTGGACGTCCAGATCTCGCTGGACGGCGCCGACGCCGAGGTCAACGACGCGGTGCGCGGGCCGGGTTCCTACGATACGGCGATCCGCGCCCTGGAGAATCTGGCGAATGCCGGGTTCTCCGACGCGAAACTGTCGGTGGTCGCGACCAGGCACAATATCGCGCAGCTCGACCAGTTCCGGGAGATCGCCGAACGGTACGGCGCCACATTGCGGTTGACCAGGCTGCGCCCTTCGGGCCGCGGTGCCGACGTCTGGGATGAACTGCATCCACTCCCCGAACAGCAGCGCGAACTCTACGAGTGGCTGCTGCGCAACGGTGAGGGCGTGCTCACCGGGGATTCGTTCTTCCACCTGTCCGCCTATGGTGCAGCGCTGCCCGGCCTGAACATGTGCGGGGCAGGCCGGGTGGTGTGCCTGGTGGATCCGGTGGGCGATGTGTACGCCTGCCCGTTTGCGATTCATGAGCGGTTCCACGCCGGAAACGTGGTCACCGACGGTGGTTTCGCCACGGTGTGGCGGGAATCGGAACTGTTCACCGAATTGCGTGAGCCCAGCGGCGGCGGCGCCTGCTCGTCGTGTGCGCATTACGACTCGTGCCGGGGCGGCTGTATGGCGGCGAAGTTCTTCACCGGGCTGCCCGTCGACGGCCCCGACCCGGAATGTGTACAGGGCTACGGCGAGGCGGCGCTGGCCGATACCGGGCGGGTCATTCCGCGTCCCGCGGTAGACCATTCCCGCCGCAGCTCGCGCAAGCCCGGATCGCGGAAATCGGGTCCGGTGCCGTTGACGCTGTTGCCGCCTGTGCGCAGGCCGTCGCGCGCCTGCGACGAAAGCCCGCTGGCGTAAGGCGGTACGGTAGCCGGATGCGTTACCACCCGCAGCGACCCGTACGCACACTGATTGCTGGTTCGTTGCTGCGGGCGGGTTCATCGCATCCGGCTATCGTCCGGCTACGGAAGACGTGCCCGCTTCGCCGGGTGGGCACGATAAATCCTCCGGAACCGGCTACTTTTTCGCTCACTGATGATGTCGACCGCTGAATTGCCAGTTAACATGCCAGGAATGCGCCATGATCGCCTGCCCGATGGTTTCGGGGTGCGGATCGACCCGCGGGTACGCGCATACTCGGGGGGCCGCATCCTGATCGGAGGTTCGCCCGCCCGGTTGCTGCGCCTCGCCCCGGAAGCCGCCGAAATGATCGGTGACGGGTACCTCGAGGTGAACGGCCCGAAATCCGCTGTCGTCGCCAGACGGCTGCTGGATTCCGGCGTCGCCAATCCCCGGCCGCGGCTGCTGCCGAAACCGGAGGACGTCACCATCATCGTCCCGCTACACAACAACGCCGACGGTTTGGCGCGGCTGCTGTCGGCCCTGCGCGGGCACAACGTGATCGTGGTCGACGACGGCTCCGATCAACCGGTGCGCGTCCCCGAACACGGGGGCCGCTGTCGGGTCACGGTGCTGCGGCACGAACGCACGCTCGGTCCGGCCGCTGCCCGCAACACCGGTTTGCGTGCGGCAGCAACCGAGTTCGTCGCGTTTCTCGACTCCGATGTGGTGCCGCGCAGCGGTTGGCTGGAAGTGATGCTCGGCCATTTCAGTGACCCCGAGGTCGCTCTGGTCGCGCCGCGGATCGTCGCGCTGGACCCGGAGTCCACTGCGCTGGCCCGCTACGAGCACACCCGTTCGTCGCTGGATCTGGGCAGACGGGAATCGGCGGTGCAGTCGCGCGGTGTGGTGTCGTATGTGCCGAGCGCAGCGCTGCTGGTGC
The DNA here is from genome assembly GCF_002081715.1 of Nocardia donostiensis. Lineage (GTDB taxonomy): Bacteria > Actinomycetota > Actinomycetes > Mycobacteriales > Mycobacteriaceae > Nocardia > Nocardia donostiensis. Next base: position 29,199 of record NZ_MUKP01000013.1, on the reverse strand, counting down.
GCCGCGCTGTGCTGGTGGCCGAGGGCGGTTTCGACGAGACGATGCGGGTCGCCGAGGATGTGGACCTGTGCTGGCGGCTGGAACGGGCGGGCTGGCGGTTGCGGTACGAACCGGCCGCCCATGTTGCGCACGACCACCGGGTTTCCTTCCGCGACTGGTTCCGCCGGAAACTGTTCTATGGCACCGGCGCTGCACCGTTGAGCGAACGGCACGCCGGAATGGTGTCGCCGCTGTCGGTACCGAAATGGACGGTGCTGTCGGCGGTGCTGCTGGCCACCCGCACGCGCTGGGGGTTGTTCGGCGCGCTGATCACGCTGCTGACCGCGTTGCGCAGGCTGCGGCGGGTGTTCACCGGTGTCGACAACCCGACCCGGATCGCGGCGATCTATCTGGCGCGCGGTTTCTTCGCCGGACTGTGGCGGTTGGCTTCGGCGATGTGCCGGCATTACTGGCCGGTCACCGTGGTGGCGATGTTGTTTTCCCGCCGCATCCGCCATATCGCCCTGGCCATGGCATTGGCCGACGGTGTCGCCGACTGGTACACCCACCGTGACTCCGGCGGGCTCGGACCGCTCCGCTATATCGTGTTCCGGCGGATCGACGATATCGGCTACGGCGCCGGGCTGTGGCTCGGCGCGATCCGGGCGCGCAGCGTGGAAGCACTGAAACCCACGCTGCCACCACACTGATCCGCGGCTGGGATGGTCGACACCCTCGTCATCGGCGCCGGTACCGCCGGATGTGTGGTGGCCGCCCGCGCCAGTGCCGATCCGCGGCATACGGTTCGTGTGGTGGAGGCCGGGCCGGTATGGGCTTCGGCAGCGCAGTTCCCGCCGCAACTGCGGGACGCGACACGATTGCCGCTCGACGACGCCGCGCCGTGGTTGTGGCGTTATCCGGTCGCGCTGACCGAGGAGCGGCCGGGAAGTATTGTGCGCGGTAGGGTGGCCGGCGGTTCCGGTACGATCAACGGCTGCTATTTCGTGCGCCCGCCCGCCGCGGATTTCACGGCGTGGAGCCAGGTGGCGCCGGGCTGGTCCACCGACGAGGTGCTGCCGCACTTCCGGGAGCTGGAACACGATTACGACTACGGCGATCAGCCCGGCCACGGCAACGCTGGCCCGGTGCCGGTGCGGCGGACCACCACACCCGCCCCGCTGACCGAGCAGTTCCTCCAAGCGTGCACGGCCGCCGGGTTCACCGAGCTAGCCGATCTGAACGCGTTGCCCGCGGATTCGGCCGCCTCTGGTGCCGGTCTGGTGCCGTGCAATGTCGGTCCCGTCGCCGGCGACGGTTTCCGGGCACGGGTCGCCACCGCGCAGTCGTATCTGCTGCCCGCGCTGTCGCGCCCGAACCTCACGGTCACCGGTGGCACGACGGTGAGCACGATCCGTTTCCGCGGCGGGCGGGCGATCGGTGCGGACTGTGTACGAGACGGGGTGCCGGAGACGGTGTGGGCCGACCGGGTGGTGGTGTGTGCGGGCGCGATCGAATCGGCCGCGCTGCTGCTGCGTTCCGGTATCGGGCCGCCCGAGCAGTTACGTGCGTTGGGGATTCCCGTGGTGCAGGCAGCACCCGTCGGCCGATGGTGCACCGACCATCCCGAAATCGGCATCGAGTACCGGCACCGTGCTCAGCTCGACCGCACCGTCGCCCTCGAATCCGTGCTCGAACTAGGCGATATCGAAATCCGCCCCTACACCGTGGCTTTCGCACCGGATACCCGCCATCTGGGGATCGCTCTGATGCGACCGCATGCATCCGGCACGCTCCGGTTGCGGTCCGCGGACCCGCTGGCGTCCCCGATCATCGAATATCGCTATCTCGCCAATGCCGTCGACCGGACCCGGTTGCATGAGGCAGCCGAAGTGGCGGGGCGTCTGCTGGACCGGATGGGCGCCGAGCCGGTGGGTGATATCCCGGATCGCGATGCCGCCGGGGCCGAGCATGCCGATGGATGGCTGCTGCGGCTGCTGGGTACTTCGCAGCATCTTTCGGGGACCTGCCGGATGGGTGTCTCCGGTGATCCGCGTGCCGTCGTGGACGAACGCTGCCGGGTGCACGGTGTGCCAGGTCTGTCGGTGGCGGATTTGTCGATCGTCCCGGTTCCGCTGGGGCGGGGGCCGCAGGCGACGACGGTGATGCTCGCCGAGCGTGCCGCCACCTTCCTGCGAGGCTGAGGGCTTGGCGCGGCTCAGCTGTCTCTAGCACTTGTCCAGATTTTTGCTCAAAGTATTCCTTTTTATTCTGTTCTGTCTTAAAGTTCGCGGTACCTGATTCGCAATCAGGTGAGGCCGGTATCGCCGCGGCGCCCGTGCGCTGCGGTAATGGAGTTGGAGGAACGATCACGCGCTAGCACCAGGCGTTCCGAACCGACCCCGGCCAGGGAACGCGATGCTCCGGCGGGCATCACCGTTCATCACGCATCCGCCGGAAATCATCCGCGGTTGTCGCCTCGTGTGAATTTCCGCGGTGGCCCTCAGGTTTCACGACCGGACGCACCCCAGCGGGCACGCGCGCCTGCGCCGTCCGGTCCGCGCTGCTCACACTGTTCGGTGCAGCGCGTTGTTCGTAGTGAGGAGGATCCGTGTATCGGACGAACGCGGCTCCGGCACAGGGGGAACGGGCCCACGGATACGACCGTGTGCGGAAACATATCCGGCACGAGACTGCGCTATTCGCACCGGGCCCTACCTGCGCTGATCCGGTCTATGTCGCTAACGTGTCGACATCCATCGAGCAGTGGACGATATTCACGCGGCGGTTATGGGTACTCGATCGGCTGCTGCCACCACTTTCGGTCGTAGCAAGGGGCGAGCTGTATCCGTCGGGGGTACAGCTCGCTTTCGAAGCGGGCGGAGACGAGGCGTTCGCGGCGCGGTTCGGCACCGATATCGCTGCGCCGCAGTATTTCACCCGCGACACGGGCGACACCCGCCTCGAACTCCCCGCGATATCGGCGATTGCCAGTACGCTGGACATCGGTGTGGCTGAGTCGGTTCCATGGCTCGAGGCCACCGACACCCCCGCCGGCGCCGGACACGGGGAAGGTTCGGCACCGGCGGGGATAAATTTCGGGTTGCGCTACTACCCTTGCTATTTCGGCTCTTTCTCGGTTGGACATCGACCCCTGTTGCCGAAACATCACCTGAAGAGAACCGCAACAACGGGCGGCGGGTCGTCGAATCACTCGCGGCGGTTTTCCGAACAGTTGTGGCGCAGCTCATTTCGTAGACCGCACCGGCCTGGTACTGCCGCGAACGCCTTCTGCGGTACCGGCGAGCCCGAGCGAAAAGGGTGGCAGCCCAACATGTCCGGCGTAGACCGTCTCCAAGTCGTCATGTGCCGCAGACAGAAAGTAACCAGATGACCAATCCGTTCGACAATGAAGCCGGCCAGTTCTATGTCCTGGTCAACGCCGACGGCGAACACTCCTTGTGGCCCACCTTCGCCGCAGTCCCCGGCGGCTGGACCATCACCCACGGCCCGGCGTCCCGCAAAATATGCCTGGACTATGTGGAAACCCACTGGGTCGATATGCGCCCGAAGTCCCTCATCGACGCCACCCGCGAAACCAACTGAAACTCCGCACCCGGCGGTCGATGTGTCCAGGTCCCGGCAACAGTGCTGCTTGACAGGGATGCGGGAGCGCTGAATAGTCGTTTCGGACGAATGCTGTCTCGATGAAGTACCTCCTGCAAGCTCCTCGGCGTTGCCGTCGACCGTAGAAGGAGATCATCATGACCGAGCTTTCCGATCCCGGCGAACCAGTGCTGGAGCCGGCGGCGCGGCAGTTGGCCGAGGAAACTTCCCCACACCCGCGGATCTATGAGGTGCCGCCGGAGCAGGGGCGCGCGATCCTGGTGGGATTACAGTCCGGGGAGGGGGTGGACAAACCAGGGGTCGAGGAACAGTGGGTGGATGTGCCCGACGGACCGACCGGGCGGATACGGACCCGGATCGTGCGACCAGAAGGATTGTCGGGGCGGCTGCCGGTGGTGCTCTACCTGCACGGCGCCGGATGGGTGTTCGGCGACGAGACCACCCACGACCGCTTGGTGCGGGAACTGGCAGTAGGGGTGCAGGCGGCGGTGGTGTTCCCGGTGTACGACCGAGCGCCAGAAGCCAAGTATCCGATCGCGGTGGAACAGTGCTACGCGGTCGGACGGTGGGTGACCCAGCACGGGAACGAGCACGACCTGGACGGATCCAGGCTGGCCGTCTGTGGTGACTCGGTCGGCGGCAATATGGCGGCCGCGTTCGCGCTCATGTGCTCCGAACGCGGCGATATCGAACCGAAAGCCCAGGTGCTGCTGTATCCGGTGACCGACGCGAACTTCGAAACAGCCTCCTACCGGCAGTTCGCCGACGGCTACTACCTCACCCGTGACGGGATGAAATGGTTCTGGGACCAATACACCACCGAGCCCGCGCAACGAGCCGAACCACACGCCGCTCCGCTGCGCGCGAGCATCGACCAGCTGCGCGGCCTGCCCCCCACCCTGGTGATCACCGGCGAAGCCGATGTCCTCCGCGATGAAGGGGAGGCCTACGCTGCGAAACTGCGCGCGGCGGGTGTCGAAGTGACCGCGGTCCGCGTGCTCGGCATGGTGCACGACTTCCTCATGCTCGACAGCCTCCGCGACTGCCACGCCACCAAGCTTGCCCGCAACCTGGCCGTGGAAGCGCTGGCCGAGGCACTGCACGGACCGATCGCCCGCACCACGATCCCGCACTGGTTCACCGAGCCAACGCGCGTCTGAGCCCCGCGGGACACCGGCAGCGGTCCCGCTATGTCGGCGGGGCCGCGGTCGTGTCATCGTCTGCCGGTCGCCCGAACAACACCGTCTGCATCAGCAGCCGCACCCGCGGCTGGGAGGCGATCGGATCGTTGTCGAACGAGCGGCCTAGGTCGACGACCAGTGCGAACGCGGCGTGGACCAGGAAGCGGGCCTGGGCGCCGGACAGGTCGGGGCGAACCTCGCGGACCAGCCGCGCCCATTCCTCGACGCTGAGCCGCTGGATATTGCGCAGCGCGGTCCGCTCCTCCGGCGGGACATGCTGGAATTCGGTGTAGTAGACGAAGGTCAGGGCGCGTTCGGCGAAGGAACCGGCGACGAACTGCGCGATCAGCGTGGTCAGCGCGGCTTCCGGGCTGGCGGCGGCGGATACGGCGGGGCCGATCGCGCTGGACACCCGGTCGGCTGCACGGCGGAAAGCGGCCGCGAGCAGGTCACTTTTGCTGCGGTAGAAGCGGTACACCGCAGACGCCGCCGACAACCCGGCCGCGGTGGCGATGTCCTCTACGCTCACATTCGGATACCCGCGGGCGTGGAACAGGTCGACCGCTTTGTGTAGCAGCAGTTCGTGTTTGAACGAATCGGGGATCTCGACCCGGGGCGCGGGTTCGGCAGCGCCGGGGGCGGGCAGGTGCGCGTTCGCCAAGTCCCAGCAGGCCGAACCCAGCAGGGCGGTCAGCGTTTTCGCGGGCAGCGCCGCGTGATGGTCGGCGATGCTGGTGATCACCGACAGCATGGCGGCCACGAGAACGCGACGGTCGTCGGTGGCGAGTTCGGGACGTAGTTGCGCGAGTTCGGTGCCGAGGGCGGCGAGTATCTCGGTCTGCTGGTCGATCAGTAGCGCCCGGTCTTCGTCGGCGAGGTAGCGGGCCTCCCAGCGGACCAGGGTGACGCTGGCACGGTTGCTCACGGTGGCGGTGATCAATGCGTCCAGCACCCGGCGCAAACGCTGCTCGGGGGTCGTGTCCGTCGCGACGGTGTCGACGTCGGCGTTGCCGGGTGTCCGCACCGATTCGGTCATCGCCTGGCCGACGCGCAGCAACTCTTCCCGGAACAGCGCGTATTTGCTCGGATAGTGCCGGTAGAGGGCAGCGGAGCTGATGCCGAGGCCGGAGGCGATGTCCTCCATGCTCACCCCGTGGTAGCCGAGCGAACCGAAGGCGGAGGCAGCGGCCGCCGCGATCTGGGCCCTGCGGTTCTTCGGCCTGCGCCGGATTTCACGTCGGTCCGAGTCGCCGTCTCCTTTCACGAGGCTGCCGTTGTCCCTCGCGCGAACAGAACGGCGATTGTCGACACTCATTCGCTTATGGTATCGCTGGCTAACAGGCGGCTACGTCCCGGTCACGATCGTGGCGGGCGGATGCGGGCATACCAATCGAGCAGGTCGGGGTCGTCGACGGCGCTGCGTTCCACCACCCGCGCCGGGTCCGCGCCCTGGAACAATTTCTTGATCGGCACCTCGAGTTTCTTGCCGGTGCGGGTGTGCGGGACGGCGGGGGCGGCCAGGATCTCATCGGGTACATGGCGTGGCGACACCTGGGTGCGGATCACCTCGTTGATCTGTTCCCGCAGCTGGTCGGTGAGTTCCGCGCCGGGTGCGAGCACCACGAACAGTGGCATCCAGTAGCCGCCTTCGGCCTGCTCCACCCCGATCACCAGTGCTTCGGCGACCTCCGGCAGCCGTTCCACGACCTGATAGATATCGGCGCTGCCCATCCTGATGCCGTGCCGGTTCAGTGTGGAATCGGAGCGACCGTGCACGATAACGCTGCCGTGGTCGGTGATGGTTATCCAGTCCCCGTGCCGCCACACACCGGGAAAGGTGCCGAAATAGGCGTCGTGGTAGCGCTTCCCGTCCGGGTCGCGCCAGAAGTAGATCGGCATGGACGGCATGGGCGCGGTGACCACCAGTTCACCTACTTCGCCCCGCACCGAGCGTCCCTGTTCGTCGTAGGCGTCCAACGCCACTCCCAGATACGGGGCGGACAGTTCGCCCGGCCACACCGGCACCGTGCGCGCCCCGCCGATGAACGCCGACACCACATCGGTTCCGCCGCTGATGGAGGCGACCGGGATGTGCGCGCCCACCTTGTCACGCAACCACAGCGACGAACTCTGCGGCAGCGACGACCCGGTGATGCCGATCAACCGCAGCGCCGAGAGATTGTGGTCGGTGCCCGGCACCGCGCCGGCTTTGCTGCAGGCCAGCACGTAGCCGGGGCTGGTGCCCACCACCGTGGCGCCGACGCGGGCAGCGATCCGCCACAGCGCGTCCGGGGACGGGTAGGTGGGGCTGCCGTCGTAGCAGACGATGGTCGAGCCGGTGAGCAGGCCCGCGATCTGGAAGTTCCACATCATCCAGCTGGGGCTGGTGTACCAGAAGAACGTGTCTTCGGGCCCGATATCCGATTGCAGGCCAACGGCTTTGAGGTGTTCCAGCAGGACACCACCGTGACCGTGCACGATACCTTTCGGCAGGCCGGTGGTGCCGGAGGAGAAGACGATCCACAGCGGGTGATCGAAGTCGACGGAAGCGGTGTCGATGATCGCGGCAGCGTTATCGGTGTTGTCACTGGCCTGGGCCCACGGCAGGGAATCGGGAATCTCGTTACCGAGGCGGCAGACGGCGATGGTGGCGCGCACGGTGGGGAGCCCGACGCGCAGTGCGGCGACATCGTCGCGTTTGTCATGTGTTTTGCCGCCGTAGCGGTAGCCGTCTGCGGTGACCAGCACGCTCGGTTCGAGCTGGCCGAGCCGGTCCAGCGCCGCCTTGGCCGAATAGTCCTGCCCGCAGGCACTCCACACCGCACCGACAGCGGCGGTGCCAAGGAAAGCGACCACTGCTTCGGGGATATTGGGCAGATACCCGGCCACCCGGTCGCCCGGCCCCACCCCCAGAGAGCGCAGCGTGCGCGCGAACGCCGCGACGCGGTCGATCAGCTCCGTCCAGGACACTTCCTGCATCCGGACCTCTTCGGTGTCGCTTTCGGTGACCGCGATGATGGCGGGCCGGTCGGTGCGGAACTGCCGGACGACCTGATCCACATAGTTCAGCCGGGTCCCGGGAAACCAGTGCGCGCCCGGCATTTCGGTGCTGGTCAGCACATCTCCGGCGATGTCGCCGAGTTCGAAATAATCCCAGACCGCATGCCAGAACGCGGGTAGATGATCCACCGACCATTGCCACAGTGTGTGGTAGTCCGGCAGCGTCGCACCGGTGCGCGCTGCGACGAACCGCGCGAAGTCGGTGATCCTGGCCTCGGCGATATCGCGTTCGGTGGGCGTCCACTGTGGCTGCACCGCTGGTCCTCCTGGTGTCGGGTCGATCGGTTCAAGCGGTGGTGCCACCGTGGGCCCGACCGCGCCGGACGATCTGTTCGGCGTGACGCAGCAGCGGCGCGTCGACCATTCGACCATCGAAGGCGAAAACCCCGCGATGCTGCGCTGCTTCCGCCAATACCGCTTGCGCCCAGGTATATTCGTCGCCGGATGGCGCGTAGGCGGCGCGGATCACCGGCACCTGGTTCGGGTGGATGGCGACCTTGACATCGAAACCGACCGCCACCGCGTCCTCGGCTTCCGCTTGCAGCCCGTCGAGGTCGCCGATGTTCAGATACACCCCGTCGAGCGCGAGCCGCCCGTACGCCTTGGCGGCCACCAGAGTGCCCGACCGCAGGTATTTCGCCACGTCCCGGTATGCGCCGTCGGATCTCCTGCTCGAGGTGCCGCCGAGCCCGGCGACCAGGTCTTCCGCCCCCCACATCAGGCCGATGGTGTTGTCGGCGCGGGCGATCCGCTCGGCAGCCAGCACGCCGAGCGGCGACTCGACCAGGGCGAGGACCTCGAAATCGGCGAGCGCGGCGACCTGTTCGCCGGTTTCGGTTTTCGGCAGCATCAGCCGCCGGTAGCCGGTGTTCTCCAGCGCGGCCAGATCGAGCTCTAGATCGGGTGTTTGCACCGGATTCACCCGCACCACAGTGGTTTCCGGGTCGAGCGGGTTCGCGGCGAGTGCGCTACGTGCGGCGTCCTTGTCTGCGGCGGCGACACCGTCCTCCAGATCCAGGATCACCACATCGGCCACGGCCGCCGCCTTCTGGTAGCGCTCGGGGCGGTCGGCGGGGCAGAACAGCCACGCCGGTCCCGGCGGAACCCACGCTGCGGTCACGACTTGTCCTCGGCAGTGGGGCGTAGCCGGATCAGCGCGCTGCGCACGGCGACCGCGACCACCGTGCCGTGCTGGTTGCGTGCGGTGTGGCGGAAAGTGACAACGCCCTCGCCCGGCCTGCTCTTGGAGCGGCGTTTGTCCAGCACCACCGTTTCGGCGTACACGGTGTCGCCGTGGAACAGTGGCGCCGGGAACTTCACCTCGCTGAACCCGAGGTTGGCGACGGTGGTGCCCTGCGTGAGGTGTGCGACGGCGAGCCCGACCATGGTGCCGAGCGTGAACAGCGAATTCACCAGCCGCTGATGGAACGGTCCCTGCGCTTCGCTGTAGGCGGCGTCGATATGCAAGCCCTGCGGGTTCATGGTGAGCGTGCTGAACAGCACATTATCGGTTTCGGTCATGGTGCGGCCCGGCCGATGCTCGTACACCACGCCGGTTTCCAGTTCCTCGAACCAGAGTCCGGTCTGAACCACTCGGCGCATCCCGGTCGTCTCGTCTGCGCTCACAGCCCCAGCTCCCGTCCGATCAGCATCAACTGCACCTCCGTTGTGCCCTCGCCGATTTCCAGGATCTTGCTGTCCCGGTAGTGCCTGGCCACAGGGTATTCGTTCATGAAGCCGTAGCCGCCGAAGATTTGCGTCCCGTCACGGGCGTTGTCCATGGCGGCCTCACCGGCGATGAGCTTGGCGATGGCGGCCTGCTTCTTGAACGGTTTCCCGGCGAGCAGCAGCGCCGCCGCGTCGTAGTAGGCGGTGCGGGCGGTGTGTGCGCGGGCCTCCATGCGGGCGATCTTGAACGCGATGGCTTGGTTGCGTCCGATGGGCTTGCCGAACGCCTCGCGTTCCCCCGCATACCGCACGCATTCGTCGACGCAGCCCTGTGCCACCCCGGTGGCCAGGGCCGCGATCGCGATCCGGCCCTCGTCGAGGATGCTCAGGAAGTTGGCGTATCCGCGGCCGCGTGCACCGAGCAGATTTTCCCGGGGAACCCGGACGTCGGTGAAGCTGAGCGGATGGGTGTCGGAGGCATTCCAGCCGACCTTGTTGTACGCCGGTTCGGCGACGAAACCGGATGTGCCGGTGGGCACCAGGATGGTGGAGATCTCCTTCTTGCCGTCGCGCTGTCCGGTCACGGCGGTCACCGTCACCAGTTCGGTGATATCGGTACCAGAATTGGTGATGAACTGTTTGCTGCCGTTGATCACCCAGTCGCCGCCGTCTTCGGCAGCGGTGGTGCGGGTACCGCCCGCATCGCTGCCCGCGCCCGGCTCGGTGAGCCCGAACGCGGCCAGGCTGCGACCACTGGTCAGCCGCGGCAGCCACTGCTGCTTCTGTTCGTCATTACCGAACCGGTAGATCGGCATCGCACCCAGCGACACGCCCGCTTCCAGCGTGATCGCCACGCTCTGGTCGATCTTGCCCAGTTCCTCCAGGGCAAGGCACAACGCGAAATAGTCGCCGCCCATCCCGCCGTACTCCTCTGGGAACGGCAACCCGAACAACCCCATCTCCGCCATTCCGGCGACCACCTCGTAGGGGAAACTGTGTTCGGCATCATGTTGCGCCGCCACCGGTGCGACGACCTGGTTCGCAAAATCCCGGACCGTCAGCGCGAGATCACGGTAATGGTCGGGAAGAGTTCCGGTGGAAAGGAAATCGGCCACGTCAGGCTTGCCTCTCGGGTCAGGTCGTCGGGACAGCCGACGCCCGGTGCGGGTTCGGATGGTGGGGAGATGACACTGCGCTGTTGATGGTTCAGGTGCAGCGTGTGGGGTAGGCCGCGCGGGGCCCGGCGGCTGGAATGCACCCATCTGCTGTGCGGTGTGCCGATCACTGCGGGGGCTCCCCGCTAGGAAGAGCGGATTGCGCTGCGGGATCGGGTGGCGAGGCGGCGGGTACGTCTTCGACCGGCGAAGTGTGGACCCGCGCGAGCACCTGGTCCAGGCTCACCTGGGTTCCTGGGGTGACGAGTACTTCGATGATGCCCGCAACGGGTGCGGTGAGGGTGTGTTCCATCTTCATCGCTTCCACGACGACCACCGGCGCACCTGAGGTGACCTGGGTGCCCGAGACGACCGGGACGGCGATAACCGAGCCCGGCATGGGGCTGCGGATATCGGTGTCGCCCACCTGAGTGTCGTCCCCGCGTACTGCGGCTTCAGCGATCTGGTGCAGGACGGCGATGCCGAACGACCCGGCCAGCCACAGCCGGTTGTCGTGTTCGGCGACGCGGTAGTCGTTGCTGACACCGTCGAGGGTCAGGGAGAGCACACCGGGTGCTGGGTGTGCCGTCGAGACCGGTACCGGGTCCGTATCGCCGATACGGAGTTCGGCGGAATCAGGGCTGCCGGTGAGGTAGACGTGCTCGGCCCGGTCGCCGCTCGCGAGCCGGATGGGTACAGGTGCGGGCGTGCCGACCCGCCAGCCGGACGGGATATGCCACGGGTCGCCGGGCGCGTCCGGCCACAGTTGGAGCCAGTGGTAGACGGCCGCAGCGGCGAAGGCCTCGTCGGGGGCAGGGGAGGGGGTGAAGTCGGCGGAGCGGGTATCCAGGAGGGCGGTGTCGAGGCGGCCCGCGGCAACGTCAGGGTCGGCGAGCAGGAAACGCAGGAACTCGATATTGGTGGTCACGCCGAGCAGCACGGTGTCGGCGAGCGCACGATCGAGTGTCGCGAGCGCGGCAGCGCGGTCGGCGCCGTACGCGATCACCTTCGACAGCATCGGGTCGTAATCGCTGCCGACGACAGTTCCGGTGCGCAGACCCGAGTCGACCCGCACCCCCCGGCTTTCGGGTTCGGACAGTTCCAGCACGGTGCCGCCGGTGGGCAGGAAGCCGCGCGCCGGGTCCTCGGCATACACCCGCGCTTCGATGGCGTGACCGACGAGGCGAATCTCGTCTTGGGCAACCGTGATCCGCTGCCCGTCGGCGATCCGCACCTGGCATTCGACGAGGTCGAACCCGGTCACCATCTCCGTCACCGGATGCTCGACCTGCAGACGGGTGTTCATCTCCATGAAGAAGAACTCCTCGGGCCGGTCGGCGGAGACGATGAACTCCACTGTTCCCGCGCCGACATAGTCGACGCTGCGGGCGGTGTCGCAGGCGGCCGCGCCGATCCTGGCCCGCGTCGCGGCATCCAGCAGTGGTGACGGCGCTTCCTCGATCACCTTCTGGTGCCGTCGCTGCAGGCTGCATTCGCGCTCGCCCAGGTGCACGACGTTGCCGTGCTGGTCGGCGAGAATCTGCACCTCGATATGGCGGGGGCGGGTGACGAAACGCTCCAGGAACAGGGTGTCGTCACCGAACGCGGCGGCGGCCTCCCGGCGCGCGCTGGTCAGCGCGTCGGGCAGCTGTCCGGGTTCGGTGACCAGCCGCATCCCTTTTCCGCCGCCGCCCGCGGACGGTTTGATCAACACCGGGTAACCGATATCGGTGGCCGCCGCGATGAGCGCCGTATCGGTGAGTCCGGGTTCGGCGATACCCGGCACCACCGGAACACCGGATGCTGACACCGTGGTCTTGGCGGCGATCTTGTCGCCCATCACCTCGATCGCCTTCGCAGGCGGGCCGAGGAACACGATCCCCGCCTCTGCCAGCGCCGCAGCGAACGCGGCGTTCTCGGACAGGAACCCGTAACCCGGGTGCACCGCTTGCGCGCCGCTGCGGACCGCCGCATCCACGACCCTGTCGATATTCAGGTAACTGTCCCGGGCCGGTGCAGGACCGAGCCGCACCGCGGTGTCGGCGTCGTGCACGTGCCTGGCGTCGGCGTCGGCGTCGCTGTAGACGGCGACCGAGCGGATGCCCAGGCGACGCAGCGTGCGAATAACGCGCACCGCGATCTCGCCGCGGTTGGCGACCAGTACGGTGCCGAAACCGAGGGGATGATTCGAATCCAGCATTGCCATCACATCCGGAAAACGCCGTAGGAGACTGGTTCCAGGGGCGCTTGCGCGCACACCGACAACGCCAGCCCGAGCACGGTTCTGGTGTCGGCCGGGTCGATGACGCCGTCGTCCCAGATCCGCGCGGTCGAATAGTAGGGGTTGCCCTGTTCTTCGTACTGCTGCCGGATCGGCGCCTTGAACGCCTCCTGGTCGGCCTCGCTCCACGGTTCACCGCGGCTGTCGAGCTGGTCGCCGCGCACTGTCGCCAGCACCGACGCCGCCTGTTCGCCGCCCATCACCGAAATCCTGGCATTCGGCCACATCCACAGGAACCGCGGCGAATACGCCCGCCCGCACATCGAATAGTTGCCCGCACCGTAGGAACCTCCGATCACCACTGTCAGTTTCGGCACCCGCGCGCAGGCCACGGCGGTCACCATCTTCGCACCGTGTTTGGCGATACCGCCCGCCTCGTAGTCGCGGCCGACCATGAAGCCGGTGATGTTCTGCAGGAACAGCAGCGGTATGGCGCGTTTATCGCAGAGTTCGATGAAATGCGCGCCCTTCATGGCAGATTCGCTGAACAGCACCCCGTTGTTGGCGACAATCCCCACCGGATGCCCGTGGATGCGGGCGAACCCGGTGACCAGTGTTTTCCCGTATTCGGCTTTGAATTCGTGGAATCCGTCGCCTCCGTCGTCTGCGGCACCCGCGTCTATGACGCGCCGGATCACTTCGCGTACGTCGTAGGGGGTGCGCGCATCCACGGGAACCACGTCGTACAGCTCGTCCGGCGGCGCCGCGGGTTCCTGCGGCGGCAGCACCTGCCAGGGCGCGGGCGGCCGAGGTCCGAGTGTGGCGACGATACGGCGGACGATACGCAGCGCGTCCTGGTCGTCTTCGGCCAGATGATCGGTAACGCCTGAAGTGCGCGAATGCAATTCGCCGCCGCCCAGTTCCTCGGCGGTCACCACCTCGCCGGTCGCCGCTTTCACCAGCGGCGGACCGCCGAGGAAGATGGTGCCCTGGTTGCGCACGATCACCGCTTCATCGCTCATCGCAGGCACATACGCCCCGCCCGCCGTGCAGGAACCGAGCACCGCCGCGATCTGCGCGATACCGTGGGCGCTCAGCTGGGCTTGGTTGTAGAAGATGCGGCCGAAATGCTCTCGATCCGGGAACACCTCGTCCTGGTGCGGCAGGTACGCGCCGCCGGAATCGACCAGGTAGAGGCAGGGCAACTGATTTTGCAGCGCGATCTCCTGGGCGCGCAGATGTTTTTTGACGCTGATCGGGTAGTAGGTGCCGCCCTTGACGGTCGCGTCGTTGGCGACGATCACGCATTCCCGGCCCGATACCCGGCCGATACCGGCGATAACGCCCGCACCGGGGCTTTCGTCGTCGTACATGCCGTTCGCGGCCAGCGGCGACAGTTCCAGGAACGGGCTGCCCGGGTCGAGCAGTTGATCGACCCGCTGTCTGGGCAGGAGTTTGCCGCGCGCGATATGGCGTTGCCGCGCCTTCTCCGGCCCGCCGAGGGCGGCCGCGGCGAGCCGGGCGCGCAGCTCGCCGACGAGCGCCAGATGGGCCGTCCGATTATCGGCCGGTGCACCTGCGCGGGCATCATTGGTTACCGTCATCACGCGATCCTGTCATCCAGTTAGTCACCGATAACTGGAATCAGGTTAATATTGACTAACTGAGTTGTCTACCCGCCGGGGAAGGAGTTGCGGTGACCGGCACCGAATCCATCACCCCGACCCGCCGTGAACTGCAGAAAGCCCAACGCCGCAAGCAATTGCTCGCCGCGGGCGCCCGGTTGATCGCCGAACGAGGCTTCCTCGGCATGCGGCTGGACGACCTGGGTGCGGCGGTCGGAATCAGCGGCCCCGCCGTCTACCGGCATTTCCCCAACAAGGAAGCCCTGCTCGTCGAACTGCTCGTCGGGATAAGCCGCCGCCTGCTCGAAGGCGGACAAACAGTCGTCGAGTCCACCGCATCCCCCGCCGAAGCGCTGGCCGGGCTCATCGACGTCCACCTCGACTTCGCGCTCAACGAACCGGAACTCATCAGCATCCAGGACCGCGACCTGGACAACGTGCCCCCCGAGGCGCGTCGCGAGATCCGCCGCACCCAGCGCCGCTATGTCGAGATCTGGGTGCGGGTGCTGCGTGAGCTGCGGCCCGAGCTCGCCGAAGACTCCGCCCGCGTGCAGGCGCACGCCGCGTTCGGCCTGCTCAACTCCACCCCGTACAGTGCGGGACCCATCGGGCGCACTCGGCCGATCCTGCGCCGGATGGCGCTGGCCGCGCTGACATGAATGTCGCCGTCCGCACTCGGCTCAGGCGATCCTCATTCCCGGGGCAGCAGCGTTCCCAGCGGACCCAGATCGATATTGAGGTCCTCGGGTGTGAGCCCGAAGTGGTCCCGCAACTCCGCCATACGTTCCTCGAGCAGCATCAGGGTGGTGCCGATCCGCTCGATCTGCGCCTCGCTCAGATCGCCCTCGTCGACCCGCCGCAACGCCTGGCGTTCCATCAGCTGCCGCAGCAGCTCCACCAGGGTCAGCACGAGCGTGACGAGGCCGCGCTCAACCGATTCCGGGTCCGAGTCGATCCGGGGCGATAAACCGTCGAAATCAGCCATCCCAGCCCTCTCCGGCATCTCAGCTCGATTCCAGTTCGTCACGTGGGGCGGCGGATTCCGGTCCCAACCCGGGAAGGGCACTGATCGAGGAGATCAGCGCACGCAGCGAGATCTGCACCATGTCGACGTCGGCGACCGAAAGCCTGATATCGCCCGTGATGACGACGCCACCGGCCAGCACCCGGTCCAAGAGATCGATGAGGGCGATGCGGCGCTCGCCGTCGACGCCCGCATCGAGCTGTCTCATACGGCCTCCCGTTCCACACCCGCGAACGAATACGGCGGCCACGGACCGGTGATCTCCAGCCGGATCCCGGCATATTCTTTGCCGAGCTCTCCGACCGTTGCGGCGAACTCGTCGGCCCGCTCATCGTCCACCAGGTAGGTGCCGTTGAGTACCATCCAGTCCCGGCTGCCGCTCAACACCGGATCTGTCGCCGCCTGACGCCTGCCCGCTGCGGCCTGGCGGACGAGGCGGGCGTGGATCTCGTCGGCGCGCACCGCAGCGTCGTGTTCGACGGTCTCCTGCGCGGACAGCTGCGCGCGGCGACGGAGCAGATACGCTGTGCCCGCGCCCTTGGCGCTGCTCGCCGCCCGCGCCTCGGCCACTGCGGTGGTGAGGGCGGCGCGGTCACCGTACGCCTTGACGCCCCATTCCGTGCGGCCGGTCACCAGGGCCAGCGCCGATTCGAAATCCGGCCGCCGCTCGTCGAGCAGCTCACGCACTCGGGCATCGTCGAGATAGACGGTGGCCAGGCGCAGCGGAATGGTCGGACCCCGTCGCGCCACAGCGGAGACAACGGCGTCGTGTGCTCGGGCGGTCGCCTCTAGCCAGGGCAGGTCTTCCAGGTTGCGCCGCAGTGGCTCGGCCCCGAACACCGCGAGCGGCACCGATCCGACAACCGCCACCAGACGGTCCGATACGACGGTACGCACCGTTTCACCCGCGATCCCGGTCATCTCGGGTGGCTCGCTTGCGGTGGCACTCGTCACGGCGTAGAGCCACACCCCGGCGCCGTCAGTCATGGTCCCGCTCTTCCACCGGTGCCCGCGTGCGCTCTATGGCCGCACCGCGGTCGCGTCCGGCCTCGAGTTCGGCAATCCGGTCGCGCAGTTCCCGGTTCTCTAGTTCGAGGTCGCGATCCTGCCGTTCGAGGGTGCGGGCCTTGCTGTTGAGCCAGGGGTCGGTTTCCCACCAGTCGATACCCACTGCCTTCGCGGTTTCCAGCGAGGCGATCACCAACCGCAATTTGATGGTGAGCAGCTCGATATCGAGCAGATTCACTTGGATATCGCCCGCGATCACCAGGCCCTTGTCGAGGACACGCTCGAGAATATCGCCGAGATTCGTCGACTGATGCCCGCCGCCGTACGGCTGCGGTGCCGATGTCCCGCCCCCTACGACGGTCATGTCCTGCCTCCTGCACCGATATCGCTGCTGCCGCGCCCGTAGCGCTTGGTTCTGCGGTAGGCCAGCAGGTTTCCGTCCAGGTCGATCTCCACCTCGTACAGCGCCAGCATGTCCGCCGTGGAAGGGATACGCCGGTCCTCGACCACCTCGATCTCCACCACCCAGCCCACCTCCGTCGGCTCGACCGAGGTGGCTCCCTGCACGTGTTTCGACGTCAGCTCCGCGAGGTGTTCGATCGCCGCGGCGCCCGCCTGTGCCGCGGTCAGGGGAGGCAGCCGACCCGATTCGGATTCGTGGACGTCGCCGGAATCTTCGGAGGTAATGCGGCCACTCACCCGGGCCCCTCCCTTCCTTCGGTCGGTGTCGTGGCGCCGGGCGGGCGGATCATGCGGTCGAGGACCGCCTGCTGCGCTCGCGCCCGCTCCTCTTCGGACAGCTGACCTGCTGCTGCCGCCCGATCGATATCCTCGAGTTCGCGCCGGATGGTCGCCGGGTCGTGGAGTTGCTGCTCGACCTGATCCTGAATCAGCTCACCCAGCCAGATCACTCCACGGATCGGAGCGAGCGGCAACGTGAGCAGCGCCGAGACCAACCCCATGGGTCAGCCCTCCGGTTCTCGCTTCATCACGAAGTCGTAGGCCGCCATCGGGCCGAGCAGGCTCAGCACCACGCGGCCGTCCCACTCCTGCGCGAGACTGCCCAGCATCTCCTCTAGTTCGCCCTGCCGCGACAGATCGAGCAGAACCGCGATATGGACCGCGTCCTCCTCATGGGTGGGCCGCCGCTCGTTCACCATGGGATCGAACGGGGCGAGCATATCGATCACCCGGCGCGTGTCCGCGACGCGTGCGGCCTCGACCCCCTGGTTGATGAGCTCGCCCAGCGCCATCCGGGCGTCGCGGGTGGCATCTTCCGGCTTATCGCGAATCTCCTCCCGCAACCGGCCGGCCTGGGGGTTGGCGTCGAGCAGCTCGCGCAAGATCTGCTCCTCGACGTAGCGTCCCTTGATCACGAACTGCGCTCGGCCCTCCAGTTGTTCCAGGGCGGCACGGAATTCTTCGTGATTGGCTTCCAGCAGCTCTTTTTCCACCGCCGCCGTATCGGTCATGACCGCACCGAACCGCAACGGCAGTACCGGGACGACGGCCGCGGAACCGTCCAATAGTTCCGCGTGGGCCGTGAGGTCGGTGGGGGTGCCGAGGGGCCGTTCGGCCGGGACCTCGCTGACCAGGGCAGCGACTTCGCCGTGCCGCACCACCGAGACTTTGCCCGGGGGATCACCGACACCCGAGGCGCGCTCCTCGGGCTGCACATCGGCAGGCACGATGCCGTACACATACACTGCGGTGCTACGGCCGGTGGCGGGTGCCTCGGTGGCCGGCTCGGCAGACATCACGGCTCCCTTCGTTGCGATGGCCTGCTCGCCTGCTGACGTTTGCCCTCGACGTCGTCGAGAAAGCCCATGACCTTTTCCCCAGCGGCCTCGATAGCGCCCTTGGTCTTGTGCTTCGCGCCGCCCTCGGTGATATCGCTGACCAGATCCGGCAGACCTTTCGGCTCGGTCTCGGATATTTCGAGTCGGTTGACCGCTTCGGCGAAACGTAGATAAGTGTCGACACTGGCCACCACGACCCGTGCGTCGACGGTCACCAGTTCGATGCCGACCAGCGACACGCGGACGAACGCGTCGATGACCAGTCCTTTGTCGAGGATCGTATCGATGACGTCGGCTAGGCCCGAAGAGTTCGGGCGGGCCATGGTGCCGCCACCACCTCCGCCTGCTGGTTCGATGCTCATGCCCGTGCTCCTCTTCGTCCGGCAGTCGCTCTGGTCCGGCGTGTGGTGCTGCGCTGGGCCTGCGGGCGGCGGCGGGGACGCTCGATGTCTTCGTCCTCTTGGTCCGGTGTTTCGTCTTCGGCGGAGTCGTCCGCTGCTTCCTCGCCTTCCTGTTCGCCGAAGTCGGTGTCTTCGGCGTCTTCTGGGTACGTCGTGTATTCCTCGTAGTCCTCGGCTTCCGCCGCTTCGTCTTCGGCGTTGCTGTCGCGCTCCTTACGGCGGGCGGTCTCGTCGTCCTCGACAACTTCGCTGTCCCGGATCTCGCCGTGCCATCCCGATAGGTCGTCCGGATGCAATACGGCCTCGGTCATGACATGACGCTGGAAATGCTTGAGCTCGAGGCGGGACCGGCGACCTGCCGCACGCCACAGATTGGCGGTCTTCTCGAAGACCCCGTTGGGGTGGTACTCGAGCACCACGATGATGCGCGTCAAATCGGAAGTGATCTCGTGGAAGGACACCGCTCCGTCGATATAGCCTTTGTGTCCCTTCGAACGCCACACGATCCGCTCGAACGGTACCTGCTCCAGGATCGTGGATTCCCAGGTTCGCCGCGACCAGAACACCTTTCCGGTCCACTGGAGTTTCTCGTCGGCGGCCTGCTCGACCTGTTCGACTTTTTTCATGAACTTCGGGAAGTCCGCGAACTGGGTCCACTGGTCGTAGGCGAGCCGGACCGGCACCCCGACGTCGATCTGCTCGACAATATTCGTCAGACGCAGCTTCTTGCCGCCGCCTTTGCCCTTACCGCCGCCGAGAGCGTTCTTCACATCCTCGAACTTCTGCTCGGCCGTGCGCTTGACCCCCGCCAGCCCAGCGCTCATCGCCGCCTTGAACGGCGATGCACCGTGGGCGAGCTTGTCGACCCCGGTCATGGTCGCCAGCAGGCTGCCGCCACCGCCTTCGGCGTAGCGATTCAGCCGTTCAGCGGTCCCGGCCACCCGGTCCGACACCCCGGAGAGCGCCCGTTCGGTCACTGTTGCGGCCAGACCCTGCAGCGATTGCTGCAGGTGCGCGGTGGGAGTGGTCTGCTCGGCCGTTCCGGCGGCGAGTTCGCCGACCCGGCTCGCGGTTCCGGTAGCGGTCTTGCCTACTCCAGTAGTAGCGGTTTTGCCCACTCCGGTAGCGGTTTTACCCACTTTCTCAGCGACGTCGCCGAGCGATTTCCGCACCATCGCCTATCACCTCGAGGTGCGCCGCACCGGCGCCGCGATATCGTTTTCGGCGCGTACCCGACGCCGGCGCGGCGAAGACCGGTCGGACGCTTCGCTCGATGCGCGCGCACCGGATCTGCTCGTTCGTGACCGGGCAGCCGTTACCGTGCGTTTGCGGGTGGGCTGCGGGGCTGCCCCGGAATCTTCGTCGGCCGGTTCCTCTTCAGCGGGTGCACGCTCGTCGTCCGAATACTCGTCCTCGGCCGGCTCCGGTGGCTCTTCGGGTTCTTGTCGATCCGCGGTCTGCTGTTGCAGGCGGGCGTTCAACGAATCGATGCGGTTGCTCGCGGCGGTCACCGCCGCGGCACGCGCTGCCTGCAGCAACTGTCCGCGCACCGTCTCGGTGAGCTGGGTCAGATCTGCGGATGAACCGAGCATCGAGGCACCGCGCTGCAGCAGGTCCCCCGCCCCCGGAGATCGTCTGGTCACCGCTGCGCCCGCCAGCGCAAATGCCAGCCGCATCTTATGTGTGCGGCCGAGTACGTACCCGATTCCCACCCCCGTCGCTAGCCGTGCTCCACCCTTCATGGGGATCACTCCTTGTTTGCCCCTTCGACTGCGACGCGCCGAACAGGCGGATTCATCAGTGGCGCCACGTGGTCATGAATGTGGTGTAAGCCACAGAGTAATCCTCTGAAACCGCCCATGGGCCGCGGTAGCGACCTGTTATCGACTCGCCGTCGGCTCGCGGTGCGGTTCGGTGACGCGGCTCTCGGCATCGCTGAGATCGATATCGGCCAGATCCAGGCCGCGCGTCTCCCGAGCGGCGGCCACGGAGACCGCGGACACCGCAGCGGCCGCGGCCAGATACCAGGCGATCGGCACCGACGAATCGAATATGTCCAGCAACCGCACCGCGATGATCGGGGCCAGCGACCCGGCGACGATCGACGTCACCTGGTAGCCGAGCGACACACCGGAATACCGCATCCGGGTCGGGAACATCTCCGCCATAATCGCCGGCTGCGGCGCGTACATGAGCGCATGACACACCAGGCCGATAATGATGGCGGCCACGATGAGCACGGCGTGGCCGCTGTTCATCAACGGAAACGCGAAGAAACCCCACGTCCCGGTGGCTATCGCGCCCACCAGATACACCGGCCGCCTGCCCACCCGGTCGGTGAGCCCACCCGCCAGCGGGATGACCACGAAATGCACCGCGTGCGCGACGAGCAGCCACCACAGGATGTCGTCGGTGTCCAAGCCCACCTGCACCTTCAAATAGGTGATGGTGAACGTCACCACCAGGTAGTACATGATGTTCTCGCCGAACCGCAGTCCCATCGCGGTCAGCACACCGCGCGGATACCGCCGCAACACCTCGAACGCGTGGAACGAGCTCGCCCGCACCTGCTCGGCCTCCTGCTGCGCCGCCACGAAAATCGGCGCATCGGTGACCTTGGTACGCACGTAGTAGCCAACCAGCACCACCACTGCGGACAGCCAGAACGCCACCCGCCAACCCCAGCTCAGGAACGCATCCTCCGACAGCGTCGACGTCAACGCCAAGAGCACCACCGTCGCCAGCAGATTCCCCGCGGGCACACCCGCTTGCGGCCAGCTCGCCCAGAACCCGCGCCCCCGGGCCGGACTGTGCTCGGCCACCAGCAACACCGCACCGCCCCATTCGCCGCCGACCGCGAAACCCTGCACGAACCGCAGCAGCACCAGCAGCGCGGGTGCCCAATACCCGATCTGCCCGAAAGTCGGCAGAC
The DNA here is from genome assembly GCF_002081715.1 of Nocardia donostiensis. Classification (GTDB taxonomy): domain Bacteria; phylum Actinomycetota; class Actinomycetes; order Mycobacteriales; family Mycobacteriaceae; genus Nocardia; species Nocardia donostiensis. The sequence continues at coordinate 7,523 of NZ_MUKP01000013.1, read as the reverse complement.
AGCCCATCAGGAATGTTGCGCTGCCCACCAGCAGCAGACTGAACTGCAGCAGCTTCTTGCGACCGTATTTGTCCCCGAAATGCCCGAACACCACCCCGCCCAGCGGCCGGGCCGCGAACCCCACCGCATAGGTGACGAACGCTGCCAGAATCGCGTCCAGTTCACCGGTGGTCTCGGCGAAGAACACCTTGCTGAACACCAGCGTCGCCGCCGTGCCGTAGAGGAAGAACTCGTACCACTCCACCACCGTGCCCGCCATCGAGGCGGCAACCACCCGGCGCAGTCCGGCCGGTACGCCCCCGGCTCCCTCATCCTTCGGCGGCGCCCCGTTCTGCACCCTCATCGGTAACTCCTCATCGCACAGCTGTGACAACCGGCTCCGGTCGTCTCAAATGAGTCTTACTAGCTACCCCCTCCGGCTCGGGTGGTTTTGGCGGAGGTCGTACCACCGCAACCGTCTTCGCAGGCTGTCCTCGATTTCACGGGCGACGAGTCGGCGAGGTTTTGCCGGGTGGTCATACGCTCGTCAGCCACCGGTGCGCAGTCTCGGGTCGGACCGGAACCGCGTCCAACTGGTGAGGTGATGTGGTGCGCGAAGGCGGCTGGGCTGGTGAGACGGCCTGGTCGCAACCGTGTGCAACCGCTCGATGGTGCAAGGCTAGGCATCGGACCGGCCCGAGGGGACGAGTCGCCGCCCCTGCCTACACTCACCCCATGACTGTGCACTTCATCGGGGCCGGGCCCGGCGCCGCGGACCTGCTGACGGTTCGCGCGGTCGAACTTTTACGCAACAGCCCGGTGTGTCTCTACGCGGGCACCTACCTCGACCCCGACGTGCTCGCCCACTGCGCTCCCGGTACCGAACTGATCGACACCCAGCACCTGAATCTCGACCAGATCACCGACCACCTGGTGCGAGCCCACCGCGCAGGCCGCGACGTCGCCCGCCTCTGCTCCGGCGATCCGTCGATCTACTCGGCCCTCACCGAACAAACCCGCCGCCTCGACGCCCACGGTGTCCCCTGGGACGTCACTCCCGGCGTCCCCGCCTACGCCGCTGCGGCCGCCGCCCTCGGCACCGAGCTCACCGTTCCCGAAGTCGTGCAATCGGTGGTACTCACCCGCACCCAGGCCCGCTCCACCGCCATGCCGGGCACCGAATCCCTCAACGCCTTCGCCCGCACCCGTGCGACGCTGGCCCTGCATTTGGCGATCACCCGAACCCGCACTCTGGCAGCCGAATTGGCCGAGGAGTACGGGTCCGATTGCCCGGTTGCCGTGGTGTATCGGGCCAGCCAACCCGAGCAGTTGATCCTGCGGGGAACGCTCGCCGATATCGCCGACCAGGTGGAAGCCGCCGGGTTGCGGCAGGCGGCGGTGGTTCTGGTCGGGCGGGCGCTCGAGACCGGGGTGTCGTGCACGGAATCGCATTTGTACGCCCCGGGGCGCGTGCGCAGCGCGGAGTAGCGGGTCCGCACTATGGCCTACCCATACTGCTGGAGGGTTTGCGCGGCCAGTTCCCGGATTCGTGTGCGAGCCTCCGGTGGGTCGACGACCGTCATATGGTCGCCGAACTGGAGCAGCTGACGTACGGCTTCCAGCTCCCGGCAGGCCACCGTGATGCGGATACGTCCTTCCGCTACCGGTTCGTGCACAGTCATCCGGCTGCCCAGGATGCGCTGGGCGCGGTCGAGTTGCCGCGCGTTCAGTTCGCAGTGGACGGCGATACCGCCCGGGGCTTCCCACTTCGAGGTCAACTGAGCCGCGACACTGTGCAAGGTTGCCCCGCTGCGTAACCGTCGCGGCGAGCGCAGCGGCCGCCATTCGCTGATCCGGCCGAGCAGAAACAACCGCGGTGCCGCGTGCTCGTCGGCCACCAGATACCAGCGGCCCGCCTTCGCCAGCAGCCCATATGGGTCGACTACACACCAGGTCGGCTGTGGTTCCGCGGACCTGCGGTAGCGCAGCCGCAGCCGCACCCCTCGCCGCAGGTCTGCGACGAGTTCCGCAGGCGTGACGCCGTGGTCCGATTCCGGCTCGAACCAGGGCTGATTGTCGGTGGTGACCACTTCGCTGAGCGAGAGCAGAGCCTGCGCTGACTTTGCGGGCGCCACCTTCTGCCGCGCCCGCTCACTGTCCGCCGCTGCTCCCAACCGTTGACGTTGCCGATCGTCCAGCCCGCTCAAAGTGAGGTGATCGCGCTCGCTCGGCGTGAGGCGGGAGATGTCGAGCGCGCCTCCCGGCAGCAGCGTCACCCCGCCCGTGCGACCCCGCTGCACGTGCACCGGAAATCCCGCTTCCTGCAACCACTGGATATCGCGGATCACCGTGCGGGCCGAGACACCGAGGCGGTCAGCCAACTGTGCCGTCGTGGTGCCGTGCCTGCTCTGCAACGCAAGCAGCAACGAAAAGAACCGGTCAGGAGTCACAGCAAAGATTTTCGAATATATGACGGATCCTGTCACCTATGACCGGCAAGGTGCTGTCGTCCAACACAAACCAAAGGAGACACACCCGTGCCCACCCCGAACATGTTCATCCTCTACGTCAGCGATGCCCCCGCCTCCGCCCGCTTCTATGGGGACCTGTTCGAGATGAAGCCCAGCTTCGAAACCCCCCGCTTCATCGCATTCGACCTGGCCCCCACGATCCAGTTGGCCCTGTGGGCGGGCAGCGAAGGCGACCTCACGACCAGCGTTCGCACCAACGAGGTATGCCTCGCCCTCCCTGGTGCGCCCGAGTCCATCGATGAACTGTTCACCGAGTGGACCGCCCGAGGGGTGAAGGTCGTGTCCGAACCGCACGACGAGGTCTTCGGACGCACGTTCGTCATCGCAGACCCCGACGGAAACCTGATACGCGTCGCGCCGGTCGATTGACCCGGATCGCTCCGACGGGTGCACGCGGCGTCGTCGTCCGGTGCCGCCGCGTGCACCCTCCGCTCTTGTTCGTCCAGGGCGCTTCACTCGGCCTCGGCGAATGCCCACTCACCGGAGGGGAGTCGTGAGCGAGTCGCCCGCTGCTGGTGGTTCGACCCTTTCTCCTCACTACCACGAGCTTGCTCCCCCAGCCTGGGAAGGATTGGGAGGGTCGGTTGCGTATGCGGTGTCGTGACGGCGGAGTGTGGACGAAAGTGCTCATGCGCAGGACAGTCCGTAGATCGGTAGCCCAGTGAGCGGTGCGGCGAACGGTTCGGGCGCCCGCCCGCCGGGTTTGCTGCGGGTTACCATGCTGGCGCCCCGGGGACATAGGGGTATTCACACACAGAAAGAAGGTTTATGACCGTGACGAATACAGCATGGACGCGGCCGTTGATCGGTGTCGCAGTAGGAGCACTGGCCGCGGGGGCGTGGGGTGTAGGAACTGCGGGTGTGGCATCGGCGGACCCGGAAATGCCACACGTGTTGCAGGTCGAGCTCACGCAGCCTGCTCCAGTGGCGCCCGGCGCAGGCGGCACAGTCCACATCGAGGTCACCAATACCGGCGAAACGGCAACGGAAGCCCTCCTGGTCAACTTCTCGCTGCCGCCTTCGATGACCCTCGACCACAGCGATGATTGCCAGGAAACCGGGCGGAATGCCGAAAACGGTGTCCTGCTCAGCTGCAACATCGACGACGACATCGCCAAACTGGCTCCTGGGCAAACGAACAAGGCCGATCTCCCGTTCCGCATCGCCGAGGACGCACCTGCGGGCGCCGAACTCGGCACGATGACGGTCGTAGCCGTACCGATCGGAAGCCCCGAGGAGAAGGATGGCTGGAAAGACCAGGACAAGGACGATCCCCACTTCGCTGAAACGCAGATAACCACCAGCTGACCACCAGCTGTCGTTTCGGCTCTGCTCTACAGGGCGGCGGGTCGAGCCGGCGTCAATCTGATACACGTGACGCCGGTCGGTTGACCCGGATCGTTCCGATGGTGCGCGTGGCGGCCGACGCCGCCGCGCGCACCATCCATTCCTGTTTCCGGCAGCTTCAAGGCCTCGTTCAGGTCTTGGTACTGGTTCTCCAGAGTGGGGTTGAAAGATGGTCGTTTAGTCAAGGTATTAACGACTTTCTCGACGGTCCCATCATCGAGGGGGTATTGAATGCTGTACAGTACACCGTTCGCAACCCCTTGTTGCAGCGTCGCGGACATTCGAACTCCTACGGTTATTGCGAGGGTGTGGAGGCGCCTTGTCTACCTGCCGTTGAGCTGAGTCGTGATAAGCGCCACGCTCTTTACTCTAGGTTCATTCTCTTTCGTGCCGCGATCTCTACTGGAAGGTAGTCCGCTAGTTGGCGAAGCCAGCCGCTGAATGGCCTGTCGCTGATCCGTACCGGTTGGTATCCGCTGTATATCCAGAAGTGAGGATCGGCTTTCTGTAAATCTTCTTGTCGGAAATAGTAGAACATGTATCCCTGGTGGGTTTGAAAAATGAAGGATTGAGCGAATGGTGTAAAGTCACGCTCGTAGTCTTCAACCACGATTTCACGTGCGAGTTCCTTCGCCTCGAGTAGCCATTCGTAATCCCATTCCCCGGTCTGTGACAGCCAGTATGGATTCTTGCCTCCTCGGAGCAAGAACTCTATGTACCTTTGGGGTAGCGAGGATACGCCCTGCGAGTCCATCAGCGCGGATATTTCACTGCTGGTGCAGCCTTGTATCTTGCTCGGGTCGACTATTCCTTTTGCGATCAAGCCCTGGGTTAGATCATCTATGAAGCTCATATGGCTCCGTTCTGGTGGCTAGGTTTTCTATAGCGTTGGTCGGTCTTTGCGTACGGGTGGGTACGAAGTCACATAGAAGACCTCTATTTGGAGATCTGGGTACATTCTGCGAAATGTGTCAATTGTATCTGAACAGGAGGGGCATGGCGTCTGTTCTACGAATAGGCGTACATGTCCCGTTACTCGGTTTATCCCGTCGGGTCCGGCGGGATAAGTTTCTTCTATTTGTCGGTGGAGATGCTCTAGCATGTTGTTTTCTGCATCGTTCTGCCGGAGTCCTTGAGGGGGCTCGTGAGCGGGAACGATTGCATTGCCAGTTGAGGGAGGGGCGATGCTGGGCAGTTCAGTACCGCGAGGTGCATTCATTGCGATATCGCGCTCACCGCTAAAACCCACGAACATGCCGGAAGCGTCCCCGATGTGGTACTCCACTGCGCCGCCCATGGTTCGCCATCCAACCCGTGCAGCGTGGCGAACGGTGCGCTGCATCTCAACAAGATGACTAATTCGGGGATCATCTACTGCCACCTGCCGATGTGATATCTCCAGCGCCTGGGGAGAACCAGTCGAGTCGCTGGGAAGTTCCGGCTGTTCGCTTCGTGTCTGGATTTGGGCTGACGGAGGGTCGCTTCGGTTGTCGCTCGGCGACGTGGCTCGTTCGGGTTGGGGACCTGCATCAGTTGCAGCAGGCTCGAATGGATGAACCGGCGGGAGTTGGGTGTCTGGCGGGAAATTTGGAGGCTGGTGGGCGCTGGTGACCGTAGAAGGTGCTAGAACTCGAACGTTCCGGTCTGGGGCCAGGTTCCGTTCCGGTGGCTCTGCCATTCGGCCCAGGCTGTTGCTTGGGCGCAGGTGTGATGGATCCCGGGGACGTTGGTTCGGGATCGGAGTGTGTGTTTGTTGATCACCAGTTGGCGTTGTACTGGCGGTTCTGGTGGTTGGGTCAGTGATTGGGCTTGGACGTTGTACTCGATCTCCTCCGAGGTTTCCCGGGTTCGTTCGATCTGTACTCGCCACATCGGTGGGTAGACCTGGTGCCCCTGAACGGGTTGGCCAGTCTGGATCGCTTCGTCGAATTCCTCCCCGATCAGGTGTGGTGGCAGGCTGCGGTGTGCTGTTACCACTCCGGTGTGTTTGTTGATCACGTAGTTCCCCAGGCCCAGGTCTTGGCCCCTGTCGATCTCCTCCTGGGTCAGGACCGGACGGCATACCCAGCCGTGTTGGGTCGGGTATATCTCGTGCTGCTGATTCGGTCCGAATACCTGAATCAGGTATTCCTGCACTTGTTGTTCCGTGTGGAGCTGGGGTGGCATCGGTTGGGCCTCCTTGGTTTTGGGGCGGAATCTGTATAGACGCGAGGCGACATGAATTGGCCACCATTCGTGCGGGTGGTGCGTCGGATGTTGCGCCGCTTTGAGGGTCCCACCAGACGGGACCGGATGCGCCCGGCGGGTAGACGATGACGGTGGCATGGCCTCCAGCGACAACGGGATTGCCGTTTTGGTCGTAGCGGGGTTGGCCGTTGGCATCGCGGGCGTGCCACTGGTTGACAACAAGGGCGGATGACCCTGGGCCGAGTGCGGCGACCTGGTTATGCAGTTCAGCGAACTGACTGGACATCGGGGCACCCGTGCTGGAATGGTCATGCCACGGATGGTTCAACCATCTGGTTGCGCGTTCGACGCCACCGACCTCGCCGTTCCTGCGATCCAAACTGCCGTCGGGTAGCCTGTCCGGCCAGCGCGGCGCAGATACCTGGGGGTTGCCGTAGAAGGACGACAGTGCTGAGAGGGAGCAATCGAGACAGTTATTGCTGCGTCCAGGATAGGTTGGGCCGCCGTCGTTGATCAGCCTGCCATAAGGGTGATTCCGTGGGTCGGCGCCCACTTCGTACTGGTTGCCGGTGCGTAGAGCGTCTTCGACGTATGCCTGGTAGGACGGGTGTTCAACCCCAGTCAGTCGCCGTCGGCCTTCGATTCGGGTCTCCGATGGGTTGCTGAACCTGGTGGGTGTATGGGCGGCAGCGATGTCGTTGCTGATTTGGCGCAGGTCATCGGCGGTCAGGTTAGGAACGGGGTTTGTGGAGGTTGCAGCGGGCATGAGGCCCATATGCATGCGGAGATCGTCGGCGATCGTCCCAGGGCTGTGGACGAGTGACCAGTTGTTGCGTACGAACTCGCCTCTACCCATGTTGACGTGCAGGTGAGCATCCGCAGGGTCGGACGTGAAGACGACGTCGACTAGAAGGCGGTCGTCGCTCAGGAGTTGCGGAGCGGTATTGAAGGCGCGGTCAGCTGCTTCCTCGGTGTTGGTGACCAGACGGCGGAGATCCTCGGGGGTCATGTTCGGGCTGGGAGTCACGTGGACGCGAACTGTCAGCACGGTGAGGTTCTCACACGAATTGAGTGGGAACCTCCGCACATCGTAGGCAGGACGTCCTGGTGCGTAGCGGGTTCCAGTCGCCTCTACCTGAGTGATGCGGCCATCCTCTGGGGTTTGGCTGCGGTAGTAATGGCGCGCTGCCCGCGCCTGCTCGTTCGGGGACTGTTGGTGCGGCTGGTTGTTGACGGGGCGGTGGGGCTGGTGTGGACCTGGAGATGTGTTGGGAGGCTGAGGCGGGCCCGGTCGTCGTGGGGAAACTGGTTCTGGGCCGCGGTTGTGTGGGGGTTGGTTGGGGTCGGGCGCCCGGTGTCGTGATGGTGTGGATTGCGGAGTGGTGGGAGCCGGTGTCATCGTCGGAGTCATAGACTTCTCCGCCGACATCATCAAATGCGGGCTTCATATCGCGACTCCGATAGTCGAATGCCCGCTCT
>NZ_MUKP01000120.1 GCF_002081715.1 Nocardia donostiensis | reverse complement strand
GCGGACCGCTTCGGCGAGTGCGGTCAGATCGTCGTCGTCGGGGGTGGTGGAGAAACCGCCTTCGTGGCGGACCATCTCCCAGCCCTTGGGGGCGGTTATCCGGGAGGCGTGGGTTGCGCACAGGTCCCAGGAGTGGGGCTCGGCCACCGTCGCCAGCGGGCCGACCACAGCGGTCGAATCCGAGTAGACATAGGTGAGCGTCGCGACGGCCGGATTCTTGCAGCCTGGTCGGCAGCAACGACGCATGGGAATCACGTGGACGAGCGTAACCCCCTTGACGCGTCCGGGTGGGCAGACACGCTCACCGAATCCGTTGCGCCCGGCGCGTCGCAGTGTGATTCCGCCCGCCTTGTGCCGAGACGGACAACACGCTAGGGCGGGTCTGGGACAGGTTTACTCGGGTTCGGGATCGATGACGTCGGGGTCGACGCCCAGGTAGGTGGCGATTTGCTGGACCAGGACTTCGCGCAGTAGCTCCACCAGATCGTCCGGATCGCCCGCGCGCAGTTCGAGCGGTTTGCGGAAGAGCACCACCCGGGCGCGGATCGGAGTGCCGTGCCGGTCGACGCCTGCGGGGATGAGCCGCGACAGCGGCACCGGCCCGTCGGCGACGACCTCATCGGGCCAGGTGACCGAATCGGGGTGCAGCGGGCGGATTTTCGGGACATCGTCGACGGCGATATCGAGTTTGGTGAGCCGGTCGTGCCAGCGGGTATCCAATGGCGCGAACGCCTCGAGTACCAGGCGGTCGAATTTCTGGCCGCGGGTGCGCCAGGCGGGCACGGTCGGCGGCAGCATGGGCCCGCGTACCCCGCGGCCGCGGCGGATCACCGACCGGGCCGTCGGCGGCCGGCGTTTGCGGGAACGTGCCATGACCGAAACGGTTGGGGTGTCGGTCAGCCGATGCCGCGCTTGAGGCGGCGGCGTTCCCGTTCGGAAAGACCGCCCCAGATGCCGAAGCGTTCGTCGTGCGCGAGCGCGTATTCCAGGCATTCGTCGCGC
>NZ_MUKP01000012.1 GCF_002081715.1 Nocardia donostiensis | reverse complement strand
AGGTTCGGCGCGATACCGAGCCCGGTGGTGCCGACCGCGCACACCACTGCCCCGGTGATCAGCAGCGGCCGCCGCCCCCAGCGGTCCGACAGCCGCCCGGAAACGAACAGCACGGCCGCGTTACCTGCCGCGAACACTGTCAACGCCACCCCGGCCATGCCGGAGGGCTGGTCGAGCACCTCCACCACCAGCAGCGGCACCAGCGCCATCCGCACCCCGTACACGGCGGCGCCGTTGGCGAAGTTCGACCACAGCACGGCCCGGTATTCGGGTCGGGCCAGTCCGGCGCGGAAGGTCATCGCCGGTGCGGTGCTCGTCGTATCGGGCTCGGCGAGCTGGGAGTTGCGCAGGTTGAAATAGACCACGGCGCTGGCGATGAGCAGCGCGATGGCGTAGATGAGGAACGGCACGCGCAGACCGAAACCGGCCAGCGCACCGCCGACCAGCGGCCCTGCCAACGACCCGATGAGGAAACTGGTCGACCACAGACCGGAGACCCGGCCACGCTGGTCGGGTGGCGAAAGCCGGATCACCAACGCCATCGAGGAGACGGTGAACATCGTCGACCCGATCCCGCCGAGGGATCGCAACACCATCAGCTGCCAGTAGGTTTGCGCGAAGGCACTCGCCCCGGTGGACACCGCGACGATCAGCAGTCCGCTCAAATACACGCGGCGCTCCCCGAGCCGCTGCACCAGCCGCCCGCTCACCGGCGCGAACAGCAACCGCATGAGCGCGAACGCGCTGACGATCGCCGATGCCGCTGCGATTCCCACACCGAAACCGAGCGCGAATTGCGGCAGCACCGGCGAGACCAGCCCGAACCCGATGGCGATAACGAACGCGGCCCCGACGAGCACCCAGATCTCGCTGGGCAGGGGCTTACTTCTACTACTCAACAACTGCAATGACTATTCACCGGCCAGCGTCCTGCTCACCATGTCCTCGGCGGCCGCCTGCACCTGCGCCAGGTGGTCGGGTCCGTGGAAGGATTCGGCGTAGATCTTGTATTTGTCCTCGGTGCCCGACGGCCGTGCCGCGAACCATGCGTTCTGGGTGGTCACTTTCAACCCGCCCAGCGCTGCCCCGTTACCGCGAGCCTTGGTGAGTACTGCGGTCACCGGTTCGCCTGCGATCTCGTCGCCGGTGACCTGTTCGGCGGAAAGCCCCGCGAGCAACTTTTTCTGCTCCGGTGTGGCGGGGGCATCGATACGAGCGTAGGCGGGGCTGCCGTAGCGGCGTTCGAGTTCGGTGTAGCGGGCCGACGGGCTCTGTCCGGTGACGGCCGCGATCTCGGCAGCCAGCAGGGCCAGCACGATACCGTCCTTCTCGGTGGTCCAGGCAGTGCTGTCCATCCGCAACAGCGACGCGCCCGCGCTCTCCTCTCCGCCGAAAGCCAGGCTGCCGCTGAACAAACCGGGCACGAACCATTTGAAGCCGACCGGCACCTCGTACACGTCTCGCCCGAGCACACCGACGACCCGGTCGATCATCGATGACGTGACCACGGTCTTGCCGATCTTGGTGAGCGCATCCCACCCCATCCGGTTGGCGATCAGATATTCGATCGCGACCGCGAGGAAATGGTTGGGGTTCATCAGCCCGCCGTCGGGGGTGACGATGCCGTGTCGGTCGGCGTCGGCGTCGTTGCCGGTCGAGATGTCGTAGTCGTCTCTGATGGCGACCAGCGACGCCATCGCATGCTCCGAGGACGGGTCCATCCGGATGGCGCCGTCGCTGTCGAGCGGCATGAACCGCCACGTCGGGTCGACCGTCGGGTTCACCACTTCCAATTCCAGGTCGTAGCGCTGCCCGATTTCCTCCCAGTAGTCGACGCTCGCCCCGCCCATCGGGTCGGCGCCGAGGCGGATGCCCGCACCGCGGATGGCGTCGAGGTTGAGCACCGACGGCAGGTCGGCGATGTAGTGGTCGAGGTAGTCGTAGCGTTCGGCGGTGGACATCGCCTGGGCGAGCGTTCCGCGTTTGACACCGGACAGTCCGCCGCGCAGCAGCTCGTTGGCTCGTTCGGCGATGGTATCGGTGGCCGAGGTGTCGGCCGGGCCACCGTGTGGCGGATTGTATTTGATACCGCCGTCGCGGGGCGGGTTGTGCGACGGTGTCACCACGATGCCGTCGGCCTGGTGTTTCGCGCCGCCCGCGTTGTGCCGCAGCACCGCGTGGCTCAGGGCGGGGGTCGGGGTGTAGCGGCCGCGGGAGTCGATGACCGCGCCGACTCCGTTGCCCGCGAGCACCTCGAGCACTGTGGTCCACGCAGGCTCGGACAGGGCGTGGGTGTCGCGGGCCAGATACACCGGCCCGGTGATGTTCCTGGTGGCGCGGTATTCGACGATCGCCTGGGTGATGGCGAGGATATGTGCCTCGTTGAAGGTGGTGTCGAGGCTGGAGCCGCGATGCCCCGAGGTGCCGAACATCACGCGCTGCCGCGGCTCTCCTGGGTCGGGGAGGTGGCTGTAGTAGGCGGTCACCAGTCCCGGAACGTCGATCAGGTCGCCGGGGCGCGCTGCTCGCCCGGCTCGGTCGTGGGCCATGGTCGGTTCTCCCTTCGAGGTCGGCTGCGCCCGGCTCGTCATCATGACGCCAACCCCGCGGTCGTGGCCGCCGCGGTGTACACCACGGCCAGGCAGGACGCGACGTTGAGCACGATATTGCTGACGGCGTGCACGTAGGCGCCCTCAGCCGCCAGTCTGATCGTCTCGTAGCCGAAGGTGCTGAAGGTGGTGAGCGCACCGCAGAAACCGGTACCCGCGTCTGCCAGCAGCAACCCGTTTGTTTCCGTTCCGATCAGCGCACCGAGTAGCGCCGAACCGATAATGCTAACGCTCAGTGTGCCCAGCGGCAGTTTGGTCTCCCAGCGTGCGGAGACGGTGCGGTCCGGCAGATAGCGCGCCGCAGCCCCCAGCATCCCGCCTGCGGCGACCCATGCCGCCGTCATCCGGCCACCTCGCCGCGTTGCCGCAACCCGTGTTGCCGCAACCCGCGTTGCTGCATCCACTGCCCCGCATCCACCGGTGATCCGGTCATTGCCCTGCGACCCTTTCCGTCATACCGTTCATGTTGTCTACCGCGCCCTGCCCATTACCCCTCGCACCAGGCCGATCCCGAGCACGACAGCGCTCAGACATGCCACCATGGTTTCCCCCCAGATACGCGAGAGCCTCACCCACCGCTCCGGAATCGAGGAGGGTGCGGGTCTCCGCACTATAGGTGGTGAACCCGCCGAGTACGCCGACACCGAGTAAGGGTCGCAGCAACCTGTTGGCTACCCATACTTCGGTGCTCAGAACCATCAGAATTCCGATGGCGGCGTATCCGGTGATGCCGACAACGAAAGCCCCACGGGATATGGCCGGCCTGCGGCGGCCACGCGGTCGTGACGCCGTAGCTCAGCAGCGCATCGAGACCGGCACCAACCGCTACTACCAGCAATATCACTGGGTTCACAGTCAGCGGTCGCGCTGAACCTGCCATATCCGCCTCCTCCCCAGAACCGACGAAGGGCCGTCGGTGACATCGGCGATGAACACACGGCCGCAACGGTATCGGTAGCTACCGACAACCAGAACGGCCGACACCCCGAATAATCCGGTTCCGGCAACCAGCAGGCGCCACGGCGTGGCCACGACCACCCAGTAGTGGAGGAATATCCTCCACTTAATTTTCGCCTTGTTAGACTGCGTATGTGAAACACGCCACGACTACGCCCGCACCCCGCCGGTTGCGTGCCGACGCGGCGCGCAATCAGCAACGCATCGTCGAGGCCGCGCGCGAACTCTTCGCCGACCGCGGACTGGAGATCACCCTCGACGATGTGGCCGAGCGAGCGGGTGTCGGTGTCGGCACCGTCTACCGGCGTTTCGCAAACAAGAAGGAGCTCATTTCCGAGGTCTTCGAACATCACGTCGGCGAATTCGCCGATGCCGCCGACCGGGGCTACGAGCATCCCGACCCCTGGGCCGGCCTGGTCGAGTTCTTCGAATACGCCTGCCATCACATGGCAACCAACCGTGGTCTCGGCGAAGTTCTGCTCGAAATGGACGACGATATCGAGCGTTTCCACTGCGCCCGCGACCGGATAACCCCGACCGTGGCGGCGATCGTGGCACGCGCACGGGACGCGGGCATCATCCAGCCCGATATCGAAGCCACGGACTTCTTCGCGCTGATCCATATGGTCGAAGGCCTGGCCGAATTCGCCAAACCCGTCAATCCCCAGGTCTGGCGTCGCTATATGGCGCTCACTCTCAACGGGATCCGCGCCGATAGCACTCCACGCCAGCCACTGCCGGTGCGCGCCCTCACTTTCGACGAGGTCGAAGCGGCCAAGACCGCACTGTGCCGTCGCTGACCATCCGATAACCAGTTCACCCCGGGGTAGCGCGCGTCACACCCCGTCCCCTAAAGTTGGACATGTGACCAATTCTTGGGTGAACTGGGCCGGGGACCAACGATGCGCTCCGGCACGTATTGCCACCCCGCGTGATCGCGCGGAACTCACCGAAGTCCTTGCCCGCGCTGCCGACGACAACCATCGGGTACGCGTGGCCGGCTCCGGTCATTCGTTCACCGACACCTGCCTCACCGACGGTGTGCTGCTGAACCTGTCGCAGATGAACCGGATCGTCGATATCGACAGCTCGAGCGGCCTGGCCAGGGTCGAAGGCGGGCTGACGCTCAACGCAGCCAGCGCTGCCCTGCACGAACACGGCCTGGCCTTCCCGAATCTGGGTGATATCGACGTGCAGACCATCGCGGGCGCCACCGCGACCGCGACACACGGGACCGGCGCGCGGCTGCAGAACATCTCGGCCGCGATCCATTCGGTCGAGTTGATGCTCGCCGACGGGAGCACCGTTGAGGTCGACGAGCAATCAGATCCCGAGGGCTGGCGGGCCGCGCGCGTCAATATCGGCGCGCTCGGCGTGGTCACCGCGATGACCCTGCAACTCGTGCCCTCGTTCGTCCTGGAAGGTATCGAGCGGCCGGTGCCGGTTGACGAGGTACTCGCCGACCTGGACTCCTATCTCGACAGCAACGAACATTTCGAGTTCTACATGTTCGCGCACAGTCCGACAGCTATGACCAAACGCAACAACCGGATCGACCTGCCCGAACAGCCCCGCCACAAGGCCGTCGACTGGTTCGCCGACATCCTCGTGCAGAACCACCTTTTCGACGCTCTGTGCCGAGTCGGGCGAAAACAGCCTCAGCTGGTGCCGTGGATCCAGCGCGGAGCGGCATACGCCGGGAGCTACCGGCGTCAGGTGGACCGCTCGTATCGAGTCTTCGCTACACCGCGCACGATTCGGTTCACCGAAATGGAATACGCCGTGCCCCGGGAGGTGTCGGCCGCCGCCATCCGTGAGATCAAAGAGCTTTCCACGAAATACGACACGGTGATGCCGATCGAGGTCCGCTGGGTCGCCGCCGACGACGCGTTCCTCTCCCCGGCGAGCGGCCGCGACACCTGCTATATCGCGGTACACACCTATCAGGGCATGGACTACGAACCGTACTTCCGTGCCTGCGAAACGGTTTTCGACCGTTACCAGGGCCGCCCGCACTGGGGTAAACGACACTTCCAGACCGCCGAAACACTGCGCACCCGCTATCCGGACTGGGAACGTTTCGCCGATGTCCGCGCCCGGCTCGACCCGCAAGGCCGCTTCGCCAACGACTACCTCGACCGCGTCCTCGGCCCGGTCAGCTCACGCCCTGAGTATCCGTTCCACCAGACGGGGTAGCGCTACACCGATCGGGTCACGCACGACCTCGGTCGCGATACTGTCGTACGGGGTCGGCTCAGCATTGACGATCACCAGATCCGCGCCGGCCTCAACCGCTCGCGCACACAGCGACGCGGCGGGCTCCACCTGCAGCGACGTGCCCAAGGCCAGAAAAATATCGCTGACCTCCGCCGCCAGCGACGCCTTCAGCAACGACCGCGCATCCAGCGCCTGCCCGAACATGATCGTGCCCGCCTTCAGCACTCCGCCGCAGTCGGGGCACGGCGGATCGGCCTCACCCGCAGCCACCCGCTGCAGCGTCGCCGCCATCGTCGACCGGTAGGCACAGCCCACGCAGACGACGTCGAACATATTGCCGTGGATTTCGATCACCCGATCAGGTGAGGACCCCGCGCGCTGATGCAGCCGGTCGATATTCTGCGTGACGATGGTGACCGCGCGACCTGCGCGTTCCAGCTCGACCAGCGCGGTATGCGCGGCGTTCGGTTCGGCATGCCAAGCCGGATTGTCGCGGCGGGCCAGCCAGGAACGTTCCCGCAGCTCGGGGTCGGCCAGGTAGTTGTCATAGGTCGACAGCAGCTCGGCCATCGGATCTTTCGTCCACGCCCCGCGCGGGCCCCGGAAATCGGGGATCCCCGAATCGGTGGAGATACCGGCGCCGGTGAGTACGCCGATACGCCCGGTCCGCTCATACCACCGGGTCATCGGGGTGACCGCCGCGTTGCGTCAGGGGTCGGTGTCGTCATATTCGCCAGCCTAAACACCCAGCGGGCGAGCCACCCGATCAGATTTTTGCTGAGAGTTTGCTGATAACGGTTTGGTAACTGGCTACGGCGGGTATCACTGAACTATGACAGCAATGCGCAACCGACCCACCCGGATTGCCGGTATGGAATGGGGCACCGCGCTGCTGGCCTTGGCCACCTGCCTCATGTTCACCGCCGGTATCGCGACCATGACCCGCTCCGTCGCCACCATCCTCATAGCGTCCGCGAGTATCGCTGCGGGCCTGGCCGTGACCCTCAAAATCCTGCGGCCGATCCAGTAAACGCTCGGCAATTCAGCGTTGGTCCGGTCCGCAGGGGGCCGAACCGATGCTTTTCCAGGCCGACCGGCTGCTCCCCTCCGTGACAATAGTCTCCCCGGCAGCCGAACCTACTCTTGATGTATGCCCCTCCCGAGCGATCCGTGGTCGGCCGACGACTGCCCTGACGAGCAGAAAGGGGCTACCGGGCAAACCCACACCACCACCAGAGCTCACGCTCGGGACGTTCTGCCGCCCAGCTACGTCGACAACATCAACCGGACGTTCCCCAGATCAGGCCGGACCGAGCCTCGCGAGCTCCCGGAACCCGTTTCCGAACCCGCGCCGCACACGGGAACGGCGGCCCTCATCGGCATCTGCATCGGTGTCGCCCTGCTGATCGTGTCCGGCTTCTTGCTGGTCGACCGCTCGAACGACCCCGCACCGGTGCCCTTGGCAGCCCCCACAGTCCCCGTGGCCACGGCAACGCCGACCACAACCACCCCGCGCACGGTCGTTCACGGTAAGGGGGTGACGTTCGGCAAGGTCGTCGCAAACGACGGCACCACTTTGAAAGTCGCGAGCCCCCTCGGCACCGTCACCACAGTCCGCGCCGACTCCGGCACCAAGGTTCTGGTCCTGGTCGCGACCCGGCTAGCCGATATCGGCGTCGGCGCACCGGTCGCCGTCTACGGGGACAAACAATCCGACGGCTCCATCCTCGCCACCTTCATCACCGGCGTCTCCCTCGGCCACTCATCAGCCCCCGCGTGAGGGCCGGGTTACTACCGACGGGCAAAGAAAAAGCCCCTCACCTGGGGAACAGGTGAGGGGCCCTGGTGGAGCTGCCGGGAATCGAACCCGGGTCCTCCGCCGCGTCATCAAGGCTTCTCCGTGTGCAGTTCGCTGTGCCTCTACTCGGATCTCCCGGTCTCGCGAACAAGCCGGGATGACGATCCCAGTCGCTGTTGAATGTCCCGCCCTACTCCGCGACCGAGTAGAACGGTGAGCCCTCTAGCTGATGCCGGCACCGGAACCGAGGGCATATTCCGGGCCGACAGAGACGCTGTCGCTTAGGCAGCGAGAGCGTACTCGCGCTGATGAGAATCGGCGCTTAATTGGTTGCAACGACGCTTACGGTGGTCTCTTGCCTGCACCGACACGCTTCCCCTGAATCAACGTACGCAGTCGAAACCGTTCAGCCCCGTACGTCCCGGCACCTTGCCGGGCTAGTCATGTTAACACCTTGCTCACCAAGATTCATTCCCATTTTTCGCCACGGCTCACACCGAGGAACCGGGCTCAGCGCATGCCTTTGATGCGCCTGCCGAGCTCCCTGGTCACCTCACGTTCGGCGGTGCGGCGAGCCAGGTCTTGGCGCTTGTCGTAGTCCTGTTTACCCTTCGCCAGGGCCAGCTCGACCTTCACCTTGCCGTCGGAGAAGTACATCGACAGCGGCACCAGGGTCTGGTTTCCTTCGCGCGACTTGCCGACCAGGCGTTCGATCTCGCGTTTGTGCAGTAGCAGCTTCCGCACCCGGCGCGGGGAGTGGTTGGTCCAGGTGCCGTGGCTGAACTCCGGGATGTGCAGGCCACGCAGCCACACTTCGCCGTTGTCCACCGTCGCGAAGGCGTCCACCAGCGAGGCCTTGCCCTCGCGCAGACTCTTGACCTCGGTACCGACCAGCGCGATCCCGGCCTCATAGGTGTCCAGAATCGTGTAGTTGTGCCGCGCCCGGCGGTTGGTCGCGATGACCTTGCGCCCTTTCTCCTTCATGCCGACAACCATAAGGCCGCGGAGCAACCGGTTTATTCCCGGAGTACCGACGCGAGTCGGTTCGGTCACAGCGCCAGGTACAGCACAAGGATCGCGAGGAACGCGGCGACCAGCAGCACGGTCGACAGGCGGGGTAGCCTACGGCGCCGCCGAGCCTGTCCGCCGCGGTTCAGCCAGCCGGTGTCGACGGCGGGATCCGTGCGCCGGTGGTTCATCGGCGGCAGATCGGGGGCCGGCGAGTTGGGGAAGCCGTCGCTGCCGAGCTCGTCACCGGATGTCATAGATGGCACGCTAGTCGCCGGCCCGGTCCCGGTGGAGAAAGACGAACGGGGAGTGTGCTGCCGTTTCGTCCCGGCCGCCCCTTATGCCCCGCCGGAACAGTGGGCCCGCGGCATGGTGGGCAGATTTCTCACACCTGCGCCCCGGATGTGTCCATCGCAGTGGCGAGCAGCTCGATCACCTGTTCGCCGTAGCGGGCGAGTTTGCTATCCCCCACTCCGCTGATCGCGGCGAGGCCGGGCAGGTCGGTGGGTTTGCTGGCGGCGATATCGCGGAGGGTGGCGTCGTGGAAGACGACGTAGGCGGGTACACCCTGCTCCTTGGCGGTGGTGGCGCGCCACTCGCGCAGCTGCTCGAACAGCGCAACGTCTTCGGGCGCCAGATCGGCGGGGGTGGCCTTGGCGGCCCTGGCGGTTTTGGCGGAGCGGACCGCGCGGGCAGGGGTGGCCTGTTCAGGTTCCCGGCGTAACAGCACCTTGCGCCCGTCGAACAGCACGGCGTTGCTGTCTTCGGTCAGGGTGAGCACACCGTAGTCGCCGTGCACCGCGAGCAGCCGCTGGGCGAGCAGTTGCCGGATCACACCGCGCCACTCCACATCACGCAGTTCGGTACCGACGCCGAAGACGGTCAGCTCATGGTGGTCGTACTGCTGCACCTTCTGGTTCATCTTGCCGAGCAGGATGTCGATCAGGTGGCCCGCGCCGAAACTCTGCCCGCGTTCGCGTTTCAGCCGCAGCACCGTCGACAGGAGTTTCTGCGCGGCCACCGTCCCGTCCCAGGATTCGGGCGGGGTGAGGCAGGTGTCGCAGTTACCGCACGGCTCGGCGGGCTGGCCGAAATAGGCGAGGAGCTGGGTACGGCGGCAGTGCACCGTTTCGCACAGGGCGAGCATCGCGTCCAGGTGCAGCTGCAGTTGCCTGCGGTGGGCGGCGTCGCCTTCGGAGGCATCGATCAGTTTGCGCTGCTGCACCACATCGTTGAGGCCATAGACCATCCATGCGGTCGAGGCCAGCCCGTCCCGGCCCGCTCGCCCGGTTTCCTGGTAGTAGCCCTCCACCGATTTCGGCAGGTCGAGGTGGGCGACGAAGCGGACATCGGGTTTGTCGATGCCCATCCCGAAGGCGATGGTGGCGACCACCACGAGACCGTCTTCGCGCAGGAAACGAGCCTGGTTCTCGGCGCGGGTGCGGTTGTCCAGACCAGCGTGATACGGCACGGCGGTGACACCGTTTTCGGTGAGGAACGCCGCGGTCTTCTCCACGGAATTGCGGGACAGGCAGTAGACGATGCCCGCGTCGCCGGGGTGCTCGGTGCGGATGAAGTCGAGCAGTTGCCGGTCGGGGCGGTTCTTCGGTTCGATCCGGTACTGGATGTTGGGCCGATCGAAACTGGCGACGAATCGGCGCGCACCGTGCAGGTCCAGGCGTTCGATGATCTCGTCGCGGGTTTTCTGGGTGGCTGTGGCGGTGAGCGCGATCCGGGGAACGTCGGGCCAGCGTTCGTGCAGCAGCGACAGCGCCAGATAGTCGGGCCGGAAATCGTGGCCCCATTGGGAGACGCAGTGCGCTTCGTCGATGGCGAACAGCGCGATCTTGCCGCGGTCGAACAGCCGCGCGGTGGCTTCCAAGCGCAGCCGTTCCGGCGCCAGATAGAGCAGATCGAGTTCACCGGCCACGAACTGCGCCTCGACCATGCGGCGCTCGTCCGGATTCTGGGTGGAGTTCAAGAATCCGGCGCGGACCCCGAGCGCGCTGAGCGCATCCACCTGATCCTGCATGAGCGCGATCAGCGGCGACACCACGATCCCGACGCCCGGCCGGACAAGCGCAGGCACCTGGTAGCACAGCGATTTCCCGCCTCCGGTGGGCATGAGCACCAGCGCATCGCCGCCGCCGACCACATGGTTCACGATGGCACGCTGTTCACCACGGAAACTGTCGTAACCGAATACCCGGCGTAGAACCTGATGCGCCGCATCGATGTCGGTGTCGGCGGTGGGATTCGCGAGGTGCTGGGTGTCGGCGGAAGTCACGCGGCCATCCTACGAGCGCCGCCCGACACCCGGACCCCGCCAAGGCTGCTCGAGCAGCCGCTTCGCGAAAGTTGTCCACATGCGGACAAACCCCGGTCGCCCGCCGCTCTCCACGGGTCCGGTGCGGCAGCGTGGACTGATTTGTCTTCCATGGCGGTTGAATTCCACGCCACCGTACCGCTCCGGTGGCCGCCACTCCTCGGACCACGAAGGTGACACGTGACCCACGGTTTCACCGAGTTCCGTGAGTTCCCGCTTCCGCCGCAGTGCCAGGGCCCCGCCAGTGTCATGCTGTTCGAGAAATCCTTGGCAACCGGTCCTGAGCCTTGGCTATTGTCCGGTAGCTCGAGGCTGTAGTCGGCGCAGGGCTTCCTCATGCAGGTGGCCGTTGGTGGCGATCGCGTCCCCACCGTGCGGGCCGGGTTCGCCGGACAGCGAGGTGAAGGTGCCGCCTGCCTCGCGGACGAGGATGTCCAGGGCCGCGAGATCCCACAGCGACACCTCGGGTTCGGTGGCGATATCGACCGCACCTTCGGCGACCAGGCAGTAGTTGAGGAAATCGCCGTAGCCGCGCACCCGCCACACCTCGTCGGTGAAGTCGATGAGCTGCTCCCGCAGGCCGCGGTCGCGCCACCCGGACAGGCTGGAGATGGCGAGGCTGGCCGAGTCGAGGCCGGTGACCGCCGACACGGTGATCGGCTTCGGCGCACCCGGATGGAAGCTGGACCATGCTCCCTGCCCGACCCCCGCCCACCAGCGGCGTGCCAAGGCGGGGGCGCTGACCACACCCACCACCGGCACACCGTCCTCCAGTAATGCGATCAGGGTCGCCCACACCGGGACACCACGTACGAAGTTCTTCGTCCCGTCGATGGGGTCGATCACCCACTGCCGCCCGGTGAATTCGGCATCCCCGCCGAATTCCTCCCCCAGCACCGGATCTTCGGGTCTGCCGTGCCGCAGCATCCGGCGGATCGCCTGCTCCACCGCCACATCGGCGTCGGAGACGGGCGTCAGATCTGGTTTGGCGTCGACCTTCAGATCCAGCGCACCGAACCGTTCCCGGGTGATCGCATCCGCCTCGTCGGCGAGCCGCAGGGCGAGTTCCAGATCGGAGGAGTGAGCAGCCACGTACCGACCCTATCGGGCAGCCCGCATACGGTCACGACCGCCACAGAGCTCGGCGAGGCCACTGCCGCCCCGCGCACCGATCGGACCGAGGCTGGGCAACCCGCTGCCGACTACGAGGCCGCGGCCGGCACCCTCCGCGCTACCGCCAGCGCCTCCGCCCACCAGTGCAGCCGGTCGAGCACGGTTCGCGCCGCGGCAGCAGGTTCTTCGGGCTCACGCAACCGGCCTTCCTCGTCGAACGACAGGTAGTAGCGGGGGAAGGACACGTACTCCCGGACCGTGTGCGCGTCGAGTTCGTTGAATACCTGCCGTAGCTGTTCGATGGCCAGTAGTCCGCCGCTGGCGCCGCTGTAACCGACGAAGGCGACCGCTTTCGCCTGCCACTGAGTGAAATGCCAGTCGATCACGGCTTTCAGCGAGGCAGGGAAGCTGCGGTTGTAATCGGGGGTGACGATCACGAACGCGTCGGCGGCCTCCAGGCGCCGGCTCAGCTCGCGCATTCCCGCCGGGCGTTCGGGGTTCGGCTCCAGCGCCGGGGGCACCGCGGGCAGTTCCAGCGGGATATCGAATTCGGCGAGGTCGATCACGTCGATCTCGAAACGGCCGTGCCGCGCAGCCTCGGCGGCGAACCACGAGGCGACCACGGGACCGAAGCGGCCGTCGCGCACACTGCCGACGATCACGCCGAGTCGTAACGAGGTACCGGTCATTGGTGTTCTCCTTCACGTCGGGTGACCGGTCGGCCACCACCTGCCCGACAATCTGCCGCCCGGCTGGCACGGTGGGGAGACCGTCGCGAGAGTGGTACTGCCACGGCCACCCTGAGCCGATCCGATCCCGCTACGTTGGACCAGTGAGTAACGAGCTCGGGTTGTTCCTACGCAGCCGTCGTGACGCGCTGAATCCGGCGCGGGTGGGGCTGCCCACCGGTCCGCGCCGTCGCGCACCGGGGTTGCGGCGAGCGGAGCTGGCGACTCTTGCCGGGGTGAGCGTGGAGTACATCACCCGGCTCGAGCAGGGTCGCGACCGGAACCCGTCACCGCAGGTTCTGGCCGCGCTCGCCGACGCGTTGTGCCTGACCCCCACCGAACGTGTCCACCTGCACCGGTTGACCAAGGGCGACAGCGGTTTCCACTGTTTGGGCGGTGCCCGGCCGAACCAGCAGGTCCGCGCCCAGGTCAGGGCCTTGCTAGGGCGATTGGAACCCGCCGCGGCGATGGTCGTCAACGGACTCACCGAGGTGTTGGCCTACACCGACGGCTTCCGGCGGCTGATGGAGCCTGCCGGGCTGTTCGACGACGAGCCGCACGTGAACCTCGCCCAGTTCGTCTTCTCCGATGAACGGGCACGCGAGCTCTACCCGGAGTGGGGGCATATGGCCGATCATCTGGTCGCCTCACTCAAACAGGGACCGTTCCGCGCCGACCCCGAGATCGCAGCCTTGGCAGACCAGCTGACCATTACCGCGGGCGCGGAATTCACCGATCGGGTGACGACCGTACCGAACCTGCCCGCGGCCACCGGCGTAACCAGGCTGGACCATCCCTGGGTCGGCGCGTTGCGGCTGGCCTACGAAACCCTGGACCTGTCCGCCGACGACGACCAGCAACTCATTGTGTACCTCCCCGCCGACGCCGCCACCTCCACCGCACTGGACGAGCTCACCGGCAGACACCCCGGCGCGCTACGCGCGGTGTCCGGATAACCAGCGGCCCCTCGACCAGCACACCGACGTGGATGCGTGCCTGACGACGGCACCCCTTCCCTCTCAACGCGAGCCCGCCGAGCAGGCCGCGTGTTCGAGCAAAAGCGGTAGACGGGCAGACCCCAACAGCCGCACTTAGGCAGTGGTGCGGATAAATGCGCACGGCCGGAGCGAAGGCGGAGGTACGCCTAGTAGCCTTGTTCATCGTGCAGCCAGACGTTACCGCCGATCTCGCCGAACTCGACGCGACCTTGAAGACCGTCGAGTCTGTCCTCGATATCGAGGAGCTGCGCCGTCGTATCGACGAGCTGGAGCATCAGGCAGCCGATCCCGAGTTGTGGAACGACCAGGAGCATGCGCAGCGGGTGACCAGCGAGCTGTCTCATGCCCAGGGCGAGCTGCGCCGGGTGGAGGAGCTGCGGCAGCGGCTGGAGGATATGCCGGTGCTCTACGAGCTGGCGGAGGAGGAAGAGGGCGAGGCCAAAACCGCCGCCATGGCCGACGCCGACGCCGAGCGTGCCACGTTGCGCAGCGATGTGGAGGCCATGGAGGTCCGCACGCTGCTATCGGGCGAATACGACAAACGTGACGCGCTGGTCAATATCCGCTCCGGTGCGGGTGGTGTGGACGCCGCCGACTGGGCGGAGATGCTGATGCGCATGTACATCCGCTGGGCCGACCGGCACAAGTATTCGGTGGAGGTTTACGAGACCTCCTATGCCGAAGAGGCCGGGATCAAGAGCGCCACCTTCGCCGTGAAGACCCCGTACGCTTACGGCACGCTGTCGGTGGAGATGGGCACGCACCGGCTGGTCCGGATCAGCCCGTTCGACAACCAGGGGCGTAGGCAGACCTCGTTCGCCGAGGTCGAGGTGCTGCCGGTGGTGGAGACCACCGACCATATCGAGGTACCGGAAACCGATATCCGGGTCGACGTGTACCGCTCGTCGGGTCCGGGTGGCCAGAGCGTCAACACCACTGACTCCGCGGTCCGCATCACCCATATCCCGACTGGCATCGTGGTCACCTGTCAGAACGAGAAATCGCAGCTGCAGAACAAGGTCGCGGCCATGCGAGTGCTGCAGGCCAAACTGCTGGAGCGCAAACGGCAGCAGGA
This sequence comes from Nocardia donostiensis, assembly GCF_002081715.1. Lineage (GTDB taxonomy): Bacteria > Actinomycetota > Actinomycetes > Mycobacteriales > Mycobacteriaceae > Nocardia > Nocardia donostiensis. The sequence continues at coordinate 139,774 of NZ_MUKP01000012.1, read as the reverse complement.
GCGCGCCGAAATGGATGCGCTCAAAACCAATGAGGGCGCTTCCTGGGGCAACCAGATGCGCTCGTATGTGCTGCACCCGTACCAGATGGTCAAGGATCTGCGCACCAACTACGAGGTCAACAATCCGTCGGCGGTACTCGACGGTGAGATCGATGGGTTCATCGAAAGCGGTATTCGCTGGCGAATGCGAGAGCAGGTGGCCTGATGCACCTCTCGGGCAGCGAGACCGCCGTCATGGCATTGTCGTTGTCCTTGTCCGCCGACTTCACCTCCTGGTTGCGGTCTTCGGGGCTGGAGATCGTGCTGCTGGTGCTGGGGGCGGTGCTGTTCGGCAGGTTCGCCACCTACGTCCGGGACCGGGTCACCAGGCGGATCGACGCGGGGTTCCAGGGCAGCGATGTGCTGGTGCGTTCGGAGGCCGCCAAGCATCGGCATGCGCTGGCGCAGGTCCTGACGTGGGTGGTGTTGACCATCGCGTATGTGCTGGTCGGGATGGAGGTGCTGCAGCGGCTCGGTTTCGCGATGACCGGTCTGGTTGCCCCGGCGGCGGTGCTCGGCGCAGCGTTGGGTTTCGGTGCGCAGCGGATCGTGCAGGACATATTGGCGGGGTTTTTTCTGATCACCGAGCGCCAGTACGGGTTCGGGGATGTGGTGCGTATTTCGGTCACCGGCGCGGGGGACCCGGCCGAAGGCACGGTCGAGGATGTGACGTTGCGGATCACCACATTGCGCAATCCTGATGGCGAGGTGATCATCGTTCCTAACGGTCAGATCGTCAAAGTGACGAATCTGTCGAAGGATTGGGCGCGGGCGGCGATCGATGTCCCGGTGGCGGCCAGCGCCGATATCACCAGGATCAACGAAGTGTTGCACGAGGTGGGTAAGGACGCTTACCGCGACCGCAGGCTCGAACCGCTGCTGTTGGACGAGCCGACGGTGATGGGTGTCGAAGATCTCACCGTGGACCAGATGAACATTCGGATGGTGGCGCGCACCCTGCCCGGTAAACAATTCGATGTGAGCCGTGAGCTCCGGGTCCGGGTGGCGGCGGCGCTGCGCCGGGAGGGAATCAGTGAGACCACGTAAATCGACCGCGGTCCTGATGGGAACCTGGGTCGCCACATTCGTGCTGTATTTGTTCGTCAAACCCGATACCCCAGCGCCTGCGAAATCGGTGCCTCCGGTGAATACCGCTCCGGTAGCAGTGAATTCGGCGAAGTAGCGCCCTGCCCGGCTGCGGCGGGCCGGGGTCACATATCCGCGCTGGTTACACTGGCTCCCCGTGATCACCATGCGCAACGTCAGTAAGTCGTACAAGACCTCGACGCGGCCCGCGCTGGACAACATCACCGTCGATGTGGCAAAAGGTGAATTCGTCTTCATCATCGGGCCTTCCGGGTCCGGCAAATCGACTTTTATGCGGTTGTTGTTGAAAGAGGAGACTCCGACCGCGGGTGAGATCCAGGTCGCCGACTTCCGGGTCGACCGATTGCCCGGGCGCCGGGTCCCGAAGCTGCGTCAGCGCATCGGTTGTGTGTTCCAGGATTTCCGGCTGCTGCAGCAGAAGACCGTCGCCCAGAATGTGGCGTTCGCGTTGGAGGTGATCGGCAAGCGGCGGCAATTCATCGAACGCAGCGTTCCTGAAGTGCTGGACATGGTGGGTTTGGCAGGTAAGGCCGACCGGCTGCCGAGCGAGCTTTCCGGTGGTGAACAGCAGCGGGTGGCGATCGCTCGCGCGTTCGTGAACCGGCCGCTGGTGCTGCTCGCCGATGAACCGACCGGCAACCTCGACCCGGAGACCAGCGCCGACATCATGATGCTGCTGGAACGCATCAACCGCATCGGCACCACGGTGCTGATGGCGACACACGACAATCACATTGTCGATTCGATGCGCAGGCGGGTGGTGGAACTCGATCGCGGCCGTTTGATGCGCGACGAAGCGACCGGCGTGTACGGGGTGGGGCGGTAATGCGGGCGAGTTTTCTGTTCGGCGAGGTTTCCGAGGGCCTGCGCCGGAATGTGACGATGACGATCGCCATGGTCCTCACCACCGCCGTATCGCTGACCATGCTCGGCGGCGGTCTGCTGGCAGTTCGGATCGCGGACAAAACGGAACAGTATTTCCTCGACCGGCTCGAGGTGCGGCTGTATCTGACCGAGGATGTTTCGGCCAACGACCCGGATTGTTCGCAGGAGCCGTGCAGCACGCTCATGTCGGCACTGAAAGCGGTCGAGGGCGTGGAATCGGTGCAGTTCCTCAATCGGGACGACGCGATCCGGGAGGCGAAGGAGAAAACCTTCAAAGACCAGCCGGAGCTGGCCGAATACGTGAGCGAAACCCCGCTGCCCGCCTCGCTGCGGGTGAAGATGACCGACGCCGAGCTGTATCCGACGATCTACGAGCAGTTCTACGACCGCCCTGGCGTCGGTATGGTGCGCAATGACAAGGATATTGTCGACCGGCTGGTCAGCCTGTTCGACGGGCTGCGCAACGCCGCGTTCGGCCTCGCCCTGTTGCAGGCGCTGGCGGCGCTGCTGCTGATTGCGAATATGGTGCAGATCGCCGCGTTCACGCGCCGCACCGAGGTCGGCATCATGCGCTTGGTCGGCGCCACGCGTTGGTATACCCAGTTGCCGTTCCTGCTGGAAGCGGTGGTCGCCGCCCTGGCCGGTTCACTGCTGGCGGTGGCAGGGCTGTTCCTGGCCCGGCCGCTGGTGATCGACCGAGCCCTCGGCGACCTGTTCGCCAGTAAGGTGTTCCCCCGCATCACCGGTGAGGACATCGCGACGACGGCGCTGATCATCGCCCCGGTCGGCGTGGTGTTCGCCGGGATCACCGCATACGCCACCCTGCGCTACTACGTGCGTGAATAGCGTCTGGCCGTCGCGAAGGGCCGGTCCCCTAGAGGTGGACCGGCCTTTCGCATATCCGGGGCGGCTCTTTCGCCTCGACGTCTTTCTTACTCTCGAGTAAGATAGCCTTACTCAGGAGTAAGATTGTTGGGGCCAGACCTCACCCCATCCGAGAAAACCAGGTGATGATGAGCACTCGAGACAGCGCGACCAAGCGGCGTCCGGACGGCCGCGGACACGAGACCGCGGTCGGCCTGAACCCACCCAAACGGGATTGGATGGGCACGGCGATGCGGGTCATGAGCACGATTACCGGCTCGGAACTCGCCGAGAAGTACAACTTACGCAAGCCGATCGAGCGGGTCACCTACGAGAGCACCAAAACCGGTTTTCGCACCCTCGGGGCAGCCACCCGCGTATTCAACAAGGTGGCAGGCGGCGGCCAGCCCAAACGACTGGCCGACAACGAGGCGAAGACCAAGGACTACTTCGACCTCACCCCCACCGACGAACAGCAGATGATCACCGAGACGGTGCGCGAATTCGCCGCCGAGATCCTGCGCCCGGCCGCCCACGACGCCGACGAAGCCGCCGCCGCGCCGCAGGATCTGCTCGGTCGCGCCGCCGAGCTCGGCATCACACTCATCAATGTCCCGGAGGAGCTGGAAGGCGCGGCCACCGAACGCGGCGCGGTCACCAACTCGATGGTGGCCGAGGCGCTCGCACACGGCGATATGGGTCTGGCCCTGCCACTGCTCGCGCCCAGCGGTGTCGCGGTCGCGCTATCGCAGTGGGGCACCGACGCTCAGCAGCAGACCTACCTGCCCGCCTTCACCGGGGAAAACGTGCCGCAATCATCGGTGGTGATCGCCGAACCGCGCGCCCTGTTCGACCCGTTCAGCCTGCAAACCAAGGCGGTGCGCTCCCCCAGCGGCTACCGGATTTCGGGCGTGAAGAGCCTGGTCCCCGCCGCGGCGGACGCCGAACTGTTCATCATCGCCGCCGAACTCGACGGACGCCCCGCACTGTTCCTCGTGGAATCCGACGCGAAGGGCCTGGTGGTGGAAGCCGACCCGAGCATGGGTCTGCGCGCCGCGGGTCTGGGCCGGCTGATCCTCGAGGATGTCGCGGTATCCGCCGACGCCGTGCTCGGCGACGGCGATGCGATACAGCGCGCGCAGGAGTACGCCGACGCAGTGCAGCTGGCCCGGCTGGGCTGGGCGTCGCTGGCGGTGGGCACCGGACAGGCCGTGCTGGATTACGTGATCCCCTACGTCAACGAGCGGGAGGCGTTCGGCGAGCCGATCAGCCACCGGCAGGCGGTCGCGTTCATGGTCGCCAACATTGCCATCGAACTCGACGGCCTGCGCCTGGTGACGCTGCGTGGCGCTGCCCGCGCCGAACAGGGACTGTCCTTCCATCGCGAAGCCGCACTGGCCAAGAAGCTGGCCACCGACAAGGGCATGCAGTTCGGCCTCGACGGTGTGCAGCTACTCGGCGGTCACGGCTACACCAAAGAACACCCAGTCGAACGCTGGTACCGCGACCTGCGCGGCATCGGGATCGCCGAAGGTGTCGTGCTGGTGTAAATGGCGCTCGGTTCATATTCAGGAGACTTCTCATGATCAATCTCGAACTCCCCAAAAAGCTGCGGGCCAGCGCGAATCAGGCGCATCAGGTGGCTGCGCAGATCTTCCGGCCGATCTCACGTAAATACGATCTGGCCGAGCACGAATACCCCGTCGAGCTGGACACCATGTCGGCCATGGTCGAAGGCCTCGCCGACTCCGGCACCCAGAAGATCAGCGGCGCCACCGGCGGGCGCTCCGGGGACAGTGAAACCGACGGCGCAACCAACGTGCTCGTCAACACCAACGGCGGCAATATGTCGGCGCTGCTCAACGCGCTGGAAACCTCCTGGGGCGATGTCGGCCTGATGCTGTCGATCCCCTACCAGGGCCTGGGTAACGCCGCCATCGCCGCGGTCGCCACCGACGAGCAGTTGCAGCGGTTCGGCAAGGTGTGGGCGTCGATGGCCATCACCGAACCCAGCTTCGGCTCCGACTCGGCCGCCGTCACCACCACCGCCGTCCTCGACGGCGACGAATGGGTCCTCAACGGCGAGAAGATCTTCGTCACCGCCGGTGAGCGTTCCACCCATATCGTGGTGTGGGCGTCGCTGGACCGCAGCCTGGGCCGGGCCGCGATCAAATCGTTCGTCGTGCCGCGTGACGCCCCCGGCCTGTCGGTGGCCCGGCTCGAACACAAACTCGGCATCAAGGCCTCCGATACCGCGGTGCTGCTGCTGCAGGACTGCCGGATCCCGAAGGACAATATCCTCGGCAGCCCGGAAGTGAACGTGGAGAAGGGTTTCGCGGGGGTCATGCAGACCTTCGACAACACCCGCCCCCTCGTCGCCGCCATGGCGGTCGGTGTCACCCGCGCCGCTCTCGAGGAGCTGCGCGCGATCCTGGCCGATGCGGGTATCGAGATCTCCTACGACGCTCCGGCGAACACCCAGCACGCCGCGGCCGCCGAATTCCTGCGCATGGAAGCCGATTACGAAGCCGCCTACCTGCTCGCCCTGCGCGCGGCGTGGATGGCCGACAACAAGAAGCCGAACTCGCTGGAAGCCTCCATGTCCAAAGCGAAGGCAGGCCGCACCGGCACCGATGTGACCCTCAAAGCCGTCGAGCTCGCCGGCACCATCGGCTACTCGCAGCGGACCCTGCTGGAGAAGTGGGGTCGCGACTCGAAGATCCTCGACATCTTCGAGGGGACACAGCAGATCCAGCAGCTCATCGTCGCCCGGCGGGTGCTGAACAAGACCAGCGCCGAGCTGAAGTAGACCTATTCACGACGAGGACCGGTGCGAGTCGGACTACCGACCCGCACCGGTTTCTTCGGTAGCTGCTCTTAGTTCGACCGGGCAGCACTTCAGCCCGCATTGCCAAGCATCCGACCCACGGCCCGCGATGCGGAACGCTCAGAACTTCCCCATGTGGTGCTCGATCCGGTGCCCCCATAGGCGTTGTATTTCAACGACGAAACCGTCGCTCAGTGGGGGCCAGCTCCAGAAGTCGAGGGCGAGAGTGCCCAGCGCGAACCCGGACGGCCACTCCCACTCGGTGATCGGCACCGATGCGCCGCAGGCCTGACACGACGCGCTTGCGCTGCCAGTGCGCTTCCAGACACCGATGGCTTCGGCGAACGGGCGCCAGGCTTCCGCGTCGGCCTCCCAGCGTTCGGGGTAGTCGATGATCACCGTTTTGGTCCGGCAACGGGGGCACACCGCCGACTCGGGTTCGGTTTCTCCCTGCCCGCCGATGTGGTCTTCCCGGCCGACGATGACGGCGACCGGGCCGGGAATCTCATCGCCGCGGCTGAGCACGATCTCCGCCCAGTCGGGACCGGGAAGGTAACCCTCGTCCACGTTCAGGCTGTACATCCGCTCGCCGGACATTTCCCGGGTCAGGTAGCCGCGCGAAACCATCCACTCGATCGTCCGCTCCCCCAGCGCTTGTGCGTCCTTGGCCCGCACGTCCAAGTCGACGATCCGCTCGAAAAAGTCACCCATCCGCCACCCTTCCTCGTCAATGGCGATACGGACTATGCCAACAGGCACCGACAGGCGCACTCACCAACGAATCCGCACTCATGATCTGCAGGCCGTCGCGAACTGGGCATGCGCTGTCACCATGAGCACCGCGGTAATCAGATCCCGCCGCAGCGTTGCGGCCGCGACAGGAACTACGGCGAGACCCGCCCGCGTCCGATGTGATGAACTGCCGGGCTTTCACAGTTGCCGTGCCCGCAGGAAGCTGCGGATATCCGCAATCCATTGCTCGGCTTCCACAGGTTCGCTGATCACTGTCGTTGTCGTCATGACAGTGGACGGTAAACCTTTACGTCAATGTTAAGGTCAAGTCCGGACGTCGCCCGAGAAGGAGTCTCATGCGCATCGGAGAACTCGCCACCCGAACCGGAACATCGACCCGCGCCCTGCGCTACTACGAGGAACAGGGCCTGCTCACCGCCGAACGCAACACCAACGGATACCGCGACTACCCGGAAGATTCGGTGCGCATCGTCGGGCAGATCCGCCTCCTCCTCGACGCAGGCCTCAACACCGAGAAAATCGCCCTGACCCTGCCCTGCATGAACGGGCAAGCGGTCGACATGTGCCCCAGCGTTCAAGCCGTCATCGCCGACACCGTGCGCGGTATCGAACAGCAGATGCGCGAACTCACCGCGAAACGCGCCCAACTCGACGCGCTGTTGAGCAGCGGAACAACCTGAGCGCGAACAACGCGCCGAGCGGGGTCGCCGTTAGGGCAGCATCGCCCTTGCAGCGGATACTTCGCGCTGATCCCAACGACGCCACACCAGACATCTACGATGCCGAAGACACCTGACGGGCGTCATCGAATACCGCCATCGAGATGATCAACCGCAGGGAAAGCGTGGCCGCCGCAAACGTTGTCACCGTCTACCGGGCACTCAGTCTGTCTGTTCAGGCGCCGTAGACGTTCGGGTCCGGCCCAGTCCTGACCCCAGACTCCAGCGACGCCAACACAGCGTGATCACCAGCCGACAACTCGAAACTGAATACATCCGTATTCGAACGAATCCGCTCCGGCGTCACAGACTTCGACACCACCAGGTTGCCGAGTTCGAGATTCCACCGCAGCAACACCTGAGCCGGTGTCCGGCCATGCCGCTCCGCTACTCCGGCCACCGTCGGATCATCTACCAGTCGGCCGTGCGCGAGCGGACTCCACGCCTGCGTTGCAATCCCATGCCGAGAGTTGAACTCCCGCAGCTCCGTTTGCGGCAACCACGGATGCAACTCCACCTGGTTCACCGCAGGAACTGTGTCCGTCTCCGCGAGCAGCCGCTCAACCACTTCCGGAGGAAAGTTCGACACCCCGATCGAGCGCGCCAACCCATCGCTCTTGATCTTCTCCAACGCCCGCCACGTGTCCACATACAGGCCGCGGGACGGAACCGGCCAATGAATCAGATACAAATCCAGGTAGTCGACACCCAGGTTCGCGAGACTGGCATCCACAGCCCGCATCGTGGAGTCGAACCCCAGATCCGTGTGCCACACCTTCGTCGTGACATGCAGCTCGCCCCGAGGTATCCCCGAACCAGCGATAGCCGCACCCGTCCCACGCTCGTTCCGGTAGTAGGCGGCTGTGTCGATCGCCCGATATCCGGCGTCAAGGGCAGCGGCGACAGCGGCCATCGCCTCCTCATCCGGCACCCGGAACACACCGAATCCGAGCTGCGGGATCGACGTACCGTCATTGAGGGCGACCACGGGTATCGAGGACGGCGGCATATCGCAATTCTCCTTGCGTGATGTCAGTCAGGGATCGGGAAGCGGTAACTCATTCGGACGGTATCAGCGGCGATCACAGCCAGCATCACTTCGCCAGCGCCCCTTACTAATTCGTTCGGCCGAGCTGTTGCTGTCGCGACTATCGCACTCCGGCGCGGTGTGCCAACCCGCGCAGGGAGTTGTGTCGCTCCTTCTCCAACAGCTCCTCGACGACCTGTTTCAACAGGGTTTGATACTTCACCCAGTCCGAACCGCCGATCCGCTCCGCCGTGAGCAGCATGTCGAGCGCCCGCTGATGCTGCCCCGTCTGTGTCAAGGCCGTCGCCTGGTCCAGCAGGTGCCGTGCGCGGCTCACCTGCGTCAACCCTTCACCGTGGTTCGGCATGGCCTTCGCGGACTTCAACGCCTCCGAGTATCGTTCCGATGACACATTGATGTCGACGGTTTGCATTACCACCTGTGACGGACCGAAGTTGCACTCATAGTGTTTGGTGTCACCGGGCAGGCGGGACGCTACCTCCTGCGCCTCACCCGCAATATCCAGGGCATCGCGGACGCGCTGGTCACGCCCGGCCGCAGTCGCGCCCTGCAGCACGAGCGACCCGTACACCGCCAGGTGCTCTTCGGAGACTTCTCCGGTCGGCTCCACCGACGCCGCCGCCTTCAACGCCACCTTGTGGGATTCCTCGTACCGGCCCTGGACCAGCAGCTGCCACGCCACCGAACCACGCAAGGTCGCTGCGAGCAGCGGATCGTTACCACGTTCCGCTGCGGTGAGCGCGGACCGGATAGCGGTGAATGCTGGGTCGGCTTGCCCGAGGTGGACCAGCGTGCACCCGGTCACCCAGTACATGCGCGCAAGCAGTTCATGCGCGATCGCGACGTCCCCGTTCTGAGCGGCATGCGCGGTCGCCCGCAGCTGTGAAATACCCGGCGGCAGGACGCGCGTCAACGTTTCGTAGCGGCCGTTCCAGTACGCGCCCCACGCATAGTTCACCGCATGCCGTGCCTCCCCCAAGGTGACCGGCGGCTCGTCCGTGTCGAGCCCGATCAGATCATCCACCGAGTTCAAGGCACGCCTGATCGCAACCACACCCGCACCCGGGTCCTCGGACGGGATGCCGTACCGCTTGCCGACGAGGTCGGCGATATCGACGTCGAGCGCCTTGGCGATCTTCTGCAGGCTGGCGATGCTCGCCCCCTGCCGAGCGCCCTGCTCCAGCTTCTTGATGAGGTCGAGGCTCACGCCAGCTTGCTCGGCGAGCTGTTTTTGTGTCAGCGCTTTGCCTCGGAACCGGCGGATCTGCGCGCCGATCGTGCTGTCCATAGTCGACCCTTCGCTGTGCCCCTTCATTGCGAGGGTACCGAGAAATCGTCGTAAGAGGAGGACAAGACGTCCCCCTTGACAGGTGTGGACAGGCTTACGTTTCAAGTACCACCCGATGCCGAACCGGGTGGCTACCAACCACACTCACAACGCCATCGAGGTCTCCATGACAGAGATCGACACCATGTGGGCGCCAGGCTGGCCGCATGAAGCACCCGACCAGCCGCTCAGCATCACCGAAGCCCATCAGGCCATGCAGCGCCACCGTAGTTGCCTGCGCGAAGAATGCGCCCGGAAACGGGCCGCGTGGGACACCCTGGTCGACGCCGGACGCATCAAGCCAGACGTAGGCAGGACGCGATGATCGCGAACGCCACACCGGAGCAGACCAACCGGTGGCACATGCAGAAGTGCGGCGACCACGGCAGCCCGGAAAACCTCGAGCACGCCCGCTACCTGCTCTCCACTCACGCCGGGCACGGCGGCTGCCGCCGCTACCTCGACGGTCTCGCCTACACCGCGGCGGTGATGTGATGCCCGAACCGCACCGCGCTCCGGGGGAGCAGCTACCGGCTGGGGCATCGACAGCATCTGTCCTAGAAGAACTTCCGGAAATCGAGATCCTGGAGCAGATCGCGCACGGGCTACGGACCCTCGACAACCCGGACACCGACGGCGTGCAGTGACCGCCATCCCCATCGAGGAACTGCAACGCATCGCTCACCGGCACCGCTGCTGCGACATCACCGACTGCGCCCGCAAACGGTGGGCGATGCGAGTCCTCGCCTATACCAACCACACTCCCCGACACCGCTCGACCTACGGAGCCGCACCCCGATGACAGAAACCGCGCCGAAAACCGGCGCCCACGAACCCGTCGGAGTCGACAACACGAGGGCCAGCATCTCCCGCGTCTACGACGCCACCCTCGGCGGGAAAGACAACTACGACGCCGACCGCGCCGTCCGCAACAGCATCAGCGAGATCGCTCCCCGCTGGCGAAACACCCTTATCGCGGGCCGCCGATTCCAGGAACGCGCCCTGCGCTACCTCGCCGAGAACGCGGGTATCGACCAATTCCTCGAGATCGGTGCCGGGCTCCCCACCTACCCGACCGGCCGCGCCACTCACGAAATCGTGAACCCCGAGCACGCCACACGGCATACCTGGATCAGATACCGGTGGTGTACGTCGACAACGACCCCGTCTGCGTCGCACACGGAATGGCGTACTGGGACAACGACACCACCCGCTACCTGCGCGGCAATCTCCTCGAACCCTTCGAACTGCTCAACAACCCGCAACTACGGGCACGCATCTACCTGTCCCGCCCAGTCGGTGTCCTCATATGCGGGCTGCTGCACCACATCCCCGACGACCTGAACCCCGCCGAGACCATGCAACGACTCATCGACCTGCTACCCGACGGCTCACACGTGATGATCACACACTATTGGGCGCCCGACGACGATCCAGAAACCCGGGACGTAGCAATCGAGATACAGCAGCGCCACCTGGATGGGCTCGGAACAGGGTGGTTCCGTTCCCGCGACGAAATCGCCATTTACCTCCCAGGACTCGAACTACTCGCCCCCGGCCTGGTGGAGCCGGACGACTGGTGGCCCGCCGGACCCCAGCTACACGGCCGGATGCCTGAGGAGCGGTTGATGCTCGTCGGCGTCGGGTACAAACGCCATCGCAAGGCCACACAGTTGCGGTCTGGGTAGGCCTGAATCTGGGAAACTCGCGGGATCACATCGACAACGACGAATAGGGGACGCATCGTGGGTGGGATTCAGAAAATGAGCCGCGCCGAACTCCAACAACAGGAGCGCGACCAGCAGGCACCCGCGTTCCTGCACTGGCTCGCCGACATGGACAACGAACTCGAACGGTTTTTCACCCAGGACGCGCCCCGCGTCGGCGCACTCGAAGACCCATGGACCACACAGGGAATCAAGACTGCCGCCGAATCACTCAAAGCCGCGTTCCCCGATCCCAAGGACGTTGTCGCCATGAACCACCCCGCCCTGGACGGGTACCGACGCTACTTCGGCGAGGCCTTCCGCATGGCATCCGACGGGAGCTGGTTCAACCTCCCCGGCAAACGCGACAATGTCGACTTTTGGCCGGTGATCTCCCGCCCCTACAGCACCTTCCTCGACCCGCACGATCGACTCCTCGACGTGTACGCCAAAACCCGGCACCCCGACGGGCTGCTGGTGTGGGTGTACGGCAACGTCGTCGAAGACCACGCCCTGTGGGTCGAAGCCGGTAAACCCTCCGCTACCGAGTTCCGGCGTCTTTCCGCCGCCCGACTTAGTCAGTAGCCCCACAATAAATACTTCCGTGTAGGCATGGGATGGCTTCTGAAGATAAACCCGATCGACTGTCCCCAGCCGACCGTCACCAATACGAGAACCGGTATATCCCGAAGAAACTCGCCAAGAACGAGATACCGCGCACCCCGATCAGCTGGCAGCAAGCCAGCTCATTCCGACGCGTCCAATGGCTACAGGGCAAATCGTTGGAACGGGGGTTCGATGTCGTGTTCGGGCTCCCGCAGGCCGGGTGGCAGGCTGAGCGCTCATACCAGTACAAACCCGACGAACGTATCCGCATCGACCGGCGACTGGAACGCCACCACACACCGGACATGGTCGCCCGGAACGTGGAAATAAAATCCGGTTCCTTGAAAGACCGCGATGTCCAGCAATTGGATGGGTACATTGCGAAACTGCGTGAAGGCGAAAAAGTCTTCTACTATACGAGAGCTTCGAAATCGAAGGAACACAACACAGCAGCCCGAGAGAAGATCGCGCAGCTCGAGCGGGAATTCCCCGACCAGTTCGTGCACAAACAAATGAGCGAACGCGTGTATCAGCGGATCCTCGCGGTTGGCGCACGACAGGTGGCACGAGACATTCAACAGCGCATCGAAAACGACCTGGCCCGGCTGCCTGAACGGGAGCCGTCAGCGTTGAGCGTCGAGCAGATTGCCCGCGACTACGTCCGCGACATCGAACGCATAAAAGCAGAGGGCCGTCACGTCGGCATCGAACAACTCCGGTATGTAACGGAAGCGCTGCGCGAGTTGGCCGCCGCGGAGCAGCGCGCCAATCACGACCAGGCCGCCGCGGACCGTAAAGCTCTCGGGCTCGGCTACCACGCTGCGCGGGATCTAGCGCAGGTGCAGGCCGCGGAGTTGGAGGCCCAGCACATCGCCCGGATGCGGGCACTCGACCCGCTCCGCATCGAGTTGATCGCGCGCGAGCGGGAACAGCTATCCCGCCATACCGACGAGATGGCCCGGCAGTTGCCGACCATGGATCTGGTGCAGCAGCGTGAACAGTTCCTCGGTTTGGCCTACACGCTGGGAAAGATTCAATCGCTGGAGCGTGAGCATCATCAGGAGATCGCGCGTGATGTCCCACATGAACGCGCCGTCGAGTTCCTGCGGGAAGCCGAGGCTACGCGGCAAGAGATAGACCGGCCGGTCGCGCAACAGATCGGTGCTATCGGAGCTGCCGTGGAACGTGAGACAGCAGCACGGGAACGCGCTGAACTCTCCCGCCTCGCGATAGAAGTGAACCGGGAGCGGTTGATCGTCCAAGGTATGGACCCGGAACAAGCGCGTGCACAAGCGGTCGTGCTGCCCGCGCCGCTGCTGCGGGACTCCGACCGCGGAAAAGACCCCCGTGAGCTGGTACGTGAGATAGCGCAACGCGACCGCGAACACTCCCTCGCACGTGAACGGGCAACGGAACAGCGGGTCGCGAGGCTGGTGGCACGTGGTGTGCCCGAGGATCACGCGCGTGCCGTGGTATTGGTGCAGCTCCCCTCCCCGCCGCCCGGGCAGCGGCAATCGAGTCGCAATCGCGAAGCCGAGCGGGCAGAAGCACGGCTGCTGGAGCAGGGGATCGCACCGGAAATCGCGCGTGCCGCGGCGGAAGGACGGATACCGGAGCCGCCGCCGGTGGTGACACGTGGACATGAGTCGCCGGGACACGGCCGCGAACTCGGTATCTATCGCGACCGATAACAGAAAAGCAGCTCCAAGGGCATGGGATGGCTTCTGAAGATAAACCGATCAGCTGTCCCCACCGACCGTCACCGATACGAGAATCGGTAAATCTCGCGGAAAACCGTGAGAGGTGCAATACTAAGCACGCAATGGCTGTAAGGAAAGGCGTTGCGCTCGAGTGTCTGCAGAACATGATGTTCGACATACGGTGGAGTCGGGATACGCTCTTCGGGATCTGCTGAATTTTCTTGCCAGGAGCGACGGATTCAGGCTATCGCCATTGAACTTCATGTGATTGCTGTCGAAATATTGCGGTATTCCGCGACAAGATACCAGAGGCTCCATCCTTGCGTATATGAATCCAGAGCTCAACGCGATAGAGTCGGAAGCTCAGCTAGAAGCCGCGCGGGGAGAGCTCGTAATGCGGCATGACCTGGCCCTGTAGTTTCTCGAGGTGACGTGTTTTCCGGACAGCAGCATAAAGAGGTTTACGTACGCGGCGGCCAGAGGTGCTGGATATCCGAATATGAGGCGAAGGAGTATTCATATGCCCCCACCAGTTCCTGACGACGTCAATGATTTCGATTCGTTCATCAGGTTTGCGCGCAGCCTTTCAAATGGTCTTATCGAAGATTCTACCGCCTATCCAAACGTAGGTTCCGCAGATTTCCTGGAGAGCCTTGCCGCTTGGCTGGAGGATGCGAGGGTGAACCATCAGGATATCGACACATTCGATAAATGGAGATTTGTTGCTCAACTGCTCGTCGCGGGTCTCATGTACGAGTAGACGGAGTTCCCGTTTGATCCGATATCGGGAAGCGGACCCCGGTTGTGAGAATCAGGGCGCAGGGGTGTCGTTGCTGATCGCATCAGGGAGCACACTCCGCTGACCTGGGGCTCAGAGAGGGGCGGCGACGCCGGTGAGTCCGGGGTGCGGCGTTCGCGCGGACACCGGGGTTCCTCGCCGACATGGCGTATCAGGCGATCCGGCGGCACGCGAACCCGATACGTACCGGTCAACCGACCAAAAGTCCGTTTTGTCGCCTTTACCTGTGATTTGACACACCTCCGCTGCTACGGTTGGCAACCAAATGACGTCCGATTCGCTAGGTCGAGTACCGACGCGAGGGTTATGTGGAGGTGTTCGAGGTGAACCTGGCGCACGCGCTGGAAACCGTAAAAGCGTTCGGGGTACTACGTTCGCGCGGGGTCAGCGACCCGAAAGCGCCCTTGGAAACACTGCGAACTATGCGCGAATCCAAGGTTTACGGCCCGCAGGCCACCCTGGTCCGACACTCGGCTCGGGTGGCTCCCGATCAGCCCGGCTTGGTCGATGAACGTGGCGAACTGACCTACCGCGAACTCGACGAGCAGTCGACTGCGATCGCCCGCGGCCTCCGAGCAGCGGGTATCACTCAGGGGATGGTCATCGCGGTCCTGGCCCGCGACCACCGCGGGCTGATCATGTCGATGGTCGCGGCAGGCAAGCTCGGCGTCCGGATCGCGCTGATGAACACCGGCTTCGCCAAACCGCAGTTCGCCGAGGTCTGTGAACGCGAAAAGGTCAAGGCGGTGCTGCACGACAGCGAGTTCCTCGGCCTGCTCGACGCCCTGCCCCCGGAACTGCCCCGCTACCTGACCTGGGTCGACGAGGGCACCGAACTGCCCGAGGGGGCGCAGACCTTCGACGACCTGATCGCCGCCAACTCGACCGAGCCGCTACCCGCCCCGAGCAAACCGGGTGGTTTCATCATCCTGACCAGCGGCACCACCGGGCTGCCCAAGGGCGCTCCGCGCACCAAGGTGACCCCGCTGGCCACCGCGCAGTTCGTGGACCGGATGCCGTTCCCCAAACGCGGCACCGTCGTTATCGTCTCGCCGATCTTCCACAGCACCGGTATCGGCACCTGGCTGGTCAGCACTGTGCTGTCGAACAAGGTCGTGATGCGCCGCCGGTTCGACGCCGAGGCGACGCTGAAGCTGGTCTCCGACCACAAGGCCGATATGTTGGTCGCAGTGCCGACCATGCTGCACCGCATGGTCGAACTGCCCGACGAGGTGCGCGCCAAGTACGACACCTCGTCGCTGAAGGCGATCGTGCTCGCCGGTTCCGCACTGTCACCGGAACTGTGCACCCGCGGGGCCGAGGTTTTCGGGCCGGTCCTGTACAACCTGTACGGCTCCACTGAGGTCGCGATCGCCACCATCGCCCAGCCGGACGAACTCGCCAAGGCCCCCGGCACCGTCGGCCGCCCTCCGATCACCTGCGATGTGCGGCTCTACGACGACAACGACAAGCGCGTCACCGACAAGAACGTCACCGCGCGTATCTTCGTCCGCAGCGGCGCGCCGTTCGAGGGCTACACCGACGGCAGGCACAAGCAGATCATCGACGGCTATATGTCCAGCGGTGACGTGGGCCACTTCGACGACCACGGGCTGCTCATGGTCGACGGCCGCGACGACGACATGATCGTCTCCGGCGGCGAGAACGTCTTCCCGCAGGAAGTGGAGAACCTGCTGCTGGAACGTGAGGACGTGTTCGATGTGGCTGTGGTCGGCGTCGACGATGTGGAGTTCGGCAAGCGGCTGCGCGCATTCGTCGTCCCGGAGCCGGGTCACAACCCCGACGGCGAAGAGATCAAGGACTACGTCAAGCAGAACCTGGCCCGCTACAAGGTGCCGCGCGAGGTGATCTTCCTCGACGACCTGCCGCGCAACCAGACCGGCAAACTGCTGCGCCGGGTGCTGGTGGAATACGACGCCGACGAAACCAATACGGCCAAGTAACCAAGTTTCGGCCCGAAGACCAGGACATTTCACAAGATGATGCCTGGCCTTCGGCGTGTCCGATATGTGTGACACAAAGTCCCACCATTGCTTGCTACTGTGGGCGCCAGCACTGGATCTCGATATGCGGTCCACGTCACCGCGGTCACGGTGGGCGGGACGCGGAAGGTTGTCGCCGATGTCTTTGTCGTTCCCCGCGCCTGTTCAGAAAGCAGGCGATATCGCCCTCGGTGTGAACGTCATGCGCAAGCGTGGGCTGTTCAACCCGCTGCGTCCCGACCTTGCGCTCCGCTCGGCCTACAACGTCACCAAATACGGCCCGTTCGCAGGGGTCGTCATGCACGCCGTGCAGACCAGGCCCGACGCAGCCGCGATTGTGGACGAACAGGGCGAACTGACCTTCCGCCAGCTCGACCGCCTGTCCAATTCCCTGGCCCGCGGACTGAGCGAGCGCGGGCTGCGGCCCGGTGACGTTGTGGCCGTGCTGGCCCGCGACCACCGCGGTATGGTGCTGAGCCTGCTGGCCACCGGCAAGCTGGGTGTGCGTGCGGTGCTGATGAACACCGGGTTCGCCACACCACAGTTCGCCGGTGTCGCCGAGCGCGAAAAGGTCAAGGCAGTGCTGCACGACAGCGAGTTCATCGAGTTGATGAGCGCG
Source organism: Nocardia donostiensis (assembly GCF_002081715.1). Classification (GTDB taxonomy): domain Bacteria; phylum Actinomycetota; class Actinomycetes; order Mycobacteriales; family Mycobacteriaceae; genus Nocardia; species Nocardia donostiensis. The sequence continues at coordinate 122,772 of NZ_MUKP01000012.1, read as the reverse complement.
ATCCCCGACTCGGTCCCGCGCATCCTGACCTGGGTCGACGACAAGGACAACGCCGACCCGGCCATCGATACCGTCGCATCGCTGTCGGCGGGACGGTCCTCAGCGCCGGTGAAGACTCCCGATAAGCCCGGTGGTCTGGTGATCCTCACCAGCGGCACCACCGGCGCCCCGAAGGGCGCCCCGCGCGACAAGGTGAGCCCGTTCATCTCCGCGCAGTTCATCGACCGGGTACCGCTGCCCAACCACGGCACCATGGTGATGGCCGCACCGATCTTCCACGGCACCGGCCTGTCACAGTTCTTGCTCGGTCTGGCGCTGGGCAATCGGGTCGTCTTCCAGCAGCGCAAATTCGACCCGGAACGCACCCTGGCCAATATCGCCGAGCACAAAGCCGATTCGCTGGTCGTGGTGCCGACCATGCTGCAGCGCATCCTCGACCTGCCCAGGGACGTACTCGCCGCATACGATGTTTCGTCACTGAAAGTGATCTTCGCAGCCGGTTCGGCGATCCCGCCGGACGTAGTGGTGCGCGCCGGCGAACACTTCGGCGACGTGCTCTACAACCTGTACGGGTCCACCGAATGCACCGTGATCACCGTTGCCACCCCACAGGACCTGCGAATCGCGCCGAGCACGGCGGGCCGCCCACCGGTCGGCATCCGGCTGGCGCTGCTGGACGAGAACCGCAACCGCATCACCGAACCGAACGTCACCGGCACGATCTTCATCGATAACGCCCACGCGTTCACCGCCTACACCGACGGCCGCACCAAAGAACGCGTCAACGGCATGATGAACAGCGGCGACGTCGGGCATTTCGACGAAAACGGCCTACTGTTCATCGACGGCCGCGACGACGACATGATCGTCTCCGGCGGCGAGAACGTCTTCCCGCAGGAGGTCGAGCACCTGCTGTCGAACCGGCCCGATGTGCTCGAGGCAGCCGTGGTCGGCGTCGACGACCGCGAATTCGGTAAACGGCTGCGAGCGTTCGTCGTCCCCGGCCCGGATTCCACCCGCGACGCCCAGGAGATCAAGGACTACGTCAAACAGAACCTGGCCCGCTACAAGGTGCCCCGCGACGTGATCTTCCTCGACGAACTCCCGCGCAATGCCACCGGAAAACTGCTGCGCAAGCCGCTGGCGGAGATGGAGATCGCCGACTGACTCCGGCAGCCCAGGCCGCCGTCGGCCAGGGTCGCACAGCCGGGACGCGCGCACGCTCGGAGATGTTCGAGCGGGTAGCCGGGCCTCGAGACAGCCAGGGGCGTCAGTGCGCTCAGCTACCATCAGCGGGTGAGTTGCAGGCACGGCCCCGGCGCTGCGGGCGACCGTAGCGACATCGCGCGGATTCGCGGTGGCGCGGCCGGACTGATCTCGGGGGCGATTTCGGTCGCGGCGCATGGGTGGGCGTCCGGGGGCACGGCCCCCGGAGGTACCTCGCTCATGCTGCTCGCCGCCACCTCTGCGGTGATCGGCGCGCTGGTCACCAGCATCGCCTCGTTACGGACCCGCTCGACGGGCCTGGTCGCCGCGCTCGTCGGCGGGCAGCTCCTCGGCCATATCGGTATGGGCTGGGATTCCGGTCATCTGCATCACGGCGACGCCCAGCTCACGCCTGCCATGATCGGCGCGCACACAGCTGCCGCCCTGGCCGCCGCGCTCGTCATACGCGGCGCCGAGTTCGCCTACCAGGTCGCTACCGCGGTGCTGACGCAGGTTGTGCGGGTGCTCGGTAACCCGCAACCGGCCGACGATCCCGCGCCGCTGCACACCACCCACACCGATCGGGTCATTCTTCGCGTCTTCGCGGCTGATACGGCTCGGACCCGAGCTCCTCCCCTGGCTGCCTGTTTCTGATTTCCTCTCACCCGGGCACTGTCGGGTGAGCCGCGGAATTGTCGACGGCAGCTCGTCGCACAGTGCCCGGCTTCACCTCAGCAACGCCCGGGCCCACCTCGACCCGGCCTTTGCGCCAGTTGTGGCCAGCGGCATACAAGCGCGGCGTATTTCGAGCACTGTCGCCGTGCTGTGCCGTGTGCCGGGTTTCAGCACAGGACTGCCAATTCATGAGCACTATTGACGACGCGGCGCCGAAGCAGGAAGCTGCGCCACCGAACGGACAGCGGCGGACCGGCGGGGCGCTACGCGCTCTCGCCCTGCGGCTGCACTTCTACGCGGGCATATTCGTCGGCCCGTTCCTCCTGATCGCCGCGGTGACCGGGGGACTGTACGCAATCTCACCCACCCTCGAATCCTTCCTCGACCGGGATCTGCTGCGGGTGGATTCCAGCGGACCCCCGCGCCCGCTGTCCGAGCAGGTGGGTGCCGCAGTCGCCACACGCCCGGACCTGGCGTTGGTCGCCGTCGCCCCAGCCCCCGGGGACGGGGAAACCACCAGGGTGCTGTTCGCCGACCCGACGCTGGGCGAATCGCAGCGGCACGCGGTATTCGTCGACCCGGTAACCGCGACACCCGTGGGCGAATCCGTCGTCTACGGCAGTTCCGGCGCGCTGCCTACCCGCACCTGGATCGACCTGCTGCACCGCAATCTGCATCTGGGCGAACCGGGGCGGCTCTACGCCGAACTGGCGGCGTCGTGGCTGTGGGTGGTAGCGCTCGCCGGGCTGCTGCTGTGGGTGCGCCGGGTCCGCGCCCGCCGTAACCGCAACTCGGCAGGATGGGTGTTCCTCCCCGACCGCTCCCAGGGGCGCGTCCGCACCCTGAACTGGCACGGTGCGGTCGGGGTGTGGATTCTGCCGGTACTGCTGTTGTTGTCGGCGACCGGCCTGACCTGGTCGACCTACGCCGGTGAGAACGTCACTTCCTTGCGGGAGAGCCTCAATTGGGCTACGCCTGCCGTCAGCACCGCCTTACCCGGTGCGACCGATACGGGGCCCACGCCGGGTGAGCATCATCATCACGACGGCGCGGCGGCATCCGTAGCGCCCGCCGATGCCGGGGATCGGATCGCGCAACTCGACCGGGTCGTGGTGGCGGCACACGCGGCCGGAGTGACCCATCCCGCCGAAATCGCCGTGCCTGCGGCTGACGGGACGGCGTTCGCGGTGAAGGAACGGCGGATGCCCGGGGTGTACACGGTCGATTCCGTCGCCGTCGACGGGGCGACCGGCACCATCACCGCGCGCCTCCCCTACTCCGACTGGCCGCTGATGGCCAAGCTCGCGAATTGGGGCATTCAATTCCATATGGGTCTGATGTTCGGTCTGCTCAACCAGTTGCTGCTGTTGGCGTCGATGATCGGGCTGGTCGCGGTGATCGTGCGCGGCTATGTGATGTGGTGGCGGCGACGGCCCACCACCGGGGCGGGCCGCTTCGCCGCAGGTCGCCCACCCCAGCGCGGTGGGCTGCGTCGTGCCGGGGTAGTGATCGCCGTACCGGTGACCGCCACCGCAGTGATGATCGGTGTGTTCGCCCCTCTGTTCGGGCTGAGCCTGCTCGGTTTCCTGCTGGTCGACGCACTGGTCGGACTGAAACAACGGTTCCGCGCCGCCGCATGACGAACCGGCGACGCCGCCGCACCAGGACAAGACGACCGGAAATCACTTCCCCACCGCGCCCGCTGCGGCGATCACCCGGCTGATCCGGGGCTCGGCGAAATCGGCCCGAGCGAACGCCGCACGCACCGCATCGCCCGTCTTGTCCGCGGCAGCGTCGTCGACCAACGCGATTACACTGCCGCCGAACCCGCCGCCGACCATCCGCGCGCCGTACGCTCCGGCGGTCAGCGCGGCGTCGACAGCGGTATCGAGCGCCGGTGTGGAGACGTCGAAATCGTCGCGCAGGGAAATATGGCCTGTACGCAGCAGGGGACCTGTTTCGCGCGGGTCCGCGCCCCCGCGCAGCAGGTCTGCGACGGCGCGCACCCGCTCGTTCTCGGTGACGACGTGCCTGGCCCGCCGCCGCAGCACCGAATCGTCCAATCGTTGGACGTCGGTGAGCTCGGCATCACGCAAAACGGCGACGCCCAGTGCGTCCGCCGCCGCTGCACACTCGGCGCGCCGCCGTGCGTAACCGCCGTCGGCCAGCCGGTGCGGTTGGCCGGTATCGATCACCAGCAGGCTCAGTCCGTGCCGGGGAAGATCGAACGGAATATGTTCATACCCTGCGTTTCCGGTCTCGCGGAACCGGCGCACATCCAGGAAAAGCGCATGACCCGCCGTGCACAACAGCGACGCGGCGTGATCGAGCACACCGGTCGGCACGCCCACGTACTCGTTTTCGGCCGCCTGCGCCATATCGATCAGTTCCCTGTCCCCGACACCGGTTGTGTACAGATCGCGGATCGCCACCGCGACCGAACAGCACAACGCGGCAGACGACGACAAACCAGCCCCGATCGGCACCTGCCCGTCCAGCCGTAACTCCACCCCGTCCACGCGGTGCCCGCGACGCACGAACTCGGCGACCACACCCACCGGGTACCGCGCCCAGTCCGGCACTCGGTCCCGCTCGGTCGTCAACGCCCCTACCGGCACACCGATCCGTTCGCCGGGCCGCTGCACGGAAACAACCCGAACCACACCGTCTGTCGTCGGCCGCGCCGCACAGGTCACCACCAGCGGCACCGCGATCGGCAGCACCAATCCGTCGTTGTAGTCGGTGTGCTCGCCGATCAGGTTGACCCGCCCCGGTGCTCGCCACACTCGGGCCGTCTGTTGTCGCCGCCCATCGGACTCCGTATCCCGCAACCGCTACCTCCGCTCCGCGCGCCTCGAGACGCATCCGATCCCCGCTACCCCGTAGCTTTGCACCCGACCTCGATACTCTGCGTGTCGCGGGGCGTCCCGTCGCTGTCCGCAGATCGTGATCCGCATGTCAGCGCGGAATACTCACCCGAACAACTGCGGCGGCCAAGTCGGCTGAGTGCCGTCACCGAGGCGATCGCCGCCGGAGACAACGCACCGGTTTCGTTGCGGCGGTTGTTCGCCCGAGCGCGCTTTCCTGGGAAACCAATACACTGTCGCACCTGTGCGCCTATCGGCGGCCCGTCCTGTCGCAGTGAGATATGCCGCGCTGGAACGGGTTTCGCCGCCGCACAGCGCGCAATGGGGAATTCTGAAACCAGCTCGATTCGAAGGAAGACCGGCCCGCGCAATGCGGACCGAACAGTATGGGGAGTTCACGTGTTTCATCGGACGGGATATGACAGCGGGCTGAGCGCAACATGGCTGGAACGATTACGCCGGCCGCGGCAGCTGGTGGCGAGCGGTTTCACGCTGCCGCTGACCATCGAGATCGGCGGCTCCACCGGGGCGGGTCCGACATCGTTGGCGGCGTTCGACGCGGCGTTGCGCAGTCTGGGTGTCGGGGATGCGAATCTGATCCGGCTCTCGTCGGTGATCCCCCCACGGGCGCGGCTGCGGCGGATGGGGCGGGTAGGACAGCCCATCGACTGGGGGGATCGGCTCTACTGCGTCTACGCGGTGCGGCATGCGGGCAAGCGGGGTGAACGGGCCGCTGCGGGCATGGGCTGGACGGTGCGTGACGATGGCTCCGGTGCGGGGCTTTTCGTCGAGCACGAAGCGGAAACCGCCGAAGAAGTGGAGGAACTGGTGCGGTCCAGCCTGGCCGACATGACCCGGCATCGGCCGGGCGGTTTCGGGCCGGTGCAAGTGTGTACCAGCGAAACCCGCTCCGACGGTGGGCCGGCGTGTGCGCTGGTCTTGGCCGCCTATGCGGCGCGTGGTTGGGGGCGGGTATGACCGACGCGGAGGGAATGAACGGCTTACACGTTACTGTCGAGACGGTCGTCCCCGACGACGGGATCGCGATGTTCCAGCGGCTGTACGAGGAGACTTTCGGCCCCTTGCGCACCAGGGCGGCCGCGCGGCAGGTGCTGCATCCCGAGGAATTCCGGGCCGAGATGACCGATCCGCGAGTGCTCAAGCATGTGGCGTGGTCGGCGGCGGGCGAGCCGATCGGGTTGACCACGCTGACCAGGCATTTGGAAACCGTGCCGTGGATCAGCCCTGAATACTTCGCGGCGCGATACCCGGAACACGCGGCCCGGAATGCAATTTACTATGCGGGGTTTACTCTTGTTGCGCCAACTATGCGACAAGGGGCGGCTTTTCATGTCATGATCGGATCAGTTGTCCAGATTTTGGTGGCCGAGCGCGCCGCAGTCGGCTGGGACATCTGCTCGTACAACAATACTCGATTCTCCTTCGCCGACAGCATTCGCGCGGTGCTCGACGAGCAAGCCGAGGTCGAGGTAGCAGTTGAGGATTCTCAGACCTACTACGCGGCTCTGTTCACCGGGAATGGAGCGATGAAGGGGGACTGATGGAGCTCAGCGGAGGGCAGTCGGCTGACGTCCGTTCGCACTGCCGGATGTGTTTGTTCGCGGTACTTCTCGCTGTCGCAGCGGTGCCGATCGTTGTGCATCTGTTCCTCGGTTCTTACTCGTTATGGCTGCTCACCATGGCCGTGGCTGTAACGGCCACCCTCACCATGATCGCGATCGGCGTCTGCCGCCACCGGCCGACAAGGCCGCTGCCCTGGTATGTGCTCTCGGTGTCGGCGGTGCTGTTCGCGGTGGGCACCGCGTTACGCGATTTCGTCGCGGCCGCGGTCGGCCCGCTCGACGACATGTTCAGCCTCGCGGGCTACCTCGGGGTCGGCCTGGCCGCCGTGCTGTGGCTGCGACCCCGGCAGGTCCGCACCGACTTCGACCTGCTGCTGGACTCCTGCCTGATCGGCTTGGGCGCGCTGCTCGCCTCCTGGACGTTCCTGATCTCGCCGATCCTGCGCACCGATGTCGATGCGGCGCATCTGGTGACCGCGTCGATCTATCCGGTGCTGGACGCGCTGCTACTCGCCCTGATCGCGCATTCGATCGCCACCTCCACCCGCTCCGAGACCTCGCTGCGGTTACTGCATGTGGGGCTGCTGGCGGTACTGCTGGGGGATCTGGGCTACAGCCTGGAGACTGCGGGCACCCCGGTCGCCGACCGAGAGGTGCTGCTGGTGCCGCTGCTGGTGGCCTATACGACGGTGGGTGTCGCGGCGCTGCATCCGACCATGGCCGCACTCGGCGCCCCGCGGCCCATCCACCCGCATCATTCCCGGCAGCGGGCCAGTTTCATTGCGGTGGCGTTGATCGTCGCCTCGCTGGTGCCGGTGGTCGGGTCGCGGCTGGGCACGCTGGACCGGGTGGTGGTGTCCTCGCTGTTCGCGCTGCTACTGATCGGAGTGCTGGTGCGCAGCGAACGCGCGATCGTGCGCAGCGCGCGCAGCGAACGCCGCGCCCAATTCCAAGCCGACCACGATATGCTCACCGGCCTGCTGAACCGATCGGCGCTGCTGCGCACCCTCGACCGCAATCAGGAAACCTGGGCGCAGCGGCCGTTGTGCGTGCTGTTCATCGACCTGGACGGATTCAAAATGGTCAACGACAGCTACGGTCACGCCGTCGGCGACGAGCTCATCGCCAACGCGGCGTCCCGGATCCGGCACACCGTCCGGCGCGACGACGCGGTGGCCCGCTACGGCGGCGACGAATTCGTGATCGTGGCGCCGCTGGATCGCCAGGAAGCGATCGGCCTTGCCGAACGGCTGATCGGCGCGTTCATGCGGCCGTTCGAGTTGAGCGCAGGCGAGGTTCCCATCACCGCCAGCGTCGGGTTGGCCTGCGGTGGGCCGCGCAGCAGTGTGGCAGGTGTGCACGACCTGATCCGGGACGCCGACGCGGCGATGTACCACGCGAAGGAGTGCTCGCTCGGATACGCCTTCCACGACGATATCCGTACCGCGCTGCCCGAATCGTTGCCCCGCCCCTGGCACCACCGCGAAACAGCGGTGTGAGCGAACCCGCCCGGCTGTGAGCGCGGGCGGGTAGCGACGGCGCCTGCTCGGGCCCGGCCGGTCGGTGTCAGTCCGACAGATCCTCGAGCAGCCGTTTGGCCTGCTCCAATTCGGCCTGTAACTGCTCCACCTTCGCCTGCTGCGCGTCGCGCGCGGCCTCCAGCACCCCGGCCACCACGTCGGCGACTTCGGGGTGCAGCAGTTTCGCGGCCTGCGCCACGGCCGAGCTGGCCACCGGCAGCGCGCGCACGGTGCGCTTCTTACCGCTGGCCACATCGACGGTCCATTCGCCGTCGGCTGTACCGACGAGGGTCACCGTCACCTCGGGTGTTTTCGCTTTACGGGGCGCGGTCGACTTGGCCGGTTTGCCTGCGGCCGGGGTGGCGGGCGCGGCCGGCTTCGGCGCAGCGGGTTTGGCGGTGCCTGCCGTCGATGCGGGGGCGGTTTTCGCCGGTGTGCGGGGCGCGCTGCCGGTGGGAGCGTCTGATACGGGGCTCGGCGCGGACGGCGGCTGGGGCACGCTGTTTTCCTTACTGGTCGGCTGTTTCGCTGGAGCCGCCGCGCGATCACGCGGCGGTTTGGTCAAGGTGATCTCGGTGGGGGAAAACGACAGCACATCTTTGGAGCCGGTGGGACGGACCTGCAGAAAATCACCGTCGGCTGGATCCCCCAGGGCCACAACCTTGCCCGAGCGTCCTTCCGGTACGCCCACCGCGGCGGCGGTGAACCACACCATCGGTGGGCGGCCCTCGGTAATTTCCGCGGCGATCTGCTGAATCTCCTGCTCCGACAAGGGTTTGGGCTTGGTTCGCGGCGACGACATGGTGTGCTCTCCGGGCAATTCTCGCGGTTTCGTGAAATAGCTGCGAGCACAGATGATGCCCCACCGCTCCGACACATTTGCATCCCGGCGGTGTGATACCGGACTACCATGCGAAAAAATAGAACACGTTACAGTGTTTGCGCAGGTGATTTCACAGGCAGGACGGACCCTCCGATGAGCGATTCAGTGGACCAGCAGACGCGCACCGCGGCGGCCGTCACCGCCCTGACCGGCCCCGGCGGGCCGTTCGAGATGGTCACCGAGGAAGTGCGCGGCGTACCCATGCCCGTGCTGCGGCAGCGTGCCAGGTGCCTCGGTGATGTGCTGGCGGAGTCGATGCGGTGGGGCGAGCGCGACTACCTGGTGACGGCGGACCGGCGGCTGTCGTTCGCCGAGCACGCCGCCGCGGCCAACGCGCTGGCCTGCGCACTGCGCGAACGCTACGGCATCGGCAGCGGCGATCGCGTCGGGATCCTGGCCGCCAATACCATCGAATGGGTACTCACGTTCTGGGCGTCCCAGCTGCTCGGCGCGATCGCGGTGGGTTACAACGCGTGGTGGGCGAGGCCGGAAATCGAATACGGGCTCGGCCACACCCGCCCCGCGGTACTGGTCGCCGACGCCACCCGCGCCACCGTGCTCGCCGAATCAGCCACGAGCACGCCTGTGCTGACCATGGGACGCGATATCCCTGCTCTGATCAGCGAATTCGCCGGTCGCTCACCCGAGCCCGTCATGGTGGGCGAAGACGAACCCGCCGTGATCCTCTACACCAGCGGCACCAGCGGACGCCCGAAAGGCGTCACGCATTCGCATCGCAACCTCATCGCGGTCATCGGCTACCACGCCTACAACGATGCCCTGATCGCAGCGCTGAGCGGCGCGGAGCCGAGCCGGCGATGTTTCCTGCTCACCTCACCGCTGTTCCATATCGCCAGCCTGCACAATCTGGTGGTGCCGCGACTGGTGACCGGTGATACCGCGGTCATCCATCAGGGTTCGTTCGACGCCGACCGGGTGCTGCGGCTGATGGAGCGCGAGCGCGTCACCAACTGGGGCGCGATGCCGACCATGGCCGCCCGCCTTCTGGAACAGGATCTGTCCCGCTACGACCTGTCCGCGCTGCGTGCGTTCTCGCTCAATTCCGCACCGTCGTCGGCCACCTTGCAGCAGCGGCTGCGGGACCGGCTTCCGGTGGCGCGTACCGCGCTGGTCACCAGTTACGGGCTCACCGAATGCAGTACCGCGGCGACGCTGGCGACCCCGGCCGAGCTCGCCGAGTTCCCGGATACGGTTGGGCGTCCGGTGCTCGGGGTCGAACTGGGCATCCACGACGCAACGGGTGCGCCGGTCGCCGACGGCACGGAGGGCGAGATCTGGGTGCGCAGCCCGTACGTCATGCTCGGCTACTGGGAGGACGAGGCGGCTTCAGCGGCCGCGATCACTCCGGAAGGCTGGTTGCGTACCGGCGATATCGGCACTGTGGAAGACGGCAGGCTGCGCCTGTCGGGCCGGCGTTCGGATCTGATTCTGCGCGGCGGTGAGAACGTTTACCCCAGCGAGGTCGAACAGTGCCTGGAGGCGCATCCAGCGGTCCGCGAATGCGCAGTGATCGGGGTGCCGGACGCCGACCTCGGGCAGGCGGTGGGCGCCGTGGTCGTGGTCGGCGCCGCCGATAGCGTCACCGCCGACGAATTGCGTGCCTTCGTCGCCGAACGGGTGGCCTACTACAAGGTGCCGTCGTCGTGGCGGCTGACGAGCGACCCGTTACCGCGCAACGCCACCGGCAAAGTCGTCCGTACCGGTATCGAACTCTGAGGAGCCACCCATGACGAGCGAACCGACCACCACGGAACTGCTCACCGCCGTCCTCGCCTCACCACGCGCGGTGGCCGCGCACGACCGTGCCGCCTGGGTCGGCCTGTTCACCGACGACGCCGTGGTCAACGATCCGGTCGGGGCGAGCCCGCACACCGGCACGGCGGCGATCGAACGCTTCTACGACACATTCATCGCGCCGAACTCCATTGCCTTCGACGTCGAACACGATTTCGCCGGACCCGGCACGATCCTGCGGGATCTGGCCATCGAGATCACCATGTCCACCGGCGCCACCGTCCGGGTGCCGATGCACCTGCGCTACGAACTGGCGGGGACGGACCGCGGGCTCAGGATCGCCTATCTGGCCGCGCACTGGGAACTGCCAGCCATGATCGCCCGGCTGCTGGGCACCGGCCCGCGCGGACTGGGCGCGGGCGCAAAACTGGGCGGTCTGCTGATCCGCAACCAGGGGGTCGGTGGGCTCACCGGAATGGCGCGGGCATGCACCGGCGTCGGCGGCCGGGGCAAACGGGTTGCCGGTGCCCTGTTCGCCGCGGCTTCCGCCGGGAACACCGGCGCCGTGACCCAGCTGCTCGGCGGGCGCGGGATCGAACTCGTGCCGGGCGGCTCTGTTCCGGTAGAAGAGTTTGTCGGCCGGGCACGGGGACTCCGGCAGGGCAAGACGATCGCCGCCGGACGCACGGTCACCGCGAGTATCGAGTTCGAGCAAGGACCGGCTGTCGCGGTGATCGACTTCGCCCCGGATGCAATACGCGTCGAGACGTTCCGTGTCTTCGCGGAGACGGTCGCCGTCCCTCCCGAATGAAGTAGCCGTCGACCGCAGGTGAGCCCGGCAACGCCCGCGTTGCGAGTCCGTGCCGATCAGCACACCGATCGTGTCGATGAAGCATCGTCCCCTGCGGCCTACCAGGGCTTTCCGTGGGATGCCTTGTCGATGCCCACCATCACGACGTATCGGGATGGCGCGAGTTCCGCGCAGCACCTCGGCGGGGTGAGGTGACACGCTGATGCCGCTCCGGTTCCGCTTTTCGTCGGCATGGCCGCGCCTTCGCTTCGGGAGCATAGAGGGCAGAACACGGGTGGTTTTCGCGGCGGGCAGCGGTAATCGACCGAAACACCCGGCAGCGGCCGAGCGCGCCCCTCATACACGCCCGAGCGTCGCTGCGAAGTATCAGGAAACGACGCCGCTGATCTCGTTCGGCGCGGACGGAAGTTCCGACGACGACGTCACTTCACCGGTGGCCAGGTCGACCCGGTGCACTTTTCGGCTCGGCGCGTCCGCCACGTAGGCGATACCATCGCGCACGAACAGGCCGGGGCTGGGCTTCTTCCAGTCCAGCGGTTCCTCCCAGGGCGCGATGACCGCGATGGTGCGATCCACGCGGCCCGCGACCGGATCGATCACATGGATCTTGCCGTCGGTGCCGAGTACCAGCGCCTCACCCTGCGGACCGCGGGCGAGACCGCGGTAGGAATAGCTCGTCCCCAGGTCGACCAGCCGCAGGGTCGCGTCCGTGGTGTCGATCAACGAAACCTGCTTGGGCCGTTCCAGTTCGGCGTTCTCGTCCTTCTTGTAGTCACCCAGCACGATCGGTGACACATCGCTGCCCGCGTGGTTGCCGATGCGCCCGTACGGGGTGGGGCTGGTGACCTTGGTGATGGCGCCGTCGCGGTAGATCAGCGCGCCGTCGCGGCAACCGACCAGCACGGCTTCCCCCTGTGCGGTGGCCTCGCCGTGCACACCGGGGCAGTCCTCGCTGCGGGCGATCTCTGTGCGGTCGGCGTCGAGCACCACCAGGCCACCCCAGTGCTCGTCGTGTGCGTGGTCGTGACCGTCCGCGCCGTGGTCGTGGTCGTGGTCGTGGTCGTGACTGTCCTCGCCCAGGGTGACTGCCAGCGAACCGTCGGAAAGTTCAACCGCGAGGCCGTGATGCGGTGCGGCGGCACGGTATTCCCTGATCTCGGGTTTGCCCTCGGCAAGTCCGGTGGGATCGAACGAGATCACCTGCCCGGTTCCGTCGGAGAACAGCACGGTGCGTCCGGCATTGCGGACCACGTGACCCGGCTCGGGGCCGGGGAATTCCAGACCGGTGAACTGCGCGGTGGTTGCGTCGAGTACCCGGAAACCGGTCTCGGTCGCCACCATCAGGTGCCGGTCGTCGCCTGCCGGGTCGATCCGGTTGAAGCCGGGCAGTTCGACGTCCCAGGTTACGGTGAGCGAGGCCGGGTCCAGCAGGTAGATCCCGCCGTCGTAGGTGACCGCTACCGGCGCTGTGGCGGTACCGGTGGTGTCGTCGGTTGCGTCGCCACAGCCGCTGAGCGCGACGACCGCCGTGAGTAAGCCCGATAACGCGGCCGCCCTGGTGGTGCGCGTCCGATAGTGCATGGTGCTCCGTTCCTCATCCTGAGCCGAGTGCGAGCGGTCCGGCGTCCGGTCTGCCTAGCGGCGGGCCGGCGGTACCGGTGTTCGTGCTCGGCGCCTCCGAAGGTCACGTCTGGTGCAGCACCGTCACGTGTGGGTCAGAGGCCGGTACAAAGATAAACGGCAATGATTTTCATTTCAAGTGTGCCCATTCTCCCAGTTCCCGTAACTTTCCGTAACGGTTTTTGCTCTAGCTATTTACTGGGACCTCTAGTCTCGGTAAATTGAGCTCAGAGACATATGCCACACGCACGAGGAGACTCCGATGATGCCGTCGACTGTGCCGCTGACCGAGAAGCTCACCGCGCGATACCGCGAGGCGCTGCACACGCTGTCGGAAGGCTCGGTGCACCGCCGCTTCGATCCCTACCTCGATATCGACTGGGATTCACCGGAACTCGCCATCGACCCGAACGACCCCCGCTGGGTCCTCTCCCCTGAGATCGATCCGCTCGGCGCCACCCGCTGGTACCAGGAACAGCCGCTGGAACGACAGATCGAGATCGGCAAATGGCGGGTCGCCAACGCGATCAAGGTCGGCGCGGCATTCGAAACCATCCTGATCCGCGGGATGATGCAGTACATCATGAAGCTGCCCAACGGGTCGCCCGAGTTCCGGTACTGCCTGCACGAAATGACCGAAGAGTGCAACCACATCCAGATGTTCCAGGAACTGGTGAACCGGATCGGGGTGGACGTGCCGGGGATGCGGCCGATCTTCCGGGTGCTGTCGCCGTTTATCGGGGTAGCCGGTGGGTACGCGCACGTCATCCTGTTCATGGGCATCCTCGGCGGTGAGGAACCGATCGATCATTACCAGAAGGCGCTGATCCGCGACGGCGGCAATATGCCGCCGATGGTGCTGCGCACCATGGAGATCCATATCGCCGAGGAAGCGCGGCACATCTCGTTCGCGGGAGAATTCCTCAAGGCGCATATGGCGAAGATGAACCCCGTGTCCACGGCCGTATGCGGGGTGGCTTTCCCGCTGGCCCTCCGATGGCTGGCCGGGGAGATCATGGCACCGCCGCGGTCGTTCGCGGAAAAGTTCGATATCCCGCGTGAGGTGATCAAGGAAGCGTTCTGGCGCAGCCCGGCCGCACGCCGGACCCTCGCCGGCTACTTCGGTGATATGCGCACCCTTGCCGACGAGCTGGGTTTGATGAACCCGGTGACGCGGCGGCTGTGGAAAGCGCTGCATATCGACGGCGACTATGCCCGCTACCGCAGCGAACCCGAGCGCCGATTGCGCGCGACTGCCTGAATCAGCCGGCAGCTCGGAACTGGGCGATCACTTCGGTCAGCTCTCGATCGGGGTCGACCACCACCCCGATCGATCTGGCCGAGCCGTCGAGCACATACCAGGCGTAGGCGGCGAGCTCGTCGACGATTTCTGGGCGCGTGCGGGTGGGTTGCGGGTCGCCGGCCCACGCCGACAGCACCCCCTCCACCATGGTGACCACCGCGAACGGCACCGATTCCAGCGCCGCCGCCTCGACGCGCATAAGCCGTGCGATGGCGCTGATCAGCTCCCACGACCGGGCTGATATCCGCGTTTTCAGACTGCTCACGGCATCGACGCTGTCCGGCCCTTCGGCGGGCGGGCCGGTCCTGGCGAAGGCGATGAGGTTCGGGTGGTCCGACATCCACTCGGCGACAGCGCGCACGGTGCGGGTGATGATCTCGCGTATCGAACCGGTGCTCACATCGAGCTGTTCATCCACTACGGCGACGAAATCGTCGATCAGATACGAGCGGATCCGCCGGTCCAGGTCCTCGCGGCCGCTGAACTGCCGATAGACGACGGATTTGGCGACGCCCGCACGTTTGGCTATCCGAAGCACCGGGATATCAGCGCCCGGCGGATTCTCCTCCAGCAGCTCCACCGCCGCCCGCAGAATGCTCAACTGCCGTGCGGTGTTGTGCCGCTGCCAGCGCGCCTCGTAGCCACTGACCGCCCCCGTGGTCCGCGATTGTGGTGAAGCCACCGACATGCCCGGCAGTTTACCCAGCTCCACCGGGCCGCACCCAGGGTCACCGCACGCCAATTGCGTTCTGGGCGAGGTGTTGCAACAGAACGCGAGGTGAAAGCGCAGGGCCGACGTATGAGCACGCGGCAAGCGCGGGCGCTATCGTCGGACGTGGGAGGCACACGCGGTATGAATCTGGCTCGGCGGCAGCTGCTGCGCTATGGCGCGGCGGGGTCGATCGCGGTTTTGCTGGGGACTTCGGTGGCGAGCAGCCGGCGGTTCCGGGCGCCGCGGTGGCTGGGTGATCCGTTCACGCTGGGGGTGGCCTCCGGTGATCCGACGCCGGACGGGGTGGTGTTGTGGACGAGGTTGGCGCCGGACCCGTTCGCCCCGGACGGGTTGGGCGGGATGGCGATGGACCCGGTGACCGTCGACTACGAGATCGCACATGACGAGCAGTTCCGGCGAATCGCGGCGCGCGGGTCGGCGGTCGCCACCCGGGCGCTCGCGCATACGGTTCATCCCGAAGTGCGTGGGCTGGAGCCGGGCCGGTGGTACTTCTACCGGTTCCGAGCGGGGCAGGCGATATCGCCGGTAGGTCGGACCCGGACCGCGCCGCCGCCCGGGCATCAGGTGCAGCGGTTGCGGTTCGCGTTCGCTTCGTGCCAGGCGTGGAGTTCCGGATACTTCACCGCCTACGACCATCTGGCCGCCGAAGATCTCGACGTGGTCGTGCACCTCGGCGACTACATCTACGAACGCGGCTGGTCACGCGGGCGGCAGGGAATGACGCTGGAACCGTGGTTGTATGCCGAGGCCGTCGACCTGCCGGGATACCGGCTGCGTTACGCGCAGGCCAAGGCCGAAGCACCGCTGCAGGCAGCGCACGCCGGGTTCCCGTGGCTGGTCACCCTCGACGATCACGAGGTGGACAACAACTGGGTGTCCTCGCAGCCCGGGCACGGAATCGATATCCATCTGATTCCCGCACTGTTCCGCCGCAGGCTCGCCGCCGCGCTGCAGGCGATGTACGAACATCAGCCGCTGCGGATCGAGCAGCTGCCATCGGGAACGACGATGCGCCTGCATCGCCGCTACCGATTCGGCGATCTGGCCGATATCACCATGCTCGACACCCGGCAGTATCGCAGCCCCCAGCCGTGCGGTGGGAACATCGCCACCGACTGCACCGACCGGTTCTCGCCGGAACGCACAGTGCTGGGCGCGCAGCAGCGGAAATGGTTGATCGACGGGTTCGCCCGATCCACCGCGCGCTGGCAGATCATCGGCAACCAGGTGGCGATGAACCAGACCGACTACGACCCCGGTCCGCACACCGCGGTGGGCACCGATGCCTGGGACGGGTACGTCGCCGAACGTAGCCTCGTGCTCGGCGCAGCCGCCGAGCGCGGCGTGCGCAATCTCGTGGTGATCACCGGCGACCGGCACGAAAACTACGCCGCCGACCTGCGCCGCGACCCGAGCGACCCGGAAACCCCCGTGGTCGCCGCGGAATTCATCGGCACCTCGATCAGCACCGGCGGCAACGGAACCGATCTCAGCAGCCACGGCCGTGTTCTGCTGGGCACCAACCCGGACCTGAAATTCTGCAACTCACAACGCGGGTATGTGCGGGTGGAGGTCGACAAAGACCTGTGGCGCAGCGATTTCCGGGTGGTTCCCTACGTAGACCATCCCGGCGCACCGGTCCACACCCGCGCCAGTTACGTGGTGGAGGACACAGTTCCTGGCGTAACTCCCGCATCACAGTCGGATCGCGGCCGCGCCGACGCGACAGCAGGGGCGGCGGCCGAACACCACAGCGGTACCGAACCGATCAGGTGAGCACACCTACCGCGGTAGCGCGACCTCTTCGGGTTCCTTATCGCTGCGGAGACCACGCCAGAACGGGTGACGCAACCCGTCACCGGTGTATTCGCGGTATTCGATATCGCCGACCAGTTCGGGACGCACCCAGCGCACCTCGACGATCCCCACCCGTTCCGGCGGAATGTCGAAAGGGCTTTCCGCGGCGGGCAACTCGTCGAGCCGGGTACGCAGGCGACGCCGATCGGCCGTACTGAATCCGGTGCCCACATTGCCGATGTACACCATCTTGCCGTCTTCGTCGTAGGCGCCGAGCACCAGCGAGCCAAAGGTCGGTGTCAGCACACCGGTCCCGCAGGTCCAGCCGGCGACGATCGCCTCTGTGGTGCGGCGGCGCGGGGTTTTGATCCAGGCCGGGGAGCGGCGGCCCGGGTAGTAGGCAGATTCGATGAACTTGGAGACGATGCCTTCGAGTTGGTATTCCCCAGCGATCTCCAGCAAACGGTCGGCCTCCACATCCAGCCAGTATGGTGGGGTGCTCACCAGCGGCGCGGACAGTTCGAGGTCGGCGAGCAGGCGTCTACGTTCCAGGTACGGCAGCGGTGTGGTGTCTGTGATACCGAGTGCGAGCAGATCAAAAGCGTAGAACCGCACCGGAGCCGACCGGATCAGTTCGACAGACGGTGTGGCGATGTGCATGCGCCGCTGCAGCAAACCGAACGACGGCGCGCCGCACGGGTTCGTCGCGATCACTTCACCGTCGAGGACCATATCCCGGCCGGGCCGCAGCAGTTCGATCGTTTCGACGAGTTCCGGGTACGAACTGGTGACCTCACGATGGTTTCTGCTGTACAGGCGGCATATCCCGGCTCTGCGGACCACGATCACCCGCACCCCGTCCCATTTCATTTCGATGGCCCAGCTTTCGGTATCCGGCGGCCGCCCTGCGGTCGCCAGCATCGGCGCCGGCAGCTGAACCACGGGAGGAGCATACATCCGGCAACCTCGATTACCGCTGGTGAAACGGCGGTGATGTCGCACCGATCTGCTGCAGCAACCGCGGAAACGGATGCGAGCGCCGGAATCTATCGCTGACGACTGCGGGCTCGCGGCTTCGGTTGAGTGTTGGCCCGCGCTCAGCCGTTGTGGGTGAGCGTGGGCGCGGAACCCGCGCCGGTTTCGGGATCGGTCATCACGTGGTGCCACCACGAATCGAGTCGGCTCGGTTCAGGCCAGACAACGGGGGCTTGGTCCAGTTCGGCTTCGTCGGGTCCGGCGTACTCGGGCATTTCGCCTCCTCAGCAGGTGGGTCCGCCACCGCGGGCCGGTGGCCCGCTCGATGCGTCGAACAACCCTTTTCCACCGTAACCCCTGCCGCCGAGAATGCCCCGCGACCGAGCACTGCGGTGACGGCTCGACGCCGAACCCACTCGGTACCAATATGCCCCAATCCTAGCGGTATCCGCGGCCGGAAACCGGACGAAACCGGAATTTCACCGGCCCGACACACGCGCGGACGCAATCTCACCGATGCTGGTGCGCAATTCGAGGACACGTTTCGAAAGCCCCGATTGTTTTGCCTGTGCATATGAACGGAACACTGGCGCTGTCACCGACAGGGCTATCGGCTTGTCTCCGCAGCTCAGAGCAGGTTTTGCGATCTAAATATATGAGCTTCGCCACTGTGTTGCGAACCCCTTGGTTATCCGGCGGGAAGCCGGCGCCGATTACCGCCCCGGAGCTTCGTACTCGAAATTCGATCCGCGCAGTACGCAACCGAGTATCGAAGCGACGTACCCCGACCGAGTACCCGAATCGGCAGCGTAATCACCCGTGCGTGCAAATGTTCTTGCAACACCACCGATTCCGATCTTGTCAATTGTCAGGGAAACAGACGTGTTTACCCGGAGATCGGCCACTGAAACGGCCGCTGGATCACCTGGAGGTCAGCCGAACCAATGGGATCTGGCGGCTGGTTCGCTTCTGATAGTCGCCGTAGGTGGGGTAGTCGGCCACAATCCGCGGCCACAGCCTCGCTCGCTCCTCCTCCGACAACACCTGCGCTGTCATGGGCCGCTGCGGGCCGCTCTGAAACGACACCATGACTTCGGGGTTGTCCTGGATGTTCCAGAACCAGGCCGGATGCATCGGGTCCCCGCCCCGCGAGGCGACGATGATATAGCTGTCGCCCTCTACGATCGGCGCGGTCAGCATCACCGCGTGCGGCCGCCCCGATTTGCGCCCTGTTGTGGTCAACTCGAGCGACGGCATCCCGAAGAATCTCTTTCCCAACCGCCCGCCACTGACCTTCAACATGGTTCGGTGCACGAAGTTGGTGGCTTTGAGTACGACATCGGATGGCATGGTGTTACTCGTCCTTCTGCTCGATACGGATAACGCCGTCTACCCGCCGCGATTTTGTCGGAGGCGGGTAGAGCAGTTCCGTCAGGGAAGGTGGCGTCAGGCCGCGGGTGCGCCGCCACCGCCCGACGAGCCCGAAGAGAGCGCGCCGAGTAGATCGAGCACGACCCCCAGGACCGGCGGACAGTTGATGTTACAACCGACCTCGGAGGACCCCAGCATGGGTGCGGCCGCCGCACTGGCGGAAGCCCCGACCTGGAGAGGTGCGACCAACGCGGTCGCGATAACGACGCCAGCTATACGTTTTTTCATGGTGCTCCAATTACTTGACTGGGTGAAGACACCGAAGAATAACCCGCCCCAATTATCTTCGCTGCCCCCATATTTCGGGTCGACAACACGGAGGGCAGGTAGGCGACGGTCATATCACGGAGACCCCAGAGGTGGCGCGGAATGCAGCCCAGGAGGGGGCGGGCTGGTGAGCACGGCGGCGACAGCCTGAGCGTAGCGGAGGAACTTCCCGGCACGACGATGAATGCATCGGCCTGCCCTGAACACCTGCTCCGAACATGAGAAAGGCTCCCGGAGGATGATCTCCGGGAGCCTTTCTCACTAGTAGCGGGGACAGGATTTGAACCTGCGACCTCTGGGTTATGAGCCCAGCGAGCTACCGAGCTGCTCCACCCCGCGTCGGTGAACACAACCTTACACACGGGTTCACAGCGAAGGCAAATCAGCTGGTCGAAGCACATTTTGCTCACCGACCCCGCTCCGGCAACGAGGTCCGCTCGGGCATCAGCGCCATCCACTCCCGGAAGCAGCCACCGCGGACATGAGGCTCCGGGAGGCGTGATACGAGTTCGCGGGAGGGTTGCCGAACCGAGATTGCACCCCTACCAGTGACCCGGCTTACTATTTCTGAGTGATACCGAACACATAACGGTGTTATCACAAAGCCTCTTGGGTAAGGGGTGAATCGGTTTCCCACCTGCTAAAACCATGGAAGTTCGGGAACACACGGTCGAATCTGCTGACAGTTACTGACAGTTATCAGTACGTGATCTGCCGAGATTTATTCGTTACCGTCGTTATCGCAGCCCGGATCAACCGTGAAGGGCTACCAACCGAACCGGAGAACACCGGAAACCCTGTCCCACGGTTCGGATACTCCCCCGACTTCTTCCTGGGGACAGGGGCACGCGGTCGATACTCCCGCGCTGCTGGTGGGCACAGGCAGGGATATTCCACATGAACAAGACCCGGAAGTTCAGCACTCGCGCCCTCGGTATCGCAGCAATCACCGGGGCACTCGTTGCCGTCCCGTTCGGTCTTTCCACCGCCACCGCTTCCGCCTACTCGGGCAACTGGGACGCTGTCGCCCAATGCGAGAGCAGCGGCAACTGGAGCACCAACACCGGTAACGGCTTCTACGGTGGCCTGCAGTTCACGCAGAGCACCTGGGAGGCCTACGGTGGCACCGGCTACGCCCACAACGCGAGCCGTGAAGAGCAGATCCGCGTTGCGGAGAACGTCCTGGCCGCTCAGGGCCCCGGCGCCTGGCCGGTGTGCAGCCAGTACCTGTGATCCTGGCCGGCCCGCGGCACGACGACATCCGCTGACCGCCGGAACACAGTACAAGAAGCGGCGCTGCCGTCCCGAGGGACGGCAGCGCCGCTTCTTTCGTTTCACCAGAGCTTAACGGCCCGCCTCTTGGTAGGCCTTGACCGCGGCATCCAGCTCGTCGAGAGCCCGGCCGAAGTCCTCGAAACTACCGGTGCGCATCGCGTTGCGCACAGCCTCGATCTTGCGGTCCAGTTCAGCAGCTGCGGCCTGCTGCGCGGGCGAGCTCGCCGCAGGCGGCGGGGTCGCACCCTCGGCGGGCGGGCGGTTGCCGTCCTCGGCGGGCGGCTGGGTGCCCTCGGCAGGTGGTGCGCCCTCCTCCGACTCGGGCCGAGTGGCCGGGTCACCACCGAACGGAGTGACCAGCGCACCCGCGCCGGGGAGTACCTGTTCCATCGCCTCGGCCAGCGTGGACGCGTAGCCCACCTTCACCGTGCCCGAGCTGTCTCGGTAGCTCACCAGCACCCGTAGCAGCTGCGGGAAGGTCGCGGTATCCGGTCCGGTATTGCGTTCGTTGTAGAACGGCTCCACATAGAGGATGCCGCCGTCGGCGATCGGCAGGGTCAGCAGATTGCCGTATCTGATCTTGTTGGAGTTCGACAGCAAGGTCCGCTCCTGGGAGACCTGCGGTGCGGTCGTCATCCGGTTCTGGGTCTGCTGCGGACCCAGCGTCTGCGTATCCGTCGGCAACTGCAGGATCCGGAACTTTCCGTAACCCTCCGGATCGGAGCGCACCGATATATAGGCCGACAGGAACTGCCGGTTGTAGCCGACCATCGCGCTGGTCAGGTTGAACACCGGTTTGCCCGTCTTCGGATCGCCGAGCAGCACATAGTACGGCGGCTGGCTGGCGGTCGCGCCCTCCACCGTCGGATCGGCAGGCACCGACCAGAACGCGTTGTTGGTGAAGAACTCGCGCGGGTTGTCCACGTGGTACTTCGTCAACATCTCCCGCTGCACCTTGAACAGGTCCTCCGGGTACCGGAAGTGCGCGCGCAGCTCGGGGCTGATCTCACTTTCGGGCTGGACCGCATCCGGGAACACGCCCCGCCACGCCTTCAGCACCGGGTCGGTCGGGTCGACCTCGTACAGCGTCACCGTGCCGTCGTAGGCGTCGACCGTGGCCTTCACCGAGTTACGGATATAGCTGACTTCCTTACGCGGCAACAGCCTGCCGGTGCGCTGGTCGATACTGTCCTCCACCGCGCCCTCCAGCGAGGTGGTCTGCGAGTAGGGGTAGTTGTCCAGCGTGGTGTAGGCATCCACGATCCACACGATCCGGCCGTCGATCACCGCCGGGTAGGCGTTGCCGTCGGTGGTCAGCCACGGGGCGACTCGCTGCACCCGATCCCGGGGTGAACGGTTGAACAGGATCTTCGATTCCTCGCCGATGGCCGAGGAGAACAGGATGTTGCGTTCGGCGTACTTGGCGGCGAACGCAAGGCGGTTGAACCAGTTGCCGATCGGGACACCGCCCGCACCGGTGTAGGTGTACTGGGCCTGGTCGGAGTCGTACTCGCGGGGCGCCTGGCCCTCGACCGCGCCGACGATCGCGTAATCGGGGTTGGACTGCGAAATCAGCTCACCGTAGTAGATGCGCGGCTGGTCGACCTTGATCCGCTGCTGATCCTTCGGCGTGAACAGATCGCTCACCAAGAAGATCGGATAACCGGAATCGCTGCTGCCGCCCGGGTCGTTCGGATTCTCCGACTGCGGCCGGTTGACCCGGTTGGCGGGGGCGGCGACGAAACCGTTGCCGTGCGTGTAGACGGTGTGCTTGTTGATCCAGTCGGTCTGGTTGCCGCTCAACGTCGCAGGGGACAGTTCCCTCGCGCCGACGATGTAGTCCTGGATCTCACCATTGAGGTTGTATCGGTCGATATCCAGTGATTCGGGGAAGCCGTAGAAGTTCTTCAACTGCCGCAGCTGGGTGAAAGTAGGCGAGAGGATATTCGGGTCGAGCAGGCGGGCATTGGCGATCGTCGCGTGATCGACCGGGACGTCGAGCGGGTTCTTGTTGCTCTCACCCTTGTAGTCGATGTACTCGATCTTGTCGTCGGTGATCCCGTACGCCTGCCTGGTAGCGGCGATATTGCGCTCGATGTACTCGCTTTCCTTCTGCGCCGCGTTCGGCTTCACCGAGAACTGCTCGACCACCAGCGGGTATACCGCGCCGACCAGCACCGACGACAGCACAAGCAGCGCTGCGGCCAGCGCAGGCACCCGCAGATCCTTGAGCACGATGCCTGCGAAGAAAGCGAGCGCACAGATAACCGCGATCGACAGCAGGATCAGCTTGGCGGGCAGCACCGCGTTGATATCGGTGAACGAACCACCGGTGAAGGTGGGCTCCTTGCGCCGGCTCATCAACAGCTCGTAGCGGTCGAACCAGTAGGCGATGGCCTTCGACAGCACGAACAGGCCTGCCAGCACAGCCAGCTGGACACGGGCCGGAGTGGTGAGCGTGCCCTCGCGGCCGGTGAGGCGCAGCCCGCCGAAAATATAGTGGGTCACCAGGTTCGCGAAGAACGCGATGATCACGGCGACGAACAGCCAGTTCAGCACCATCCGGTAGAACGGCAGGTCGAAGGCGTAGAAACCGATGTCGAGCCCGAACTGCGGATCGGTTTGATCGAACGAACCGCCGTGCAGGAACAACTGCACCGTCACCCAACTCGACTGCGCGACCAGACCGGACAGGACGCCGAGCAGCGCGGGAATGCCGATCCCGAACAACCGCAGCCTGCTCATCACCGTGGTGCGGTAGCGGGCAATCGGGTCGTTCGGACCGGCCGAGGGCACGAACACCGGCCTGCTGCGGTAGGCGAGCTGCAGTGCCAGCCATACGATCGCGCCGACGACCACCGCGACCACTGCGAAGGTCAGGATCCGGGTCAACAGCACGGTCAGGTACACACCGCGGAAACCGACCGCCCCGAACCACAACCAGTTCGTATAGGTGTCGACCAGCCTCGGCCCCACCAGCAGCAGAGCCGCCAGCACGACAGCCGCCAGCAGCAGCACGCGGCTGCGGCGGGACAGCGAAGGTAACCCGGTGGGGGGGCCGCATGCCCACGATGCCACTCTCCAAAATCCGGCGGCGCCGCCGTCGGTGACCCCACCGGCAGCTTCGCCGCAGTCCGAATATTGCGGTCGGTCCACGCAGGACCGTCTGCGCCCACTCTACGTAAATCGGACACCGATGGGTTCGCAGGGTTGCGGCGGCGGCGTTTTCGCTGATGCGAGGATAGATGGGTGAGCGCCGCTGATCTGCATGCAGAAGTCGTCCTTGCTCGTTCCGTCCGCGAGGTGGCGGAGTTCGTGGATGCCGAGGGCTGGGGCAGATCGCCGCAGATGTTCGCGCTGGTGCCGACCGCGGATCTGGTGGCGGCCGAACCAGATCTGATCGATCAGGTCGACACCGCCGACGAGCTGACCCCGATCGCGCAGGACCCACTGCCGGTGGACGCGGCAGGCGGATTGGACGAATTCCTCGCCACCACCAGCTGGCCCCCCGCAGTGACCGGATGCGTACTGGTCCAGGAAATCGTAGTGCTGCCCCCGGACGCCGAAGACGACCTGGACGAAGCCCTGACCCCGCTGCTCGCCGACAACGAGGCCGCCGACGCAGCGGGCCGAGCAGCGGCACAGGCCCACCCCGAGCGCCGCGACGCCAGACTGTTCGCCGCCGCCCTGCGCTCGGGGACCACCCTGTGCCTGCTCCAGCTGCGACCGGAAGACGACGCCGACGACGCCGAAGACCTGGACCTGCGCACCTACCCCAACCTCGCCCCAAACCTGGTCGAAGCCCTGCAACACACCCTCGATTGAGCTGTATTCATGGCCGCGCCTCCGGCGCGGCGGTTTGCGGCCCTTTGCTCGCGTTTCAGCCCTCGCGGCTGGCGCCTTCGGCGCATGCGCGAGGGTCGAACGTTCGTCCGCCCCGGCGCTCCCAGCGAGGGTCGAACGTTCGTCCGCCCCGGCGCTCCCAGCGAGGGTCGAACGTTCGTCCGTCCCGGCGCTTCTAGCTGCGAGGGCTGAAACGCGAGCCGGGCCGCAAACGGGTGGTGGTGCCGGTCGGCAGAGAGTTCATTGCCTGTTCGGTTCCCCCGATTGCTCAGCTGCGCCCGGCCTCGTAAACCTCGCCCGGCCCTTCGGGCTACGCGTGGCTCGTCGACCTCACCTACCCCACCCGGCTCTCTATCCACTCACCCGTTTGTGAAGTGGTGTCGCGCACGGCCGAAGCGAAGGCAGAGACAGGCAAGCCGCACCGCCGGAGCAAAGGCGAGTGATCGGGCAGACCTCACGCAGCCGTGCGAACACGGAAGGTACGCCTCGAGGCGCATGGCCGGAGCGAATGCGGAGGTACGCCCGGAGCGAAGGCGGAGGTACGCTCAGGCAGCGCAGCTGGGGGCGGGGCGGCCGGCATCGATATCGGCCAGAGCCTGCACTGCGCCCGCGAGGTTCTCGACCCGCACCAGCTGCAGACCCTCCGGAATCTGCTGCCTGGCCTCGTTGCAGTTGGCTGCTGGAACCAGGAACGTCTGTGCGCCCGCTTCTCTGGCGGCGATCATCTTGTACTGGATTCCGCCGATCGGGCCGACCTTACCGTCGTTGTCGATGGTGCCGGTTCCGGCGACGAACTCGCCGCCCCCCAGCGCACCCGGTGTCAGTTTGTCGATCAGAGCCAGGCTGAACATCAGCCCGGCCGACGGGCCGCCGATATCGGCAAGGTTGAAAGTGACCCGCATGGGTGGGCGAGCTCCCTCGACGGGGGTGAGCCCGAGGTAACCCTTGGCGGGATTATCGGGGCGGGCGCCGAGAGTGACCGGGATGGTCTGTTCGGCGCCGTCGCGCCGCACCACCACGGTCAGCACGCTGCCGGGCGCCTGGGTGGACACCGCGGTGACCACATCCTGCGGGGTGGCGATCGGGGCGCCGTTGATGCTGATGAATTCGTCACCGGAACGCAGAGCGCCCTTGGCGGGGGCGTCGTCGGTGATATCGCGCACCAGGACCGTGGTGGGCAGGTTCAGGAAATTCAGCGCCGCGACCTCGGCGTTGCTCTCCGAACTCTCGAACTGCTGCTGGTTGGACTCGTCGATCTCCTCGCGCGAGACGCCCGGCGGGTACACCTCCGATCGGGGCACCAGACCGTGACGGCCGCTGGCCCAGTAGCCGAGCGCCTCGAAGATGTTCAGACCGTCGCGCACCGATACGGTGGTCATATTGAGGTGACCCGTCGCCGGGTCGACCTCGGTGCCGGTTACCTCGACGACCTTCTTGCCGTCCACCTCCCCCAGCGTGTTGACCGTTGGCCCGGGCCCGAGGGTGACGAACGGCACCGTGAACACGGTGCCGACAGCACCGAAGACGAGCACCGGGATCAGGGCGGCCAGCAGGGTGAGGATCCGACGATTCACTCGGTCAACAGTAGCGATCGGCGGCGCTTACGCGCGGAACAGGCGCGCGTACGCCGCCGGTGTCGGGTTGTCGCTGGGCATGGCAGGGGGTGCGAACTGGTCAGGAAATGGCGGCGAGCGCCTTCTTGACCTCGGCCAGCGACGGGTTGGTCGCGGTGGAGCCGTCGGCGAATTTCACGGTGGGAACGACATGGTTACCGTTGTTGACCTGGCCGACGAACTCCGCCGACGCCGGATCCTGCTCGATATCGATCTCGACGTAGCTGATACCGGCTTCTTCCAGCTGCTTCTTGAGCCTGCGGCAATAGCCGCACCAGGTGGTCGAGTACATCGTCAGATCAGGTGTCGTTTCAGTCACGGTCACTGCAACGCCGCGGGTCGTGATCCTGTTCCTCGGCCCGAGGGGTGCCCTTCGACACGGAGCGCCCGCGGGTGCTCGCGTCCCGGCGGCGGGGCGCTGTCATGATGGAGCGCGTGCCCGCACTCGATCTGACCGCCCTGGATCCGGAGCAGGCCGCCGCCGTACGCGCGCCGCGCGGGCCGGTCTGCGTACTCGCGGGGGCGGGCACCGGCAAGACCAGAACCATCACTTATCGCATCGCGCATCTGGTGGAGGCAGGTCAGGTCAAACCCGATCAGGTACTGGCCGTGACGTTCACCGCGCGCGCCGCAGGCGAGATGCGCGGCAGGCTGCGGGCGCTCGGGCTCGGTGACGCGGCCAATCAGGTGCAGGCGCGCACGTTCCACGCCGCGGCGCTGCGGCAGCTGAAATATTTCTGGCCGCAGGTCGTCGGCGAGGTGCATTGGCGGGTGCTCGACAACAAGTTCGCTGTCGTTGCGCAGGCAGCCAACCGGGTCGGGCTGCCGTCACATACCGAGAGTGTGCGCGATCTGCTCAGCGAGATCGAATGGGCGAAATCGTCGCTCATCGCCCCCGAGGACTATCCGGCCGCCGCCGCAAAACACCGTCGCGATATCCCCTGCGACGCGGAGCGGGTCGCGCAGGTCTACACCGGCTACGAATCGCTGAAGACCACAGCCGAGGGCCTGCTGCTGGATTTCGACGACCTACTGCTGCACACCGCCGCCGCGCTGGAGGACTTCCCGGCCGTCGCCGACGAATTCCGTGGCCGCTACCGCAGTTTCGTGGTCGACGAATACCAGGATGTGACACCGCTGCAGCAGCGGGTGCTCGACGCCTGGCTCGGTGACCGCGACGATCTGACCGTCGTCGGCGACGCCAACCAGACGATCTACTCGTTCACCGGCGCCACCCCCGGCTATCTGCTCGACTTCTCCAGGCGTTTCCCGGACGCCACCGTGATCCGGCTGGAACGCGACTATCGGTCGACCCCGCAGGTGGTGTCGCTGGCGAATCGGGTGATCGGGCAGGCACGTGGCCGGATCGCGGGGACCCGGCTGCAATTGATCGGTCAACGCCCGGACGGTCCGGAACCGGTTTTCGCCGAGTTCGATGATGTTCCGGCCGAAGCCGCGGCGGTGGCGCGTTCTATCGAAAAACTGATCGAAACGGGCACGCCACCCGCTGAGATCGCGGTGCTGTACCGGATCAATGCCCAGTCCGAAGCCTATGAACAGGCGCTGACCGAACGCGGGGTCCCCTACCAGATCCGCGGCGGCGAAGGGTTCTTCCAGCGTCCCGAAGTCAGGCAGGCGGTACAGGAACTGCGCAAAACCGCAGCGCGCGAAGACCTTCCGGATCAGTCCCGCACCGGCCCCGCGCTGGTCACCCTGGTCAGGGCCGCGCTGGCCCCGGTCGGGTTGACCGCCACCGAACCGGCGGGCGCACAGGCACGAGAACGCTGGGCCTCGCTGGTCGCGCTGGTCCGGTTGGCCGAGGAGCTCACCACTGCCGACCAGCGGCTCGACCTCACCAGTCTACTGCGTGAACTCGCCACCCGCGCCGACGCCCGTCACCCACCGACGGTGCAGGGTGTGACCCTGGCGTCGCTGCACGCGGCCAAGGGGTTGGAATGGGATGCGGTGTTCCTGGTCGGGCTGTCCGACGGCACATTGCCGATCACCCATGTACTAGCCGATGACGGGTCGGTCGCCGATCAAGCGGCGCTGGAGGAGGAACGCAGGCTGCTCTATGTCGGGGTGACCCGGGCGCGGGAACAGCTGCGGCTGTCGTGGGCGCTGTCCCGCGGCGAGGGTGGGCGACGCGCCCGACGGCGCTCGCGTTTCCTCAATGGCCTGGTGCCCGACGATTCGCCGGCCTCGCGGATCGCGCCCGCGCCGCCGAAACGCGATACCGGCACCGCTCGCGTGTACTGCCGTATCTGTGCGAAACCGCTGATCGGCACCTACGCCACGATGCTGGGCCGCTGCCGGAAATGCCCCGCCGAGCTGGATTCCGAACTGCTGGCGGCGCTGCGCGACTGGCGTGCGGAAAAAGCGCAGGACATGCGGGTGCGGGAGTTCACGCTGTTCACCGACACCACGCTCACCGCGATCGCCGAACAGCTGCCCGCCGACGATGCCGCGCTCGCCGCCATCTCCGGGATCGGCGCGCGCAAGATCGAGAAGTACGGTGCGGAGGTGCTGGCGATCGTCTCGTCCCGAATCCGCTCGACTACGCAAAACCGCAGGTAGAAAATAGGTTGTCGGTTCACTCGTCAACGCATATGGTGGAAACCGCGCTCGGGAGGGTATTCCCTTGCGCACTGTTCCTATTCGACTACGAGTACAGGAGGGAGGCAGACGGCATGAACGGCATTACCGCCTTCGACGCTGACACTATCGGCGCTTTCAGCGCAGACATCGTCGGCGCTTTCGGCGCTGGGGCGAACGCACCGGCGTATCCGACTGTCTCCCGGGGGGTCCTCGCCTTGCAGGGGGCCGGTCTGTCCGGCGCCGGTGAGTTCGGGACGTCGCTTGCGATGCCCCCGCGCGCACCGCTGTTCCTCGAACCGCAGGACAAGCCCCGCGAAGACTGGCATTCGGCCGTTGCCCTGGCAGCAGC
This sequence comes from Nocardia donostiensis, assembly GCF_002081715.1. Lineage (GTDB taxonomy): Bacteria > Actinomycetota > Actinomycetes > Mycobacteriales > Mycobacteriaceae > Nocardia > Nocardia donostiensis. The sequence goes on along the minus strand of NZ_MUKP01000012.1, from coordinate 93,668 downwards.
CGGCAGCACCGCACAAGCCGCCGTTGCGCCCATTCACCGGGCAGTCAGCCTCCGCAATGCACACCCAGCGACCGTGATCAGGACTCGGCACCGATGCCGACCTAGGTAGGGGACTCTCCCCCGACCTCCTGGCCACGGATCGCCCGAAGCGAAACCGTGGCCAGAAATTTCTTTCCGGCCCTTTCAGCCGCCAGGCACCGGTTTCGCGGAACGAACGACACCGAACCGCTGCAACGAGCTGAAGGAGAACGACGTGTTCACGGCCACCACCGACGTGACATGCCGAACCGCGCCGACCGCTGCCGATGACCAGGAGGTCACCACCACCCTGCCCTGCCGGGCCGGTGATCCGGACCTGTGGTTCGCCGAGAGCCCGGTCCAACTCGAGCAGGCCAAGGCGCTGTGCGCCTCCTGCCCGATCCGGAAGGGCTGCCTGAGCGCAGCCATCGATCGGCGCGAGCCGTGGGGCGTGTGGGGCGGTGAGATCTTCGACCAGGGTGTCGTGATCGCTCGCAAGCGCCCACGCGGCCGGCCGCGCAAGGTGCCCGCCTGCGTCTGAAAACGGCTCGCCAGCAGCTGTTTTCGGTGACGGGGGTTCATATATCGGCGACGAGCCGCTCACCTCGACGAGGTGAGCGGCTCGTGGTCTTTTCCGAGTTGTTGCGAGGTCAGGCGCTGTCGCGAGCGTCCCGGAACCCGGGCAGCCATACCGAGGCCAGCTGCATGAACGGCACCTCGGCGTCGAGCTGGGCGCAGATGCCGATCGATCCGGCCAACACCCGGAAGATCATCACGTATTCGGCGGGCAGCATCATCGCCCGCGCAGTCTTCATCTCCGGTGACGAGAAATCCGATGCCTTGCCCGCGACCCGCTGCATCCATTTGCGGGTGAAGTGAAACGATTCGGACCGGATCGGGTCGGTGAACGGCTGCAGGTAGTCCTCGATCTCGCGCTCGGTGATGGTGCGACCAGGGATCACCCATCCATTGGCGTGCATCAGGTCGGTGAGTTCGGAGAACCGTTCCTGCACGGCCAACACCAGCATCCGGCCGAGCAGTTCGGGGAAGCCGTTCGGCAGCGGTGCGCAGGCGCCGAAATCGATGACGGCCAGCTTCCCCTCCGGCGTCACCATGAAATTGCCCGGGTGCGGGTCGGCGTGCAGCAGCCCGACCGTTTCCGGCGAGGAAAAATGGAACCGGCCCATCAGGCCCGCCACCCGGTTGCGTAGCGCCCTGGTGCCTTCGGGGTCGGCGTTGCCCGCGGCGATGATCGCCGAAACCGCGGTGCCTTCGAGCCATTCGGTGACGATCACCTTCGGCGCGCTGGCCACCACCTTGGGGACCACGAACTCCGGGTGGCCGTCGTAGCCTGCGGCGAACGCGCGCTGATTATTCGCCTCGTTGCGGTAATCCAGTTCCTCTTCGGTGCGTTCGGTGATTTCGGCCAGGATCGGTTTCACATCGGCGCCGGGGATCACCGTGGACATCAGCCCGGTCATCCGGGACAGCGTTTTCAGGTCCGCGCGCAGCGCCTCGTCCGCGCCCGGGTACTGCACCTTCACCGCGACCGCGCGGCCGTCCGACCACACCGCACGATGCACCTGGCCGATGCTTGCGGAAGCAGCCGGGGTGTCGTCGAATGATTGGAAACGCTGCCGCCACCCGGTGCCGAGCTGCTGATCGAGTACCCGGTGCACGGTTGCCGCGGGCATCGGCGGCGCAGCGGCCTGCAGTTTGGTGAGCGCCTCCCGGTAGTGTTCGCCGAACTCCTCCGGGACAGCGGCCTCCATCACACTCAGCGCCTGACCGAACTTCATCGCCCCGCCCTTGAGCTCACCGAGTACGGTGAACAGCTGCTCTGCGGCCTTCTGGTTGAGGTCTGCGTTGATCTCACCCCGGTTGCCGCCTGCCAGCCTCTTCCCGAAGCCGACAGCAGCCCGCCCGGCGATGCCAAGTGGAATTTTGGCTAACTTCGCATTGCGGGACGAGGGCCGGCGCACGATCTCAGACACACCCCCATCATGGCCGACACCGCCGGGAATGTGCCATGGAAACCCTATGAGATTTGCGGCCCTTGCGCGGGCGGTGTTCCTGGTCCCACCACCATCGCGGGGGCACCGGCCGACAAACATCCGCACCCGGGATGCGGACGCCAGTGTCTGCGGCGCAACCGGTGCGAACCGAGATCCAATTCGAGGGTGGTGTCCAAGGTGGCGGGCGCGCGCAGTCGCGAACATGCGACGACCGCTTCCAGTTCGGTCAGGGCAAGGGCAGCGGTAGCCGCGATACCGGCAGCAGTGGCGTGGCCCACCCGGTCGAGCAGTTGTGCGGCCAGGCGGGGCCAGGCGGTATCGCGGTCGCGGCGGGCCAGGTCGGCACAGCGCAGGCAGCTGGTGAGCCCGGGCAGCACCAGCGGACCGACCACGCCGGTGCCGTCGCGCACCCGCACCATCAGATGCGCGATACGCCCGCGGACGAGCTGGTCGACCAGACGCGGATCGGGCACCAGGGTGTCGCAGAGCACAACCAGATCGCAGCGGCGGCCGGCAGGTAACGGCTCGTGCCGGTTGCCGCGGGAACGGCCGGGCCGCACACCGAGCCCGCGCAAACCTGCCGCTACCGCATCCGAGAGCGGGCCGAGCCCGTGCACCAGCACCGAACGGACCCGACCCACCGGCGCCTCGGGGTGAACCAGCAGACCTGCGGTGTCGAGGGCGGCGAGCAGGCCCTCGGTCTGCGGGGTGCGCACCCCGTGTTCGCCGGCCAGCCACAACACCTGCGGGCGGGTGTGCAGACCGTCCAGCAGCCGCAGGAAGGCCATGACCTGTGCGGCGGTGAGGCCGGGGGCGTCCACGAGCAGTGCGGTGTCGGGGTCCCAGCCGAGCTGGACCGTCCCGCAGGGGCGCGACAGGATCATCACCCTGGGATGCAGCATCGGCCCGCGCGGACGCATCGTCGTCATGGCAGCAGTATGCGCCGCCGTCCCTCGGCGCTGTCTCAGGAAAACCACGGCTGACCACAGGGTTCGCGGTTTATCCACAAGGCGGACGAGCCGGTGACATACCGAGGACCCCGGCACGTCGGCGTGCTCGGCAATCCCGATAACACTCCCTGCAGGGACGCGACCACGAGACCGGTGCGTGCGGCGGCGTTACCGTCGCCTTCTCCCGGCTACCTGCTACTTCGCTAGCGGCGGGGCCGGTTCTCCCGTGGGTGCGGCGAGCGGCAGGTCCCGTAGGTTGACACCGGTCCCGGTTGCGGCGCGAAACCGTTCGCGGTCGAACACGACCGGGAACGGTGGCGGCAGAACGGTCGCCTACTCGGATTCGGGGCTACCGGGATCCTTGTCGCCCCGAGGCTTGTCCTCGGAACGAGTTTCACCGGCGCCCTTCTCGTCGGTGCGGCCGGTTTCCGCCTGGCCCGTGCCGGTTTCGCGGCGCGCCCGCTGATCACGTTCTTTGGCCTCGGTTTCGGCCAACTGCGCCAACGGATCGTGGAATGTATCCGCACCGCCGCCGATCACCGAATCGATGAAACCGGAGGGCGAATCCAGAGCACCGGAATCGGGCAGCAGATCCGGGTGCGCCCACACCCCGTCCCTGGCTTCCAGGCCCGCGTCGTCGGTGAGCCGCCGCCACAGGGCCGCCGCCTCACGCAGTTTCCGTGGCCGTAGTTCGAGGCCGACCAAGGTGGCGAAGGTGTGTTCGGCGGGGCCGCCGGTGGCGCGGCGGCGCCGCAGCGTTTCGGCGAGCGCGCCCGCACCGGGCAGCCGGTCGCCCACCGCGTCGGCGACGACCACCTGCACCCAGCCCTCGATCAGCGCGAGCAAGGTTTCCAGCCGCTCCAGGGCCTGCTTCTGCTCCGGCGTGGTCTGCGGTTCGAAGGTGCCCTGGGACAGGATCTCCTCTAGCTTCGACGGATCCGTCAGCGACATCGGGTCGATGTTCTGCGCGGCTTCTTCCAGCGCCGAAAAATCCATCTTGATACCGCGCGCATAGTCGGCGACCGCGCCAAGCACCTGCTGCCGCAGCCAGGGGACGTGCGCGAACAGCCGCTGGTGCGCCGCTTCGCGGGCTGCGAGGAACACCATGATCTCGCTCTCCGGCTGCTCCAGACCGGAGCTGAACTCCGAGACGGCGGCAGGCAACAGTGCCGCGGTGCCCACCGGCCCCAGCGGCAGCCCGATATCAGTGGAGGTGAGCACCTCCTTGGCCAGCTGGCCGAGCGCCTGGCCCAGCTGGGAGCCGAAGGCCAGGCCGCCCATTTGGCCGAGCATGCCCATCATCGGGCCTGCCAGTTCCCTGGCTTCCTCGGGCAGGTTCGCCGTCCACATCCCGGAGATCTGTTCGGCCACCGGATCGCACAGCCGCTGCCAGGTGGGCAGGGTTTCCTCGATCCAGTCGTTGGCCGTCCAGGCCACCGTCTTGTGCGCCCCAGCGGGCAGGGTGGTGGCCCCGTCGAGCCACAGTTCGGCCAGCCGGGTGGAGTCCTCGACCGCCTGCGCCGCGCCCTGCGTCACCGAATCACCGCCCGCACCGAGCTGCTGGCGGGCCAGCCGTTTGGCGACCTCGTAGTTGACCGGGCCGGACTGTCCGGGGCCCTGCTGGGACATTCCCTGCCCCATACCGCTGAGCATCTGCCCCAGCGAGGTGAGCATCTGCCCGAGCTGGGCCGGATCGAAACCGGCCCCGCCCGCGCCGAAGCCGAAGGGGTCGTTACCGCGGCCGCCTGGGCCCTCGCCGCGCCCGCGATCGTCGTCGTCACGGTTGGAGAAGCCGAACGGGAAGTCGCTCATCAGCTCCTCACCCGCCTGTTGTTCGCCTCGTAGCTGCCCACCATCGCGGGGGACGAGCGGTGTCCGTGGGGGGCGTGTTCCCTGCTCGGGACCGCCGCCGCTGCGTGAAGCTGCATGAAACCCATAGTAGGCGCGGGAAACGGCCCCGAGTTCGGCCCGCCGCACGCTTCGCGCTCAGTGAACACGCGACGGCGGGCCGATCGAGGTCAGCCGACGCCCGCCCACGACTCCACCATGGTGCGAGCGATGGAGATCGAACCGGGTAGCAACAGCCGCGGCGCCCCGTCCTGCCCGGGCAGCGGTTTCGTCGACCAGTCGCCCGCGGCCAGCGCCTCCCGCACCTGCGCCCGAGTGAACCAGTGCGCTTCGGCGATCTCGCCGTCGGAGAACGACAGCGGCAGGCGCGGATCGGCGACCGCGCAGAACCCCAGCATCAGCGAGCGCGGGAACGGCCAAGGCTGGCTGCCCAGATAACGGATATCGCTCACGTCGAGGCCGACCTCCTCGCGCATTTCCCGCTGCACGCACTGTTCCAGCGATTCGCCCGCTTCCACGAAACCGGCCAGCAGCGAAAACAGTGTTTCCGGCCAGGAGGGCTGGCGGGCCAGCAGCACCTGGTCGCCGCCGTCGTGGATGAGGCAGATCACTGCCGGATCGATACGCGGGAATTCCTCGTGCCCGCCCTCGCTGGTACGCATCCAACCGCCTTTCGCCGCGGTGGTCGCTGTCCCGTCGAAGGCGTTGTATGCGGCCTTGTCGTGCCAGTTGAGCAGGGCGAGCGCCGTCGAGAGCAGCCCGGCGGTGACATCGTCGACGGTGTCTGCGAGCACCCGCAGGTCGAACAGGGAACCGGTGAGCTCATGGTCCCGCACTGCCCACAGGTGGGTTCCTTCGGCGAGGCCGAGGAACACCGCGTCCGGGTGGGGTTCGGCGGACAGCTCGACCGCCGCGTCCAGCAGCAGCGCGCCGGATTCGAACTTCACTTGCCCGCGCCGGTTGATGCGCAGCAATTTGGCCGAGGGCCAGCCCTCTTTCAATGCCTGCGGATCGGTGCGCACCTCCTCGGCCCGGTCGAGGGTCGAACGAGACAACAAAGGAATCGTGGTGAGCTGAAAATCCGACACGAACCGAGACTATCGCGCCTCGAACACGGCGCGACGGGCTCAGCGGCTGCGGCGGATGAACAGCAGTTTGTCGCCGGATTCCAGGGCGTCGACCTCCGGTTCACCCACCCGGATCAGCTCGCCGGCGCGCACCACGCCGAGCACGATATCGCTGAGATGCCGCGGCGAACCGCCGACCTCGGCGGGCACGACCTCGCGTTCGGCGACCGCGAACCCCTGCTCTGGGGTGAGCAGGTCCTCCATCATCTCCACTACGGTCGGGGTGGTGGTGGCGATACCGAGCAGCCGACCCGCGGTCTCGGAGGACACGACAACCGAATCCGCCCCGGACTGGCGCAGCAGATGGGTGTTCTCCGACTCCCGGATCGCAGCCACGATCGTGGCGCTCTTGGTGAGTTCCCGCGCGCTGAGAGTGACCAGCACCGCTGTGTCGTCACGGTTGGCGGCGACCACTACCGACGCGGCGTTCTGCACCCCGGCCAGGCGCAGCACATCCGATTGGGTGGCCGAACCGTGCACGGTGACCAGCCCCGCAGTCGCGGCCGCTTCCAAGGCGACCGTGTCGGTGTCCACCACCACGATCTCGGATGGCTGGACCCCGTCGCCGAGCATCGCGTCGATCGCTGTCCGGCCCTTCGTGCCATAGCCGACGACAACGGTGTGATTACGCACGGTGTGCCTCCAACGCTGAATCTTGAACGCCTGCCGAGACCGTTCGGTGAGCACACTGAGTGTGGTGCCGACGAGCACGATCAGGAACAGCACCCGCAACGGGGTGATGACGATGATGTTCACCAGCCGCGCCTGCGGGGTGATCGGTGAGATATCGCCGTATCCGGTGGTCGACAGCGATACCGTCGCGTAGTACATGGAGTCGAGAAACGACAGGGCGTTGCCGCTGCTGTCCTGGTATCCGTCGCGGCCGATGTACACGACTAGGGCGGCGGCGAACAGCAGTGCGATCGCGAACAACACCCGGCGGGTGAGCGAAGTCCACGGACTGTTCTGCGCTTCCGGGATCTTCAGCACGCCGACCAGGGCGAAAACGGGCCGCTCGGTCATCCGCCCGATGCTGCGGGCGCGACCACCCAGGTCACCGAGCTTCGGGCTCATCGGCGTCGCCTTCCGCGCGGCCGGCCTGCGACATCGTCGGGCGCGGGCACTACATCTGCCTCCGACACAGCAGGGGAGCCTACCCGCTCTCCCAGTTCCCTATCGGCCGGATACATCCGGCCTCGGTGGCAAGGGCGAGGATGCCTGCGTGGGTGCTTAGGGTGAGCACATGTCAGACCATGCGTCCAGCGACACCCACGACCCCAGCCGCGCACCGGCACTGCGACTCGCGGCGATGCTGTTCGTAACAGGTGGACTGCATTTCCTGGTGCCCAGACCATTCGATTCGATCGTTCCGCCACGGCTGCCCGGACGCGCGCGCACCTACACCTACCTGTCCGGGGTCGCCGAGATAGGAGTGGCCGCCACCGTGGCCGCTCCGCGCACCCGCCGCATCGGCGGCAAGCTCGCAGCACTGCTGTTCCTGGCGGTGTTCCCGGCCAATATCCAGTTCGCGGCGGATTCCCTCGGGAACCCGAAGGCGGCGAAGGCGGTCAAGATCGTGTCGGTACTGCGGCTGCCACTGCAGATCCCGCTGATCAGGCATGCGTTGTCGGTGAGCCGTCGGGCGCCGCGTTCCTGATCAGTTCGGCCAATTCCGCCGGACCGGGCAGCTCGGCGGGGGCAACGGTGCGGTTGCCGCGCACGTAATGGAATGCGGCACCGACCCGTTGCAGCATCTGCTGTTCGGTGGCGCCGGTGCGTGCCGCCATCAACCGCGCCCACGCCAACCGGTAGACCGCCAGCTGTATCGCCACCGCCGGTTCCTCGGCTGGGCCGGGCTCGGCTCCGGTTTTCCAATCCACCACGATCCAGCGTCCGCCGGGTTCGGCGAAAACCGCATCCATCCGGCCGCGAACGACGGTACCCGCGATCGTGGTTTCGAACGGCACCTCCACCTCGATGGGGCTGCGCCCGGCCCACGGTGAGGACAGGAACGCGTTCTGCATTCTGGCCAGCTCGGCGTCGGCGTTCGACACCGCACCGGCAGTATCGGCGGCGCCGGGCAGTTCATCGAGCCCGGGCAGGCGGTCGGTCGAGAACCAGCGCTGCACCCAGGCATGGAATGCGGTGCCCCGGCGGGCCAGCGGGTTCGGCGGGTATGGCAGCGGGCGGCGCAGCCGGGCGGCGAGTTTCGCCGGGTCGGCGCGTAATTCGACCAGCGCGGTCGCGGGAAGACTGCCGGGCAGTTCCACCTCTTCGGCGGTCGCCCGGGTGGCCAGATATTCGGCGAGCAGCGCGTCCACGTCGGCGGCCCAGCCGTCGGGATCATCAGGGTCGACCGAGGTATCGCCGTCTGGTTGTTCGGCGAGCTCGGTCATGGCGGCACGCACCAGGGCGGCGCCCTGCTCGATAGGACCGCGACGGACACCGAGCGGGTCGCGTGGCCAGTACGCGGCGGGCGGGTTACCTGCGAACGGATTGGTCACTTCCGCCTCGGGTGGTTCGGCCCAGTGCGCGATCTCCACGCCTGCGCCGGGCACAGCGGCTGCCCGGTGCAATTCGAGCAGGAAATCCGATGGCCCCTTCGGTGAGTTCCCGGTCTCCGCCCAGTGGTGGGCCGAAACCAACAGCACCCGTTCTGTTCTGGTGAGCGCAACATAGAACAATCTGCGGTCCTCGTCGAGCCGCCGCCGTTCCAAGGCCGCCTTGTGCTCGGAGATACAGCGTTCCAGATCGGCTCGGTCATAGACCTGGGACAGGTCGAGCACCGGGACACCGTCGGCCACGTCGCCTTCGGCACAGTCGCCGCGCAGGGCGGTCGGTAGCTCGGCCAGCGCACCCAACCAGGTGCCGGTATTGCGGCCGGACGGGAAAACACCACGCACCACATGCGGCACCGCCACCACCTCCCATTCCAGGCCCTTCGCCGCATGCACGGTGAGCACCTGCACCCGGTCTTCGGCGACATCGACCTCTCCGGGTTCCAGCCCGTTCTCCACCGATTCTGCGGCGGCGAGGAAAGCGAGCAGCCCGCCGAGGGAAGCGCCGGTGTCGGCGGCGTAACCCGCGACCACCTCGGCGAAGGCGTCGAGATGTTCGCGGCCCGCACCCGTGCCGGACATGGCGCGGCGAGCCTGGGTCTCCACCCCTACCCCGATGGTTCGTTCGATATCGGCGACCAGTTCGGTGAGCGGCTGACCGCTGCGTTCACGCAATGCCGCCAGTTCCCGACCGAGCGCCACAATGCGCTGGTAACCGGCCTCGGAATAGTGTTCCGACGGGCCAGGGTCGGCGATGGCGTCGGCCAGCCCGGCCTGTTCGGCCGGTTCGGGTGCGACCTCGCGCAGTGCGGCGGCGAGCGTGGCGCCGTCGCGGATATCGCCTGCCGCGCCTGCCTCCCGACCGATCGAGAGTTCCCTGGCGCGCCGGGCCAAAGCGGCCAGATCGGCGACACCGAGCCGCCAGCGGGCGCCGGTGAGCACCCGCACCGCGGCACTGCCCGCGGCGGGTTCGGCGACCAACCGTAAGGTCGCCACGATATCGGCGACTTCCGGGGTGGCCAGCAGCCCGCCGAGACCGACGATCTCGACGGGCAGGCCCTGCTCGCGCAGCGCTTCGGCCAGGGCGGGCGCGTCGGCGTTGCGGCGGACCAGTACCGCGGAGGTGGGCGGTGGCCGGCCCGCGGCGTGCCGGGCCGACCATTCCGCGGCGATGCGCTGCGCTATCCATTCCCGTTCGCCTGCGACGGTTTCGGTGAGCGCCAATGCCACGACGCCGGGTTCGGCACCCGGTTTGGCGCGCAACGCATCCACGGTGACCCCGCCGCCGTCGCTGGCTTTGCGCCGCAGTGGTTCGGCGACCATATTCGCCAGCGCCAGCGCTTCGGGTGGGTTACGCCAGCTGGTCAGCAGCGGCAGCGTCGGCGCGGGAACGCCGGGGGCGCTGGGGAAATCGGTCGCGAAACGGGGCAGGTTGGCCGCCGAGGCGCCACGCCAGCCATAGATCGACTGCATCGGGTCACCGACCGCGGTGACCGCCAACCGCTGTTCCCGGCGCGCGGGCCCGCTCCCGCCGAACAACCCGGCGAGCAGGATACGTTGCGCATGGCCGGTGTCCTGGTATTCGTCCAGCAGCACCAGCCGGAAACGGGCGCGTTCGGCGGCGGCCACCTCCGGATGTTCGGCGGCGAGCCGAGCGGCCAGCGACATCTGCGCGCCGAAGTCCAGGGCGCCGCGGCGGCGTAACGCTTCCGACAGGCGCTGCACCAGCGGTAGCAGTTCGACCCGTTCGCGTTGCACGCGCAGAATCTTGCGCAGGTCCGCGCTCGGACCGCCGCGCTGGCGCGGGCCCGGCGGCAAGGTGTGCACCAGTTTGTCCAGTTCGGTGTTGGCCTGCGTGAGCTGCTCCGGCTCCACCAGATGCTCGGCGAGCTGACCGGACAGCGCGAGCACCGCCTCGGTCACCGCCACCGGGCTGCGGTCGATGTCCAGGTCGCCGTCCCAGGCGCGCACCACCTGATGCGCCAGCTGCCACAGCTGCGTTTCGGTGAGCAGCATCGCCGACGGTTCCACAGGAAGCAGCAGCCCGTGCTCGGACAGCAGCCGGCCCGCATAGGAGTGGTAGGTACTGATCTCCGGTTCCGCTCCCGCCAGCGACGCATGCAGCTCACCGGACGGGTCGAGGTCGCGCAACAGCGGCGCACCCGCCAATCGGGCCAGCCGGGTGCGGATACGTGTGGTCAACTGCTGGGCGGCCTTGCGGGTGAAGGTGAGACCGAGCACTTCCTCCGGCGACACCAACCGGTTGGCCACCATCCACACCACGCGGGCGGCCATCGTCTCGGTTTTCCCCGCGCCCGCGCCCGCCACCACCAGCGTCGGCCCGGGCGGTGCGGCGATCACCGCGGCCTGTTCGTCGGTTGGCGGCGGTAGGCCGAGCGCCTCGGCCAGCTGCCAGGGTGTCACCGGGGCGTTCATTCGTCGGTCACCTGACGACCGGTGTCCTGCACCGGGCAACTGCCGGCTACGGTGCAATGCCTGCAGCCGTCGTTACGCATCGCCAGGAAGCTCGGGCCCTGCGTCGCGGCGGCCGCGGCGTGGATGGCGTCGCGCCATTTCCGCACCCCTGCCTCGTCCAACGGTGGTTGCTTCACTTGCTTCGCGACACCCTTGGCAGTTGCATTGGCGACGTATACCAGTCGGGCACCGCCGGGTTCGCGCAACCGATCCGGCTGCCTCCCCTCTGGTTCCGGTTCCAGCGCACCATGAGCAGCAGCGACCTGGTATGTCGCCAACTGGGCATGTTCAAGGGCGGCCTGTTGGGTGAGCTGCGTCGTACCGGTTTTCACATCCACGATGACGAATCGTCCGGCGGCGTCGCGTTCCACCCGGTCGACGCGGCCGCGGATACGCACCGGTCGTTCGGTGTCGTCGCGGGCGGGCAGCACACAGTCGACCGGGACCTCGATCCCGGCCTGGGTGAGTTCGCCGCGGGTGTTGTCCACCCAGGCCATGAAGTTGTCCAGCATGGCTTCGACGCGACGGCGCTCTTGCCGGGAATACCAGCCGGTGCCGGGATCGACGGCCTGCCAGGCATGATCGAGCGCGGCGCGCACCTGAGCAGGCGGCACCTTCCCTGCCAGCGCCTGTACCAGCGTGTGCACCAGGTTTCCCTTGACTGCGTGCGGATTGCCGCCGTCGCTACCGCCGTTGCGTTCCAGCGCCCAGCGCAGCGGGCAGGTCTGCAGCAGCTCCACTGTGGACGGCGACAGCGCGACCGGGCCGTCGTCGTCGGTCCACAGCGGCTGCCCAGAACTGAGTTCGGCGGTGCCGTACCACTCTTCGGGCCGGGTGCCGGGAACTCCGGCCACGGCCAGCCTGGCCAATTGGTGCGCGGCCCGCCGCCGCCGTTCGGCGTCGGCCTCCGGATTGCAGACCACGCCGCGTAATTCGGCGACCAGCGCATGCATCATCAAGGCGCGTCCCGGTTCGGCGATCGGCAGCGCACCGGGCGCGCCGTCGTCGTCGTGGCCGAGCAGTTCAGCAAGGAACCGCGACGGAACGAGATCACGATCCCCTGTCACCGTCTCCACCGCGGTGACCAGCAGCGAACGCCGGGCCCGGCTGCAGGCGACGAGCAGCAGCTTGCGTTCGGCGGCCAGAATCGGCGCTGCGCGGCTGACCCGCTCCCCCGCGATACCCGCGGCCAGATCCACCAGTTCCTCGGTGTGCAGCAGCGTTCCGTGTGGACGCGGATCGGGCCAGATACCTTCCTGCACGCCGGCGACCGCGACCACCTCCCACTCCCGTCCGGCGGCGGCGTGTGCGCTCAGCAGTTCCACCGCATCCGTCTGCCGGGACGCGGCTGCGCGGTCGTTCGGAATCTCCAGATGGGTGAGATATTCGACGAAGCCTTCGATGCCTGCGCCAGGCAACCGGTCCACATAGGCCGCGGCCGCATCGAACAGCGCGACCGCAGCGTCCAGGTCACGGTCGGCCTGCATCCCCGCCGCACCGCCACGTTCGGATTGCGCGGCCCAGCGCCGCTCCAGCCGCGACCCGGTCCACAACGCCCACAGCACATCCTCTAGCCCGCCGCCGCGCCGCCGCACCCGGCGTCCCCGCTCCAGCGCATCCAGCACCCGCCGCAGCGGCGCGCTCTCCACCTCGGTCAGGCCAGCCAGGATGCGCTGGTCTCCCGCGCCGATCAGTAAGGCGCGCAGCACTTCTGCCGACGGTTGGTCCAACAGTTCGGTACCGGCGGCGGCGTGGGTTTCTCCCGTCCCGTCGAGATGATGACGTGGCTCCACGTATTCACCCGACCGAGGGTCAGGCCGTGAAAACCCGCGATCAACGCTGTCCAGCTCGGTTTTCGGCGGGGCAGCTGTCCGATGGGCGTTGTCGGCAGGCGACTGCCCTCGCGACCCGATGGTGGACGCTGGGTCACCCAGGGTTGTTTCGGGCGTAGCGCGGGTGCGGTCCGTCTGCCTGGGTTCGGCGCGAACGGGCGCTTGCGTAGCCGGACCAGTGGGGTCAGTTCCCTGCCCGGCATTCGCGGCAGGATCATCGATCGAGGGTTCGTCCCATTCGTCGTCGGGGCGGTCGGGCGGAAGACCGTCCCAAGGGTCGTAGTCGGCGCGCCAGTCCGGCTCGATACCGTACCAGTCGGCGTCGTCGGCGATTCGGACCAGATCTTCGGCCGTCCAGTCGGGTTCGGTGTCGTATCCGGCGGGATCAGGCAGCGGGGGCTCGTCCTCCGGCGGTTCCGGAGCAACCACGTCATCGAACAGGCTCCCCTCGTCACCGGTACTGCCCGCCGTCGCATCCCACCGGCCCCCGCCCGCGCCCGCCGACGCCGGAATCAAGTCCAGGCCGAACGCCCCGCTCTCACCTGCCGCCGCTGCGCGCAGCCGGTCCACGCCCGGCACGCCCCCGTTATCGTTGGGACGGTCGTGCGCCGGTTTGCCATCCCACCGCGGGTCGTCGCCGATCCCTGGCTCCTCCGGCCCCTGTGCCTCGGACTCGCTCGCCCGGCCGTCGCCTTCGGTCGGCCGATCATCGTTGGTACGCGCCAGTTCCACGGCGGTCCGGCGGATACCCCGCCGCAGACGTCGCAGGCTGATCTGGTCGGCCGAGCCGAGCGGGCCTGCGAGCAGATCGAGTGCATCGTCGATGCCGAACAGTGCCTCGGTGTCTTTGCCGCGGCGGATCGCCTCACCCGCCAGAATCGCGCGCAGCGACAACAACATCCAGGATGCGCCGCGGCGGCGGGCCAGCGGGGTGTCGATGGCGGGCTGGCGGACCGGTACCCCGGCAGCGAGTAATGCCCGGCGCAGCGGCGGCAACAGCAACGGCACCGAGCGCACGACAACGGCCATCTCGGACCACGGCACCCCTTGGGTGAGGTGGGCGCGGCGCAGATGATCGGCGACCAGCGCTGCTTCCTTGGCCGGGGAGCCCAGTACCCGGACTCGGACATCGGCCGGGTGCTCGACCGGAGCGCAATCCCTGTTACCGCCGGGACCGGCAACGGCCCGGTGCGGCTTCGGACCGGGCCCTCGGCGCGGCGCAGGATCGCCGCCATCCTCGGCGTGCGTGCCCGGACCGCCGTCGGTACGGGCGGGCGTGCGAGGGAGAGCGAAGTCCTCGCCCGCCGCGACTCGACCCCGCTGGCCACGGCGGTTGTCCGCATCACCGGTGCGCTCGGCGCCTGCGTCACGATCGCGTGGATGGTCCTCGCCGGTGTGCTCCGCGCGGACGTCTGCCACGGTGAGCCGGTGCGGGGCCGCGCCGGGCAGTCCGGCCGCCACCCGGGCGGCGGCTACACGGATCGCGGGGCCGCTGCGGTGGTTGTCGCGCAGGACGATCCGCTGGTGGCGGGGTACGTCGAGGTTGGTAAGGAAGCGGGGATCGGCGCCGCGGAAGGTGAAAACACCCTGGTCAGGATCGCCTGCCACGACTGTTGTGCCCGCACCGGCGGCCAGCACGCGGACGAGGACGGCGGCCTGCGGGTCCAGGTGCTGGGCGTCGTCGACGAGCAGGTAGCGGATACGGGCTCGTTCGGTTGCGAGCAGGTCGATATCGGCGGCCAGTACATCCAGCGCCGCACCGACCAGTTCGGCCGCGTTCAATGCGGGCGCCGACGCTTCCGGCGCCTCCACTCCCACCGACCAGCGCAGCAGCATCGCCTGCTCGTACCGGGCCGCGAACCGGCCCGCCGCCACCCATTCCGGTGTGTCCCGCTCCCGGCCGAGCCGGACGAGGTCCTCCGGACCGAAGCCACGTTCGGTGGCGCGCAGCATCAGATCGCGCAACTGGTCGGCGAAACCGGTCGTCCCGAGCGCCTGATGCAGCCGCTCCGGCCACAAACCGGTCGCCCCTTCGGCGATATCGATGAGGTCGCCGCGCAGCATCTCGCGCAACACCGCATCCTGCTCGGCCCCGGTCAGCAGACGCGGCGGCGGGTTGCCGTGCGCGGCGGCGTGGCGGCGCAGCACCGCGAACGCGTACGAATGCACAGTTCGTACCAGCGGCTCACGGGTTGCGCCCGGTACCCCTGCTGCAGGCCATCCCGGTCCGGCGTCCGCTGCCGCCGCACCGGCCGCACCCGTCGGACCCGCCGGTGCATCCGGCAACGCGGACAGATCGAACAGCGCCGCATCCGGCCCTGCGGCATTGTCGCCTGCCCGGGCGCTGCCACCCGCCTGCCGCGACCGCCCACTATGCGGCCCTTGCCCCGCAGCGCAGGCAGACGCCCCATCCATCTCCTCGCCGAGGGCGAACGAGTAACCGGCCCGCCCGGAACTCAGCCGCTCGGTAATGGCGTCACGCACCGCCCCGGCTGCCTGCTTGGAATGCGTGAGCAGCAACACCGTCTCCGGGTCGGCTCCCTCGGCGATACGGGTGGCAGCCAGATCGATCAACAGAGACGTTTTGCCGGTACCCGGCCCCCCGAGCACCTGCCATAACCCTGGCCCCGGACGAGGCCCGACCAACCGGTCGGAGGTGGTGGCGAACAGCGCGCGAACGTCGGCTCCCCAGACCCGGGTCCGGGGAGCCGACGTGTTCCGGCGCACCAGTCGCACCAGGTTATCGGATCGCACCACGCCGGCTATTGCAACAGACACCGCCGACAGCCCCGCGCGCCCGGCCGGGCAGCCCCTCCGGCCGCGGTCTGGTATCGCCGCCACAATAGTGTTCATGCCTGTGCTTCACGTTCATCGTTTCGGTCCGGCGACCGGCCCGGTCGTCTTGGCGCTGCACGGCCTGACCGGGCACGGGAAACGCTGGCAGGCGCTGGCCACCGAGCATCTGCCCGGTGTCCGGGTCATCGCACCCGACCTGCGCGGGCACGGGCGCTCGACCCCGCTTCCGCCGTGGAACTTCGAAACCATCGTCGCGGATCTGGCGCAGCTGCTGGCCGGGGAAACCGACGAACCGGTGGTGCTGCTGGGGCATTCCTTCGGCGGTGCCTGCGCCCTGCATCTGGCCCGCACCCACCCGGAGCTGGTGCGCAGGCTCGTCCTGCTCGATCCGGCGATCGCGCTGGAACCGCGGCTACTGCACGAGATCGCGATGTCGAGCCTGGCCTCGCAGGACTACGAGAGCGTGGCGCAGGCGCGGGCCGACAAACTGGAGACCGGCTGGAGCGATGTGGAGCCGCGGCTGCTCGACGCCGAACTCGACGAACATCTCAAGCCCACCGCGGGCGGCCGGGTCGGCTGGCGGATGAGCTTGCCCGCCGTCACCTCCTACTGGGGACAGTTGGCGCGCGAGTTCGTGCTGCCATCCGCCGATCTGCCGACGGTGCTGGTGCAGGCGATGAAAGTGGATCCGCCGTTCGTCACCCCGGAATTCCGGGCCGCGCTCACCGAACATCTGGGCGCACGGCTCACCGTCCACGAATGGGACTGCCAGCATATGGTCGCCCAGGCCTGCGCCGCCGACACCGCGGCGCTGGTGCGCGAGGTGCTCTGAACCGCCATGGTGACCAGCGACGCGCAGATCGAACAGGTACGTGACCTGGTGGCGGCGATCCCGCCGGGCAAAGTCGTCACCTACGGCGATATCGCCGCGGCCGTCGGGCTGTCCACCCCGCGCACCGTCGGCTGGATCATGCGCACCGACTCGGGTGATCTGCCCTGGCACCGGGTGATCGGGGCGGGCGGTAAACCGGCCGCGCATCTGGCTGAACGACAGTTGCGGCTGCTGGCAGCGGAAGGGACACCGATACGCGACGGGCGTGTCGATCTGCGCGCGGCGCGCTGGCTGTTGCCGGTCGATCCGGACCGGTAACCGCTTGTCGTGTCCGTTTCGCGAGGATCGGCGGTTACCGTGGAGGTATGTCGACTCGGCTCGCGTATGTCGTGTTCGATGCGGCCCGCCCCCGGTCCGTCGCCCATTTCTGGGCCCAACTGCTCGGCTGGTCGGTGACCCTCGACCGGCCCGATGAAGCCGATGTGTCTGCTCCCGGACCCGCAGGCGTCACCCCGGCGCTGATCTTCCTGCCCACCACACAGGTCAAGCACGGTAAGAATCGGATCCATCTGGACGTGGCGAGCCGGTCACTGGACCATCAGCAGTTTCTCGCCGATCGCGCCTGCACTCTCGGAGCCAACCCCGTCGATATCGGTCAGGGCTCGGTGCCGTGGCTGGTGCTGGCCGATCCGGAGGGCAACGAGTTCTGTGTGCTGGAACCGCGTGAGGAGTACGTCGACACCGGGTCGCTGGCGGCCATCGTCGTCGACACCTGTGATCCGGCGCGGCTGGCCGCGTTCTGGTCGGCCGCTTCCGGTTGGCCGGTGCTGCGCAACGAGCGACGGGTGACCGGATTGCGTGCGCCGACCGGGCTCGGCGTGTGGCTGGAGTTCGTGTACACCCCGGAACCGAAATGCGGCCGCAACCGGCTACGCCTCGACCTCGTCCCCGCACTGCCCTGCGATCCGCATGCCGAGATGGCGCGGCTGCACGCCGCGGGCGCCACCTCGATCGAACCGATCGGCGATCCGACGGCACAGGCGCTGGCCGATCCGGAAACCAATGAATTCTGCCTGCTCGCCCCGACGATCGACGGTGCCAGAGCAGTAACACCGGCCGGCCGGAGTGGCGCACCGAATTAGCATGTCAGGTATGCCGAACCCAGCGCTAGGCCGCGACCGGTGACCGCCGTCGACGCGATCGTGCTCGCCGGCGGTCGCGCCAGCCGGATGGGTGGGGTCGACAAACCCGCGATCGTGATCGGCGGCCGGTCGATGCTGGACGCCGCGCTCACGGCCGCCGCGTCGTGCGGGCGAACCGTCGTCGTCGGACCGCACCGGCCGGAACTCGATCCCGCCGTTGTACAGGTGCGCGAAGTGCCGCCGGGTTCCGGACCGGTCGCCGCGATCGGGGCCGGGTTGGCCGCGCTCGGCCACGATCCCGCACCGCGGGTTGTGGTACTCGCCGCAGATGTGCCGTTCCTGACCGAATGGTCGGTGGTCGATCTGCTGCGCCGCGCGCACGAATCGGGTGCGGACGCGGTTTTCGCGGCTGACGAGTCAGGGCGTCCGCAGTACCTGATCGGCGTCTGGCGGCGCAGCGCGCTCGCCGCACGGCTGCAGCGCCTGGACTCGTTGATCAACCAGCCGATGAAGGCGCTGGTACCCGACGAGACGGTGATCGTGCCGCTGCCGGGTATCGCCGACTGTGATACCGCCGAAGAGGTACGGGCCGCTCGAGCCGCCGCCGAACGTGACCGCCCACCTGTCCCGCTCGACGAGGCGCGCGAGATCCTGCGCACCCGGCTGACCCGGCTCACCGCATACACCACCGAGTTGCGGGAGGTGCGCGGCGCGGCACTGGCCGCCCCCATCGTCGCGGCCGACGCGCTCCCGCGTTTCGATGTTTCCGCGATGGACGGCTACGCGGTGGCGGGTGAGGGACCGTGGCGGCTGCGCGCCGATATCGGATTCGCAGGCGGGCAACGCCCGGTCGGCCTGCTACCCGGTGAGGCCGTGCAGATCGCCACCGGGGCGCACGTGCCCGACGGCACCGCCTTCGTACTGCGCGACGAATTCGCCGTTACCAGCGAGGATCAACGGCTACACCGACGTCCGGGCACACCTGAGCGTTCGGATATCCGGCGGCGCGGTGAGGACCGCGCGCCGGGTGACCCGGTCGCGCCCGCCGGTACACCGGTGACCGCGGCGCTGGTCTCCGCTGCTGCCGCCGTAGAGGTCACCGAGGCGCCGGTGCGCGGCCCGGTCCGGGCGCGGATCGTAATGACCGGCGACGAAATCCGCAGCGAGGGACCGCTACAGACCGGCCAGACCAGGGACTCGATCGGGCCGATCCTGCCGGACCTGCTGACTGCCTGCGGTATCCGGCCCATCGGCCGGGTGCATCTGCGCGACACTCCACACGGTTTCGACGAGGTGCTCGCCTCCGTCTCGGACCCTGGTGATTGCGATCTGCTGGTCATCGTCGGTGCCACCGGCTCCGGTGCAGCCGACCAGCTGCGCGCCGCACTGCACCGCGCCGAAGCCCACATCCTGGTGCACCGGCTGCGCCTGCGTCCCGGCGGATCCACGGTTGTCGCCGAACTCCCCTCCACCGCCACCGTACTGGGTCTTCCCGGTAACCCTTTCGCTGCTGTTGCCACTCTGCTCGCGCTGGCACCCGCGCTAGTCGAAGGCCGCACCGCAGCCCAGCCCGCCCGTCCTGTCGTCGGCCCGCTGCACAATGCGGGTGAGATAGCGGCCTCGGTTCCGCGCATAGTTCCGGCCCGCCACGAACCCGGCGGCGGCTGGACCGGCGACCCTGCCGTCCGCACCGCCCATCTTGGTGGGCTCCTCGACCGGGACGGGCTGGTCATCGTCCCCGCAGGGGCAGTGGACGCAACGAAGGTGGAGTTCCTCCCGGTGCCGAGATGAGATCCGCCCGGAGTCAGCCGCTGGCCGGAACCGCCGCTGGACACTAGCATCGCCGCCCATGAGTGACGACGAGTTCCTCGCGTATCTGACCGGCACCTTGGCCGCGTTGCCCGGCGTCACCGCGGTCACTCTGGGCGGTTCGCGTGCACAAGGCACCGACCGACCCGACAGCGACTGGGATCTGGCGCTCTACTATCGCGGCGATTTCGATCCGCAGACGGTGCGTGATATCGGCTGGACGGGCGAGGTGTCGGAGATCGGCGGCTGGGGCAGCGGGCTGTTCAACGGTGGGGCCTGGCTGCGGGTGGACGGCAGGCAAGTAGATCTGCACTACCGTGATCTGGCCGCTGTCGAGCACGAGCTCACCCGCTGTGCGGTAGGTGAATTCCACGTCGAGCCACTGATGTTCCATCTGGCCGGTCTGCCCAGCTACTTCGTCGCCGGTGAACTCGCCATCCACCGGGTGCTGTCCGGGGACCTGCCAAGGCCCGGCTATCCTGCCGCGCTGCGCACTTCGGCCCCGCCCAGATGGCGGGCGCAAGCCGAGCTGAATCTGCGCTACGCCGAACACAATTATGCCCCGCACGGCCGGCTCACCCACTGCGCCGGGCTCATGGCGGTCGCCGCGGTCCAGTACGCTCATGCGGTTCTCGCCGCACGCGGCGAATGGACGACGAACGAGAAAACTCTCCTCGACCGCGCCGGATTGCGCTGGACCGACCAGCTTATCGAATCCATGACCAATAATCCGGCCGACCTGACCCGCGCCGTCGCCGAACTCCGGGACCGGGCCGCAGTTACGGGAAGCTGAGCGGCTCAGCGCGCACAACAGTTCGTGCCGCCGGTCCCGCTGGGATTTCCTGCCTTCGAGCGTCACGGCGGTCTACCCTTTCGTACGTCGGGGACCACATCACCGCACCGTGTCCTGCACATAACGGCGAAGTAATGGCGCAGGACGTTTTCGGTTCAGCCGAACCCGCAGCAACAGAACGGATATGCCGATGTCGAATCCGGAATCCACTACCACGCTGTCCGTCATCGTGCCAGCTCTCAACGAAGCCGAGGTGATCGTCGCTGCCCTGCGTCGATTGGTCGCGCAGACAGCGATCGACGAGGTGATCGTCGTCGACAACGGCAGTGATGACGGCACCCCGGAAATCGTCGGCGAATTCGCCGCCCACCATCCGGCTGTCGCATTGATCCACGAACCGGTTCGCGGCATCCCACACGCCCGCAACGCCGGATTCGACAAAGCGAGAGGGGAATTCATCGCACGCACCGACGCCGATACTCTCGTCGCACCCGACTGGGGCGCGACGATCCGCGAGTATTTCACCACCCACCCCGACACCGCCGCCCTGACCGGCCTGTGCACATACCATGATTCGCCCGTCGGTTTCTTCCTGAAATTCGGCCAGTCGTTACTGGTCCGCT
The DNA here is from genome assembly GCF_002081715.1 of Nocardia donostiensis. Classification (GTDB taxonomy): domain Bacteria; phylum Actinomycetota; class Actinomycetes; order Mycobacteriales; family Mycobacteriaceae; genus Nocardia; species Nocardia donostiensis. The sequence goes on along the minus strand of NZ_MUKP01000012.1, from coordinate 72,850 downwards.
TCGGCAAACTGGGTGGCCAGGTGGGCAATATGTACGGGCCGAATATGGCGATCCGGCGCGATGCATGGCTGCAGGTTCGTGACGACACCCAGGCGCGCGCCGATGTAGCCGAGGACCTGGACCTCGCGCTGTGTCTGACCAAACGCGGACTTCGTATCGACCAGCTGACAACGATGCGCGCCGAAACCTCCTCCCGGCGCCGCCGCACCACCCCGCGCCGCTGCTGGCAGTTCCACCGGATCGGCCTACGGACGCTGACCGACCACGGGTTTCAGGTCCACCCCATCCATGTAGCGATGATCGTCGCAGCCTGGGCAACGCACACCGTGCAGTGGCCGATCTACCGTTTCTGGGATTTCGACCACCGCCGATTCAGCCTCCGTCCGGGGGTCGCCCGCATGTCCGCAATCGGCGACTGAACGGCACGGCACGGGACCACCTCGCCAGGGGTGGTCCGACCATCGACAAGGCGGTGGCGTCCTGCGACTGCACGGAGGAGGAAGAACCGTGAGCGAGCCGATCACCTACGACGTTCACGCCAGCCGCGTGGGACGGTGGTGGGAAATCACCATCCCTGATGTGTACGGAACGGACCCGTGCGGACAAGCACGGCATCTGACAGATGTCGGTTACGAGGCACGGACGATCATCGCCGCGAAGCTCGATGTCCCACTGTCCAGGGTGGAGTCGCGCCTGATCGTCGATGACTTCCGGGATACGCACGATGTCGATCGGCGAGTACGACATATCGCGGAACTCCGGGCGACCATCGAACGCCTGTCCGACGAGCTCAGCGTCGAACAGCGCTCGCTCGTCAAAGAATTGAGGCGCGAGAAGGTGCCCGACGTCGATGTTGCGGCTCTGCTGAACGTGGCACGGCAGGCGAGTCGGTCAGCTGGCCGAGTAGGAGCGCGAGACCACGAGTTCCCGGCACGCGGTGCGGTACCGGCCGGCGATGAGCCGTACCACCGCTGGATGTACGCCGATGGGGTCGGCGACGGCGGTGGCGCCCGCCTCGTGCAGTCGCTGCTGGAACAGGCCGTGGGCGAGCAGATACGAGGCCACGAATACGCGGGGCTCGCCTGAGGCGCGCACGGCGCGCACCACGTCGGGTACGCGCGGCGCGCCGGTAGCGATATACCCCGGGTGTACGGGGGTCCCGAGGTGTTCGGCGAGCATGGCGGTGGCGCGGCGGACATCCCGGCGGGCACGTGGATCCGAGGAGCCTGCGGCGGCGAATACCACGGCGTCGCCGGGCTGCCAGCCGGCCGCGCGCAGGCGCATCGCCATAACGCAGATCAGCGCCGGGTCCGGCCCCATTGCGGGCGTCACCACCGCTCCCGAATGGCCGCTGTCGGCCACCTCGCGCGGAACGTCCTGGTAGACGTGGTAGCCGGAGGCCAGAAACGCCGGAACCACGATCGCGGGCTCGGGGTGCGCGGACAGGTCTTTCAACACCTCGGACGGTGACGGGCCGAGTACGTCGACGAACGCCGTACGCACGGGCGGCGTCGCGCGGTGCACAGTGCACGTCGGGGCACCAACCGGTTTCGCGCCGCTGATACCGGCGGCCCGGGCTGCCCCAGAGGTGAGCTCCCGAGATACGGCCTCCGCCAGCGCGGCAATCATCTCCACACCTTCAGCACTCCTGGTGCCGTGCGCGACCAGCACCAGCGCCGGGGCGCTCATCAGCTCACCACCGTCCGCACCAGAAGCAGTGACGCGGAATCGGACACCGGGGATGGGGCTTTGCCGTCGGCGCATTCGGCAGAGTCGAGTGCCAGCCGATAACCACGTTTGACCACCGTCTGAATGGCTTTAGGGGCGCCGAGACCTGCGCGCAGCCGTGCGATAGCGGTTTCCACAGCGTGGGTGTCCTCACCGCCGCCCGGCAGTGCCGCCAGCAGGTCTTCGCGGGAGACGACCCGGCCGGGATGGCGGGCAAGCGAACGCATCAGCGCCATCGGAGCAGGCGCGAGCTGCCGCACCCTGCCGTCGACGACGACACACGCGCCGCGCACGCTGATGGCGTGCCCGGCGGCCTGGATGCGGCCGGCGCGGCGGGGCAGTTCCTCGGCGACGTGGCGGGCCAGCGCACCGAGGCGCGCGCGTCCGGGTTGCGAGGTGGGCACGCCGAGCTCTTCCAGCGGGGCCGCGGTGATCGGGCCGACACAGGCGGCCAGCACCCGGCTGCGCAGCGCCTGCAATACCCCTTCCAGCAGGCCGGTATCGTCGGCGCGCATCAGCATCGATGCGACAGCGGGCGCGCTGGTGAAGGTGACGCAGTCCAGCCCACCGGTGATGATCGCCTCGATCAGCTGATCCATCGGTCCCTGGTCCGGCGGCGGCGTCCAGCGGTACACCGGCACCGGGACCACATCGGCGCCCGCGCAGCGCAGCACCTCGCAGAAATCGGGGACCGGCTCCCATTCGGTGGTGGCGCCGTGCAGCTGTACCGCGATCCGCACCCCTGCCACACCTTCGGCGAGCAGCTGGTCGAGCACCTCTGCCGACGACTCCGAGGCGGGCGACCATTCCTCACGGAGTTCCGCAGCGCGGATGGCGCCTTTGGCTTTGGGACCGCGGGCCAGCACCCGGGTGGATGCCACCGTGTCGCGCAACTGTTCGGCCAGGCCCCAACCCTCGGCGGCCTCCATCCAGCCGCGGAACCCGATCCCGGTGGTGGCAACGGTGATCTGCGGCGGATCGGCGATCAATTGCCGCGTCACTCGCTCCAATTCGGCGTCGTCGGCCAATGGAATGATCCGGATCGCGGGGGCGGCAACGATACTCGCGCCGCGGCGGGTGAGCAGAGTGCTGAACTCCTCGGCCCGCCGGGCGGCGGTGACGCCGACCGTGAAACCGGCCAGTGAATTACCGGAATCGATTGTGGTCATACCGCACCGCCGTTCATGTCCAGGGTTGGGCCGATCGGCGCGTCGGACACCGAGACGACCCCGTTGTCCACGCGCACCGCATATACCGGCAGGGCGGCGGTCCCGTCGTCCAGGCAGCGCCCGTCGATCAGCGAAAAAGCCTGTTTGAGCAGCGGTGACACCACTACCGGCACCCCACCGCGGTCACCGACGATGCCGCGCGACATCACCGCTGCACGTCCGATCGGATCGATATTGCCCACGGCATAGACGATCCCGCCGGGCAACAGGAACAGCGCGGCCTGCCGACCGCCTTTCAGCAACACCGCAACGCCGCGGCCTGGGATCAGGTAGTCGAGCCGGCACGCCTGGGTCCAGCGAGTGCTGGTGTCCGGGGCGAGGCCGGGGGTATCGATCACGGTCATCGGTGTCTCCTCCACATGCTTCGTTCCTTGGTACCGATGTCCTGTTTCCGGTCGGTTAAGCCGCTATTTCCCGCGCGTAGCAGTCGCGGCGGCGGGCATCACTTCGGGGATACCGAGCAGCACCGGTACCTTGCGTTCGCCGGAGTCGTCGAACGAGATGGTGGGGTCGGCCTCGTCCGGAGCATTGACGAAGGACACGAAACGCGACAGCTTCTCCTCGTCTTCCAGCACGGCCGCCCATTCGTCGCGGTATCCGGCGATATGTTCGGCCATCGCGGCTTCCAGCTCCTCGGCGATGCCGAGGCTGTCCTGGCAGATCACCTGCCGCACATAGTCGATGCCGCCGGCCAGGCTTTCCTGCCACGGTGCGGTGCGCTGCAGGCGGTCGGCGGTGCGGATGTAGAACATCAGGTAGCGGTCGATGTAGGTGATCAGTGTCTGGTCGTCGAGGTCGCTCGCCAGCAGTACCGCGTGTGTGGGGGTGAGGCCGCCGTTGCCGCCGACATAGAGATTCCAGCCGTTTTCGGTGGCGATGACGCCGACGTCCTTGCCTCTGGCTTCGGCGCATTCGCGGGCGCAACCAGAAACGGCCAGTTTGAGCTTGTGCGGGGAACGCAGACCGCGGTAACGCTTCTCCAGCAGCACGGCCATGCCGACCGAATCCTGCTGGCCATAGCGGCACCAGGTGGAGCCGACGCAGCTTTTGACGGTGCGCAGCGATTTTCCGTAGGCGTGGCCGGATTCCATACCCGCGTCGACCAGCCGCTGCCAGATCCGTGGCAGTTGTTCCACCCGCGCCCCGAACAGGTCGATGCGCTGGCCGCCGGTGACTTTGACGTAGAGGCCGAATTCCTTGGCCACCTCGCCGATGGTGATGAGTTGTTCGGCGGTGACCTCGCCGCCGGGCATCCGCGGCACCACCGAGTAGGTGCCGTTCTTCTGCAGGTTGGCCAAGAAGTGGTCGTTGGTGTCCTGGAGGGCGGCTTGTTCGCCGTCGAGAATATGTTCGCTCGAGGTGGAGGCGAGGATGGAGGCGATGGTCGGTTTGCAGATATCGCAGCCGGAGCCCGTGCCGTACTTGCTGATCAGACCGGAGAAGGTGCGGATACCCGTCACCTGCACGATCTGGAACAGCTCCGCGCGCGACTGGGTGAAGTGCTCGCACAGCGCCTTCGACATTGCCACACCGGACTGCTCGAGCAGCTTTTTGATCACCGGTACACAGCCGCCGCAGGAGGTGCCCGCACCGGTGCAGCTCTTGATGCCCGGGATATCGCAGGCGCCCTCGGTGATCGCCCCGCAGATGGCGCCTTTGCTGACGTTGTTGCAGGAGCAGATCTGTGCATCGAGGGGTAGCGCGTCGGCGCCGAGTTCAGCTCCGGTCGGGCTGATCAGCGACGCCGGCTCGGCGGGCAGCGGTCGGCCGACCAGCGGGCGCAGCGCCGAGTAGGCCGTGGCATCGCCGACCAGGATGCCGCCGAGCAAGATCTGTGCGTCATCGGAAACGACGAGTTTGGCGTAGGTGCCTTTGGCGGCGTCGTGCAGGACCACCGACAGCGCGCCCTCGGTGCTGCCGTGCGCATCACCGAAGCTGGCCACATCGACGCCGAGCAGTTTCAGTTTCGTCGACATATCGGCGCCCGGAAATTCACCAGCCCCGCCGAGCAGCCGGTCGGCGACGATCTCGGCCGTGGTGTAGCCGGGCGCGACCAGTCCGTAGCAGACACCCTCGATAGCGGCGCATTCGCCGATCGCGTAAATATCCGGATCGGAGGTGAGCAGGCCGAGGTCGGTGAGCACACCGCCGCGCGGGCCGATATCCAGACCGGCCGCGCGGGCGATCCGGTCACGGGGCCGGACACCGGCGGAGAACACCACCAGCGCCGCGTCGATGCTGCTGTCGTCGGACAGATTGACCCGCAGCGTGCTGGGGCCGTCGGCGGCGGCGACCTGGTCGATGGAGGCGGTGGCGACCCCGGTGTGCACCTGCAGGCCGATATCGGTGACCAGCTTCTGCAGGATCGCGCCGCCGCCCTCGTCGACTTGGGCGGGCATCAGCCGGTCGTTGTATTCGACGACGTGCGGGGTCAGCCCGAGCAGCCGTAGCGCGTTGGCGGCTTCCAAGCCGAGCAGGCCGCCGCCGATCACCACACCGTGCGCGCCAGATCCGGCCGCAGCCGCGGCGGAGCGGATACCATCCAGGTCGTCGATGGTGCGGTAGACGAAGCATCCTGGGTGCTCGCTGCCGGGCACCGGCGGCACGAACGGATAGGAGCCGGTGGCCAGCACCAGCGCGTCGTAGCCGATGGTCTCCCCGGTGCAGGTGGTGACGGTGCGGGCGGCACGATCGACGGTTTCGGCACGCTGGCCGAGCCGCAGTTCCACCAGCTCGTCGCCCGGGTATTCGTTCCCGGGCAGGGCGAGCGCGGCAGCGTCCCATGCGCCGATGTAGGAGGACAGCCCGACCCGGTCGTAGGCGGCCCGCTTCTCTTCGCTGAGCACGACGACCCGCCATCGGCCTGTCTCGTCGCGGGAGCGCAGCGCCTCGACGAACCGGTGGCCGACCATACCGTGGCCCGCGACGACCACGGTGCTGTGCTGGGTGGATTCGACTGGCGAGTTCATGAGTTGTCCTCCGTGGTGGTTTCGGAATCGGTGCTCCGCGGGCTCGGCCGCCGCAGGAACACCGACCAGGTGACCAGCGCGCAGACCACATAGCAGCCGGTGAACACCCAGAACGCGGTGGTGGCCGATTGGGTGGACGCATAGGAGGAGCGCAGCATCAGGTTGATCCCGACGCCGCCGAGCGCGCCGAGCGCGCCGACGAATCCGATCAGGGCACCGGAGGTGTGTTGCGCCCACGCGGCCCGCTCGGTCTCGTTCGCGTCGAGGCCGCGGGATTTGGCGGCGAATACCGCCGGGATGATCTTGGTGACCGAGCCGTTGCCGATACCGGACAGGATGAACAGCGCGACGAAACCGAGCACCAGCACCGCCATCGCCATCCCCGACGGCCCGCCCGCGCCGTCCCCTGCGGTGGACGCGGCCGCGACCACGACCGCGGCCACCGTCATCGCCCCGAACGCCACGATGGTGACTGTGCTGCCACCGATACGGTCGGCCAGGGTGCCGCCGTAGGGGCGGGCCAACGAACCGAGCAGCGGGCCGATGAACGCGAGCTGCGCGGCGTGCAGGGTGGCCTCGACGGCGGTGTCGCCGCCTGCGACGAAACCGAGCTGCAGCACCTGCCCGAAAGCGAAGCTGTAGCCGATGAACGAACCGAAGGTGCCGATGTAGAGGAAGGCCACCGCCCACGACTGGGGTACCTGCAACGCGGTCACCAGGTACGACAGGTCGGCGCGCTGATCGGGCAGATTGTCCATGAACAGCGCGGCACCGACGCAGGCCGCGGCGATCAGCACCAGATATACGGCGCAGACGACCGAGGCGTACTCGTTGCCGAGGGTGGCGATGACCAGCAGGCCGATCAGCTGGATGACCGGCACCCCGATGTTGCCGCCGCCCGCGTTGATCCCCAGCGCCCAGCCTTTGCGCCGCTGCGGGTAGAAGGCGTTGATATTGGCCATCGAGGAAGCGAAGTTGCCACCGCCGAGACCGGCGAACGCAGCCACGATCAGGAAGGTGGTGTAGGAGGTGCCGGGCTGGTTGACGAAATACAACGTCAGCAGCGTCGGCACCAGCAGCACACCCGCGCTGAACACCGTCCAGTTACGGCCGCCGAAGCGGGCGGCGGCAACGGTGTACGGGATGCGGAGTACGGCACCGACCAGGGTCGGCACGGCGACGAGGAAGAATTTGCCCGCCGCGTCGATGCCGAAGGTTTCGGTGGGCATGAACAGCACCATCACCGACCAGATCGACCAGACCGAGAACCCCACGTGCTCGGCGAACACCGACCAGATCAGGTTCCGGGTGGCGATGTCCTTGCCGCCCGCCTCCCAGGCGGCGACATCCTCGGCATCCCAGTTCTCCAGCTGCTCGCGCGTGGCTGACCTGCGGCGTAGCGCAGGGCGGCGATAAGTCGTCAGCGTGCTCAACGGGCCTCCCGAGTTCCGGTTGGCCCCACCGTAGGAAACGGGTATTGCCGCAATGCTGCGCTGAATGACCAGCACATCAACGGTTGCTCACCCGGGAGAGGTCGCGCGGGTGAGGTCCCCGCGCACGTTTCGCATCAGGTGACGCGGCGATTACTCAGCGTTTGAGCCAGCTGTCTTCCAGCATCCGCGGCTTACACGCTTGCCAGGCGGCGACCAGCAGGACCAGCACGGCCACCGACAGCAACCCGAACGGGGCGGCCCAGCCCCCGGTCGCGGTGTGCAGGGTGCCGAACAGAACGGGTCCCGCGCACGCCACGGCGTAGCCGACGCCTTGGGTGAAACCCGACAGGGCCGAGGAACCGGCCTGGGTGCGGGTGCGCAAGTTGATCAGCGTGAGCGCCATCGGGAAGGTGCTCGGCCCGAGGCCGAGGATGATCACCCACAGCAACGGCGCGCTCATCGGCGCGATCAGCAGTCCGCCGTACGCCACGAGGAAGCAGAGCGCGCAGCCGACGACCACCGGGAACGGATTGTGCAACCGAGCTGCGACCGTGGGCGCGGTGAGCGAGGCGACCAGGCCCATCAAGGAAAACAGCGCGACCATGCTGCCACCGAACGCCGCGCTTGCGCCCGCGTCGGCGAAAATCGCGGGCAGCCAGGCGAACACCGCATAGGTGGAGAGCGAGGTCATGCCGAACATGCCCGCCATGCCCCACGCAACCGGGGAACGCCATACCTGCCCAGCTTTCTCTGGCGCACCGGGCAGGACGACAGCGCGATCACCGTCTGCTCGTTCCCGTCCGCGCAGGACACCCAGCCACGGCACCGCGGCCAGGAACCCGGTAATTGCCCACAGTCCGAGCGAGATCCGCCACCCCTGCGTGTCGGCGACCGGCACCGCAATGAGCGCGGGGATGACCGTGCCCAGCTGCACCATGGTGATGTACAGCGCGCTCATGATCGCGACCCGGTCCGGGAAATAGCGTTTGACCAGCGGCGGAATCACCACATTGCCAATACCCATACCGGCGAGCGCCAGCGCGGAGAATCCGAGCAGTTCACCGGTGCCGGAGACCAGCACTCGGATGAGCATGCCCGCTCCCGCCGCGAGCATCGCCACCAGCGCGGTGCGTTCCAGACCGATCCGGGTCACCAGCAGCGGGGTCAGCACACCCGACAGCGAGAACATCAGCGTGGGAATCATGCCGAATACGCCGATGATCGCGGTGGAGTAGCCGATCTCCTGACCGATCCGTTCGGCCAGCGGGCTGAATGCGGTGACGGCGACGCGCAGGGTGAGCGCCGACATGATGATGGCCGCGAATACCAGCAGCCTGCCCTCGAGCAATGGGCGCTTGTGCGCGGCCGCGATACTGTCCGGGCTCGTCGAAGTGTCGGTCAGGGTCCCTGTCACCCGAAAATCGTAGGATGACCCTATGACCAATCTCAACCTATTGTGACCGGCGGTACTCTGTTGCCGTGCAACCCGTCCGACGCACCAGCCTCATCGCGCAGGTCACCGAACAGCTGCGCGCCGAAATCCGTTCCGGCCGCTGGCCCATCGGCAGCCGCATCCCGACCGAGCCAGAACTGACCGAACTCACCGGCACCGGCCGCAATACCCTGCGCGAAGCGGTGCAGGCCCTCGTCCACGCGGGAATGCTCGAACGCCGCCAAGGCTCGGGCACCTACGTCATCGCCACCTCCGAAGTCGGCGGCACACTGGCAAAATATTTCGCCGACGCCCAGGAACGTGATGTGCTGGAACTACGCCAGGCCCTCGACACCACGGCCGCCACCCTGGCTGCCCGCCGCCGCGACGACACCGATATCCAGAACCTGCTCCGCCTGCTCGACATACGCAACACCGCATGGAGCGAGGACCATCCCGACGCCATCGCGGCGGATGTGGAACTCCACCGCGCCATTGTGATCGCCAGCCACAATGCGGTCTATCTCGAGTTCTACGACTCCCTGCTGCCGGTGATCGAAGCAGGAATACGTTCCCGCACCAGCAAAAACGACGACGCCTACGACGCTGAACACGCCGAACTGGTGCAGGCCGTCATCGACGGCGACCCCGAACGCGCCGCCGCAGCAGCCCGCTGCTTACTCGGTGCGCTCATCGCCGAATACCCCCACGTCGGATAGTTGTGTACACCGCCAGGTGTACACCGCGCAGCCTCAGAGCAGCAGCCGCACCATATCGGCGGTCCGGGCCAGCCCGGGCAACGCCTCCGCGGTCGAGCGCGGGTGCAGCGCATGTACCGCCAGCCGGAACATCACCGCCCGCAACAACATCTGCGGCCATTCCGGCAGATCCGCCCACCGTTCCAGCAACCCGTCGTCGGCGCCGCCCCACGACAGCGCATCGACCACGATCACCCCGGCTGCCCACGCCGCGGGCCGCCAGTAGGGAGTGATATCGGTCAGCCCCGGGGTATCCAATCCGGCGAACAACACCGTGCCGAACAGGTCACCGTGCACCAGTTGTGCGGGTGAGCGCACCGGTTTGCGCAATGTCGCCAGCTGACCGATCAGTTCCAGGCTGTGCCGCCCGTCGGGCGAAGTCAACGGCACCGCGCCACCCGCGCGCAGTGTGCGCAACGGCACCGCCTCCCATGCGGCCCGGTCCGCGGCCGCGAAAACATCCACATCCAGCCAGGTCACGGCCGGTGGCTGCGCCAGGAACCGCGGCCGGTCCAACGCCACGGTGGCGGTATGCAACCGCAGCGACACCGACACAACCTCGTCGTGCCGCGGCTCCGGAGTACCCGGCAGATAGGTATCGGCACGCCAACCCGAGACGACGTAGCGGCCGTCGGTGGCCCGGACCGGACGGGCCACCCGCAGCCCGTCGACCCGCAGGTTCTCCCTGACCTTCGCCGACCATGCCGCCCTGGCATGATCGGCGACAGGGCTCAGCACCACATCGCCGAGGCGCCAGCCGCCCTCCCAGTCTTCCATCGCAACCGGGGTGACTTCGCGCAGACCGAACGTGGCACGCACATGCTCGGGAGGTTCCACAGTGGTCACGGCCGTACCGTACTCCCGGCAACCCGGACGAACCGGACGCCGCGCCGTGTCAGGTGAGGCGAGCGCGTCCGGTCCCCGCTCGGTCGCGGCGACGTGTTCAGTACACCGGTAGCGATGGATCCACCTGATTGGCCCAGGCAATCACGCCGCCCTGCAGATGCGTGGCATCGGCGAACCCGGCGCGTTTGAGTGCGGCCAGTGCCTCCGCGGAACGGATACCGGTCTTGCAGTGCAGCACGATCTTGCGGTTCTGCGGCAGCTCCGACAGCGCCTCCCCGGACAGGATGCGGTCCTTCGGGATCAGCGTCGCACCCTCGATGTGCACGATGTCCCATTCCACCGGTTCGCGCACGTCGATCAGCTCCACCGGGTCACCGGAGTCGAGCATGTCCTTCAGCTCGCGCGCGGTGACGGTGGAACCGGCGGCCGCGGCCTGCCCCTCTTCCGACACCACACCGCAGAACGCGTCGTAGTCGATCAGTTCGGTGACCGGCTGACGTTCCGGATCGCGGCGCAGCTTGATGGTCCGATAGCTCATATCCAGTGCGTCGTACACCATGAGCCTGCCCAGCAGCGGGTCACCGATACCGGTGATCAGCTTGATCGCCTCGGTCACCATGATCGAGCCGATGGACGCGCACAGCACACCGAGCACACCGCCCTCGGCGCAAGACGGCACCATTCCCGGCGGCGGGGCCTCCGGGTACAGGTCGCGGTAGTTGATACCACGCCCGTCCGGCGCATCCTCCCAGAACACCGACACCTGGCCCTCGAACCGGAAGATCGAGCCCCAGACGTACGGTTTGCCCGCCAGTATCGCGGCGTCGTTGACCAGATAACGGGTGGCGAAGTTGTCGGTGCCGTCGAGGATCAGGTCGTATTCGGAGAACAGTTCGACGGCGTTGTCGTTGTCCAGCCGGAACTGGTGCAGCCGCACCTCGACGCCGGAGTTGATGTCCAGAACCGAATCACGAGCGCTTTCGGCCTTGGGACGGCCCAGATCGGATTCCCCGTGGATGACCTGCCGTTGCAGATTCGAGGCGTCGACCTCGTCGAAGTCGATGATGCCCAGCGTCCCCACACCGGCGGCGGCCAGGTAGAGCAGCGCGGGCGAACCGAGCCCGCCTGCGCCGATGACCAGCACCTTCGCGTTCTTCAACCGTTTCTGCCCGTCCACCCCGACGTCCGGGATGATCAGATGACGGCTGTAGCGGGCGACCTCATCCCTGGTCAGCTCCGCGGCCGGGGCCACCAGTGGCGGCAGGGACTTCGGTGATGACACGTCCAGAACTCCTCGTATCGATGGACCGATCACTGTGCGGCGAGCGCAACGCAGCGACGCTTCTGTCCGATACAACACCGGCGACCGGCCTGTTCTTCCCGGCCATCGTCGCGTATCGGCGGCGGGGTCGGGCAACCACCCCCACGCTCCCCGTCGCCGGTCATCCGCGCGGATACGGCCACGGGTTGAACCGGCAGTGCTTACCGTCCATCGGGACCACGCCGTGCGGGTCGAGCACGGCGATGTCGTTGTTGGCGGTACCGAAGGTCTGCTGCATCATCACCGGCGCCAACCCACCCTCGCTCTCGCACGGCTGATGCTGGTGGTAGCCGATGGCGTGACCGACCTCGTGATTGATCAGGTACTGGCGGTAGGAGCCGATGTCGCCTTCGAAGGCCAGCGCGCCGCGCACCCAGCGTGCCTCCGAAAGCACCACCCTGGCCAGATCGGAGTTGTAGCACGAGGAATCGATGGGGATCTCGAACCCGCAGTACTTCCTGGTGGTCTCGCGAGAGGTGAGCGAGATGCGAAAATCCGGTTCGCCGGAGTCGATCCGGCGGAACGCGAATTTGTGGTCGCGGACCCAGCTCTTCGGGTTGGCCAGGGTGGAGTCGATCATGCGCGCGACCGATTCGTCACCGCCGAAATCCGAAGTGTCCAGCCCGTTCTCCACCTCGACCGTGTAGCTGAACACCCGCTGCTCACCGGCCCCCACCTGCTCGGTACCGCCCGGCACCACCCGCCACGTTCCCGCCGCGGATTCGGTGAAGGCGCCGCCCTCTGGCAGCGCTCCGGTGGGCAGGTGCTCGGGAAAGCGCCCGTCTCCCGGCGGTGCACCGATAACGCCCGCGCTGGCCGGGGGCGGGCCGAGCCTGCCCATCGAGGGTTCCTGTGCAACGGGGGCGGGATCCGGGCCGCGGCGCACCGCGTCCGCCACCACGAAAACGGTGATCGCGATCAGCACCGGCAACGCATAGGCGCGCCAACCGTAGGTGGCGACGAAGCGACCGAGCGCGCTCTGTTTCTTCACCTCGCGGTCGGATCGCTGGGTGCGGGGACGGCTCTCGTCTGCGGTCGGATCCCAGCGAGCACGCAACGGCTGATGGGAGCGGACCCCGGTGGGGTCCGACGCTTCCTGTGGTTCGGACCCTACGGAGCCGGAGATGTCGAAGTCTCGGGGGCGGAGAGCACTACGCCCGCCGCCGGAGGACTGTTCCGGTCGGTCGGTCACGTGCACCAGACTCTCACAGTGCTTCCGCCCGCCGTACCGGCCCGTCGAGTAGGTCCGAGGCCGCGTGCGCCGAAGTGCCCGAAGCGCATACATTCGATGAGCAAGCCCGCTTCCGCAACCCCGATCCGCAAACAGGGGATGACCGAGTATCGTGCTTGAGATACCCGGTACACACCCCTTTGCCGGGGAATCGACTGGGAGATCCGAAATGACTGACCTCGTGGACCGGATGACGTCCCGCAGAGTGCCATCGGAGGCCATGACCACGCCCAAACGCGGTACCCGGCTTCCGCGCGATGAACGGCGCCAGCAGTTGCTCACTGCGGCCAGTGAGGTATTCGTGCTTCGCGGTTACCACGCCTCCGGGATGGACGAGATATCGCAATGCGCCGGCGTCAGCAAGCCGGTGCTCTATCAGCACTTCACCAGCAAACTCGAGCTGTATCTGGCAGTGCTGCAGAACTATGTCGACATGCTGGTGCAGAGCGTGCGACAAGCGCTGCGCTCCACCACCGACAACAAGCAGCGGGTCCGCGCCGCCGTGCAGGCCTACTTCGATTTCGTCGACAACGAGATGCAAGGTTTCCGCCTGGTCTTCGAATCCGATCTGACCAACGAGCCGCAGGTGCAGCGCCGGGTCGAGCAGGCCACCGAGGCCTGTGTGGACGCGGTCTTCGATCTGGTGGCCCACGATTCCGGTTTGGACCCCTACCGCGCCCGAATCCTGGCGGTGGGGCTGGTCGGTGCCAGCCAGTTCACCGCACGGTACTGGCTGGAGGCGGATCGCCCCATCCCCAAGGACGAGGCGGTCGACACCACGGTGGCGCTGGCCTGGGGCGGTCTGTCCCATGTGCCGCTGCACCCGGTCGGCTGATCTGCCCGTCGGCCAACCTGGCCATACGCGAAAGCCCCCGGTATCGGTGCATGCATCGATACCGGGGGCTTTGTTCGTTGGCGTCAGACGGCGGCGAAACCGACCCGGCCGCCGGTCGCGGTGCCGATCTCGACATAGGCGACCTTATTGGCCTGGATCAGGAATTTGCGGCCCTTGTCGTCGGTCAGCGCCACGACACCGCCGTCGCCGCCCAGCGCAGCGGATACCAGCTTCTCGACCTCGTCCGGAGTCTGCGAACTGGAGATGACGAGTTCGCGCGGGCTATCCGAAATACCGATCTTGACCTCCACGGCCAACCTCCGAACCTAGAGTCCTGTGCTGTCGATCCCAGGCTAATGCAGCCTGCCCCCGGCCTGATAAGCGTGGGCTCCGCTTTCAGCGAACACACGGGCGGATACGGTGAGCCGGTCGACGCAGACCATCAGAGGCCGAGCACAGCCATCCGCTGGGCGTGCGCCATCTGCATCCGGTCGAACAGGGTGGCGATACCGTTGAGGTCGCCGGTCGCGGTGAGCACCAGTTCGGTGAGCTCGTCGCGCTGGGCCATCACGTACTGGGCCTGGGTGATCGCCTCGCCGAGTAGACGGCGCCCCCACAGGGTGAGCCGGTCGCGTTCGGAGCGGCTGGCGGCGACGGCGCTGCGTACCTCTTCGATGACGAATTCCGAATGATCGGTTTCGGCGAGCACATCACGCACCACGGCCGCGACGTCCGGGCTGAGCACACCGGCGATCTCCCGGTAGAAATCGGCGGCGATCCCGTCACCGACATGGAACTTCACCATCGATTCCAGCCACGTCGACGGGTCGGTGGAGTTGTGGTAGGCGTCCAGGGCGCGCACGAACGGCGCCATCGCGGTGTACACGTCGGCGCCGCGCGCGGTGAGCGCCTGGTCCAGCAGCTGGAAATGCGCCATCTCCGCCGCAGCCATCTTCGCCACCGCGACCTTGCCGCGGACGGTCGGGGACAGTTTGGCTTCCTCGGCCAGCCGGTAGAACGCGGATATCTCGCCGTAGGCCAGTACCGCGAACAGATCCGTCACACCGGGGTGGTCTGCGGGGACGAACTGCTGGGCCTGCGTGGACGGTGATACAACCGGCGCGGTGGCGGACTGTGCTCCCATGGCATTCCAGCGTAGTACCCGGTCGGCGCCCCGGCGTTGTTCACTCGGCCGCGTCGAGGAACTTGTCCAGATACGTCCAGGTGCTTTCTCGTGCGGTGGCCCCGGCCAGAATGCCGAGATGGCTACCAGGGGCGGTTTCGTAACGCACCGATGCTGCCCCGGTCAGCGTCCTGGTTCCGGCTTGCACCGCGGCCGCGGGGGTGATCACATCGGCAGGGCCGCCCACCAGCAGCACCGGCGCGGTGACATCGGCGAGCGCGATATCGCGCTCGCCGAGCCGGACCACACCGCGGCCGATATCGTTGTGCAGGATCAGCCTGCCCCACAGCTGGCCGTACAACCGGCCCGGGTAACCGGGCATCTCGGCCATGAACCGGTCGATGGTCTCCATTTTCGCCAGGGCCTCGGTGCGGGCGATATTGCTCGCCACGAACCACGGCCTGCGCAATTCCCGGTCCCAGGCGGTAGCGCGGTAGGCCAGTCTGGTCAGCGGGGCTGGCACACCCCCTGCGATGCGGATCGCGGTGGAGGTGGCGATACCTCCGGTGAGCCGGGCCACCGCGCGCAGCTGCGGCATCCCGGTCATCTTGTCGTAGTCCAGCGGCGCGCCGATCGCGGTGATGGAGCGGATCGGCAGATGCGTGCCGGCGGCCGCGGTCAGCAACGACATCGTGCCGCCCAGCGACCAGCCGACCAGATCGACCGGTGCGCCGCCACGATCAGCGCTGACCCGCCGTATCGCTTCGGGCAGGATGTCGTCGATCCAGTCTTCGAAACCCATCCGCCGGTCGGCGAAGGTGATCTCGCCGTAGTCGATCACATACGGTGCGCGGCCGGTGTCCAGCAGGAATCGGGCCAGGCTCTGCTCGGGCCGCAGATCGAAACAGCTGGCGGGTGCGGCCAGCGGCGGCACCAGCAGAACCGCGCCCGCAGCGGCGGCGGCGACCGGTTCGAAGCGGCGGAGTTGGCGGTGCGGTTCGTCCCACAGCACGGTCGCCGGTGTCGGCTCGGGCTCCTGCACGCCGGGGCCGAAGGTCAGCGCCCAGGCGTTGCGCGCGGCAAGGGTGACGGTGTCTGCGATGCTCACCACAAGAATGTCCCACACCCGGTACCCCTGGTTACAGCTAGCCTCGGTGAGCGGCCGCGTGGTGTGGTTTTCCGGTTGCTGCGGTATTCGTCACGCCGAGGCATTCGCCACGCCGAATGAATTGCCCTGTCGCGCAGGAGTGCCCGGCCGGTAGCACAAGGAAAACGAAGTAATCTCCACGCATTTGCCGCCGTGGATTTTCGAGCCGAGCACATTATCACGCTACAATCACTGTGGACAACGGAAATTTTGCGCTCGATCGAGGTCACCGGGCATCGCCGAAGCTTCGAACCGGCGGGCTGCAGGTCGCCGATCGCGGCGCCGCGGTTTGCCGTGGTTTCCCGAGTCCAACGGAAAATGTGCGCGCACCAGATCCGCGTCACCGATGCGCCGCGCCGATGTCTTTCCAGGCAGTCCCCCGACCAGATGGGTGCCGCTGACATCCGGCAGGCGGCCCGGGTGAGTATCGCAGGGCGGATCCGTGGTCGATGTGGACCCACCGGTCCGCCCCACGCCTCGTGCGCGTGTGACGCGATAACGAGGAAAGGCACGAAAACTGAGCAAGATCACAGTCGATCAGGAACCCGGTCTGGCGGACACCCTGCTGACAGCTGAACTGGACACAACCCACGCAGCGCCGACATTCGCCGAATTGGGGGTTTGCAACGACATCGTTCGCGCGCTCGGCGAGATCGGAATCGAACGTACTTTCGCTATCCAAGAACTCACCCTGCCCTTGGCGCTCGGCGGGGAAGACCTCATCGGTCAGGCCCGCACCGGTATGGGTAAGACCTTCGGATTCGGTGTGCCGCTGCTGCACCGGATTTCCGCCGCAGACTCCGGCACCGCCGCGCTGGACGGCACCCCGCGCGCGCTGGTCATCGTGCCGACGCGGGAGCTGTGTCTGCAGGTCACCCAGGACCTGGAGAACGCGGCGAAATACCTGACCAACCAGCAGGGCCGGCTGAAAGTGACCTCCATTTACGGTGGCCGCCCATACGAGGCACAGATCGAGGCGCTGCGCGCTGGAGTCGACGTCGTCGTCGGTACGCCGGGCAGGCTGCTCGACCTGGCCGACCAGCAGCATCTGATTCTGGGCAAGGTCGGCGTGCTGGTGCTGGACGAGGCCGATGAAATGCTCGATCTGGGTTTTCTGCCCGATATCGAGCGCATTTTAGGGATGGTGCCGGAGAAACGGCAGACCATGCTGTTCTCCGCTACCATGCCCGGCCCGATCATCACGCTGGCACGCACCTTCCTGAACCGCCCCACACATATCCGCGCCGAAGAACCTTCCGATTCGGCCGTGCACGACCGCACCACCCAGTTCGTCTACCGCGCCCACGCCCTGGACAAGGGCGAATTGATCGCGCGGGTGCTGCAGGCCGAGAGCCGCGGCGCCACCATGATCTTCACCCGCACCAAACGGACCGCGCAGAAAGTCGCCGACGAGTTGTCCGAGCGCGGTTTCGCCGTCGGCGCCGTACACGGCGACCTCGGACAGATCGCCCGGGAGAAAGCGCTGTCGAAATTTCGGAAAGGCACCATCGACGTGCTGGTGGCGACCGATGTCGCCGCCCGCGGAATCGATATCGACGACGTCACGCACGTCATCAACTATCAATGCCCCGAGGATGAGAAAACCTATGTGCACCGCATCGGCCGCACCGGTCGCGCGGGCCGTACCGGTGTCGCGGTCACGCTGATCGATTGGGACGAACTCAACCGATGGGCAGCCATAGATGCCGCACTCGGCCTCGGTATTCCCGACCCCGTCGAAACGTATTCACGGTCCCCGCATCTGTATTCGGATCTGGGGATCCCGGAGGGCGTCTCCGGCGCCATCCGCAAACCCGCACGCGAGCGCGACGACGACGCGGTGGTAGTGGAACGCCCCGCCCGCACCCCGCGCACCCGCACCCGCAGGCGCACTCGCGGCGGTAAACCGATCGAACAAGACACCACCGTGCCGCAGCCGGAGACGGCAGCCGACGGCAGCGAAACCCGGCCCGACACCGGGAGCGGCACGGACGCCGCGGACACGAATGAACGCCCGGCGCGGCGCAGGCGGCGCAGGCGCAGGTCCGACACCGGCGACAACACGACCACCACGGCGGAAACCAGTGCCGACGCCGATTCGGCGCCCGAGACCGACGACGCGGGTATCGACACCACCGATGTCCCGGCGGGCACCGACAAGCCCGCACGGCGCCGTCGCCGACGCCGCAAGCCGGCCGCCACGGACGCCACCCCCGACGCTGCGACGGGGAACGACGCCGCGGTGCAGGCATCCAACGGCTCCGCGAGCGGTTCGGTAGCCGATTCGACGAACGACGCCACCGCGTCGGCGTAGGCCGCGTATCCGTTACGCTCGAAATCGTGCTCGCACCCGAGCGGCGGAGCAGCGCCGACGTCATCACCGCAGTCGCGATCGCCGTAGTGGTGGCGATCGCGTTCGCGGTGATCTGGGCGTTCGGCGGGGCCAACGGTACGGAATCGGTGACCGCGGCCGAACCCGCGCAGCCGCTGCCTGCCGCAGACCGGCTGCCCACCGAGTTGCGCGAACTATGGCACGCCCCCAGCGACGCCACCTCTCGGGCCTTGACCTCCGACGGTGCGGTGATCACCGGCGACGACGGCACCGTCGCCGGGCATGATCCCCGCACCGGGGAGCAGTTGTGGCGGTATCGGCGCGATCTACCGCTGTGCGGTGTCGAAGCACAGTTCGGCATGGTGATCGCGGTGTACCGGGATCAGCGCGGCTGTAGCCAGACCACCATGCTGTCGGGCGCCGACGGCGGGCGCCGCACCGCACGCAGCAGCTATATGGATTCCTCGATCGAGCTTTCCGCCGACGGCACCTATCTGCTCGCCCAGGGACCGCGCCGTCTGGAGATGTGGCGCTCCGACCTGGTGCGCACCCTCGAATACGGCTACGTGGACGCCAAGGTGAACGTGAAAACCCAGCCCCGCCACGGCTGTTCACTACTGTCGGCGAAATCGAGCCCGTCCCGGCTTGCAGTGCTGGAACACTGCCCCGGCGAACCCGCCAACCGGCTGACGGTGCTCGACCCCGCCCCCAAGGACAACACCGTCCCCGAGGAATACGGCTCGCATGTGCTCACCGGCCCCGCCGCTGCCGCCCCTGGCTCGCGGGTGCTCGCGGTGAACGACAACCGGATCGTGCTCTACCAGCCGGGGACCACCGGGACGGAGCCGAGCGCGCCGCGCCTGACGGTTTTCGACGCCTCAGGCAATCCCACCGTGGTGCACGAACTTTCGGCCCCGCTGGCCGATACCTCCGAAGCGGTCCGCATCGGCTCGGCGTTCCTGGTCTTCACCGGCAACAGCGTGATCGCGTTGCATGCGAGCACCTTCGACCCGATGTGGACCGCCCCGGACGCGCTCGGCACACCCGCACTGATGGCAGGCCGTCTGCTCGTCCCCGTCGCAGACGCGATCGCCGCGCTCGACCCCGCTACCGGCGCGGAACTCACTCGTATCCCGGTGCACCGTCCCGGATACGACGGTGCCCCGATCTCACTGGCCGTGCTGGGCGAAACGGTGCTGGAACAGCGCAGTAGCGAGCTGTTCGCCCTCGGCTGAGCTCAGGTCTGCCACGAACCCGGTTCCTCCCCGGCTACCGCTGCGCAGGGCAACGCTCCCGGCGCTGTTTCCCAGCCTCCCACTTCCCTCTCGGACGCGGCCGTGCACGCCCATTACTACCCATGGGTGCGGCCGGGGCCGGACACGGGGCAGTCCTCGTCGACTGCTGACCGCTCCAGGATCCAGTAGCTCTCGGATAGCTTTCGCCGAACACACAGCAGATCCGAATTGTGTTATCTTGCAAATTTCTTCGCAGCTGCGAAACACCGGTTCTTGTCGGAGCCCTGGGGCACAATCCGGTCCCATGAGCAACCAACCGAACAGCCCGATCAGCCCAACCAGCACAGCCCCGCGGGAGATCACCGATTACGACGACCCCGACGCACCGTGGAACCAGGTCGCCGAGGACAACATCGCCGACTGGAACGAGGACGTGATCCGGGAGTTCCGGGCGAACGGCGGGCGGGTCAGCGGGGCCTACGAGGGCGGGAACCTGTTGTTGCTCACCACCACCGGAGCCAAGAGCGGGAAGCGGCATATCGTGCCGCTGGGGGCACTGTACCGCGATGAGGTCCTGTACGTCAGCTCGTTCCTCGAAGGCCGCTATCCTGCGTGGTATCACAACGTCAAAGCCGATCCCGCGGTGATCGTGGAACTCGGCGATCGGATCTACCGAGCAACCGCGAAGGTCCTCACTGGAGCCGAATACGACGAGTTCGCCAGCTGGGTGCTGCACAACAACCCGTTGCTCGCCGATTTCCAGTCCAAAACCGAACGGCCGATGCCCCTGGTGGTGCTGACCCTCGGCACCGACCGAGCCGACTGATAGGTGTCCCCTCGGGCGGGACAGGCATGATGGAAGCCATGTCCGCTCTCGACGACGCTCGGGTGGTGCTGTTGCGCCACGGTGAAACCACCTGGTCCACCCAGCATCGACACACCGGACGCACCGATCTGCCGCTTACCGAACGCGGTGAGCGGCAGGCCCGCGCCG
This sequence comes from Nocardia donostiensis, assembly GCF_002081715.1. Taxonomy (GTDB): domain Bacteria; phylum Actinomycetota; class Actinomycetes; order Mycobacteriales; family Mycobacteriaceae; genus Nocardia; species Nocardia donostiensis. The sequence goes on along the minus strand of NZ_MUKP01000012.1, from coordinate 52,237 downwards.
CGGCCGCCCTGCTGGCCGGGTTGCGGTTGCGCGACCCCGTGGTGCGCAGCAGCCCCCGCCAGCGCGCCACCCGCACCGCCGCCCTGGCGGGGCTTCCCGAACCCGTCGTCGACGCCGATCTGGCCGAATGGGATTACGGCGACTACGAGGGCCGCACCACCGCGGAAATCCGGGAAACCGAGCCCGGTTGGACCATCTGGACCGGCGCCGTGCCCGGCGGTGAATCCGCCGACCAGGTGCGTGCCCGCGCCGACCGGGTGCTGTCATCGGCCAGGGCGGTGCTCCCCGGCCGCGATATCGTCCTGGTCGGCCACGGCCACTTCTCCCGCGCGCTGATCGCCCGCTGGGCAGGATTCGATATCCGGGAAGGCAGGCGCTTCGCCATGTCCCCCGCCGCAGTGAGCGTCCTCGGCTACGAACACGACGACCGCACCATCCGCGCCCACAACCTGCACGACCCCAGCCAGTGAGCAGCGCAGTGTCACCTGCCCCCGCTCCGCGCCGGCACCGCACGGCCCGCAGCTCGATCCGCCCACATCGCACCTCGAGGCGACCAACCAGGCGGCTATCCGCCGGGTACAGCGGATCGGTACGGCCGGCAACCGAGACCTCACCCGGCGAGCGCCACCACGTGTCGAGACAGGGAGCAGCACAGTGAGTCCCGCCGGTCACACTGCCGTCCGCCGCGCCACCCCGGCCGATATTCCCGCGCTGGTTGAGCTGGTCTACGACCTGGCCGAATACGAAAAGGCCAGACACGCTTGCACCCTCACCGCCGAACAGTTGCACACCGCGCTGTTCGGTCCTGCCCCCGCGGTATACGCACACGTGGCCACCCTCGACGACGAGGTCGTCGGCTGCGCCATCTGGTTCCTGAACTTCTCCACCTGGGACGGCGTACACGGCATCTACCTGGAAGACCTCTACGTCACGCCACGAGCGCGCGGCACCGGGCTCGGCGCAGCGCTGATCGCGGCCCTTGCGCAGGAGGCGGTCACAAGCGGCTACACGCGGGTGAGCTGGTCGGTGCTCACCTGGAACACCCCGTCGATCGGCTTCTACGAATCACTCGGCGCCGCCGTCCAGGACGAATGGGTCGGCTACCGCCTCGCCGGCAAGGCACTCACCCGCTTGGCCGAAACGGGCACCACGAACGACCGCACAGAACCGGACGCGAATCCCCGGATCTCCGGCGAGCTCGCTCCCGGGAACGGCTGACCGCAGCGGGCACGACGCTCCAGAGGCGTGCCACGCCGGGCTGTTCACTCCTGCGTGAGCCCGTACTCCCGCGCCATCCACCGGCTGGTCGGCGGGCTGAACAGCAGCACAAGCGCGCTCACCACCACCACACCGAGCACCGTGCCGAGCAGCGGCTGATGCGAGTCGGTCAACAGCGACCACACCACCGGCAGCAGCAGCAGGTTGGCGAGGACCCCGATAGCGCGCCCCCACCGATGCCCGAGCAGCAGGGCGATACCAGCCGCGAGCACCCCACCACCGAGCACACAGAACCACGCCGCGGTGCCGTACCCGCTCACAGCGGTCTGATCGTGCCCGAGCAGACCACGCACAACCAGCACGACCGCCACAATCACGGCGACGGCCCCCTCCAACGTCACCAGGCCGCCAGCTCCCCGCACAGTCCCGGGCACCCTATCGACGTCATCTTGCTCAGCCACCAGCCCAGCCTAAATGGCCCGGTCGAGCAAGGCTCGCCCGCAGCCCGCGCACAGCCGCAGCGAAGGCGAAGGTACGCACCAACGCGCACAACCGAGAGCAAGCGCAAAAAGTACACCCGCCGCACACCCGCACCGAAGGCGACAGATCGGCAAACCGCACACAGCAGCGCATACGCGAGAGGTACACCTCAATGCGCACGGCCGAGCGAAGGCGGAGGTACGCCCTCGGTCACTTCCTGGTCGGTCGATAGGGTTGCTGGGTGCGGACGTTGTTGATCGTGAACCCGAATGCGACCTCCACCACGGCGTCGACCAGGGATCTGTTGGCGCACGCGCTGGAGAGCCGGACACAGTTGACGGTCGCGCACACCCAGCACCGCGGTCACGCCGCTGAACTGGCGCAGTGGGCTGCCACCAACCGGATGGACCTGATCGTCGTACACGGAGGCGACGGCACCGTCAACGAGACCATCAACGGATTCCTGCCGCTGCCGCAGGTCGACGACGGGCAGGCGTGGCGGCCGCGGCTCGGTGTGATCCCGGGCGGTTCTGCGAATGTGTTCGCGCGGGCACTCGGCCTGAAACCCGATCCGGTGGCAGCCACCAACCAGCTCATCCATCTGCTGTCGCTCGACAACGGCCCGCACGGGGCGCAAGCCGACCGCCGTATCGGGCTCGGTATCGCCGACGACCGCTGGTTCTGCTTCAGCGCGGGCGTCGGCTTGGACGCCGATGTCTGTGAATCGATCGACTCGAGCCGTGCCGACGGGCACGCTGCGACCCCCGCCCGCTACCTGCGGACCACGGTGCGCCAGTTCTTTCGCGCCAAACGCGCGAAACCAGAGGTGACGCTGCACGTGCCCGGACACGAACCCGTGCCGGGAGTGCATTTCGCATTCGTCACCAATACCAACCCGTGGACTTATCTGAACAACGCTCCGGTGCGCACCAATCCCGGGACCAGCTTCGAAACCGGGCTCGGTGTGTTCGCCGTTCGCTCCATGGCGGTGTTGCCCACACTGGCGCTGGCCACCCAACTCCTGCGGCCCAACGCAGATCCCAAGTCGCGCAATTTATTCCGTATCGACGATGTGTCCTCGGTGCGAATCGAGACCGAAGAACCTATCGGCCTGCAAATCGATGGCGACTTCATCGGCAAACGCCACGTGGTGGATTTCACCGCGGTCCCCGACGTGCTCGGTGTTGTCGCCCCGAACCCGGCCTGAATCAGGAAACCTCGCTGAAAACAGGCCGGTTGTGCTGCAGAAACCGGTCGAAGCGGGTAGAAAGGACCGGGCAGGTTCCCACTGCGGGGACCGTCAGAGCGTGAGCTTGCCCACGGTGCACCGGATACCTATTGACATCTACGGTGTTCGTGAAAGCATTCACAAGCAACCGTGCGGAAATCTTCTCTTCGCACAAGTGAACGACCCACCAACCACCGGCGCCTCATGGCGCCCAGCAAAGGAGCAGAGGAATGGACTGGCGCCACAAGGCCATCTGTCGCGACGAGGACCCCGAGCTGTTTTTCCCGGTGGGCAACAGTGGTCCTGCGCTCGCGCAGATTGCCGATGCCAAGCTGGTCTGCGCTCGCTGCCCCGTAACCGCCGATTGCCTCTCCTGGGCACTGAAGTCCGGACAGGATGCCGGCGTATGGGGCGGAATGAGCGAGGACGAGCGACGCGCCCTGAAGCGCCGCAACGCGCGTACCCGCACTCGCACCGTCGTGTAAGTAGCGGACCAGGCGTTACCGGGCCATCAGCCCGGTAACGCCAGTGACGCCCGGCACCACCAAGGTGCCGGGCTGTATTTTTTTGCCCCCCTCCGGCGGAGCGGGTTTGCGGCCCCTTTGTGGCTCGGGAGGCTCCCGTGTGTGCGCTGCGAGAGCTGAAACGTGAGCTGGGCCGCAAACCCGGGCGGGCTGAGTAAGTGCTGATCAGCGGGTATGGCCGAGGCCGGTTCTCCAACGGGGTCGGTATGGCTCAGCCACTTGTCTTGGTTGCTGGCGACCGGCTGGGACACGCTGACCCCGCGGAGCCCGGTTTCCTCGGTGGCCTCTCGTAGGACCGCACGCGCCGGAGCCTCACCTGGGTGGACATCGCCTGCGGGATCTGAGTACCGGCTTCAGGCATACCGATGCGTTCGAAGATCAGCAGTCCGGACGGTCGCGATAGCGAACCGCATAGCCGGCCCCCCGGATTCCGGGATCGACCATCTACCTCGACGTCCTCCATACTGATCTCGGGTCACCGTGCGGAGCGGCGGCCCAGCGGGACCCGGAGGACCGCGTCGGTGCCTACATCAGCCCCGGGGTGCAGGCCGATGGAGCCGCCCAACTCGGCGGTGACCAGGGTGCGGACGATTTGCAGGCCGAGACTGTCGGAGGTTTCCAGGCTGAAATCGGCAGGTAGGCCGCGGCCGTCGTCGCTGATGATCACATCGAGCCAGCGGGCCGAACGTTCCGAACGGATGGTGACCGTACCGTTCTGACCTGCGTCGAAGGCGTGTTCGATGGCGTTTTGGACCAGTTCGGTCAAGACCATCACCAGCGGCGTTGCGCGTTCGGCGGAGAAGACTCCGAGAGAGCCCGCGCGGCGAACCTTGATGCGGGCGGTGTGGACGGTGGCCACATCCGCCATGATGGGCAGCAGACGGTCGACGACTTCGTCGAGGTCGACCTCTTCGTCGACCGACATCGACAGCATTTCGTGGACCGAGGCGATGGAGGTCACCCGGCGCACCGATTCGGTGAGCGCGACCCTGGCCTCCTCGTTCTCGGTGCGCCTGGCCTGCAGGCGCAGCAGCGCGGCGACGGTTTGCAGGTTGTTCTTCACCCGATGGTGGATTTCCCGGATGGTGGCGTCCTTGCTCAGCAGGGCGCGGTCGCGGCGTTTGACTTCGGTGACATCGCGGACCAGGACCGCCGCGCCCGCCAGTTCGCCGTGCGGGCGCAGGACCAGAGTGCGCAGCAGCACGGTGGCGCCGCGGGCCTCGACTTCCATCCGGCGGCCGGTGCGCCCGGCGAGGGCGGCCTGGATATCGCCGACCACTTCCTGTGCGTCGAACGGATCGGTGATCAGGGAGCGGGTGGTGATGGCCAGATCTTGGCCTGCCAGGTCGCTCTGCAACCCCATCCGGTGGTAGGCCGATAGCGCGTTGGGGCTGGCATAGGTGACGATGCCTGCGGTGTCGAGTCTGATGAAACCGTCACCGGCGCGCGGGCTGGAATGGGTTGCCGCCCGGTCCTCCGTGGTGGGGAAGGTGCCGTCGGCGATCATCTGACACAGGTCGTCGGCGCAGGCCACATACGCGATTTCCAGGCTGCTGCGCACGCGGGAACGCTGCCGGTCTGTGTCCCGGCTGAGCACCGCGATCACATCGTCGCCGCAGCGCACCGGGATCGCTTCTCGGATGGCATGCACCGGGTGCGGGTGGTATACGCCCTTGGCTTCGCTTTCGGCGTCGGTGCGCACGATCTGACCGGTGGTCAGCGCATCGAATACCTGCGGATGCTCGGACCGCAACGCCTGGGTGCCGACCAGATCCTCCAGATGCACGGTGGCCGCGGTGGTGGGGCGGCACTGCGCGACGCACACGATATCGGCGCCATCGCTGACCGGTCCCGCACCAACCCACAGCAGCAGGTCGGCGAAGGACAGATCGGAAAGCAACTGCCAGTCACCCACCACCCGCTGCAGGTGGTCCACTGCGATGCCGGGCAGATCGGTGTGTTCGGCCAGTAGCTCGCTGAGCGTCGCCATCTACTGTCGCTTCGTCTATCGCGGGGCCGCGCTCAGGAAATGACAGCGATCAGATCGCCCTGCTGCAGCACCTGGCCCGGAGACACAGCGATGGAGGTGACTTCACCGCCGACCTCAGCGATCACCGGAATCTCCATCTTCATCGATTCGAGCAACACCAGGGTCTGGTCGAGTTCAACTTTTTCTCCCACCTTCACCTCGACCGTCAGCACGGTCGACACCATCTCCGCGCGCACTTCCTCCGCCATAACACCCCGTTCGCTAGGTCCTCGAGCATCGCCGCTGCTGCGGCGCCATCCGCTGAAAGTACAGCCAACCACACATGAAACAATGGCCGTCAGTCAGATTGTGCTCCCCGCGCTGCGGGGATGATCCGCAGGAGGGAGACTACCCATGGGTAAGCGTGGACGTAAGAAGCGCAGCCGCAAGAACAGCGCCGCCAACCACGGCAAGCGGCCCAATTCCTGAGCCGTCGCCTCGCATACGAACGAGCGGCACGCCCTCCCTTCGGAAGGACGTGCCGCTCAGTTTGTTTCTGGGCCCCGAGGCAAGCGTCAGGACTCCGAAGACTCCACAGACTCCGCGGATTCGGTGAAGGTGCTCTGGTGCTCGATCGTGATCGACCGGTGGAACTCCACGGTCAGCCGTTCGCGCAGTGAGTCGGGCGCCCGGTCGCCGCCGCATTTGCGGTGCAGCAGGCTTTTGATCTTCTCTTCGATGCCGTAGGCCTCGATGCAGGGCGCGCAATGGTCCATATGGTGTTGCAGCCGCGCCCGCGTCGCCTCATCGCATTCGCCGTCGAGCATCAGCCACACATCGGCGAGCACCGCAGTGCAGTCGAGCTCCATATCGGGATCGCGCTCGGTGCTCACTGCTTGACCTCCTGGCGCACAGAGCCCGCGGATGCGGACTGCTCGGAGGCAGCCCCGGTGCGGTTGAAACCACGTTCGCGCGCCACGTCGGCGAGCAAACCCTTCAATTGTTTGCGACCGCGATGCAGCCGGGACATCACCGTACCGATAGGAGTGCCCATGATGTCGGCGATTTCCTTGTACGGGAAACCTTCCACATCGGCGTAGTAGACGGCCATCCGGAACTCCTCGGGAAGTTCCTGCAGGGCGGCTTTGATGTCGTCGTCGGGCAGCGCGTCCAGCGCCTCCACCTCCGCCGAACGCAACCCGGTCGAGGTGTGTTCAGCGGTGGCCGCCAGCTGCCAGTCGGTGATCTCGTCGGTGGGGTATTGCGCGGGCTGACGCTGCTTTTTGCGGTAGGAGTTGATGTAGGTGTTGGTGAGGATGCGATACATCCAGGCCCGCAGGTTGGTGCCCTCTTTGAAGGACTTGAACCCCTGATATGCCTTGGCGTAGGTCTCCTGCACCAGATCCTCGGCGTCGGCCGGGTTCCTGGTCATCCGCAGCGCGGCGCCGTAGAGCTGGTCCAGCAGGGGTAGCGCGTCCCGCTCGAACCGCTGCGCCAGCTCGGTGTCATCGACGGTGCGCTGCGCGTTCGCGGCACCGGCTTCGCCGTTCACCGAGTCCTCGTCGCTCGTCACACGTGTCCCTTCGATCGGCTCAACAGCCAAATCTACCGGCAACACCACAACATCGGAGAACCGAGTGCGTGTCGGTGACAACTCGGTCCACACCGGACGTTCCTGTAGCAGAACGGGCACCGACCTCTCCTTCACGTCTTTCGGGGAATATGCGCGGCGATCTCCAGGTCCGCCCTGCGCTTTCTCACCGCATGCAACATGTGCACACCTCGGTCTGTTCCCATTTTCTCCGCAAAAACCACGTCAGCGCCCCTGGCGGCCGGTTCTAAGCTCATCGTCATGGCAGGAGGCTCGACACCGGCGATCCGCGCGCTGATCCGCGCAGGGGCTGATCATCAGGTCCACACCTACGAACACGATCCGCGTTCGGACTCCTACGGCACCGAGGCCGTCGACGCGCTGGTCGCACGTCTGGGTGTCGACGCCGCGCAGATCTTCAAAACGCTGGTACTGGAGCTGTCCACCGGCAGCCTGGCGGTCGCGGTGCTTCCGGTGCCGCACAGCCTGTCGTTGAAGGCGGCCGCGGCCGCGCTGGGCGTCCCGAAGGCGGCCATGGCCGATCGGGTCAAGGCCGAACGCAGCACGGGGTACGTGCTCGGCGGCATTTCCCCGCTGGGGCAGCGCAAACAGCTGCCGACCGTACTGGACGCCTCCGCGCTGGAATGGGACCGGATGCTGTGTAGCGCCGGTCGGCGCGGGATGGAAATCGAACTCGCCCCTGCTGATCTGATCCGGTTGACCGCTGCTGTCACCGCATCGATTGCCGTCTGACAATCAGCTGCTCGATCGGCGGGTATACCGCATTCCCCCGGCTTGATGTGCGTTACTTGGGCGGTCGGATCTCCTGTCCATCGACCGAGGATGTGATGCGAATGTTCCCGCGCCGACTTCTGCGCACCGTGTTCGTAGCCCTGTCCACCACCGCGGTCTGCACTCTCGTCCCGGCCACGTTGTCGACCCCGTCCGCGGTCGCGGAGCCCGTACCGCGTGGTACCGAGATCGAACCCGAATACCCGTTCCAAGACAACACGGACAACCGCCAGCCGCGTGACCGCGAAAACAACCGGCCGCGTGACCGCGAAGACAACCGGCTGCGTGACCGCGACGAGTTCCTCGACAACAACCGGCTACGTGACCGTGACAACTTTTCCGACGACAGTCGGTCACGCGAACGGCACGAGTTCCTCGACCGCGCCGAGGAGGCGGGAGCCGGTGTCATCGTCGGAGTCATAGACTTCTCCGCCGACATCATCAAATGCGGGCTTCATATCGCGACTCCGATAGTCGAATGCCCGCTCTGATTATGGGTGGGCGCGGCTCGGACACCCCGAGCCGACCCGCTCGCTCACCCGGCCTCTGTGACGCAACCTACCGGGCGAGGTAGTGCACTCCTCCGCTCACAGGAGGGTTGTCTGCTGCGCCTGCCCCTCGGCCGGGTTCAGTAGTTCGGGTCCGTTGTTACGCACACTGTTCACCAGCCTCGACACCGGCCGCACGCTGATCCCCGCCACCAATTCCTCACTCGGCGGCTCCAGGAGTGCCGCGGGCGCGGGGTGGTCGGGGTCGAGCCAGGCCTCCCAATGTTGTTCCGGCATCGGCAGCGGCATCCGGTCGTGGATGCGGGTGAGGTCACCGACGGCGTCGGTGGTCAGGACTGTGCACGACAGCAGAGGTTCGGTGTCGGGCTGGGTGCGGTCGCGCCACACCGACCACAGACCGGCCATGTAGAGCTGAGAGCCATCGGCGTAGGACATGAAGTACGGGTACTTGACGACCTTCGGTTTCGCACCCTTGCCGGGGCCCGACGGGTCGGGTTCGACGAGCCACTCGTACCAGCCGTCCATCGGGATCAGGCAGCGGCGGTATTTCACCGCGTCCCGGAACGACGGGGTGGTCGCCGCCTTCTCGGCGCGGGCGTTGAACAGCGGTTTCCCGGTGACCGGCACGCCAGGTTCGGCGGCCTTCGCCCAGTGCGGGATCAGGCCCCACCGCATGCGCCGGATACGGCGGCGGGTGTCGTCGTCGGGGTGGTCGTGGTCATGGCGTTCGACCACGGTGAGGATCTGGGTGGTGGGAGCGACGTTGTAATTCGCGGCGTAGCTGCCGCCTGCACCGGGGCGTGTGCCGGTTTCGTCGATCGCGTCCAGTTCGGCCGTGAGGCGGCCCGGGTTCGTCGTCGTCGCATAGCGTCCGCACATATTGCCGATACTCCCACCGAACACCGACAGATCCGAGGAGAATGGATCGAGTAGGGGGTGACGTGGTGAGAACCATGTCATACCATCCTCTCAACACACGGGGATGGGTGGTGGGTCACACCCGTTCGCGCGCGCATCGAACTGCTTCCGCCCAAAGGAGACCAAGTGACAACCACCGATACCGCCAGCGATAAGACCTCGGTGCTGACCTCGGTCGACCCCGCCACCGGCGCGACGCTGGCCACCTACCCGATCGCTGACGAAGACGCGGTGCGCGCCGCCGTGGCCAAGGCTCGCGCCGCCGCCCCGACCTGGGAAGAACTAGGTTTCGACGGCCGCCGCAAGGCGCTGCTGCGCTGGTCGAGCCAGCTGGTCGCTCGAGCCGACGAATTCACCGAACTCATCCACGCCGAGAACGGCAAACCGCTCGACGACGCATTTCTGGAACTGATGCTCGCCCTCGAACACATCGCATGGGCGGCCAAACACGCCAAGAAGGTGCTGGCGCCGAAAAAGATCTTCCCCGGCCCGCTGATGTCGAACTTCACCGCACGACTCGAACAGCGCCCGCTGGGCGTCATCGGCGTTATCGGCCCCTGGAACTACCCGGTGTACACCCCGAACGGCTCCATCGCCTACGCGCTGGCCGCGGGCAATACCGTCGTGTTCAAGCCCAGTGAATTCTCCACCGGCATCGGCAACTTCCTCACCGAAGCGTTCCGTAAGGCCAACCCACAGCTGCCGGAAGGGGTGTTCCTCGCCGTCAACGGCTACGGCGCGACCGGCGCGGCACTGGTACAGGCGGGGGTCGACAAGGTCGCGTTCACCGGTTCACCGGGAACCGGCAAGAAGATCATGGCGGCCGCCGCGCAGAACCTCACCCCGGTGCTGCTCGAATGCGGCGGTAAAGACGCGGTGGTCATCGCCGCCGACGCCGACATCAAAGCCGCCGCCGACGCGGTCGCCTGGGGCGGCACCTCCAACAGCGGCCAGACCTGCGCCGGGGTCGAGCGGGTGTACGTGCACCGGTCGGTGAAGGACGAATTCGTCGCCGAACTACGCCGCATCCTGGAGAACGTGCAGCCGGGTTCGGGCAAGGACGCCGCCTACGGCCCGATGACCATGCCCAGCCAGGTCGATATCGTGCGCCGCCATATCGAGGACGCGCTGAAAAACGGCGGCGAGGCCGTGCTCGGCGGCCTGGATTCGGTCAAGGCTCCCTTCATCGAGCCGGTCATCCTGGTCGACACCGACGAGAGCTCGGCCGCTGTGCAAGAGGAAACCTTCGGTCCGACCATCACCGTTCGTACCGTCGACAGCATCGACGAGGCGATCGAGCTGGCCAACAACTCCACCTACGGCCTGGCCTCGGCGGTCTACTCCCGTAAGCAGGGTTTGGAGATCGCCCGCCGCCTGCGGGTCGGCGCGACCTCGGTGAACTCGGTGCTCGGTTTCGCCGCGATCCCCGGCCTGCCGTTCGGTGGCAGCAACGATTCCGGTATCGGCCGTATCCACGGTGAACAGGGGCTGCGCGAGTTCGTTCGCCCGCACGCGATCGCCGTACAGAACTTCGCGATCCCCGGTATGGCGCTGATGAGCTACCGCCGCACCGAATCGACCATGAAGCTGCTGCGCCGCCTGGTGCCGGTGCTGCACGGCCGCAACAAGTGACCGCCGTTCCCGGGTGCTCGGGACAGCGTTACCGAGCACCCGTGGCATGGCCGGTTCTGCCATGAGAGAAGATGGTCGAGTGAGTTTCTGGCCAGCGCCCCATGTCGATGTCCCTGTGCACGCGACCGTGACCCTGCCCGGATCCAAGTCGATCACCAACAGAGCGCTGGTCCTGTCCGCGCTCGCCGACGGGCCGTCGACGATCACCGGCGCGCTGCGCAGCCGAGACACCAACCTGATGATCGCGGCGCTGCGTGCACTCGGTGTTCAGATCATCGGCGACGCCGACACTCTCGCCGTGACCCCCGCCCCGCTCACCGGCGGCGCGGTCGATTGCGGGCTGGCCGGTACCGTGATGCGGTTCCTGCCCTCGGTCGCCGCCCTGGCCTCCGGTGATGTCGCCTTCGACGGCGATATTCAGGCCAGGGTCCGCCCGTTGCGCACCATTCTCGACGCGTTGCGTGGTCTCGGCGCCCGGATCGACGGCGACGCATTACCTTTCGTCGTGCACGGCACGGGCGCGCTGCGCGGTGGCGATATCACCATCGACGCGTCGGGGTCGTCGCAGTTCGTCTCGGGTCTGCTGTTGTCCGCGGCCCGATTCGACGACGGCATGGTAGTCCACCACAGCGGGAATCCGCTGCCGTCTATGCCGCATATCGAGATGACAGTGGAGATGCTGCGCCGCGCCGAGGTCGAGGTCGAGGCGCCGACCGATGTGCGGCAAGCGCAGACCTGGAAGGTGGCTCCCGGCCCGATTCGCGCCGTGGACTGGGCGGTGGAACCGGACCTGTCCAATGCCACCCCGTTCCTGGCCGCGGCCGCCGTCACCGGCGGCGAGGTGTCCATCCCGCATTGGCCCCGGCTGACCACCCAACCCGGTGATGTGATCCGCGAAATCCTGGTGCGGATGGGCGCGGAAGCGCGTTTCTTCGACGGAACCCTCACCGTGGCCGGTCCCGACCGGCTGGCCGGTATCGATATCGACCTGCACGATGTGGGCGAGCTCACACCCACTGTCGCCGCGCTGGCCGCGCTGGCCGATTCCCCGTCCCGGCTGCGCGGTATCGCGCATCTGCGCGGGCACGAAACCGATCGGCTCGCCGCATTGTCCACCGAGATCAATCGCCTCGGCGGCGAGGTCGCCGAAACCGAGGACGGGCTAGAGATCAATCCCGCGCAGTTGCACGGCGGCCGCTGGCATTCCTACGCCGACCATCGGATGGCGACCGCCGGGGCGATCCTCGGTCTCGCCGTGCCCCAGGTCGAGATCGAAGACATCGGCACCACCGCCAAAACACTGCCCAATTTCGTCGAACTGTGGGAGCGAATGCTCGATTCCGCGCCCGCCGATCAGGGAGCGGTGCGCTGAGCCGCCGCGGCCGCTCCGCCGCAGGCTACGACGAATCCGATGTGCGGGTTCGCCCGGGCCGGAGCTCGCGGCCGCGCACGAAAATCCGTCCGCAGCACCGGGACGCCGAAACGGCGATGGTGGTGTCGGTGGATCGCGGGCGCTGGGGTTGTGTCCTCGGCGGCGACCCGGAACGCAGGATTGTGGCGATGCGCGCCCGGGAACTCGGCCGCACCCCCATCGTGGTAGGCGACCAGGTGGATGTGGTGGGCGACTTGTCCGGCAGGCCCGACACCCTCGCTCGCATCGTCCGCGTCGGTGAACGCAGCACCGTGCTGCGCCGCACCGCCGACGACACCGACCCGTTCGAACGCGTCGTCGTCGGCAACGCCGAACGCCTCTTCATCGTCGTAGCCCTCGCTGACCCGCCGCCGCGCACCGGTTTCGTCGAACGCGCCATGGTCGCCGCTTACGCGGGCGGCCTGGAACCGATCCTTTGTCTCACCAAACACGATCTGGCCGCCGACTCCGAATTCGCTTCCGCTTTCGACGACTTGGACCTCACCATCGTCTACGGCGGCCTCGACGACCCTCTCGAACCCGTCCTCGACCTGCTCACCGGCCACCTCACCTGCTTCCTCGGCCACTCCGGCGTCGGCAAATCCACCCTGGTGAACCGTCTTGTTCCCGAGGCGGACCGTGCTGTCGGCGAAGTCTCCGGCGTCGGCAAGGGCAAACACACCTCAACCCAGTCGGTGGCACTACCACTGCCCTCCGGCGGCTGGGTCATCGACACGCCCGGCGTCCGCTCGTTCGGCCTCGCCCACATCACCCCCGACGATGTCATCGCCGCCTTCACCGACCTGGCCGAAGCCACCGAGGACTGCCCGCGCGGGTGCACGCACCTCGGACCGCCCGCCGACCCGGAATGTGCGTTGGACGAGCTGGCAGGCAAACAGCACCGGGTCGCCGCCATCCGTCTGCTGCTGACCGCGCTTACCGCCAATGACCCCTGGTAGCACCCGCTTTCCGTGATGCTCACGTTGCGCGGGCGGCAACAGCGGTTTCCGGCTGACCACTCCGCCGGACCGAGACGCCTCCCCGCAGGTCGACGGCCGCCTGCCTGCGTGATCGACCAGCGTCACCACCCCGGTCTCCACGACATGCGGCCGCACCCCTCGATGACGAGAATCACGCCGCTTCGACCATCGCAAGTAGCGATCGTCTCCGCAGGCATGCGGTTTGCGGGTACAGCGAGCCGCTGTTATCGGCTGGCCGTTGACTCCAACGAACCAGGTATGCGGTGGGACTGTCCCGTCAAACCCAGGTCGCCGTTTCGGGGTCGATGCCGTTTTTACGCGCATTGGCGTCGATGATGTGGTGTAACCAGGTGCTCAGGCCGGGCTCGATGGTGTCGTAGAACGCCACATATTCCGGGTCGGTGGCGTAAGTGCGACCCAGGCAGACCTGCATGGCGTGCGTGCAGTCGAAGTAGACGCCGATGGATGCGCGGTGTCGTTCGGCCAGCGCGTTGGCCCGTTCGCTTCCAGGAACCACACCCGCTCGGTGCGCCGCGGCCAGTTCCGCGTTGAGCGCCTCGACTGCGCCGGCGATCTCCTGCCAGTCCTCGGCTGTTCGGTGTGCGGCGCGTTCGGCGTACTGCGTCCATTGCGGGGTGTCACCCCAGCGCTTGCGCGCTTCCCCGACCCACGACGGCTGCCAATGCTCCCCGAAGATCGCCACCTGTTCCTCGGCCGACAGCAGGATGCCGGATTCGCGGGCTTCGATCATGCGGTCCAGCGCACCACCCATCCGCTGCAACCGCGCGATACGTTCACGCAACTGGTCACGCTGCCTGCGCAGCGCATCCGCCCCATCTGCTGCCGGCGCGTCCAGCAATGCCCCGATCTCGGTGAGCGGCACGCCAAGCTCCCGGTAGAGGAGCACCCGATGGATACGGGCGAGGTCCGCGGCCGTATAGAAGCGGTAGCCGCTGTCGGTGCGCTCGGACGGACGAACCAGCCCGATTGCGTCCCAGTGGTGCAGCGCCCGCACTGTGACGCCCACGAGCTGTGCGACGACACCCACCGTGCGGCCTGCGTTCACTTCGGCCTCGGAAAAGGAACGTTTCGTCACATACCCCAGTCTGGCAGCCACAGTGCGGGACCCTGTCACGCTTCGGGTGCGTCGATCCCGATCGACCGCAGATGCTCGGCCTCCGGGCTGTCCGGATCCCACGGCCGCGCCGCCGTCATGATCACCCGCGTGTTCTCCGGCGTGACCACCTCCACCTCCACCGAGTTCCACGGCATCTGCCGCGGCCCCGTTGTGCAGCCAGGCAGCAGCTCCTCACATGCGGCCGCGATCTGATCGATCTGGCTCAACACGCAGGAGAAGCTCACAGTCACTGTCGGGGCCTCAGCAGGTCGCTCCCCCGGCACCAGCAGCACGTCCTGAAACGCCCAACGGCGCAAATGCGTGATCTGCCCGGGTACCGAGAACAGATCGAAGAAACCCAGCCCGCGCTCCCAGAAGCCCACCGAAGCCGCCAGATCAGCCGTGGGCACCGTCACGAACATCGGCATCCCGTAGATGCCACGGAAAAGCTCAGGAGCCTCGACGTCCGGCGCGGGGGTGGGAACCGGGCTCATCTCGAATGCGGGGAAGTTGTCGCTCATGAGGCCATCGTCGGGCCTCACGTAACGTGAGGGTCAAGTTCGCCTGGAACAGCCCCAGCAGCGCAATGGCCCTATGGGTGGTTCCTGGATCGAACACATGGATTTGATCACCGATCTCTGTCAGCCGAGGCGACACCGTCCTCGGCTGCGACGTATGGCTCGGCAACGGTTATCCAGCGTTCGGATCGGCCACGGCGCGATCATCACCTCCGGTGCGGAACCGATGACGTGCCCGACTACGGAATCGCCGACGGCAACCCCGCCCGGTTGATCCGCGTACGCTACCCCGGCAGCGATATCGCTCGGCTGCTCGGCATCGCTTGGTGGGAGCGGCCTAAAGGCAGGATCACCGACAATATGCGGACCATCATGTCGGGCAGTGTCGATGAGCTGGAAACCGTTGCGGGAAACGCGTGAGCTCTCGTACTGGTCGAGCGACTCAGGTCCGTGGTGACGAATAGCGACGTGGCTCCAATGTCGTGGGCCGCTGAGCCGATGGTGTTTCCCAACAGCCGAATCGGTCAACAGATAGGCAGCGGCCCGTCGGACCGGGACGATGGTTTCCGCGATATCGGTTCCCCGGCCTGAGAACCGCGCCAACCAGCGCAAACGAGGAGGACAATTGCGTTCCGTCAAAGCCGGTGTCGTTGCGGTGGCACTGGCCGCCACCATCGCTGCGGCGAGCCCGGCGCACGCCGACGAGCCCGCTCCAGCCCAGCCCGCCCCCAGCGGGCCCGACGAGATCATCTCGGTCGACATCAACCTGCTTGGCTGCGCCATCGGCGCGGGGCTCGGTATGGATCTCCTGCTGGCCCTCAGCGCGGGCAACGGGTCCAGCGCGGTCGCCGGCTCCGGGCTCGTGGCCCGGCTGCGCGCCGCCGGTTGCCTCCCGGGGATCGGCTGATCCTCGCGGAAGCGGCACCGGCACAGTCGAGAACACTCCCCGCGGTCGTTTCTGCAGCCGCCGCGCTTCGCGACTCCGGCCGTCCCCGGCCGGGGTCGCTGCGGCGAAACATCAGTTGATGCAAGAGCTTCTCCTTGCTGCTGATGCGGATCACCCAGCGGGTTCGATACTCCGGAAATGTTCGAGCACCTCTTTCACCGCATCGGTGACCGGTGGATCCTCCGCGAGGTCTGACCATACGTAAGCATCGTGTTCGGTCAGCGTGACCGGTTCCGGCTCGACGATATCGACGACAAAATTGAACTGCCTGCTCCGTTTGCCGCTGCCCGACAGATAGTCGAATGCTCCGAGATAGTGGCGCAGGTTCGTGGCGTCGAGGCCCGTCTCCTCCTCGATTTCACGAAACAGCGCTGTATCGAGTGGCTCTCCCGATTCGACTTTTCCGCTCGGCAGTTCCCAGATATTGCCCATGAAGTCCGTGTCCGGGCGGCGAAGCAGCAGGACCCGCCCATTGTGCACGATGACCGCGCCGACGACGAGTTGTCGGATACCCTCCCAGTCAGCTTCTTGGACGAGTTGGTCGAGCAGGCGTGCTGGGATCATCGTGTCCTTCCATTTCGAGTCGGTCGTGCTCGACGGTTTCGTTTCTGCGGCAGGGTTGGCTACGTTCCAGGCAGTGGGCCTCGGCCCGCTCACCGGACACGGCCCGGTACCCACCGCATCACGCTCGGCGGGAAAACCCGTCCGCCTATAGGGGATAGAAGGTTACGAACTTCCCGTCCAAGACGACGATCGAAGACCGGGCCGGCCGAGGATCCCAATCCAACCAGGGGACATCGGTGGCTCCCTCTCTCGGTCGCGCCAGCAGCGTGCCGTCCGGATTGGAGGCCTGTTGCCAGGTGGTGCCGGTTGCGGCGTGCACGGGCCTTTCCAAGCCATGAGAATGCACTCCGCGAGCTGACAACTCGGCAAATGTTTTGTCGTGTCCGGCGAGACTACAACCCGTGAAGATCAGGTCGCCGCCGTTGATCTCCGCGAGCCGCCAGAAGTCCGGGTTCGTGACCAGCAGATCGCCGAATTCCCGCCCGCCTATGATCACTGCCGCGTACTTCGGCTCGCCGGACGGCTCCTCGCCGACCTTGATCCGGATCAAACCCTTGTCTTGGGCAAAAAAACCGTGATTGGTAACCGTCCATGCCCTCCTGGGTTCCTCGGGGTGGTACCACCGCGCCGGCACCACATCGGTGTGCGTGCGGTCCACGTACCTGGAACGCCCTTCAAGGCCAGGGAAATCACGTACGTCGTCCGGAATACCGATTTCGTACTCTCGAAGGATGCGGCGATCCACCGCTCCCGTATCAGCCTTCCAGTGCACATAATCTCTCTCCGAGAAGGAGAAAGACAGGCTGGCCGGGACCCCATCGGCATCGGCCAAAATGTTGTAGTCGACCTGATCGGACCGGAACTGCATCCGCGGCAGGCTCGTCAGCCACTCGCGCAACGATTCTTCTTCTTGTTTGGGATGCCACACTCGGCCGGAGAGCCATACCGCCTCGTCCTGGGAGAACAACGCCGTCCGCTGCAGCGACATCGCGCCGACAGGGTCCCGATGAACCACATCGAGGGCGTAGGCACGAGCCTCGGCGGACACCCGCCGTACATGCTGCCCGTACGTCTGTCCAAAGCGCATAACCTCAGCTGCCAAGCCGTCAGTTGCGCGGCAGAACAACGCGGCAGCTCCAGCAACGCCCATACGCAGCACCTTTCGGATAACCGCAAGATACGAGGCCAGCCGGTAGATCCACGCATGGGGCCGAATAGCCACGCTCGGCGGCCAAGTTCAGCAAGGAGCGTACTCGGCGCACCATCGCAGTGTGTCCAGATCGCCGATTGGTGTTGTGTATGTCATAATCGCCGCCCGGCCGAGTTCGTGGCTCGGCGCTGATCACGGCTCGAGATCGGATCAGCGACCAGCCAGGCGGCCCGCAGCGCCAGAAGCCTCTATACGACAAGTGAATCGAGCGCGAATTCGAGCGGTGTGCCCTAAGCTCTGGAGCTCGTATGACGACAACCATTGCCGTCCGTGTCACAAGGTTTTGAACACATGAGGTTTCGCTTATATCGGCAGGTTGCCTTCTCGGTGACCATTGTCATGGCAGCCCTGTTGCCGTTCGCGGCAACACCGATCACCGGTCCCGTCGGGGCCGCCCGCGCCGACACCACTGCCCTTTCCGAGGTGCCACAGCACATCGGATTCCTGGTAACCGATGTCGACAGTGCTGCTGCGGAATTGGCATCCGGGTTGAGCACCCGGTTCGCCCCGGCATCCGTAACGACTGTTTCTGTCACCATGGCGGGAGAGACGAAGCCGCGCTCGGTGGTTTTGCGGCGGACCCATTCGGTGGACGGTTCACCGGTCCTCACGTTCGAGCAGGCTTCGCCCGCGGTCGGCCCTTGGGCGGCGGGTGGATCAGCGTTCCTGTCGTATGCCGCCCCCGACCTGGATGCCGCCGGGAAACGCCTCGCCGGCAGCGGTTTCACATTGGTGGCCGAATCCGACGACTTCACCTTCTGGCGCGGTATCGGTGGTGTGCTGGTTCGCCTGATCGACCCGGCCTCGCTGGCAGCGCCAGGGCCGGTCGACGCGAGCGGCCTCGGCTCGATACGTTCGTTCACGTTGGTCGCGTGTGATGTCGATGGGTTGAAGAGGCAGCTCACGGACGCATTCGGGATACGGTGGAAAATGCCGATGCCCGTCCCGCTGCCCTGGCAGTATGCCGATGGCGTTGTGCGGCCGCTCGTGCACGAGGTGCATTCCTCGGCGAAGCGCTCTCCCCATCTCAGTATCGAAACCCCCGACCCGGACCCGATCGCGCAACAGTGCACCCCGACATCGACACCGGTGCATCTGGTCTATTTCACCTCGGACGTGTCGGCCGCGGAACACCGGCTGGCCGCATCGGGGATGACGTTCATCGCCAGGGTCCCGTTCATGGCGACCTATTTCCGCAGCGCCACCGGCCTGTACATCGAGGTCGGCAGCACCTCCTTCGAACTCGCCGAGTACATGCCCTGACCGTGCCTCGCCGTTGCGGACCGGGCCCTGCGGGCGCGCCGTATTCGCTCCGACGCGCCCGCAGCGATTACCCTCGGGCAGATGTCCAGGCAGCCCTCGGATGACCGCCCCATGCGCGAGCGCATGCTCGCCGGTGACCCGTATATCGCCGACGACCCCGAACTGATCGAACTGCATCTGCGAGCAATGGACCTGGTGGAAGCGTTCAATGCCACACCGATGCGTCAAGCGGCCCAGCGGCACGCTTTGCTCACGAAGTTGCTCGGCGAGTTCGGCGCCGACACGGAGATCCGCCCTCCCCTGCGGGTCGACTATGGCAGCAACATTCGTATCGGGGCCCGCTCTTTCGTCAACTTCGGCCTGGTGGCATTGGATGTCGCGTCCATCACGATCGGAGACGATGTGCAGATCGGCACCAACGTCCAACTGCTCACGCCCACTCATCCGATCGATCCCGCACAACGCCGAGCGAAATGGGAATCAGCCGCACCGATCACCATCGGTGACAACGTGTGGCTGGGAAGCGGCGCGATCATCTTGGCCGGTGTCACGATCGGCGAGAACACGGTGGTCGGTGCCGGCTCGGTGGTCACCGCTGATCTGGCACCGAACGTGGTTGCCGTCGGGAACCCGGCGCGGGTGATCCGCACCATCACGGTCGCCGATCAAGGCTGACTGTTTCCTGGAGCGTTGCCAGAGCTATCCGAACCCGAATTCTTCTGGACACGATCGTGCGACCGTTGCTGGCGAAGAAACTACCAGTCAGCCCGGCACATGCCGGAGCAGCGCGGTTTCCCGATCGGCGGGGCTGCGGCGCGGGCAGCTCGAGCATTTGTCGCTGTCGGTGGCCAGGTAGATCAGGCAGCATGAACTGCGGCGTACGAATCGTCGCTGGCCGGCAGGACTGGTGAGGTCGATGTACCGCGGTGGCAGCAATGGCGGAGCGGACAGTGCGGCGGCCAGCGCACACCCGTCGGCGACACGGCCGGTTTCGCGGCCGATGCCGAGCGCACGGTTGGCGATCGAATCGGAGACGATCGCCCAGAGTGCCCGCGGCGCTGCGCCCGATACCGCCGAGAGCGGGACGATGATCGCAGCGCAGGCCGCGTGCAGGGCGGGCGCGAGCTCGTCGACCGACCCGAGCAGCCGATCGGACCGGACGGCGGCGAGATACCCGTAGTCGCGTAGCGAGATCCGCAGCCGAGTGGGGTCGGGATCTGGTGCGTATCCGGTGGTGAGCAGCATCGCCAGCGGCGCCGCGACGAAGGTGGAGCTGGCCGAATACCACCACAGGGTGCCGTTGGTCCGCGGGTCGGCGCAGTCCCAGCGGCGACCGGTGTCGGCGACGCGGTCGGCCAGCCATGCCGGGTCGGTCAGCAGCGTTCCCGGCAGCGAAGCCGAGGGGATGTCGATGGTGGCGGCGAAGTCACCGAGCGCGGCAGCGGCGACGGTATAGGCGTCGGTGAGCGCGGCGACCATGGTGGCGGCACGGCGGCGGGACATGTCGACCTCGTCGTTCTGCTCGAGTGGCGCAACACGCAGACCGCACGCGGGGAGCGCAGCCCACACCGCCTTGCCGGACTCCGTCTCGCAGACCACGGCGATATTCGGGAGTCGCGAACATCCGGGCAGGTAATCGGGCTCACCGTCGCATCGACGGTTTACCGTTGCGGGTCAGCGCCGGACTTGCACCGGACTTCCCCTACTCGGATGTCAGCAATTCTTCGGTTCATTATGCCCGGGGTGCACAGGCAGCTCGCCCCGGCCGGCAGGGTGGCTCCGGCACACTGTGCGACAGGAACTTGCCGAGCAACCTGGCAAGTCTCGGATAGTTTGCCGACATGAAGACACTCGCGACCACATCGGTCGTCTCGGTGCTGTGCACTGCATCGGTATTGCTGTTCACGGCGCCGCAGCTGGTAACCACCGGGGTGATCGAGCCCGGCCCTTATTTCGAGCTGATGGTGGTGCTCCCGACACCGGTCGGGTTGGCCGCCGCGCTGGTAGGAGCCATCGCGGGCACGATTGGATTCACGATCGGATTGGTGCGGCGCGTCGATCGGGCGTGGGCTGGCACGTTGATGGCACTCGGGCACGTGATCACCTGCGTTCTGGCCATCGCGATCGTGGTGTGGTCGCAGAAATACGGCTCAACTGGATGGGAGTTGCTGTTTCTGCCTGCATCGTTGATGTTGGGGCAGATCCTGGTCGCGGCGGGCCTGATCACGGCCGTGGTGAGCCGCCGCAGAGGCACCCGCCCCGCACCAGGAGATGGACAACAGATCGCATGACGCACCGAACCACAGGCTTCTACTGAAACCGGTTGCGCGGGAAGATGACCGACCGGAACCACACTGGTGAGGCCGACCGAAGCAGAAAGCCCCGGTCAACTACAGATCTGGCGGCGTTCGGAATGTGCTTCCAGCGTTCCCGGAACCACCTCACCCGCGTCCAACCGATACGCCTCGAGAACGCTCAGCGCCACTCCCTCGGCATGTTCGAGAAAGACGCTGATTCCGTCGCCGCCGATTTCCGGCAGCCGCACATCAGTCGCTATCGCAGCCGGCCTGACATCCCGGCGCATCCCGGGTATGGCGCGTACCAGCTGCTCGGAAGCTGCTCGAGCCGAAGCGGATTCGTCCGCGTCAGCCTCTACTGCACCGTCCCGGTCCACCACCACGCCGAACGGAAAGAAGCTCCCCGCTCCGCCGGCCTGCCTTCGGCCATATCGAGCGCCGCGTCCAGCAAGCCGTCCAAGTCGGTTTGCGCCGAAGCCGATGTGGTGTCCCGCCACTGTGTCATTCGCGACTCCCCTCCTGGGTGATCCGGTCACTAGCGCCCTAGGCCACGGCGGTCACGATATTCCGCCTCCTGATCCAGCCGCCGACGCCGGCGGCGAGGGGCACGAGGACGGTGAGGAAGCCAGATACGGGCTCGAAGGCGAGTCCGAAACCGGCCAGTACCGCGGTCGCGGCGAGGATCGGCGCGGTGACGTGGCCGCGCGCTCGCTCCACTTCGATGACCGCGACCCCCAGGGCGGTTCCGGCGACGCCGAACGCGGTGAACCAGAACGACAGCTCGATGTCCTGGTCTTTCGTGGCCCATATGACAACGCCCAGCGCGGTATGGGCCGCTCCGATGAAGGTGAGCATGCTGCCGACTACCGGGAACTTTGTTTTTGAATCCATATTCTAAAACTATGTCCTAGGCTGTCCCCGTGGCAAGACCCCGGCGCTTCACCGATGATCAGATCCTCGATGCCGCCCGCAATCTGCTCGCCGACCCGGCGATCACCCGACCGGGAATCGCCGCGATCAGCTCCGCCTCCGGCATACCAACCGGCTCGATCTACGTGCGCTTCGCTTCCCGCGACGAGCTGCTCGCGCGACTATGGCTGCGCTCGATCCGCCGTTTCCAGACCGGTCTCATCGAAGCGCTGTCCGGACCCGACCCGCTCCTCGCCGCCGCGACGTACCTGCCGCGCTATTGCCGCGATCACCCGACCGAGGCGCGGGCGATGAAGATGTTCCACCGCGACGAGTTGCTCGAGACCGGGCCCGACGACCTGCGAACCGGGATCGCCACCGTCAACAACGATATGAACGCCGCCCTGCGCGACGCCGTCACCAAGCAATTAGGCGCCGCCGATGAACGCGCTATGACCATCGCGGGTGCCGCAGTCAAGGCCATCCCATACGGCCTGGTCCGCGACTTCATCGCCCGCGCAGCCCCGATCCCGGACTGGGTCGATGATGTCGTCGCCACCGCATCGTCCGCCGTCATACGCGAATTCAGCCGACGACCCGCCACCCGCTAGCTCGATGCCAACCTGAGCGGGCGGGTCGCGGCACAAGCGAGAACGTCAGCGGTTGATCGCGTTGGAACCGCGAGTCACACTGCAGTAGTCGGGCATTCGACCAGGAGATCGTTTCGGTCCGGTGCCGATGTGGGGAGGGAATCATGAGCCAAGCAGCCTCGAATGAGGGACAGCCGCCGAACGTGACGACTCCCGAGCTGGTCGCCGCGCCGCGGCCATCAAGAACATCCTCGCTTCCCTGAAATCCGGCTTCGATTCGCTGGATGCCGACGTCGACCAGCTCATCGCCACCTGGACCGGCAGGCAGGGTTCCCGGTTCGAGCAAGGGTGGGCCGAAGTCCGGCAAGCCGTCGCCGAGATGCTCGACGCGATCGCCGACACCACCGTCGCACTCGACGACAACGCCGAGGCATCCGCGAGCAAGTGGAACCTTTCACCCGCTCGAAGAACAAATGGCACAAACGAACCGCAGAACGCATCATCAGGAACCTGAGCGGTATCTCGGCTGAGTCTGCCGACTCACCGGCTCACGATGAGCAGCGTTCCGTCATGGCTGTACTTCCACACCGGCGGCGGTCAGGTACGCCCGGTCCCGTCGACGCTGGCGCCAGACGACGACGCCGTATCCGATCATTGCGGCAAGCACCGCCGCGAGGCCGATGAGCAGCGCGGGAACCGCCAGTTCCTGGGCCCGGTTCAGGTATTCGGGTGTACTGCTGTTGGACCCGTCCACCCTGAGCAGCAGACTCACCGGCGACTGCCAGTCGTCCGCGTCTCCGCCGTCGGACATGAACCAGCAGAAGAAGGTAAGACCGGCCAGATATACCCACAGCAGTGCCAGCACGATCGCCCGAGGTGTTCTCGGGGCCTCCGCGAAACTGCTGGTCGACGAGAACAAGCCGCACGCCATCCAGATCAGCGCAGCGTAGACGAGCATCCAGATAGGCGCCCCGTAGAGGAACACGAAAGCCAATATCCATCCTGGAGTCGCGAGGCGAATCGCCGCGTCGACCAGCGGTACCAACAGGATTGCCGTACCGGTGATCACCGCCGACACCCGCATACCGTCGAAACCGTCGTTCACAGCACCTTCTCTCTCGAACAAGTTGCGGCTTCGAGTATTGCCGGATGGGAGGTGCTTGACCTGAGTACTTCTACGCGGACGCGCACGGTTCTTCTGCGCTGCACAGGCCGGTCGGTCGCCGCACAACGTGCCTCGAGGGCTCAACGCAGTGGGGGGATACTACGCATGCCGAGGAGTAGTGACACGCATTCTTTCGGCGCTGGTGGTGCGCCAGCCTTGAGATATGTCGAAACAAACGCGTACCAGTGTATCTGGCCGACAGGTGGCCGCCACGGCCGTGTTGTTCATCGTCCTGTGCGGTACGGCGCTGCTGGCCTTGTTCATGTCGGTGATACTCCCGCTGGGGGTACCTTCTTGCAGCCCTGGTCCCCACTGCCCGCACCCGCCTATCTTGCTTGCCATGGTTCTGACGTGGTTGGGCATTGCGGCGGGCTTCGGGGTGGGCGTGGTCGGCGCCGTGGTCGCCTTTTCCCGTAACACCAGGATGCACGTCTGGCCACTGTTGGGTACCGGCATCATCGCCGTCACTGCCCTGCTCGGCTTTCTGCTCGCAAGCACCCCTATGGGATAGGCAGCCCGCCCGGCTGGTAACGGAAACGGGGCGCGACTGAGCAGTCAGTGCGCGCCGAGGGCGTCGAGGATCATCGGGCGGGCTGTGGCGAGGGCTTGTTGCCAGTAGGGCCAGCTGTGGGTGCCGTTGGTGATGTCCACGCGGGCGGGGATGCCCTGGGCGGCGGCTCGGTCGCGGAACATCTGGGCGGCGATCATCGTGAGGATCTCCAGACCCATCCCATTCGTGGTGTCGGACACCCTGTTGTGTGCGTCCAGCGCACCGGGTAGGCCGTTGCCGGTGGTGACGTAGATCGGCAAGCCGCGCAGCCGTCCGACCTGCACGGTGGCGTCGTTACGGGCCCATGCGGGGTCGCTGGGCGGGCCCCACATGTCGTCGGGGTTGAAGTGGCCCTCGTCCCACATCGCTGCGCGCATGGCTTCGCTCCAGAGCGGGAACGTCGGGTGCACGAAACCCGAGAACGACCCGGCGAATTTGAACTGGTCGCGGTGATAGGCGGCCAGAATCAGTGCGGCGTTGCCGCCCATGGATGCCCCGACGACGGCGTTGTTGGTCCGCGATACCCCATATCCGGCCAGGAACGCGGGCAGTTCCTCGGTCAGGAAGGTTTCCCATTTGTAGGTTATTTTCTGACCATTGGTATGACTCGGCCGATACCAGTCGGCGTAGAAACTCGACCGGCCGCCGACCGGGAACACCAAGGTGACGTTATCGCCCGCGAATTGGCGCAGCGCGTTTGTGTCGCTGACCCACTGACTGTGATCGTTCGGTGCCCGCAACCCGTCCAGCACATAGAGTGCCGCGCTCCCACCGCGCGCAGCCCACTGCACCTGGACCTTGATCGGCCCCATGCTCGACGGCACGAACAGCTCCTCATAACCGCCTGCCGGTGCGCGCAGTACCGGTGTGCGAACCGGCGTGGCATTGGCCACGGAGGCGCCGATCGACGCCATGAGCACCGCTACCGAAGCAACAGTCATAGCTTTGCGCAGCCAACCTCGCCGTTTCCCGAAAAGCATTACCCCTACCTGCTCCAATCAGACTCCCTGCACCGGACGAGCCCCAACGCGATCAGACACCTGGCCCTGCCGAATACATGACTTTGTGGAGATCGATGTCACCGGCTGCCCGAGATCAACTCGGCGTCGGCTGGATGCAGTCTAGCGTCGCCGAACTTGCGTCCCTCGGAAATCGCTGCGTGCGCACTCCACCGCGTCGCCGAACGCCTCGACCACGATGTAAGGTTTTCGCCGGGCTGGATGGTCTGCTGACCGTTGTCCCGGTCACGCGTCCTGCCGATCGGTGAATGTTCACATCGGACCGCCCGACCTCAGACTGTCGTGGCCTCCCACACGAATCCGTCCGGATCGGTGAAGGGACCGGTAGCACTGCCGATGACGATCCGGTGCGAACCGGTGCCATCCGGGGAGACACCGGCGTCTTTGGCGGCGGCGCGGCGACCGTAAAGCGCCAGCTTGACGGGCGACCCCGGGGTCGCGAACTCGACGTACTTGCTGCCGAAGCTCTTCGCCACAGCCAGGCCGTGATCGACGTAGAACTGCTTGCTGGCTTTGACATTCTCGACGCCCAGCAGCAGCACGACATCGTCGACTTCCCGAGTGGCCGGGCCGGTGTCCTTCTTGTTCGACGTGGTGACCTTCCAGATCGCCCCGTCGGGGGCTTGCACGATTCCGCCATAGCCCCAGAAACTCTTCTTGGCCGGCTTCAGCTCCGTGAAACCTGCGTCGAGCGCGGTGCCGACGAGGCTGTCGACGGTGCTCGGCTGGGACACCACCAGAGACAGCAGGAATCCACGGAAGCCGGTCGTTGGCTCCAGCGCGGCACGGAAGCTCAGTTTGTCACCCAACCCGAAGGCAGCGGCGTAGGTGGCCTCGGCGGCGGTGGGGTCGGACACCTCGAGGTGAATGGTGATATCTGTGTTGACGCCGGTCTTGGTGTTCATGCTGATCACGCTAATTCCGGCCCGGTGCCCGGCGCTTCTCGATTCCTGATCAGTCTGATGCCTGGTCACGCCGCACAAGAACGCCCCGCGTGTGGGTTTCCCGTGCGGCAGCGATGCCCCTGACGTCTGCGGCAGAACTTCCCGGGGCTGCCAGCTCCGGCGTCCCCTCCAATAGCGTCTCCTCCGGCGGCTCCCCGCGCCGCCGGAAAGGAACCATAATGCGCGCCCACCTTCGAGCCGGAATCCTCGCCGGCGCAATCGCACTGGCACCCTTCGCCGCCGTCGTACCGGCTTCCGCTATCCCTCTCGAACCCGCACCCGCGGAAAAGTCGGAACCCGTCGCCAGCCCGGGCTGCCCTGGTGGCGCCCCGCACTGGGATTGCCTGCTGGAATCGCTGTCGGCCAGCGGTTCGGGCAGCTAGGAGCTTTCAGTCGCGAGGGAACATCGTTGCCGCCGTTACGCGTCCCGATGCACCCGCACGACTCGGTTCGCCAGCAGCAGCACCGGGTCGCTTCAGCGGCGTTGACCTCGAGCGCACTCGAGCTTTTAGGTTTGCTGTGTTGCGACGAACTGAGGCGAAAAGGATGATCGATGATCTTCAGCTGAAGTGGCGTCGCTTGGGGGGCCGCACAACATCCCAGTTCGCGGAAGAAACCCTTACGCAATAGTTGGACGTCCTATAACGTGCGTCATATGAGTGAGGATCCACGCATCGCCACCGTCGACGGAGTACTCCGGCGGGCCGCTGCCAGGCAGCCCGGTCGCACTGCCCTGATATTCGGCGATCGCAGTTGGACGTACCGCGAACTCGACGACGCCGTCACCCGCGCCGCCGGTTACCTGCTCGCACTCGGGCTCGGGTCCGGCGATCGGGTGGCCGGCTACGGCGTCAACTCCGACGCGTACGTCATCGGTTTCCTGGCCTGTGCCCGCGCCGGCCTCGTTCACGTTCCCGTGAACTACGCGCTCACCGGTGACGAATTACGCTATCTGCTCGCACAGTCCGGAGCGCGAGCGGTGCTGGTGGACCCCGGACTGCTCGAGAACCTCGAAACGGTCCGCGTCGACCTCGGGGTCGAACACGTCGTCGCGCTGCGCGACGCGGCCGATTCGCTGCTCGAATCCGCACGCAGCGGTGACGTACCGCAGCTTGCCGTCGACGTGTCGGGCGACGATCTCGTCCAGCTGCTCTACACATCCGGGACGACGTCGAAACCGAAGGGCGCCATGATGTCGCACAGCGCTCTGATTCACGAATACGTGTCGTCGGTGATCGCGCTCGGACTCGACGCCGACGACAACCCACTGATCTGCATGCCGCTCTATCACTCGGCGGGAATGCATGTGTTCATGCTGCCCTATCTGTCGGTGGGGGCGACCGTGCACCTGATGCAGTCGCCCGACATCCCGGAAATCCTGCGCCGCATCGAGGCCGACCGGATCGGCTCGCTGTTCCTCGCGCCCACGGTGTGGGTTCCGCTCGCCGGGCACCCGGATCTGGACACGCGTGATCTCTCGTCATTGAAGAAAGCTCAGTACGGTGCATCGATCATGCCGGTCACCGTGTTGAACCGGCTGCGTGCGCGGTATCCGCATCTCGGCTTCTACAACTGCTTCGGGCAGTCGGAGATCGGTCCGCTCGCCACGGTGCTCGGACCGGACGAGCACGAGGAGCGTCCTTCGTCGTGTGGACGCGCAGTATTTTTCGTCGAGACGCGCGTCGTCGATGCCGACGGCAACGACGTGCCCGACGGCGAGCCCGGGGAGATCCTCTACCGTTCCCCGCAACTGTGCCACGGGTATTGGGACAACCCGGAGGCCACAGCGGAGGCGTTCCGAGACGGCTGGTTCCACTCCGGTGACATGGTGACCCGGGACGCCGAGGGGTACATCACGGTCGTGGACCGGATCAAGGACGTGATCAACACCGGGGGCATCCTCGTGGCGTCCCGGGAGGTGGAGGACGCTCTCTACACACATCCCGGGGTCGCCGAGGTAGCCGTGATCGGCGTTCCCGACGAGAAATGGATCGAAGCCGTGACAGCGGTCGTCGTGCTGCGTGACGACGCCGACCCGGACGAGGTCACCGCCGAGGTGCTCATCGAGCATGCCCGACAGCGCATCGCACCGTTCAAGGTGCCCAAGCGCATTCGTTTCGTCGCGGCGCTACCGCGTAACCAGAGCGGCAAGCTGCTCAAGCGAGAGCTGCGGGGGGAACTCGATCCGGTCTGATGTGGTGTCCTCGACCACGGTCTCCTCGGGATCTTCATCCGAGTAGTTGCCGAGATCCGCCGATGAGGAAGGTGACTTGGTCTTCGTAGAAGTCGATCAGCTGTTCACTCGTCAGCGGTTTGCGGTCGTCGCTCCAGTCGTCCGCCCGGCTCAGTGCCTGTAAGAAGCCCATCAGTGCGATGGCCCAGCGGGTCTCGAGCCGGTCGGGGTCGGTGGTGGGAAAGGTTCGGCGAACTTGTTCGAGGAGACGGTCGCGAAGGCGCAGTTCGGTTGCCTCTAGGGCTGGATGCCCTTGTTGCGAGATGTGCGTGACGATCTTGATCCATCTCATACCCCGAGTGCGGTGGCGGAGGAGAAGTACCTTGTAGGGCTCGGTAACGGCACGTATCAGGGCATCTACGGTGGGCGGTTGCTCATCGGCCGCGAGTGCGTCCACGTTGGCGCTGATCTGGTCCCGGACCGCTGTTCCCATATCCAACAGAACTGCAGCGAGCAGCTCGTTCTTGGTGCCGAAATGGTAGTGGACCGACGACGGCCCCAGGCCGGCGGCGGCGTTGACCGACCGCAGGGAGACTGCGTCCAGCCCTTTGGCCGCGAAGAGCCGTTCAGCGGTCTTCACCAGACGTGTGCGGGTCGCGTCACCTTGACGGTTTTGGCGGGAGGCGGTCATGTGCATGAGCTTGGCACGTGGTTTCGCGGTGACGCCAGGTGGAGATAGGCCACTGAGTTCGGTGTGCACGAGTGATCAGCGTGTTTCGCCGTGCGTTCGGACCCGATTCGCTTGCCTGGCTGGTTCGACTGATCCATTTATGTACCCGAGCTTTAGCAGTCAAACCCGTATCCCGCTGGTCGGGAACACTATATGCGCAGCATCAGCTTTCTTCCCAGTCTCTTTTTAGATCAGTTGATCCATGCTAGACATGACGTCAGAGCGAGTGACACAGCTCACTTCCCGCCGACAGGAGATGTCATCATGTGGTCCGCAGCGTCGATCCGCTTCGGGGCCTTCCTCGCCCCCTACCATCCGCTCAACGCCGATCCCGCCCTGCAGCTCAGGCGCGATATCGATCTCATGCAGCACCTCGATCACCTCGGGTTCGACGAGGCATGGATGGGTGAACACCACTCCACCGGCGCCGAGATCGTCCCGGCACCGGACGTGTTCATCGCCGCGGCGGCCGAACGCACCGAGCGCATCCGGTTCGGCACCGGCGTCGTGTCCCTGCCCTACCACCACCCACTGATCACCGCGGACCGGATCACCCAACTCGACCTGCAGACCCGCGGCCGGGTCATCTTCGGCACCGGCCCCGGCAAAATCCCCCTCGACGCCCACATGATGGGCATCAACCCGATCGACCAGCGCCGCCGCCAGGGCGAGGCGCTCGAGGCGATCCTGCCGCTGCTGCGCGGCGAGGTCGTCAATATGGAGACGGACTGGTTCACCCTGCGCGACGCCCGCGCCCAGCTACCCACCTACGACCCGGCCGGTATCGAGGTCGTCACCGCATCCACGGTCTCCCCCAACGGGTCCGTCCTCGCAGGCACCCACGGCCTGTCGCTGCTCTCCCTCGCCGCCAGCTCCCCCACCGGTTTCGACGCCCTCGACCGCAACTGGGGCGTCTACGAGAAGATCTCGGCCGAGCACGGCCATATCGCGGACCGCTCGACCTGGCGCCTGGTGAACCCGATGTTTCTCGCCGAAACACGAGGCGAGGCGGAGCGGGCGGTCAGTCGCCGGATCGGTTCGATGGCGGCGTACGTCAACCGCCAGACCGGCGAGAACCCGGACTGGGCGCAGACCCCGGCCGGCATCATCGACCAGTGGCGTAACGACACCCTCGGCGAGTTCGGTCAGGCGATCATCGGCACCCCGGACGAGGCGATCGCGCAGCTCGAGCGGCTGATCGAGAAGACCGGCGGCTTCGGCACTCTGCTGATCCTGCACGTCGACATGGCCGACTGGGAAGACACCAAACGCAGCTACGAACTCTTCGCCGCCGAGGTCATCCCGCATTTCAAACACCGCAACGTCGGCCGCCAAGCCAGCCTGCAATTCGCCGAAGACAACCGCGACCACCTCATCGGCGGCCTGATCGGCGCGCTCACCAAGGCCCACACCGACTACTACGGCCAGCCCGAAGGAGCACAGGCATGAAAGCTGCACAGTTCCACGACGGCACCTTCACGGTGACCGAGGTTCCGGACGCGCCCGCGCTGGGGCCGGGGCAGATCCGCATCGACGTCGCCGCCTGCGGTATCTGCGGCAGCGACCTGAGCATGTCGAAGGACCCCTGCCGATTCGTCCACGTCGCCGAGAACGCCGGTTACCTGCTGGCCACCTTCGCCACCGACCGGCCGGTGGTCCTCGGCCACGAGTACGCCGGCGTCGTCTCCGAGATCGGCCCGGACGTGACCGGTTTCGCGGTCGGCGACCGGGTCGCCGGGATCGGGCTGGCGACCGACACGAGCACCGGCATTCCCAAGATCATCGGCTACTCCAACGACTACCACGGCGCATTCGGCGAGCACATCGTCGTCGACGCGTTCTGGGTGCGGCACGTACCGGACAGCCTCTCGCTCGAACACGCCACGCTCGCCGAACCACTGCACGTCGGCGAGATGCACGTGCAGCAGTCCGGCCTCACCGCCGCGGACTCGGCGCTGGTGATCGGCTGCGGCAGCATCGGTCTCGGCGCCATCATCGCCGCGAAGGCCCGCGGCGCACTGGTCATCGCCTCCGAACCCTCACCCAAACGCCGCGGACTCGCCGCCGCGCTCGGTGCCGACGTTGTCGTCGACCCGACCGAGGAAGACCCCATCGAGGTGTACAACCGCATGGTCGCCGAGAGCAACACCCTCGTCGGTCAAGGCGGCCAAGGAATCCTCATCGCCTACGAGTGCAGCGGCCGCGCCGGGATTCTGGGCTCGCTGCTGCACACGCTGCCGTTCAACTCCCGCATCCAGGTGCTGGCCGCGCCGTTCGACGACGAGATCATCATCCCGGTGGTCGGCCAGTTCCGCCGTATCGCCATCAACTTCGGGCACGGCCCCTACGAGAACGCGTACGACATCACGTTGCAGCGGCTCGCCGACGGCAAGATCGACGCCGAGGCGATCATCACCGGCCGCGTCGGTCTCGACGCAGTAGCGGACGCCTTCGATGCGCTTCGCAAGCCCGACAAGCACGTCAAAATTCTGGTCCTGCCGGGCACGCGGACCGACAGATAGTCCGTTACCAGGTGGTTGGGTCGAGTGCGATTTTGCCGTGTATGCCGCCGGCGCGAAGACGCTCGTAGGCGGCGCGGGTGTCGCGGATCGGCATGCTCAGTAGGCAGGCCGCGGCCGTGAAACTCAACTCGGCAGGCTTCTTCGTGACAAGGGCCGACGGAACCGGCACCAGCTCGGAGAAGGAGCCGACGAATGGTGGGACAGACCCGATGACCTCCTCGCCCACTCGGAAATCCGCGACGTTGTCTCCGGCCGCGACGACGGTTCCGGCCAGGTCGGAGCCCGCCACCGCGGGGAACTGGACCGGTGCGTATTCGGCCAGGTAGCCGGCGGTGGTCTTCCAGTCGACGGGATTGACCGACGCGGAGACCACTCGGACGAGAACATCGTCGGCCCCCATCGGACGGTCAGCGATGTCGGTCTCTGCCAGCACCGACGGTTCGCCGTACTCCTGGTAGGTAATGGCTTTCACAGCATGTCTCCTGCTGAGGGTGATGTGGCGGGCTCCGCAGGTTCGCGGTCAGGCTTCAGCGGGTTGTCCGGCAGCGCGTTCGATGTTTTCGGCGACTTCGGCTTCCCAGCTCTGCACCGCGCGGGTGGTGTCGATCTCGAACTCGAAGCGCCGCACCATATCGTCGGTGATGTCCTCGACGTCGACGTAGAACTGCTGGTACCAGCGGCGCTGCTGGTAGACAGGGCCATCTTCCTCCGACAGCAGTGGGTTGTCGGTGCGCGCCTTGTTCTTCCAGATCTCGACGTCCTGTTCGAAGCCCGACTCGACGCCTTCGACGAACTTGGCTCCCATGGTCGCGTTCTCCTCCTCGGACAGTCCGGGGATCTTCTTCACGATCGCGCCGTACTGCAACACGAAGGAGTCCGGGCTGACCGGGTAGTGCGAGCTGATCAGGATGGTCTCGATGGTCATGCCGTTGGCCTCGCTGCAGAGGCGGTCGATCATGTAGGACGGTCCGTAATAGGACGCCTCCGAGCGCAGAGTCGAATTGGGGTCGTCGTAGCTGGTGCCGACCACCATGTCGTGGCGCGGCGTGGAGTGCATGATCTGGGTGGCGACGTGTCCTTCGAAGACACCCTTGAAATAGCGGGGGAAGGCGTAGTGCATAGGGGATGCCGGTGCATTTGCCGTTGCCGCCCCAGCGCCAATCATGGAACGGGCAGGCGATCGAATCGCCCTTCACGGTGCCGTGGGCGAGGTTGCCACCCATATGCCGGCAGAACGCATCCAACACGTGCAGCTTGCCGTATGACTCGGACTGGAACACCACCAGCGACGTTCCGAAGGCATCGATCTGATGCGGTCGGCCGTCCTGGAAACCCCGGAGCAGGCCAAGGCAATGCCAGCCTCGGGCGAACCGGGGGGTTGGTACCCGATTCGATCTGCCTGACCTCGTCGACTTCGGCATTTTCGGTGGTCATCGTGTTCCTTCCGCTGATCCGATTCATCGATTCGGCACGTCCGGAGACACCACGCGGACAGGGTCGGAGCCGTCCCATGTGCGCGCCTGCTCGATACCGTGGGCGACCATCTCCCGCATCCCGTCGCTCTGGATGTACTCGAAAACGACCCCCGGCTCCGCTGCGGACTGCAGGTAGGCGATCTTCGTGCCCGGCCCTTCCGCCGCGAACAGCACGTCGAGTCCACGCTCGCGCGCCTGCGCGACCGACGCATCGAGATCGTCGGTGATCCAGGCGATATGGTGCGGGCCGAGTTTCGGAACACCGGTCTCGTTCGCGTATGGCGACGGCGTAGAGGACGTGATCTGCATGAGCTCGATCTGCAGTTCACCCGTGTAGCCCATCGCCACGTCCATGGTCACGGTGGTATCGCGCCCCGCGTAGCGGCCATCGAGCTTCGCGCCACGAAACACGGTCCACGGACCGATCCCTGTGTGCTCCACCCACTGCTGGATGCCGGCGTCCAGATCGGCAACGACATACCCGACCTGCATGACGGGTTCGGCGGCTGGGTAATGCATCGGGAACTCCTCAGGACTACCGACACGAGATCAGGCAATAAAGTAAACCGAGCCACCGCGGGTGCTGCAGCGCTACCGCCCGGTCAGCGGGAAGTGTCATCGGCGCAGGCAGCATTTCCGCCGACACCGCATGTCCGCGCCGGGCGGGACCGGGGACGTTGCACCGCTTCAGCCGTAACATCTCGCACGTGAACCAGCCCTACCCGCACCAACCTCCGCCGCAGCCCCACCCGCAGCAGCAGCCACCGGGACCACAGTTCCCGATCTTGGTCTCCACTATGAACGATGTTCCGGGACACCAGATCGTGCGAGTGTTCGGCGAGGTAGCCGGCCTGACAGTACGCAGTCGCAGCTTCGGTTCGAACTTCGCCGCCGGTTTCCGGTCGCTCGGCGGTGGCGAAATCCCCGAGTACACCCAATTGCTCTATCAGTCCCGGCACGAGGCGATCATGCGAATGTGCCAGCAAGCCATGTCTCTTGGCGCCAACGCGGTCATCGCGATGCGCTTCGACTGCAACGAGATCGCAGGCACCATGAGCGAGGTGGCTGCTTACGGCACCGCGATCGTGATCCAACCTGCTACATAGCGCTGGTTCGTCTGCCGCTGAATCTGCTAATAGACAGTCACCTGAACCGTTAGCAGAGCACCACCATGCAGGGCAATTCACGCCGCCTGCAAGCCGAGGTCGGTGCGAGAAACGCCTGCCATTGGTCGGCGCGCACAGAGATGACGGACTAGCCGTCGACGACGGTGTGCCCGAGTAGAGCGAGTATGCGGTGGATCGCCGGGCCGTCATCGGTTCGCGCCAGCGCGCGAAGCCTATCCGAATCAGCCCAAGCGCAGGCTGCGCGGAGCGCGTCAGAGGCATCCAGTCCGATCAGTTCCTCGACCCAGTTCGCAATGATGACCGCGGCGTCGACGACGGCTACGTCGTCCGCGATCAGCGGCCCGAGCCAGGACAGACCGCCGTCGATGGCCCCGAATGCCAGATCGATGGCAACCAACGCCCATCGAGCAGCATGATCCTCGGGGGTGTGTTCGAGCCGCTGCTGAGCGTACTTCTGCAATTTGTACACCGTGGTCAAGTGGTTGGTCCCCTGCCAGAACGGATCATCGCGTGGCAGTTCGTCCAGTGAACGCAGCCCGTCCAGTAGTACTTGCACCATCCGCTCCGCGAACACCGGACATCCGGCGTCCTGTCCGCTTTGCCTGAGGTTGCCGACAGCACGTATGGACATCTGTCCAAACATCTCTGCGGTCACAACCTCGGATTCGGCCTCGTCACCGTTACCGATCATGAACACCATCATGCGAGATCTACAGAATGACCCGAAGTCGTCGTGCGCGGATATTCGTCTGCGCCTGTCGGCTCAGATGCGATGTGCGAGCCGGGCACGACGAACACGAGCAGGCAAGAGTCGCTGGCTCAGGGGTTCTCGGGTTACGACAGATAGTGTGGAAACTTCAGTCGCACCGGGAGCCCCTCTACATTGACGGTGCCAGGAATCGGCAGGCTGCCCTGCGCGCACGCGCCCGCCGAGCCCAGCTGACGGGGAGCATCGTGCACGGTGAGCGCACCATAGCGACGCCACGCATGACGAGCAATCGACTCGCCTATTCCGGCCTGACCGAGATGGAACCACTGGCCCACAGCGTCAGCCGAGCAGGTTGTCGGCCAACGGGAACTCCCCAGCGCTGATGTCAAGCGATGGCCGGGCCGGACCAATCGGGATACCGTCGCTTCATGTGTACCTACGCTTTCGTGCACTACAAACTGCACTATGTGTGCGTGGAGTGCCGAGTGTCGTTCAAGCGGCACCCGCCGACGGCCGGTACAGCGCATCATTGCACACGATGCAGTACACCTATGCTGTGTGCGGGGCATGATTTCGCGGCGCCCCCTCACCGTGACACCCGGGCCTGGTCGGTAGTCGCTGCCGTGGTCGGCACCGGACTGCGTTACGAGGGTTTCGAACCGTGCGGCTGCGGCCGAGAACCGAAATACCGGCCGCGGACTCGGGCCGAACTTCGCGCCCGCCGCATGTTCGCCGCACGTAACACTGTTCCGCTCGATGATGCGCTCGCCCGCCCTGATGTGTAGACACACTGCCCAAGCTCACCGCGACGGTCGAACGCGCCACACCGCAGCCGGATACGACCCCGAAGATAAGGGTCAAGACCGAGTAAGCTTCAAAACGCACCCGAGGCTGAGTTCTCAGAGGCGCTCTCGAAAGCCTTCCGTGCACAACCAGCAGTAACCACCCAGACCCATCACGACCGTGAACGACGACAGCGGAACAGCACCCACCAGTGATTCACGGCGTAACAGCCTTTCGACCAACAGAGCGCCGTTCCGCGTGGTTGCGGTAACAATCTTGCCGGGACTCCGAGAGCGACGCGCGCCCCATACGTACCTTCCCATCTGCCATGCCTCGGCTGCGACGACGTGACCCCGAACGTGCTGCCAGCCAATCGCTTTGCGGCTCTCAGAGCAACACCTATCGAGGAAAGAAGGCCTACAGATGGTTCTGTCGGCGGTCTGTGACGTGGTCTGTCAGCGGATCTCGATGTCGGTCCCAGCCGGACGAATGTCGCATCAGGTGAAATCCGACGCCGCGATCTTGCTTGGCTTCCATGACCTATCCCTTGGCAGCCCCGATTGAGCCCAGTGAGTTGGTGCCGGCTCGCGGCAGTGGATCGATGCCGCCTGCCACGGTCGTTGTCCCACTATTCGTAACAGCTCACAGTACGCAAGCGATGGTCAAGAAACTCCGAAGATGGGATTCCGCATGAGAAGGACGACAACCGCCGCCGCACGAATCATCCTTGCCGCCGCCTCGGCTTCGGCCTTCGCCACGGTACTCGGCTCCGGTACGGCCCAAGCCGCGCCGCAGGACTGCGTCACCACGCGGGACCTGGTCAGCGCGACGGCAACATGCCACGACAACGACGCACCCGTTGGGCGGGAGTACGCTCTGATCGTCGAGTGTTTCGGCCTGCACGGCGTGCCTAATGCCTTTCCACTCATGGCCATCGGCCCTTACCAAGGCTCGTGGAGTGGCTCCTTCAGTCCATCCGGTCACAGCACAGCCTCATGCTTGGGTCCCATGAGTATCGGGACCGCTACAAACGCTTACGTAAAGATTTACCGGGACTGATCCATCGCGCAGTGCCGCAGCTCTCATCGCCCCGACCTCATCGGATACCCGATGCGCACCGCCAGGCCGGCCGCCGAACTGCACACCGTGTCATATCAAGCAGCGAACGAAGGCCTCGAGAAGCTGGTCCAGCTCGGGCTGATCCGCCCACGCACCGAAGGACGCAACGACCGGTTCTTCGTCTGCGACGCCGCGCTGCTAGCCCTCCACGCCTATAACCAACGACAGGCCGAGTCGTGGCGAGGGACGTTGACGAAGCCGTTCATTCCACTACATCGGGTTCGGGCTCCGACCTGATTTTCGCACTGAAATCCGCTCCATAGCGGGCAGCATTTGCTTCCATGACAGGAAAGAGCAGAGACGAGTTCGCCGACTGTCCGGAGAACAGCGAATCCCACGTTTCTGCGCCGCTGACAACTAAGCCGGCTGCCTGTTCCATTTCCGGGCCCAACTCACCGGACTCGGCTAACTCCTGCAACTGCCGAGCTTCTTCTGCGGTCGTCACATTCCCCTGGGCGAGCCGTTCTACCTCCTGCTTCAAGTCGCTCAGCGCTGATGTGAGCTCTTCCAGGACGGAACCGAACTCGTCACCTCGGTCCGCTATTGCCATAACTGTACTCCTGACTCCTTCATCGGACCTGCGGCGGCTTCGGCAGCGACTCCCTACTGAACTCGCCGATCGCCGATACGAACAGGTTCTTGATTGTGCGCAACAATGTGAGAAACAGGTTCAGCACGGTCACCACAGCTTTGTAGAGCTTGAAAGCCTCCCACCCTTTTGCAGCCAGATAGGCCTGCCCGTAGAGCGGGATGGACGCCTTCGTGAACGCTGCGGTGAGCAGACTCACTATCAATACGAAAGTGTCGGTCGCATTCTGCGCCAGATTCACCGCCTGCCCGGCAGCATCATCGAGGTATTGCGCGGTTTTCTTCATAATCGACTCGATACGATCGAACTTCGTGTTCCACGATTGAAAGTGCCCAGCCGCGGCCGTCGACGCTTCGCCTGTCCATGTTTTCGATATCGCGGTCTGTCCGGCCGCGAGGTTGCCTTGCACATCGTCCACGAACTCGGCCAGCTTTCGCCAGGCGTCGGCCTGGCCGGTGGTCTTGGGAATATCGCCCGCCAGCAACGCGGCGACCTTCGTCCGGGGGTCCGATGCACCCAACATAACCAACAGGTCACATACCTTGTCCCATGCGATACCGAATGACACCTTCGGCATCTCCTTGTCACCCCTGTTAGGATCCTTTAGATGTTCGGTAGGGGAAGATATGTCACCGAAACCGTCGGCGGCGCCGTCGTCGACAACGTCGACTGGCACGTTACTGTCCGGACCGGCGAGCGACCCGGCGATCTTCCGGTCGACGTCAACGTAGTCGTTGGCCGTTATCTCTAATGCCAGCTTGGCCTTATCCATATTCTCGCTACTCGCCAGCAGCACATCATGCAGAGCCGGAAGCAGAGTCTCGTAGTCGCTCTTGATCAGATTCATAATACGACCAAAATCTGGATCGTTTACATTCCGAATAGCATAATTATGACCTTCGAAAAGATGAGTTCCGGATCGTCCGACCTGAGCGGCCCAACCACGAAGGTCGCTGATCTCAACTGCGGTCACCGGTGCCATTACGTCCCCTAGTAGGTATTATTTTGTGTAAGAGTTTCAAATTTTCCCGGAAAGTCTCCCGTGCACAACCAGCAGTATCACGTTGAACAAACATATGCCGACGGAACCCAACCACTGCAGCCGCCATTCCCTACGCATAACAACGAACGATGCTGCGATTCCTAGCCCACCCGCCGCGCAATAGCCCGCTTTCCACGCAGCACCATCCGAGGTCAGACCCATCACGACCGTGAACGACGACAGCAGAACAGCACCCACCAGAAGTTCACGGCGCAACAGCCCTTCGGCCAGCAGAGCGCCGATCCGCGTGATGACGACAGCAATCTTGCCCAGACTTCGAGAGCGACGCGTGCCCCCCATGCATACCTCTTCCCACCTGCCACGTCACAGCGTCGGCGGCGTGGCTCCTGCTTCGCCGCCAGTCAAACATCTTCCGCTCTTTGGAGCAACATTTACGAGGGGACCCGCCTATGGGGCTTCCGTCGCAGAAGCTGATTCACACCGCTGCCCTGTCGAGACAGCGCCGGGCCCCGCTTCGTACACAGACTGAATGTCCTACGTGCGGCGTCGGATGAGGGCCTGGCTTTGCTCACAGGTTTTTCAGTAGTTCTGCCACGCACTGGGACAGTTCGTCGTCGGGGCCTTTGATCAGGCACAGGTCGTCGTACAGCGGTTCGAGGAAGGCCCTCGCTGCCGCTTTGTCTGTGTTGGAAAGTAGTTCGCCGATTTCGAGGCGCAATTCGAGAACGTGGTCGGAGCCGTCGCCGGTGGCGGCGATTACTTCGTCCAGGAGGATGTGTAGGGCGGCGAAACCTTCGGCGATGTGGCCGATGACGAGGCGGCTGGGGGCGGCGTTGGCTCGGCAGTCCCAGGCAGAGGTGCTGTAGCGGTCTTCGACGCGGAGGTAGGCGTCGACGAGGGCAGCGTATTCCTTTTCCACGCGGCGGTGTTCGCCGCCGAGGGACCAGGCGGCAGCTACTTAGCTGCGTAAGTGTCGGCGGCGTTGGGGATGATGGCGGCGAGGGCGTAGCGCTCTTCGTGAATGAGGCAGCCCAGCGAATACAGGTCGCTGGCGGGGGGGTGACGCGGTAGCCCACCTTCGCCCAACGCTGGCCCGAAGTGCTCGACATCATCGCCGGACTGCCGGTGGTCGCGCACAACGCCTCATTCGACATCACCGCCGTCTCACAGGCATGCGCACACAGCCGGACAACCTCGAAGCCTGATCAGGCTAGCCGGCGAAGTCGCGGCGGCCGAGTTCGTACAGCACCGTCGGCGACACACTGATCTCGA
Organism: Nocardia donostiensis; assembly: GCF_002081715.1. Classification (GTDB taxonomy): domain Bacteria; phylum Actinomycetota; class Actinomycetes; order Mycobacteriales; family Mycobacteriaceae; genus Nocardia; species Nocardia donostiensis. The sequence goes on along the minus strand of NZ_MUKP01000012.1, from coordinate 12,391 downwards.
AAGGCCTTTCTACGACCAGCACTTCGTCACCGGTCACCATGCTGCTGCGGACGTAGCGGCCGTGCTCGAGGTCGAGTGCCTCGATCCGCGGAATGGGCCGGAAATCGACGATCCAGTAGTGCGGGATACCGGCGAGCGCGTACTCATCCCGTTTGATCTTGCGGTCGTGCGCCTCGCTCCCGCTCCTGGGGGAGACGACCTCCGCCACCAATAGCAGGTTGGCCGGGTCGATGTAGGTTTCGTCGTCCGCGACTCCGATCTCCTCCGCTTTCGCGTCGAGAACGAAGACATCCGGTATGCGGATCCCAGTGGGGAACGTGAACTCGTAGTCGCCCCCGTCGACCAATACGTCGGCTTCCGCGCGCCTGGCCGCTTCGATGAACAGGTGACGGAGGCCTCGGCTCATTCGGTTATGACGCAGCGACGGCGACATCTTCTCGATCAGCCATCCGTTCCACAGTTCGAAACCCTTCCCCTCGTCAGGGCTGTTGTGAAGGTCCTCCGCGGTGTAGGGCCCCAGCCCGAAGGAGGAACTGACGTCGAGTGCGGCACTCACAGCTCCACCTCTCCAACCGACGGTGTTCACCTGCAGAAATGCTACCGATCTTATCCCAGAGCCAGGTGCGGTGACTCGTCGAACTCGAGCCAGCACCTCAGCGTCCACTGCCGTCAACAGCGGGCGTCGGAAACAGCACAAACCCAATAACACATCGACGCAATCATCACGTCAACGGTCTAGGCGTTCTCGGTGCGTGCGGCTTCTGCAAAACCTCCGCGTATATCTTCGTGAGATTGACGGTGGACCGACGAAGGCGCCCACGAGTTCTCGTGGGCGCCTTCGTCGGTCGACGCTCAGTGCTTGCGGCGGCTCTTCGGGGCGCGCTTCGGCTTGGTCTGGGCGCGGGCGGCCTCGCGGCGTTCCCGGCGGGTGCCCTGGGCACCGTCCGCGCCGTACTCCTCGGTGTCGCTGTGGACCGCGGTGCGGCCGCCCTCGTCGGGGCCCGAGTAGCTGAGGCCGCGGGGGCCGGACTGGTCGATACCGCGGGCGCGTAGCGCGGCGGGGGCGGCGCCGTTGCCGACCGGGTGCTGGTCGGGGTAGGCGGGTTGGGAGCCGGCGAGCGCGCCCACCGGGGAACGGAGGCCGGGGTCGACGGAGACGCCTTCTGGCTGCGGCTGCTGTACCTCGACCTGCAGGTTGAACAGGAAGCCGACGGACTCCTCCTTCAGGCCCTCCAGCATCGCCATGAACATGTCGAAACCCTCGCGCTGGTATTCGACCAGCGGGTCGCGCTGCGCCATGGCGCGCAGGCCGATGCCCTCCTTGAGGTAGTCCATCTCGTAGAGGTGTTCCCGCCATTTGCGGTCCAGCACCGACAGCAGCACCTGACGTTCCAGGTTGCGCATACTGCCCTCGCCTGCCAGGCCGTCGATTTCCTGTTCGCGTTTGGCGTAGGCGTCGTGGGCGTCGTCGAGCAGGGCTTCGAGCAGTTCCTCGCGAGTGAGCTCGCCTGCCTCGCCGATCTCGGTCTCACCGGTGAGGTCGCGGTGGTCGATGCTCACCGGGTACAGGGTTTTCAGCGCGCCCCACAGCTTCTCCAGGTCCCAGTCCTCGACGTAGCCTTCGGCGGTGGCGCCGGTGACGTACGCGGTGATCACGTCGGTGATCATGTTCTGGACCTGGCCTTCCATGTCCTCACCGCGCAGGATCCGGTTGCGCTCGTTGTAGATGACGGTGCGCTGCTGGTTCATCACCTCGTCGTATTTGAGCACGTTCTTGCGGATCTCGAAGTTCTGCTGCTCGACCTGCGTTTGCGCGCTCTTGATGGCCTTGGACACCATCTTCGCCTCGATCGGCACATCGTCGGGCAGGCTCAGCCGGGTCATGATGGCTTCCAGCGCGGCGCCGTTGAACCGGCGCATCAGCTCGTCGCCCAGCGACAGATAGAACCGGGACTCACCCGGGTCGCCCTGACGGCCGGAACGACCGCGCAACTGGTTGTCGATACGACGCGACTCGTGCCGTTCGGTGCCGAGCACATACAGTCCGCCCGCTTCACGCACCGCCTCGGCGTCCTCGGCGACCTGCGCCTTCACCTGATCGAGCATCGGCAACCAGGCCCTCTGGTACTCGTCCGGCGTCTCCACCGGGTCCAGGCCCTGTTTGCGCAGGTTGATATCGGCGATGATGTCGGGGTTACCGCCGAGCACGACGTCGGTGCCGCGACCGGCCATATTCGTTGCGACGGTCACCGCGCCGGGAAGACCGGCTTGGGCGATGATCTCGGCTTCCTTCTCGTGGTACTTCGCGTTCAACACGCTGTGCGCGATACCGCGTCGAGTGAACTGTTTGGACAGATACTCCGAGCGTTCCACGCTGGTGGTGCCGATCAGCACCGGCTGACCCTGCTGATGCCGCTCCACCACATCGTCGACCACGGCCGCGAACTTGGCTTCCTCGGTTTTGTAGATCAGGTCGGCGGCGTCGACGCGGATCATCGGCTTGTTCGTCGGAATCGGGATGACGCCCAGGTTGTAGATCTGGTGCAGCTCGGCGGCCTCGGTCTCGGCGGTGCCGGTCATACCGGACAGCTTGTCGTAGAGGCGGAAGTAGTTCTGCAGGGTGATGGTGGCCAGGGTCTGGTTCTCCGGCTGGATCTGCACCCCCTCTTTGGCCTCGATCGCCTGATGCATGCCCTCGTTGTAGCGGCGCCCGACCAGGATGCGGCCGGTGAACTCGTCGACGATGATCACTTCGCCGTCGCGGACGATGTAATCCTTGTCGCGGGTGTAGAGCTCCTTGGCCTTGATGGCGTTGTTCAGGTAGCTGACCAGCGGCGAGTTCGCGGCCTCGTACAGGTTGTCGATACCGAGCTGGTCTTCGACGAACTCCACGCCCGCCTCGTGCACGCCGATGGTGCGCTTTTTGATGTCGACCTCATAGTGCAGGTCCTTTTTCAGCAGCGGCGCGATCCGCGCGAACTCGCCGTACCACTTACTGGAGGCGTCGGCGGGACCGGAGATGATCAACGGGGTGCGGGCCTCGTCGATGAGGATGGAGTCGACCTCGTCGACCACGGCGAAGTTGTGCCCGCGCTGGACCAGGTCGTCCAGCGAATGGGTCATATTGTCGCGCAGGTAGTCGAAACCGAACTCGTTGTTGGTGCCGTAGGTGATGTCGGCGTTGTAGGCGGCCCGCCGCTGCACCGGAGTCATACCGGACAGGATCGACCCCACCTCCAGCCCGAGGAAGCGGTGCACACGGCCCATCCACTCGGAGTCGCGTTTGGCCAGGTAGTCGTTGGTGGTGACGATATGAACACCGTCGCCGCTGATCGCGTTCAGGTAGGCGGGGAGCACCGAGGTCAGGGTCTTGCCCTCACCGGTCTTCATCTCGGCGATATTGCCCAGATGCAGCGCGGCGCCGCCCATGATCTGCACCTTGTAATGCTTCTGGTTCAGCACCCGCCACGATGCCTCACGGGCCACCGCGAACGCCTCGAGCAGCAGGTCGTCGAGGGCTTCGCCGTCGGCGTAGCGTTCTCTGAATTCGCCGGTTTTGGCCTGCAGCTCGGCATCGGTGAGGTCTTCGTACTCCGACTCGAGCGCGATAACCTCGTCGGCAAGGTGGGAGAGCCGCTTGACCATGCGACCCTCACCAATCCGTAGCAACCTCGTCAGTGTCAGCGCAGGCACGAGTCTCGTCAGTCCTCTGGTCGATGGTTGTCGGTCGCCCGGGACCCACCCGGGGGACGGCTCACGCAGCGCGGAAGCCGCAGCTCGCTGCGTACGAAAGCCGCAGCTGGCTCTATGGTAATGCGGCCCCCATGGTAGGCGTCGGCGAGCGGCAGGCCACCAATCTTTCCCAACAGCGTGGCAACTCACACCGGAATTAATCACAGAAACGGGCAGCAGCAGTTGTCACGGGGTCACAATGGCTGAATACCGGCATCGAAGGGAGCACCGCACAGCGTGATCACGAGGCTGACACCGCAGGACGCGTCCTTCTACCGGCTCGAATCGACCAGCAACCCGATCCATATCGGGTCGCTGGCGATCCTGGCCGGGGATTCCGGTGCGGAAACCGGCCCTGTCCTCGACTACGCCACCCTGCTGGACCTGGTGGAGGCCAGGCTGCCGCTGGTGCCGCGCTACCGGCGCAAGGTGCGCGAGATACCGCTGTCGCTGGGTAGGCCCGTCTGGGTGGAGGACAGCCGGTTCGACATCACCTATCACGTCCGGCGCTCGGCGCTGCCCGCGCCGGGCAGCGACGCGCAGCTGCACGAATTGATTTCCCGGCTGGCGTCGCGGCAACTGGATCAGAGCAGGCCGCTGTGGGAGATGTACCTGATCGAGGGTCTGGCGGGCGGGCGGTGCGCGCTGTTCACCAAATCCCATTCCGCGCTGGTCGACGGCGAAACCGCGTTGGAGATCGGGCACGTGATCCTGGACACCGGCCCCGCGCCGCGCGTACTCGCCGACGATGCCTGGCATCCGCAGCACGAGCCGAGCGACACCGATCTGCTGCTGGGCGCGCTCGGTCATCTGGCCGCGCAGCCGAGTGAGGCCGTCGAGGTGCTGCGCGGTGTGGGAGCGAACGTTTTCGGTGTGGTCGGCGCGACAGAGAAGGCGGTCGAGTCGATGGCGAAGGCGGTGCGCTCGGCCACGGGCGGTACTCCGTCAAGCCCGCTCAACGCCCCCACCTGCAAACATCGCCGGTTCGATGTGGCGGTGACCGAGCTGGAGGACTACCGCAAGATCCACAAGGAGCACGGCTGCACCATCAACGACGTCATCCTCGCGGTGCTGACCGGCGCGCTACGTAACTGGCTGCTGTCGCGGGGGAAGGCGCTGACCGAGCCGAGTGTGCTGCGCGCGGTGGTGCCGATGTCGGTGTATGCCGAAGGCGCCGAAGACCAGTTGCGCGCGCCGAGCACGGTGTCGTCGTTCCTGGTCGACCTGCCCGTCGGGGAACCCAACCCGGTGATGCGGCTGTCGCATATCGCGCATGCCTGTGACGCCGACGGCAAATCCAGGCGCGGGGTGCGTGCCCGCACCCTGGTGCATATGGCCGGGTTCGCCCCGGCGAGCCTGCATGCGATGAGTGTGCGGGCGGCGAGTACGTTCGCAGAGAACACGTTCAATTTGGTGATCACCAACGCGCCGGGTCCGCAGACGCCGATGTATATCGGCGGCGCGCGGATGCTGGAGATGTATCCGGTGTCGCCGCTGCTGCGTAATCAGGCGTCGAGTATCGGGATCACGTCCTATGACGGGCGGGTCTTCTACGGTCTCAACGCCGATCGCGATGCGATGGCCGATATCGGGGTGCTGGCCGCGTCGGTGCCCGAGTCCATGGAGGAGATGCTCGGTGCCTGCCTCTGAGCGCAAGACCATGCGGGTGTATGTGCCCGCGACCATTCCGATGCTGCGCGATCTGGTGGCCGACCGGGAACTGCGTGCCTTCGGCGGCACCGCTTTCGCGCTGACCCCCGCGCTGCGCGAGGCGTATGCATCCGGTGACGACGAGGAACTGTCGGAGGTCGCGATGGGTGAGGCGGCGCGGGCCGCGCTGCGGTTGATCGCGGCCGAACGCGACGCGCTCACCAGCGACGACACCGCCGATGCGGCAGCTGAGAAGTCCGAGGAGCCCAGCGACGACAGCACGGTCGCCGACGCCGAGCCCGCACGCCCGGCCCCCCGCTCGAGCGGTCCGGTGTATCGCCGGGCGGTGGTGGCCGCCGACGTCACCGGTGTCACGCTGCGGCCCGACCTCGACGACGCTGTGGTCCGCCTGTCCGGGCCGATCTCCTACGACCGCATCGCTTCGGTGCACGTCGACCTCGCCGAGGCCGAACCCGCGGTCGCCAAAGCCGTGGACGTGATCGACGCCGCCGACCTCGGCGACCCCGACGCCGAGTTCGTCCTCGGCGACGCCGAAGACCACCAGTTGGCCTGGTATGCGGCTCAGGAGCTGCCGTTCCTGCTCGATCTGCTCTGAGCGTCCCGACTGCGCCACCCACACCAACCTACGATGCCGTAACCTAGTCGCCAACAGCGCGTCGACGGCGCGGGAACAGGGAGACGAACGGCGGCAATGGGCAGAAAACTCGGCGATATCACGTTGCGTGGCGTCCGCGAATGGCTGGAGGCACCGGCGGCGGAGGTGGCCGAGCGCGGCGGCAAACTCAATATGCTGCGCGGCGCGGTCGCACGGGTCACCACACCGCTGCTGCCCGACGACTATCTGCATTTGGCGAATCCGCTGTGGTCGGCGCGGGAACTGCGCGGCCGGGTGGTCGACGTGCGCAAAGAAACCGCCGACTCGGCGACGCTGGTGATCAAACCAGGTTGGGGTTTCGACTTCACCTACCAGCCGGGCCAGTACATCGGCATCGGCATCCTGGTGGACGGCCGCTGGCATTGGCGGTCGTATTCACTGACCTGCCCGCCCGACTGGAGCGATGAACGTTACGGCAAACGGGTCATCTCCATCGCGGTCAAAGCCATGCCGGAAGGGTTCCTGTCCAGCCACTTGGTGAGCGGGGTTCCGGTGGGTTCCATCGTGCGGCTGGCCGCGCCGCAGGGCGGGTTCGTGCTGCCCGCACCGCCGCCACCGAAGGTGCTTTTCCTCACCGCGGGCAGCGGTATCACCCCGGTGATGTCGATGCTGCGGACCATGGATCGGCGCGATAGTTTCACCGATGCGGTGCATATTCATTCCGCCCGCACCGCCGATGACACCATGTTCGGCGCGGAACTGCGCGCACTGGATGAGCGCAGGACCGGTTTCACCTCCTATCTGCACCTGACCGGCAAACACGGCAAGTTCCGGCTCGCCGACCTCGACGAGCGCTGCCCGGATTGGCAGGAACGCGAGACGTGGGCGTGCGGGCCGCTGCCGATGCTGGACGAAATCGAAAAACACTGGCAGCAGGCGGGTATCGGGGACCGGCTGCATATGGAGCGGTTCGAGGTGGAACGGTCGGCGGTCGGCGAAGGCGGCACCGTCACCTTCAGCCGCACGGGTCGCAGCACGCAGGCCGACGGCGCGACCAGCCTGCTGGAGGCCGGTGAAGCGGCGGGCGTGCAGATGCCTTTCGGTTGCCGGATGGGGATCTGCCAGACCTGCGTGGTCACCATCTCCGCCGGTCACACCAGGGATCTCCGCAACGGCGCCGAACGCCGCGAAGGCGAAAAGGTGCAGACCTGCGTCTCCGCGGCCGCCGGAGACTGCACGCTGGACGTGTGAGGCTGCGGCCGACCACATAGGACACCCGCGACCGGGTACCCTCGGGACCAGATGCCGTTCGGCGGGGAATCGGACGGTATGCCGTATCAAGTCACCCAGACTGGATCGGCCACATATGCCCGCTGTCGGGTTTCATTCGAACCTCGGGTTCGAGCACAGAAGGGACGCCGGTGGCAATCACCGACATCAGAGCATTCGCTCACCTCACCGCCGCAGATGTGGAGGCGCTGGGACAGGAGCTCGACGCGATCCGCCGTTCGGTGGAGGCATCACGGGGTGAACGCGACGCGAAATACATCCGCCGCACGATCGCCGCGCAGCGCGGCCTGGAACTGGCCGGGCGCGCGGTGCTGTTCGGCAGCCGTAACCGCTGGGCGTGGCTCACCGGCACCGCGCTGCTCTCGGTCGCCAAGATCATCGAAAACATGGAGCTCGGGCACAACATCAGCCACGGCCAGTGGGACTGGATGAACGACCCGGAAATCCACTCCAGCACCTGGGAGTGGGATATGACCGGCCCGTCGGCGCAGTGGCGGCGAGCGCACAACTACTCCCATCACACTTACACCAATGTGCTCGGCAAGGACGAGGACCTCGGTTTCGGCATTCTGCGGATGACCCGCGATGAGCCGTGGCGTCCACTGCATCTGGTGCAGCCGATCGCCAATCTGATCCTGGCTGCTGGCTTCGAATGGGGTATCGCACTCCACGACTGGGGCATCGAAAAGCAGTTGGCCGAGGTCCCTCGCTGGCAGCTGAAATCCGAACCGAATATGGCATTCGGGCGCAAGATCGCCCGTCAAGTGGCCAAGGATTTCCTGATCTATCCCGCGCTGACCGGCCCCGCGTTCGTTTCCACTCTCAAAGCCAACGCCACCGCGAATCTGGTGCGGAACCTCTGGGCGTACGCGGTGATCTTCTGCGGGCATTTCCCCGACGGGGCGGAGAAGTTCACCATCGAACAGCTCGACGACGAAACCCCGGGCGAATGGTATCTGCGCCAAATGCTGGGCAGCGCCAATTTCCAGGCCGGGCCGGCGATGGCATTCATGAGCGGCAACCTCTGCTATCAGATCGAGCATCATCTGTTCCCCGATCTGCCGAGCAACCGCTATCCGGAGGTCGCGGCGCGGGTGCGGGACCTGTGCGATAAATACGATCTGCCCTACACCACCGGTTCGCTGGGCAAACAGTATCTGCTCGCCTTCCGCACCATCCACAAGCTCGCGCTTCCGGACCGGTTCCTGCGCCGCACTCCCGACGATGCCCCCGAGACCTCGTCGGAACGCAAATTCGCCGGGATCACGTTGGGCACCTCGGCGAGCCTTCCTGGCGCGGAGAACCTGCCGTGGGGTATCGACCCGCTGACCGGTACACGGCGTGGGCTGCGTTCGGCGCTGCGGGAGGCGAAGCTCGCCCTGCAGGAGAAGGCCCGGCAGGAGAAGGAAATGCTGCGCGAGGCCGAACGAACGCTGCGCCACAAAGCAAGGCACGAAAAGGAAGTGCTGCGCGAAGCCAAGGCGGCGCTGCGGGCGAAAGCAGGGAGCGAGCGGCGGCGGATATGGCCGACGCGGCGGCGCTGACTATCATCCGCACGCCAGCCGCGCAATAGTAGATTCACCACATTATCCAGGCCCCCGGCCACCTACCTACGGTTCCGTAACCTACGGTACTGTAACCGCCATGGCGATCTCGGATGTCAAGGAATACGCACACCTCACCGAAGCCGATGTCGAGGCGCTCGGTGCGGAGTTCGACGCGATCCGGCGCGACATCGAATCCACACGTGGAGAGAAGGACGCCCGCTATATCCGCAATGTGATCCGGCTGCAGCGTGCACTGGAAATCAGCGGCCGCGGCGTGCTTTTCGCCAGCTTCCTGCCGCCGGCCTGGTTGGCCGGCGTCGCCCTGCTCAGCACCGCCAAGATCATCGAGAACATGGAGATCGGGCACAATGTGATGCACGGGCAGTGGGACTGGATGAACGATCCGGAAATCCACTCCAGCTCCTGGGAATGGGACAATACCGGCCCGTCCGCGCACTGGAAGATCACGCACAACTACCTGCACCACAAATACACCAATGTGCTCGGCATGGACGACGATATCGGGTACGGGCTGCTGCGGGTGACCCGTGACCAGCGGTGGAAGCCGTTCAATATCGGCAACCCGATCTACAACCTGGTGCTACAGCTGCTGTTCGAATACGGTGTCGCCATCCAGCATCTGGAACTGGGCAAACTCGCCGCGGGCAGGTACAAGCCCGGCACCCCAGAACGCGCCGAATTCGAGCGCAAACGCGACGAGGTGCTGGCGAAGATCGGTAAGCAGACACTGAAGGACTATGTAGTCTTCCCGCTGTTGACCGGTCCCGCGTTCCTGTCCACGCTCACCGCGAATATCGCCGCGAATATGATCCGCAATGTCTGGACCAACGCGGTGATCTTCTGCGGCCACTTCCCCGACGGCGCGGAGAAGTTCACCAAGGCCGATATCGACAACGAAACCCATGCCGAGTGGTATCTGCGGCAGATGCTGGGCAGCGCCAATATCACCGGCGGCAAGGTCATGCACTTCATGACCGGCAACCTGAGCCACCAGATCGAACACCACCTGTTCCCCGATCTGCCCAGCAACCGCTACGCCGATATCGCGGTCCGGGTGCGGGCCCTGTGCGATAAATACGATCTGCCCTACACCACCGGTTCGCTGCCGGTGCAGTACTTCAAATCGTGGCGGACCATCCTGAAGCTGTCGCTGCCGAACAAATACCTGCGCCACACCACCGACGACGCACCCGAAACCGCGTCGGAACGCAGATTCCACGGGAAGACGACGGCAAGCATCGACCCCGTTACCGGGCGGCGGCGCGGTTTGCGTACCGCACTCGCGGAAGGGCGGCGGCGTTTCGTCCGGCGCGCACTGCCCATCGGCTGATATGTAGCCCGTCGGCTGATACATATGCCTTCGCTGGCACTCCCTGCTGAGTTCCGGCGAACACCCGGGCGTGCTGCGTTCCGTCGGCCCGTCGTGATTGACTGATCTCGTGTGCGCGGATATGAGTGTCTACGAGGCGATTCGGACGCGCCGGGATGTGCGCGCGGAGTTCACAGGCACCCCGATCGACGACGCCACCCTGTGGCGGATTCTGGAAGCCGCGCATCGAGCGCCCAGTGTCGGCAATTCGCAGCCATGGGATTTCGTGGTGGTGCAAGAAACCGCAACGCTATCCGCCTTCGCCGCACATGTCGCCCAGAAACGGCTCGAGTTCGCGCGATCGCTGCCGCCGGAGCGCGCGACGACGTTCGCACCGATCAAGATCGAAGGCATCACCGAAAGCGGCACCGGCGTCGTCGTCACCCACGACGATGCCCGCGGCGGACCGCATATCCTCGGCCGCGCCACCGTTGCGGAAACCGGGCTGTACTCGACGGTCCTCGCCATCCAGAACCTGTGGCTGGCCGCGACCGCCGAAGGTATCGGTGTGGGCTGGGTGTCGTTCTACGATCCGCTACACCTGGCCACACTGGTCGGCCTGCCCGCCGATATCCGGCCGGTCGCCTGGCTGTGCGTGGGACCGGTGCACGAGTTCCAGCAGGTGCCCGACCTGGAACGGTTCGGCTGGCGAGCCCGCCGCCCCCTGGCCGACGCCGTCCATCAGGAGACCTACCGCCGCTGACACCACGAAACCGGCCGGCACCCGAACACGGGCACCGGCCGGAAGTGAGCTATCGACAGCTAGTCGCACCTAACGCCGCAGCGAAACTACCCTCCGCCGCGCCGACCAAAAAGTACACATCAAAGCGCATGGCCGGAGCGAAGGCGGAGGTACGCCCGGAGCGAAGGCGGAGGTACGCACGCCTAGGCGAGCCGGATCAAGCCGTAGTCGAAAGCGTGCCGCCGGTACACCACCGACGGGCGATCGGTTTCCTTGTCATGGAACAGGAAGAAATCGTGGCCGACGAGCTCCATCTGATAGAGGGCATCGTCAACCGACATCGGTGTCGCCGGGTGCACCTTGGTGCGCACGATATGGCCTGGCCCGGCCGCGTAATCGACCTCCTCCGACACGGTACTACCGGTCCTACCGCCATACCGGCGCTCGTCCGCTCGCTCCAACAGCGAATCGTCCACCAGTTCCGCGGTGGCCTCCGCGACCGATACCGGCGTCTTGTCGCCGTAATGCACGCGGCGGCGATCCTTGGTCCGGCGCAGCCTGCTCTCCAGTTTGGCGGTCACCGATTCGAACGCTGCGTAGAAGCTGTCCGCGCACGCCTCAGCACGCACCACCGGGCCTTTGCCGCGCGCGGTGATCTCGACGCGCTGGCAGTTCTTACGCTGACGACGGTTGCGCTCATGGAACAGCTCGACGTCGAACAGGAAGATCGACGGGTCGAAGCGCTCCAGCCGAGATAGCTTCTCCGCTACATAAATTCGGAAGTGGTCGGGAACCTCGACATTGCGGCCCTTCACCACGATATCCGCGCGGGTCTGAACCGGCCGGTCCACCGCGGGTGGCTCTGGCTGCCGGGTGCTCGGCATCGAAGGGGCTTTGTCTTGCACTGAAGGTCGTGAAGAAGTCGTCACGCGTACCTCCCGGATCTGGCCGCACGACTGAAGAACGCGTGCGGCGGGATTGAACAATGCCGGCGAAGAACGACAGGTAGTCGGCCGGCACCAAACGTCCGAGGCCCACCTCCAAACTCCCAGTTCGGGTGTGTGACCGCGACGGTAGTACGCCGACCGGAGGTTCGCCACTGTTCACGCAAATTTCCCCAAGTCAAGCAGCGCAGGTAACCAGCACGGCACCGGCATATACTCCGGCCCGGGCCAGCGTGCGGACCGCCTCGGCGGCCGTCGCCCCCGTCGTCAGCACATCGTCTACCACAACTACCTGCGCGTTTTCCCTGATTGCGGTGGCCGGGTCGATGGTGAAGCTGCCGCGGAGGTTGTTCTGGCGCTCACTCGGTGACAATCCCACCGAGTCGCGTACCCCCCACCACACCCGCAACGCGGGCACGACCCGGCAATCGTCCAGCCACCGCTGCGCCGCCTGCGCCGTGCGCAGCACCGTGTATCCGGCGAGCGCGACCAGCAGCGTCCACATGGTGAACCAGCTGATCGATAGCTGCCGCATCGGCT
>NZ_MUKP01000119.1 GCF_002081715.1 Nocardia donostiensis | reverse complement strand
AACACCCCGAAGCCGACGGTGTAGAGGCCGGTGACGCGCCAGCGCTGCTGAATCGCACCAAGGAGCAGACCCACCCCGGCGACCAAGGCGAACCCGGCGAAGAACGTGCCGAGCTGCACGAGCGGGTTGTCGGTGATCAGCGACGGGACGCTGAACATCACCATATTCACACCCCAGCCGTCGGTGGCTTGCTCGATCGCGGCCAGGCCCCACAGAATCATCCCGAAGCCGAGAATCTGCGCGGCCGAAACCAGCAGGGTGGCGGCGAAATAGTCACGCCTGGTGACGCCGAGACCGAGCGCGAACGGGAACGTTTGCGTCATCGCACCCAGGTAGAACGCCAGCGAGACACCGAGCAGCGCGGCCAAGCTGCCGGTGAAATTGCTGTCGGCGGCGGTGTCGATGAGCGCGAAGATCGTCCACGGAAGCGCGAGCGCGACCGCGAGGACGCCGACCGGCCAGGCGATCAGCAGTGGCCAGGCCACGGTGTGGATGCGGGCGACGGCTAGGGCACGGGTGATCACCGCTGCTCCTTTCCCTGCAGGTTGGTGGTTTCGACGATGAGCTGCTGCAACGACACCGGTGCGACGGTGAGGCCGAGAGTTTTGGCGTGCGCGGTGTCGTCGGCGTGTGCGTCGGTGCGCAGCAGCACGCGAGCCTGGTTGCCCAGTGTTTCGCGACGCAACACCGGGCGGCCCGCGACCACGGTCTCCACCTCGTCGACCGGACCGGACAGCCCGATGGCCGATGCGCGCAGCTCGTCGGCAGAAGCGTCGGCGAGGATGCGGCCGCGATCGATCAGCACAACGTGTTCGAGCAGGTCGGCGACCTCGTCGATGAGATGGGTGGACAGCACGACGGTCCGTGGGTGTTCGGCGTAGTCGGCCAGCAGCCGATCGTAGAACAGCTGTCGGGCCACCGCGTCCAAGCCCAGATACGGTTCGTCGAAGAAGGTCAGCGGAGCTCGGGATGCCAGTCCGATGATGACGCCGAGCGCCGAAGTCATACCGCGGGACAGCTTTTTGACTTTGCGGCCGGTGGGCAGATCGAAATCGGCAAGCAGTTCTCGCGCGAAGTCCTCATCCCAGTGCG
>NZ_MUKP01000118.1 GCF_002081715.1 Nocardia donostiensis | reverse complement strand
GGATCGTCGCGGCGTTCACCGCCGACCGGCTGGAAGAAGCCCTTCGGCGTGGCATCCGCGCCGACCACCAGCGCCACGTCGCACAACCCGGCCAGAATCTGGGCGCGCGCGTTGGCGATGGCCTGGGCACCGGAAGCGCAGGCGGCGTAGCTGCTCGAGATCCGAGCACCCGACCATCCCAGCGCCTGGGCGAACGTCGCACCCGAGACGAAACCGGGGTAACCGTTGCGGATCGTGTCCGCGCCGGCGATATAGCCGACGTCGCGATGGTCCACTCCGGCATCGGCCAGCGCCGCGCGCGCCGCGACCAGCCCGTATTCGACGAAGTTGCGTCCCCACTTGCCCCACTGGTGCATGCCTGCACCGAGGACTGCGACATCGCGATCATTCGTGTCAGTCATCGACCGGCCTCCACATCCACACTGTGTGCTCGGCTTCCTCGTCTTCGTACAGCACGCCGAGGGTCAGTTCGACCGACATGCCGACGGCCAGGTCATCCACTGTGAGGCCGCGTACTACCTGCCCGAGAATCACCATCTGCTCGACCTCGAGTTCCACCGCTGCAACAACGTACGGCTCGAACGGATCGGGCGAGACATAGGGCGGGGGTGGCTTGTACCGGGCGTCCGCATACGACCAGATCCGGCCACGTGTGGAAAACAGGTACTCGGCGAGCTCGGAGCCGTCTTTCGGACCGACACACTGCGGGTTCCGACAGGCCAGTGTGTTCCGCGGGAAGTACGGCGTGCCGCAGGCAGTACAGCGACTTCCCTTCAGGCGCACTGTGCCGTCGTCCGCAGTGAACCAGTCGGCCACGGCGGGGCGTTGTTCTTTCTGCACAAGCCAGACGGTATAGGAACACGTTCTACTTTGGGGCGGAAATCCGCTCCATCGGTGCGCGGGCGGAGGTACAGTGCGACCGGATTGAGGATGCGATGGCATCCTCGAGTCGATCTGGAGTACCACAACACGATGTGCGCCGAAAACATTGCACTGCAGGCGATCCGCAACGTCACGATCATCGGGGACCCCAATGAGACGTCCCGCGTTGTCCACCGCCTGATCCGCCATCTCACCAAGACCGGGTCCGGCACGGCGGCCACGGTCCATTGGACGACGGACCACATCGATCACACGATTCGTATCGCCGAGATATCGAGCCATGCACCCATAGCGGCTCTGGAACGGTCCATCCGGGTAGCCGATGGCGTGATCGCGGTCATGAACGCTGCCGTGCAGAGCGCCCCGCGGCTCGAGACGATACTGCGAGTTGCCGATGACCATCAGGT
>NZ_MUKP01000117.1 GCF_002081715.1 Nocardia donostiensis | reverse complement strand
CGTGCGCTTTGGGGTGTGCCTTCTGCGTTCGTACGGCTGTGGGGGTCTGCCTGGCTGCCGCCTTTTGCTCCGATTATGCGGTTGGTGTTCTCCGCGTTCGCTCCGGCCAGCGCTCTTATGCGTACCTTCGTCTTCGCTTCGGGTGTGCGTTTTGTGCGGCCTCCGTCTTCATGTCGGGCGTGCGCGACCAGTTCGACCCCTAGCGGACAGGTGGAGTGTGATCGGGCGTGGACGGCGTCATCAGGTCAAGCCTCCCTCGGCCGCCTTACCGATCAACGGTCGGGGACGAACGAATCCAGCAGGGTGTCGTATACGGCGGCGAACCGTGTCCGTGCCGCCTGCTGCGCCGGACTGAGACCGCCGGTGACGTCGGGAGCGTAGACGATCAGATGCGCACTCGGCTGTGGGGGCGGCGGTGCCAGGTCTATGATCCGGCGGCCCTGGCCGGTTGCTGTCGGCATCCCGAAATCCGCCGTCGCCAGCGCTTGTATCTCGGCCAGTGCGGCCGACAACACCTCGGCGGGTATGCGGCCGGTGCGTTGCTGCGGGGCGGTGCCGGGGTCGCGTTCCGGGGCGACAGCATCCGGAAGCTCGAGCGCGCGGCCGTCGGCGAACACCTGCAGCACCGGCCGCAGATCGGTGCGGGCTTCCCAGCCGCGGGGCATCGTGGTCAGCGTCAGCAATGCCACCGCGGGTGGGGCGGGCGGTTCCGCGGCAGGCCGGAACCAAGGCCGGGCCGCCGCCTGACCCGGTACGGCGAACAGCACCAGCGTGAGAAACAGCAACGCGGACTCGACCATTCGCCTGAACACACCCACGTTCCTACCGCCCCGCCGTGACCGCTGCCACCTGTCACCGGAAGCAACCGCCTCGCCGACCCCACGACAGACCGGCCTGTGCTTCAGCGCGCAGCGCCCGGATCGTTCAGATCGGGGGCCGAATAGGTATCGCATGAGGCGACCTCGCCCTTGCTGTACCCGGCCAGGAACCATTTCTGCCGCTGCTCGGACGAGCCGTGCGTCCAGGCTTCCGGGTTCTCCCGGCCCCGCGCAGCCCGCTGGATACGGTCGTCACCGACGGCAGCCGCGGCCGACAGCGCGTCCCGGATGTCCTCATCGGACAGTTTCCGCAGGAACGGTCGGCCGTCGCCGCCGGGCGCCGGCGTCTTGTCCGCATGATAGGCCCAGATCCCGGCATAGCAGTCGGCTTGCAGCTCGGTGCGGACAGCGTCCGATTCCGCGCCCTGCGGATCGCGCTGCGCTCGGGCAATATCGCCGAGCAGATACTGGATATGGTGGCCGAACTCGTGCGCCACCACATACTCCTGGGCCAGCGGTCCGCCGCTGGAACCGAAACGGTCCACCAGCTCCTGGAAGAAGGTGACGTCGAAGTAGGCGGTCTGATCGGCCGGGCAGTAGAACGGGCCCACTTCGCTGGTGGCGTTACCGCATCCGGTGGCCACCGCACCCGAGAACAACCGGACATCCGGCGGCACGTACGCCACGCCGGTCTGCTTCGGCAGTTGCGCCGACCAGACGGCGTCC
>NZ_MUKP01000116.1 GCF_002081715.1 Nocardia donostiensis | reverse complement strand
TCGTGCACCTTGCCGTCGACCTGGCGGGTCACCACCTGCGGTTTGCCGACCGTCAGTTCGAAGCCTTCGCGGCGCATGGTCTCGACCAGGATGGCCAGCGCCAGCTCACCGCGGCCCTGCACCTCCCAGGCGTCCGGGCGGCCGATATCGACCACCCGCAGCGAGACGTTGCCGACCAGCTCCTGATCCAGGCGCGCCTTCACCATGCGGGCGGTGAGCTTATGGCCCTGCACCCGGCCGGCCAGCGGCGAGGTGTTGGTGCCGATGGTTACCGAGATGGCGGGCTCGTCGACGGTGATCCGCGGCAGTGCCACCGGCTCGTCCGGGTCGGCGAGGGTGTCGCCGATCATGATGTCCGGGATGCCAGCGACGGCGACGATATCGCCGGCCACCGCGACCTCACCGGGCCGACGTTCCACGCCGACGGTCTGCAGCAGTTCGGTGATCTTGACGTTCTTCACCCCGTCGGCGTACATCCACGCGACGTTCTGCCCCTTGCGCAGCTCGCCGTTGTGCACCCGCACCAGCGCCAGCCTGCCGAGGAAGGCCGAGGCGTCGAGGTTGGTGACATGCGCCTGCAGCGGGGCGGTCGCATCACCTTTGGGGGCGGGAATGTTCTCCAGCAGCACCTCGAACAGCGCGTCCAGGTTTGCCGCGTCGGGGGCGCTGCCGTTCTCCGGCGCCACCTTCGACGCCTTGCCCTCGCGGCCGGAGGCGTAGAGCACCGGCAGGTCCAGGGCGAGTTCGGCGGCTTCGGCGGCGTCGTCGTCGAGGTCGGAGGCCAGATCGAGCAGCAGGTCATGGCTTTGCTCGACGACTTCTTCGATCCGCGCATCCGGCCGGTCGGTCTTGTTGACCACCAGGATCACGGGCAGGCAGGCGGCCAGCGCCTTGCGCAGTACGAACCGGGTCTGCGGCAGCGGGCCTTCCGAGGCGTCGACCAGCAGCACGACACCGTCGACCATGGAGAGGCCGCGCTCAACCTCGCCGCCGAAATCGGCGTGACCTGGGGTGTCGATAACGTTGATGACGGTGACGCTGCCGTCGGGGTGATGCCGGTGCACGGCGGTGTTCTTGGCGAGAATGGTGATGCCCTTCTCGCGTTCCAGATCGCCGGAGTCCATCACCCGGTCGACGGGTTCGGCGCGTTCGGCGAAGGCGCCGGACTGGCGCAGCATGGCGTCGACAAGTGTCGTCTTGCCGTGGTCCACGTGAGCCACGATGGCGACGTTGCGAAAATCGCGTGCAGACGACACGCAGTTCCTCCTGTTGTTCGGTGTTGGTGCCTGCCGACCCCTGCAACAGGTGGAAATCTGCACTTACCGGGAATCCTCGGCATCACGGCCTGCTACACCCTACCGGCAATGTGTTGCCCGCCCGATCCCGCCTTTGAGGTAAGGGTAAGCTAACTCGATATGGGCAAGGTCAAGGCAAAAGAGGTATCGAGCCTCAAGCCGAAGAAGAAGTGCTGTCGCAAGAAGACGCGCTGTCTGAAATGCCCCGTGGTCATCATGCGGATGAAACGTCTGGAAGCCGCGGGAGTCAGCGGCAAAGAACTGAAGAAGGGCCTGAAAAAGGCTCGCGCTGCCTGATACTCGCGCAGCGCTGCCCTCATCAGCACCTCCATGCCTCCCTAGCAGTGGCATGAACACGGCGTACCGGGGTAGGACAGCTCATATGGGCACCCCTCTGCTTTCCGACACCGAATTGACCGAGGCACTTACCACTCTTCCGG
>NZ_MUKP01000115.1 GCF_002081715.1 Nocardia donostiensis | reverse complement strand
ACATCGCCGAGGCCGTATTGGAAGGCGACACCGAGCACCGGCACCACGATCGCGAAACCGGTCAGCGACAGCGGTGCATAACGAACCCAGCTCGGCCGCCAATTGGCGATTTCCTGCCCGCCGTCCGGGGCGGAAAACCCGCTCGGGGAAGGGGATTCGGCTGCGGAATCATCGAGTTCTCCTGCGGGCCGATCGGCCGCGACATGCGGCGCCCTGGTGTGGGCGAGCAAGGTGGCGCGTAGCTGCGGGACCACCCGGGAATCCAGGGAATCGAGGGTGAATTTGTCCCCGGATTCGGCCTGCTGCCCGGTGCCGATCACCACCACCGACAATCCGAGAACCCGATGCAGTAGATCGGATTCGATATCCACCGAACGAATTCGCGAGCGCGGCACCGACAATTCCCGGCGCTGCAGCAAACCTGTCCGCAATTCCACATGGGTCGGCCCGACCCGGTAGGTGGTGGTGAACCAGCGGGTGACCGCGTAACCGAGGATCGCCGCCAGCGCCAGAATGCTCCACAGCGGATTACCGCTGCTGGTACCGAGAATCACGGTACCGAGCAGCACCGGGATGAACTTGACCACCTCGGTCACCGGATGCACGAGCAGCATCCGCCGATCCAGCCGCGACCACGGCGCCTCGGGGCCGGTCATGTCGCATCCCCACGATGCCGGGCAGCGATCTCGGTCAACCGGATCACCGTCTGCTCGGCCATCGGCAGATCGAGTTCGCTGATCTGCACCGCACCCGCCGACGACGCGGTGGTCACGGTGACCGTGGCCAACCCGAACAGCCGCTCCAGCGGACCGCGTTCGGTGTCGACGGTCTGCACCCGGGAAATCGGGGCCACCCGGCTCTCCTGGGTGAGCCAGCCGACCCGGGTGTACACCGCATCGTCGGTGACCTCCCAGCGGTGCACCCGATACCGCCACCGCGGCACAACACCGACCCCGATCACCGCCGCCGCCAGCAGCACCACCAGCGCCGTGAGCTGCGCGGATCGGTGTCCGGGATCCAGCACACCCCACACGATCAGCGCGGCAAACGGAACGATCCAGGCCAGCGCGGCCTGCACGGCCCACAGCGTGATGGCTCGCGGACTGGGACGCCAGGCGGGTTCGGCCATGATCGTGCGCGGCTGAGACATATCTGTCATGGTCCCATGACAAGATCGCCCGCGGATCGGCGCGCGGCACATCCGAGCCCGGTTCACCGGCTGTGACCTGGCCGGAATAGCGCGGTCCGAGCGGCGGTTGTCACCGCTGTCGAGCCTGGAGGGAGACAGTTCGGGATGTGTGGCGCATGATCGAGGGCGTGATCGACCTACCGAAACCGACCGTACCCACCGCACCGCCAACCCCGTCGGCCATGCGCCGGGCGCTGCGGCGGGCGCGCGACGGGGTCACGTTGAATGTCGATGAGGCCACGGTGTTGTTGCACGCCCGTGACGCCGACCTGACCGAGCTGTCCCGCAGCGCCGCCCGGGTGCGCGACGCCGGGCTCGCCTCGGCGGGCAGGCCGGGCAGCATCACCTATTCACGCAATGTGTTCATCCCGTTGACGCATCTGTGCCGGGACAAATGCCATTACTGCACGTTCGTCACCGTGCCGGGCAAGCTGCGTGCCGAGGGACGCGGCATGTTCCTGGAACCGGACGAGGTTCTGGATATCGCGCGGCGCGGCGCCGCCCTTGGCTGCAAGGAAGCGCTGTTCACTCTGGGAGACCGCCCGGAGGCGCGCTGGCCGGAGGCCGCCCAGTGGCTCGACGAACGCGGCTACGACTCCACGCTGGACTATCTGCGCGCGGTGTCGATCCTGGTGCTGGAGGAGACCGGCCTGTTGCCGCATCTGAATCCCGGAGTGATGTCGTGGGAGGAGATCTCGCGGCTCAAACCGGTCGCTCAGTCGATGGGCATGATGCTGGAGACCACTGCGA
>NZ_MUKP01000114.1 GCF_002081715.1 Nocardia donostiensis | reverse complement strand
TCCGGCCCGCCGGTGCCGAGTTCACGCATCTCGCAGACCCGGCTGAACGGTGCGTCGACCGCTACCGCCTCGCTTTCGGCGCTCAACCCCGTAGTCCCCGTAGTCATCGTCACTCCTGATCCATCAAGCATTCCCGGCTGCCGCCACAGCGGTGTTCGTACAGCGTATATTCCATGCGTCGTGCTACCGGTGCCCCATCCCGAACAGGGCAGATACTTCAGCGGGACTCGGCCCGGTCCGAGTCGGGGACGCGGTGGTGTGCCCGGTTCAAATGGGTTCGAGCGAAGGCGAGCGTACGGGCCAGCATGGCCGTGCGGGCGGTTGCGGTGCGGGCGTTCTGGGTGTTGATCTCGGCGACCGCATGACCGGCGAAACCGTCGCGGACCAGGGCCGCGCAAACCTGGGCGCAGGGCTGGGTGCCTTCGCCGGGCACCAGATGCTCGTCGTGGGCGGCGCCGCGGCCGTCGGCCAGATGCAGATGGGCCAGTCCTTGCCCCATGCGGGCAGCCAGTGCCAGCGGGTCGGCGCCCGCGGTTGCGGTATGCGACAGATCGAGGGTGTAGTGCCGGAAGCCGGTATCGGTCGGATCGTAGGAGGGGCTGAACGCCGTCACAGCAAGCCCGGGCCCGCCGCGCCGCTCCAGCCGCCGCACCGCGCCGCCGCGGCGGCTGAACAAAGTGTCGGCACGCATCGGGAACATGTTTTCCACCGCGACCACGATGGAGCTGTCCTCTTCCAGCCGGGCGACCTGCTCGGCGAAACCTTCGGCGTAGCGGCGCTGCCAGCGGAACGGCGGATGCACCACCACGGTGTCGGCGCCGAGCGCTTCGGCGGTGTGGACGCTGCGTTCGAGTTTGGCGGCCGGGTCCGCGCCCCATACCCGCTGCGAGATGAGCAGGCACGGTGCGTGTACCGCCAGTACCGGGACCGAGTATTTGCGGATGAAGCCCCGCACGGTCGCGATGCTCTGACTGGCCGGTTCGGCCCAGACCATCAACTCGATGCCGTCGTAGCCGATATCGGCCGCGTATCGGAAGGCTGCCTCGGTGTTCTGCGGGTACACCGACGCTGTCGACAACCCGACCTGGATCACGCCGGACGATCCCATCGTCTTCCCGCTCACAGTCGTCTTCTCGCTCATGTCGGCCTCCCCCTGTCCGCTGTTGCCCGGCATCATCGCGGTCCGTTCAGCCGGTGCTGAGCAGGAAGGCCAGCGGGCTCAGGGTGACGAAGATCCCGACGACGACCGCGATCACCGTGCTGAGAATATCGTCGGTGCGGCGCAACACCCGGACCAATGCCACCAACCCGAGCACCACCACCATGGCCAGCGCGAGCGCCACCCACGGCAGCATCTCCCACATCCGCTCGAAACCCTTGAACAGCAGCATCCCGGTGACGGCGGCGCCCACGCTCTGGCCGCCGAGCACCATCCACTGTTTGCGGTTGGCGTCGACACCGCTCGCCCCCGACTCGGCAGTGCGTGCTGCGATTTTCGCCCGGCCCGCAGCGATTTTCTCGTTCCAGGACGAGACCGTGCGAGCGAAGACGTTATCGGAGCGGTCCTCGTCGAGCTCGTCGTCTTCGTCGAGTTCATCGAGGTCGTCGAGGTCGGTATCGAAATCGTCGTCGGCTTCATCGACGCCGATACCCGTATCGGTATCGTCGAGCAGCGGTTCGCCGGGCACCGGCACGTACACGTCGGTGGCATACAGGTCGGGGTTGTCCTCGGCCCGGCCTGCCTTCTCACGCAGCAGGTCACCGGCGACCGTCTGCCCGGACAGCAACTGCTGATCCTGCCCGGCCAGCGACCAGGCCGCGGTGGGAGCCGAATCGGCGTCCGGGACGGGTTCGGGGGCGCCGGGGCGATGCCTGCGCGCCGACCAAGCGGGCAGCCCGTTCTCACCGGTGGTCCGGTTGCGTCGGGGCAGCTCCGGCCTCGGGTCGGCCTCCGGACCGCCGGGCGCCCAGCCCGTTCCGGCCTGCCCTGTCCGGGGGGTGTCGGGGGAGCCGAAACCCGCCGGCCCCGGCTGGGGCGGGCCGATCGGCTCCGCCGGTATCGGCGACTGCGGTGCGAACCCGTCGATGGACGGCACGCGAGTAGTGGCGGGCCCTTCCGAGGCCGGGGCAG
>NZ_MUKP01000113.1 GCF_002081715.1 Nocardia donostiensis | reverse complement strand
GCGCCGACTTCGATGACCAGGACGTCTGCCGCGAAACCATCGCGCTGTTCGAACAACGCCTGGCCTCAATCGAGTCCGCTCTCACGTCACTGTCCGCGTCGCGGGAGCGGATCATCGACGACCTCAACCGACTCCGCCACCGCTATGCCGAGCAAGACGACAACAGACACGACACCGAGTCGGGGTGCCGGTAAGGGGTCGCGGACTGGCTGAAGATCGGGCGGATATAGATACCTACCCAGCAGCCCAATATCTCACTGGGGGATCCGCTTGCGGACGCTCAGGAGAGCGTATGAAGCGCTCGACGATCCGCTCCTACTCCGAGGCGGTCCGGATGTTCTGCCACTTCGTCACCGTTCCACTCTATGAGTAGCCAGCCACCTGCGAGGACCGATTCGGCATGCACCCGATCCAGGTGGTGCACAAGTGGAACACTGTCACGCACGTCCAAGAAGGTGAGCCCGATCCGGTGAAGCGGAGAGGGGGCTTGACCGTCTGGGGCTGGACGGTCGAGGTCCTTGGCGAGTGGTTCACCGAGATCCGGCCGCTGTTCGGCGCCGATGAGACCCGGTAGCTTGGCCGTCTGAACGCGGTCTTCGGAGGGGAGTGGATCACCGCCCCGGCCTGCATGGCGGTGCCTTTCCTACATTGCGGTCCCGCTGTCGGTTCCCGATGGCGCGGGTCGTCTGCCGCGATCAGCTGGTGACGTGCGAGCGTGAGTTGGTGTGGGTACCCGCGCCACACTTCCCGCAAATTTCGTCACAGTGACGTTTTAAGGCGGGCTGGCGAGCTCAGCACAGGGAAGTGGTTCCAAGACGAATCTTGGCCAGACCCTAGAGATTCGGGCGGAACCCAAAGATAGCCGGAAAATTTCCGACAGTGAAATCTGTGACCGAAGGGGCACCGCGTCGACATTCCGCGCACAACGCATGATCTCCAGGCGCGGGCATCGACCGGGGTTGCCGATCCGGATGCCGTGGCACCGCGGCAGACAAACCGACAGCGTTTCCACGTGGTTTCAACCCCTTCCGGCAGCCCTGCCCGCGTGCCGATAATCTACATTATGTAAACTAACCCTCCTCTTCTCCACCTGGCACCACCTGCGGCGCGTACGCGCCGAGGCGCCTGCGGGCGCGCTCACAACTGACCTCTGGGGAAACCCTCTGTCTTGCCATAGGTTCGTTGCTGTGTCCTACCACATCGTTCGTTCGCCGGTGACCGAGAACGACTTGGCTCGACTCGACGATCGCCTGGAGGTAATCCAAATCGATTCGGCGCTGACCGACGCGGAGTACTCGCTACTCGGCGAATGGTTCAAAGACCAGCCGACAAAGACGCTGCGGGTCTACGGCTCGTCCGACGGCACCATCACCGACCTCGAGTTTCTGCGCCACTTTCCGACCGTGCGCTCATTCCAGGCCGACGCGCTGTTCCACTCGCTTGTCAACATCGACGGGTTGAGGCACCTGCCAGAAGACGCGCGGTACATTGGGCTCGGGCGGACGAAGAAGAGGCTGTCACTCGAGCCGCTCGCTCGGTTCACCGCACTCGAGCAGCTCTACCTTGAAGGGCAGACCAAGGACATCGATGTCGTCAGCAGTCTGCGTGAGCTTCGGAGCGTCACGCTCCGATCCATTACGTTGCCTGATCTCTCTCTGCTCACGCCTCTGACGAAGCTGCGGGCACTTGATCTGAAGCTCGGTGGGACGAGGAACCTCGACCTGCTTCCCGAGTTCCAGACACTGGACTACCTCGAGCTCTGGATGGTCAAAGGACTCTCGGATCTGTCGCCGGTCGCCCACCTCCCCCACCTGGAGTACCTGCTCCTTCAGGCGCTTCGGAATGTCGAGGCATTGCCGGCGATGTCAGGCCTCGTTCGCCTGCGGCGACTGTGGATCGAGACCATGAAGGGCCTGACAGACCTTTCACCGATCTGTCAGGCGCCCGCGCTCCGCCAACTCGCGGTCGTCGACATGGGCCACCTTCGACCCGAAGCATTCGGTCCGATCGTCGGACATCCCACGCTCGAATCGCTGCGCTTCGGCCTGGGCAGCAAGCGAAAGAACGACGCAGTCGCGAACCTCATCGACCTGCCGAACGACGGCGACTGGCGGAAGCCGCTGAGTGACTGACAGGACCGA
>NZ_MUKP01000112.1 GCF_002081715.1 Nocardia donostiensis | reverse complement strand
CGGCGTCCCGGCGCGGTTCATACCGAGCAGGAACAGCGGACGCTCGCCGCAGCAATATTGGTGAGGTTCCCTGTCCGTGTTGTTCTGCAATCGGCGATCGATCCGGGATTCCTGAGTTCCAGGTTTACTTCGCCCCGATACGTCGACGGAGAGTTCGTCCCAGGGCGGTTCCGCGACCAGCCCACCCAAGACGAAGTAGCTGAGGATGCACATCTCAGCGGCGGCAAGCAGCTGGTCAGCCAGGTGCTGAAGGGGGCGATCGAACCCGACACCGATACGGCTCGTCGGGTGTACGAGGCAGCTGATCGAATCGGCTACTGGTACTCGCCGTACCGTCAGGATCTCGATGCCGAGCAGTTGCGGGCATTGCGGCAGGCAGTCGCCCAGCAGTTGGAGGCCCGCGGCGCAGCTGATTCGGCCCATCCGCGGTCGGATACGCGGGAAGAACGGACAACGAGCGCCGATCCGTCGACGTTCTCGGCTGTGGACTACCGGTTGGGGCCGGACTCGTGGGCGGTGCGCGGTGCTGTGGCGCCGGGCGATCCGGCTGGTGTTGCGGATGTGCTGGATATGGTCGGGGGAAGGGTTCAGTGGAGTTCGGGGCGCCGGCAGTTCGGCCCGGATGTGTGGTACGCCGCTGACCCGAATGGGCGCGTACCGCGCACCGGTACCCAGGGACGCGCTCAGCAGTTGAGGCCGAGCGATGCCGTCGGCGACGGCGTTGTGCTCACGCCGCTGGGGGGTGCCGCGGTAGCCGGGGAGCTCGGCGCGAGGATCGCGATACCGGAAGTATTTCAGCCGGCCTATGCGAGCGTGCTCGTCGAACGGACCGAGGCAGCGGCGGAATTGGCGAAGGCGGCGGCCGAGGCGGGCGCGAATCCGACCGCACTGCGGTCGGATGAGTTCGAACAGGAGTTGGCGGTTACGCGGCAGCGCCTGGATGAACGGGGCGTACCCGCCGCCGAACGCGTCGTCGCCGATATGCGTGCAATAACCCTTCGGTACCGCGAGGTCGCCACCATGGTCCGCCGGTTGGAGGAACTCGGGGGCGTGTCCAAGGCCGCGACGCCGTCGCGGCACCGGCTGTTGACGAATCATGCGGCCGCGGTGCTGAGCCGGCTGGAAGCGGCGCAGAGATTGCGGGCGGACGCCGCGGCGACGGGTGCTGAATCGGTGCCGCTGAGCGGTTACTCGGAAGCCGCGGAAGCGGTTCGTCGGTGGGAGCGAGCCATCACCGAGCACGAGGCCGTGGTGGCGGGTCGGGTGAGCAGCGCCGATCCGAGTACATCCAGGCAAGTGCGCGAGATCCGAAGTTTGTCCGCAGGCACGAGGGAAGTGACCGTGCGGTTCGGCTGGGGTGAGGCTCGCACCGTGGAGGCGGCGGCGTCGGCGTTGGGTGAGACCCTGCGGGAGTGGGGCTGGCACGACCAGCACCGGATCACCGCGGCGACGGAGACGGCGCGAATCGCGGCACTCGACGCATTGCGGTTCATCAGGGACTTCCCCGCGGTGACGGAGCTGAGCCAGTTCGGTAGCCAGGAGGGGCTGCCCGGAATGATGGCCGGTTCACGCCCCGACGGCGAGGTGGACCACACTTTCATTCGCTCGATGCTGCTGCCGCGAGTGCAATTGACGGTCCGATTGTCGTCGAACCCCGAAATTCGATCCCTGCACATCTCGGTCGAATGCGATCAATTCCGCGCGGTGGGGCCGTTGGACGAAACCCTTCTTCGACGGCTGGACGAAATTGTTCCGCAGCACAGTGCCGCGGCGGTCGGCGAAGATGTCTTCCAATCATTGGCGGCTGCCGCCCGGTGGGGTGTCGAATCCCATGGGGAAGTCTGGGCGAGTTTCGAAGAGGCGCGTCTCGTGGACGAGTCGCCGGGGCCCGGCGACGGTATGGTCGAGTCACCAGACCAGGCGAACCAGGATTTCGAGGCCAAAAAACGGTTGGTCGAACGACTGTACGACGAACATCATGTGCGGCTGCTGGGGTGGGAGGGTTCGGACTTCCCGGTGGAGTCGGTGGCATCCGCCGTCCGTAATATGCGTGATTTGATCGCGGAATACAAAGGCAGGCATAAACTTCGAGAAGTTCGTTTCGTCGATGAAAACTACCTGCGTACCATTGATCCGCTGAATTCTTCGGCGCTGACCTATTACTGCGGTACCCGTTATATCGGGCCGAACGAGAACTACTATGCGGTTGTCGCGATCGACCGAAGGTCGGCGGTGGATCCGGAATGGGCGTCGGAGACCTTGCAGCGTTCGCGCGAGGCCGGCTGGTGGGGCTGGGCACCAGGGGACATCCTCTCCGCCATCCTGCGGCACGAGTTCCGCCACGTGGTGGATCAGTCCCGCGGAATCACCAGATCCGGCAGCAGAGTCGGAGATCGGCTGAAGGCGGCCCATGAGGTCTATCGCGTCAGTGGTTTGCCCTCGGTGGCCGAGACCTCCGATATCTGGGTGGCCGGGCTGCCACGCTATGCCTTTATCGGCGGCGACCCCGCGAGGGGACTGGACGACAAGGAGACGCTGGCAGAAGGTGGCCTGGCCGGGGCATCGGACCCGACGCTGCCGTTGACCGACCCGGCGCGGGTAGTGCACGGACTGACGCATCGACTCGACCCGGTGGAGTACGCGCGGAC
>NZ_MUKP01000111.1 GCF_002081715.1 Nocardia donostiensis | reverse complement strand
ACCGCACGCTCCCACGCGCCGTGTGGCTGCTACCGCTGCTGGCCGCGGTGTTCACCACGCTGTGCCTGACGGTGCCGCTGGGGCCGTTCCAGCAGATCTCCCGCGGATATATCGACCTCGAGGTGTACCGGCTCGGGATCGAGGCCTGGCGGGCCGGCGGCGACCTGTACGGGAAACTGCCCGAAACCGCCTCCGGTATCAGCCTGCCGTTCATCTATCCACCGTTCGCCACGCTGGCCCTCGGGATTTTCGCGCTGCTGCCGTGGGACGCAGCGACGGTGGCCTACCTTGTCAGCTCGATCGGCGCGGTGGCACTCACCCTGTTCTTCGTCGCCACAGCGGTATGGCCGGAATACGCGCTGCGCAGGCGCGCACTGCTGGCCTGCACGACCGCGACCCCGCTGGCGCTGCTGCTGGAACCGGTGTTCTCGACCCTGGACTTCGGTCAGGTCAATCTGCTGCTGATGGCGCTGGTCGCCGCCGACTGCCTGGCCAGGTCGCCGAAATGGCCGCGCGGGATGCTGCTTGGTATCGCCGCCGCGATCAAACTGACCCCGGCGGCGTTCGTGCTGTATTTCCTGGTCCGCCGGGATTACAAGGCCGCCGCGACGGCCGCGATCAGCGGTGCGGTGGCGACGGTCATCGGTTTCGCGGTGCTACCGGACGAGTCGCTCGAATACTGGTTCGGCGGATTCGGCAATGTCGACGGATTGAGCGGCTCGGCATACCAGACCAACCAGTCCATCCAGGCGGTGTTGGCGCGGCTCGAAGTGCCCGCGACCGCGGCCACCCTGCTCTGGCTGCTGCTCGGCGCAGCCCTGATCGCCGCCGCCGTGATCGCGATGCGGCGGGCCGAGACAATGCCCGCGCTCGCATTGTCGATCAACGCGGTCGTCGCACTGCTGATCTCACCGATCTCCTGGTCCCATCACTGGGTGTGGGCGGCACCCGCCCTGCTGGCGCTGGTGGGCCGGGCCGTCCGGCTGCCCTGGCGTGCCGCTGTCGGCTGGTATGTGGTCGCGGTGGTCGTCGCGGCCCTGTTCATCACCGCCCCGCATCACTACCTGCCCGGTGAGAACGACCGCGAGCTCGCATGGTCGCCGGTGCAGCAGATCGTCGGGAATTCGTATGTGTGGTGCAGTGTGCTGCTGCTTGCAATCTTCCTCGTCGCAGGCGCCGGGCGCGGCTCCGCGCCGCAGGACACCGATCCCGATGCCGATACGGGAGAACACGCCGAGGGCATGGTCTCGGCCTCGCGGGCAGGATAGCCGGAGGGACGGGACCGCGGCCACGATCTGTACCCGGGGCAGTTGAGCATCGGGCCGAACAGCGCGCGGACCGCTGAGGGGCGCACCGAGTCCGCGAGGGTCGACGCGGAGGCTCAGCGATCGCGATGACGAACGCGGGAGCTGGCGTAAAGGCAGATCGCGGCCGCGGTGGCCAGGTTCAGGCTTTCGGCGCGGCCGTGGATCGGGATCCGGATCCGGTGGTGGGCGCGGGCAGCGATCTCGGGTTCCAGCCCGTGCGCTTCGTTGCCGAACAGCCAGGCGACCGGGCCGGTGAGGAGCTCGTCGGCGTCCTCCAGATCCACTTCCCCGTCGGCGGAAGTGGCGAGCGTGACGATTCCGGCGGCCTCGACGGCATCGAGTACCGCGCTGGGGTCCCGGTCGCGGGCCACGGGGACATGGAACAGGCTCCCCGCTGCCGAGCGCACGCACTTTCCGTTGTGCGGGTCGACACTGTCCCCGGCGAGCACCACGGCATCCACGCCGACGGCGTCCGCGACCCGGATCAGGGTTCCCGCGTTGCCGGGATCGGCGATCGCGACCGGTACGGCGAGGATCGGCGGACTGGCCCCTGCTGGACCACCGCGCCCGGGGGTGAGCACGTCGTTCAGCGGCACGTCGACCAGATCGCAGACCGCGACCAGGCCGGGCGGGGACACTGTGTCGCCCAGCGCTCGGGCAGCCCGGTCGGAGACGAGGGTGGTGCGCACCCCGGAAGCAGCAGCGCCCGTGATCAACTCGTGTTCCCTGGACGCGCCGAGAGCAGAATAGAACAGCTCCCGCACCCGTCCGGTCGCCAGAGCGGCCGTGACCGAGTTGGCGCCCTCGGCGAGGAAGAGCCCATGTTTACGCCGCGCAGCGCCGCGATGCAGCTTGACAGCCGAAACGACCCGCGGGTTGCGCTCGCTCAGCGCTTCCGCGGGTCGTTCGGTGTGCTCGCCTCGCCGCGACGGATGAGGGTCCGACACGGTGGCCGGTTTCAGGCTGCCGGGGCGTTGACGTCCTGCGGCAGGGCGGCCTTGGCGACCGCGACGAGACCGGCGAACGCTTCGGGGTCGGAGACGGCGAGCTCGGCGAGGTTCTTGCGGTCGACCTCGACACCGGCCACCTTCAGGCCCTGAATGAAGCGGTTGTAGGTGATGTCGTTGAGGCGCGCCGCGGCGTTGATGCGAGCGATCCACAGCTTGCGGAAATCGCCTTTGCGCGCCCGACGGTCCCGGTAGGCGTAGGCGAGCGAGTGCAGCTGCTGCTCTTTGGCCTTGCGGTACAGCCGCGAGCGCTGCCCGCGGTAGCCCTTGGAGGCCTCGAGGATGGAACGGCGCTTCTTCTGAGCGTTGACGGCCCTTTTGACGCGTGCCACTGATCAGTCCTGTTCGAATCTAGGGGCGCAGACCGCGCCCGAGGGGGTCGGTTGTCGGCGTCCGATGCGTCGATCGCGATGCCGGGAGGGGTATCAGATACCCAGCAGCTTCTTCACGCGAGGGACATCGGCGACCG
>NZ_MUKP01000110.1 GCF_002081715.1 Nocardia donostiensis | reverse complement strand
GTGTGTGCGTGTGTTCTTTGAGAACTCAATAGTGTGTCGATGAATGTCAGTGCCAAATGTTTTTGGTTTCCGGTTCTTCATACCCCCGTGTGAGGGACTGGATGTTTTTTGTCAGCTATTTTCCGGCTGGCGATTGTTTTGCTAGGTTTTCGGACTCTAGTTAGATATTTCTGATTCACCCTTTTGTGGGTGTTTCGTGAGTCTTCAACGGAGAGTTTGATCCTGGCTCAGGACGAACGCTGGCGGCGTGCTTAACACATGCAAGTCGAGCGGTAAGGCCCTTCGGGGTACACGAGCGGCGAACGGGTGAGTAACACGTGGGTGATCTGCCTCGCACTCTGGGATAAGCCTGGGAAACTGGGTCTAATACCGGATACGACCACTAGTCGCATGGTTGGTGGTGGAAAGATTTATCGGTGCGAGATGAGCCCGCGGCCTATCAGCTTGTTGGTGGGGTAATGGCCTACCAAGGCGACGACGGGTAGCCGGCCTGAGAGGGCGACCGGCCACACTGGGACTGAGACACGGCCCAGACTCCTACGGGAGGCAGCAGTGGGGAATATTGCACAATGGGCGAAAGCCTGATGCAGCGACGCCGCGTGAGGGATGACGGCCTTCGGGTTGTAAACCTCTTTCGACTCCGACGAAGCGCAAGTGACGGTAGGAGTAGAAGAAGCACCGGCCAACTACGTGCCAGCAGCCGCGGTAATACGTAGGGTGCGAGCGTTGTCCGGAATTACTGGGCGTAAAGAGCTTGTAGGCGGTTTGTCGCGTCGTCTGTGAAAACTCACAGCTCAACTGTGAGCTTGCAGGCGATACGGGCAGACTTGAGTACTGCAGGGGAGACTGGAATTCCTGGTGTAGCGGTGAAATGCGCAGATATCAGGAGGAACACCGGTGGCGAAGGCGGGTCTCTGGGCAGTAACTGACGCTGAGAAGCGAAAGCGTGGGTAGCGAACAGGATTAGATACCCTGGTAGTCCACGCCGTAAACGGTGGGTACTAGGTGTGGGTTTCCTTCCACGGGATCCGTGCCGTAGCTAACGCATTAAGTACCCCGCCTGGGGAGTACGGCCGCAAGGCTAAAACTCAAAGGAATTGACGGGGGCCCGCACAAGCGGCGGAGCATGTGGATTAATTCGATGCAACGCGAAGAACCTTACCTGGGTTTGACATACACCGGAAACCTGCAGAGATGTAGGCCCCCTTGTGGTCGGTGTACAGGTGGTGCATGGCTGTCGTCAGCTCGTGTCGTGAGATGTTGGGTTAAGTCCCGCAACGAGCGCAACCCTTATCTTATGTTGCCAGCGCGTAATGGCGGGGACTCGTGAGAGACTGCCGGGGTCAACTCGGAGGAAGGTGGGGACGACGTCAAGTCATCATGCCCCTTATGTCCAGGGCTTCACACATGCTACAATGGCCGGTACAGAGGGCTGCGATACCGTGAGGTGGAGCGAATCCCTTAAAGCCGGTCTCAGTTCGGATCGGGGTCTGCAACTCGACCCCGTGAAGTTGGAGTCGCTAGTAATCGCAGATCAGCAACGCTGCGGTGAATACGTTCCCGGGCC
This sequence comes from Nocardia donostiensis, assembly GCF_002081715.1. GTDB lineage: Bacteria > Actinomycetota > Actinomycetes > Mycobacteriales > Mycobacteriaceae > Nocardia > Nocardia donostiensis. The sequence continues at coordinate 1,266 of NZ_MUKP01000110.1, read as the reverse complement.
TTGTACACACCGCCCGTCACGTCATGAAAGTCGGTAACACCCGAAGCCGGTGGCCTAACCCCTTGTGGGAGGGAGCCGTCGAAGGTGGGATCGGCGATTGGGACGAAGTCGTAACAAGGTAGCCGTACCGGAAGGTGCGGCTGGATCACCTCCTTTCTAAGGAGCATTCTCCACCGACACCAACGCTGGTTGGATGGTAAACGTCTGGTGGCAGAGGCTGTTTGGTTCTCGAATGTAGAGCCGCAGTTGCTCATGGGTGGAACGCTGACATGTGCCAGGCTTGTGGGTCTGGATGTAGTCGACACACTGTTGGGTCCTGAGAGAACAGACGTTCTTTCCAGGCAAGAAAAACGACGAGGCTGATCTTCAGTCATACCGCCGGGCTTGTGGTTCGGGCTGGTGCTGGGTTTGGGTTGGTCTTGTGTGTTGTTTGAGAACTGCACAGTGGACGCGAGCATCTTTGTTAGTAAGTGTTGAAGAGCGTACGGTGGATGCCTTGGCACCAGGAGCCGATGAAGGACGTAGGAGGCTGCGATAAGCCTCGGGGAGCTGTCAACCGAGCTGAGATCCGAGGATGTCCGAATGGGGAAACCCAGCACGAGTGATGTCGTGTTACCCGCATCTGAATGTATAGGGTGTGTGGAGGGAACGCGGGGAAGTGAAACATCTCAGTACCCGCAGGAAGAGAAAACAATTGTGATTCCGTGAGTAGTGGCGAGCGAAAACGGAGGAGGCTAAACCGTGTAGATGTGAGAGCCGGCAGGCGTTGTCTATGCGGGGTTGTGGGGTTGCTCTTCTCAGTTCTGCCGAGCTGGGCGTGAGTCAGAAACCGTTGTGTTAGCTGAAGTGGTCTGGGACGGCCTACCGTAGAGGGTGAGAGTCCTGTAGGTGAAAACATGACGGCTCATGTGAGTGATACCCGAGTAGCAGCGGGCCCGTGAAATCTGCTGTGAATCTGCCGGGACCACCCGGTAAGCCTGAATACTCCCTGGTGACCGATAGCGGACTAGTACCGTGAGGGAAAGGTGAAAAGTACCCCGGGAGGGGAGTGAAATAGTACCTGAAACCGTGCGCTTACAATCCGTCAGAGCCTGCGCAGTCCTTGTGGCTGGTGGGTGATGGCGTGCCTTTTGAAGAATGAGCCTGCGAGTTAGTGGCATGTGGCGAGGTTAACCCGTGTGGGGTAGCCGTAGCGAAAGCGAGTCCGAATAGGGCGGTCCAGTCGCATGTTCTAGACCCGAAGCGGAGTGATCTACCCATGGCCAG
>NZ_MUKP01000011.1 GCF_002081715.1 Nocardia donostiensis | reverse complement strand
CGTTGGGCCGCCGGGCCCCGCCCAGCCACACGTCGAAACGCCCGCCGAGGACACGCGACACCCCGTCGGCGTAACCAGCGGGTATCAGCGCGACGGTGGTGTCGTGCGGGGCGATCCATTCGTGCCCGTAGGAAACCCCCTCACCGATAGCAACCTGCTTGACCAGCGCGACCTCGGCTTGGAAGGTCATCGCGGGCCGCAACCCGAATTCCCCGATATCGGGCACCGGTGTCAGCCCGTACACGGCGATACCGGGACGGACCATATCGAAAGCCAGATCGGGGCGGGTCAGGGTCGCGGCCGAATTGGCCAGATGCACCAGCTCCGGTTCCACACCGTGTTCCTTAGCGGCGGCGATGGCGTCCAGGAAGCGATCACGCTGCACGTCGATCACCGGATGGTGCGGTTGGTCGGCGTGCGCCAGATGGGAGAAGATCGCGCGGAACCGGACGGCGCCCTCGTCGACGAGGGTGCGCAGCAACGCGAGGACCACGGGATATTCGGTGACGGATACGCCGTTGCGGTTGAGCCCGGTGTCGACCTTGAGGGAGACGATCGCGGTCCGGCCGATCCGGCGCGCGGCCGCAGCCACCGCCTCGAGTTGCGCGGCCGAGGACACTCCGATCTCGATATCTGCGGCGATCGCCGCGGCGTAATCGGAGTCGTAGGTGTTGAGCCAGCACAGGATGGGCGCGGTGATCCCGGCCTCGCGCAGCAGCACCGCCTCGTGCACCGTGGTCACGCCGAGCTCGGCCGCGCCTGCGCCCAGCGCCGCCCGGGCCACCTCGACTGCACCGTGGTTGTACGCGTCGGCCTTCACCACCACCATCACTGCCGCATCGCCTGCGTACTCGCGCAGGACCCGCACGTTATGAGCGATGGCATCCAGATCGACGACGGTTTCCACTTGCGCGTTCACGGTGCAAATCCTGCCATCTCCGACAGCGCCTGCGACGCGCCCACCCCTCAGCGCGGCATTGCGCCGAAGCCGGTGACGACCTCGTAGATCGCGGTGTTGGGGGTGGCTTGCGCTCGCGCCGCCTCGGTCGCCGCGGTCATCGGCGAGCTCTGCGCGGCTTTGCGCCATACCTGCACGCTGTCCCAGTGGGCGATATTGACGAGCCGAAAACGCGCGTCGGAGGTCAGCGAACGATGTAACCGGACGTTGCGGAAACCGGCGGAGCGTTGCATATGCCGGGCTCGGTCGGCCCAGTTGGCGGCGAATTCTGTGACAACCCCGGGTTCGATCTCGAAGATGTTCATGAACGTGACACCGGGCCCGGTGAACACACGATCTTCAGGCGAGCGGAAGTCGTGCACCGTCTCATACGTTGCGGAGGAGGCGCGTACCTCGGCGGGCAGGATATCGATATCTTCGGCTACGACCTGCTCTGCGCTGTCCCAGTGCGCGACGGCGACCACTGGGAAACGGGCTTCGGCATCGATGGACCGGTGCAACCACACATCACGGAAGCCGGGCGCTGCGCGCAGCGGCTCGGCGTCGGCACGCCACGAGTCGGCGAACTCATCGATCCGCGATACCGGCATTTCGAAGACGGTGACGACGGTGGCTTCCTGGTCGGTCATGTCGACAGTCTTCACCGCCAACTCCCCCATGGGTCAATGCTTTTCCTGTCTACTGTCGGGAATATCGCACACGTGGACTGTGGTCTGCCCGTCGTCTACGATTCGCCACCGATCCAGGGTTTACCCGGGCCGAGCCTACGGTCACCACGCACCGAGCCGGATCACCGAACGTTCAGTCGCTCTCGAGCCCCTGAGCTCCGCCGTCGATACGCCCGGCGAGGGCACGCAGTATCCGGATCGCGGCGGGTAACTGTCGCAGCAGCGGGGTGGCGGAAATGGGGGCGGCCGCGGGGTGGCCTTCCTTGGCGGCGAGGTTGGCGGCCAAGGCATGCGCGCGAGCGGCAGCCGCGGCCGCCCAAGCAGGTTTGCGGCCGGCGGCGAGCAGCGCCCCGATGATGCCGGACAGCACATCCCCTGCGCCCGCCGTCGCAGCCCATGATCCTCCGGCCTCGTTGACCAGCACCGGCGCACCGGGGGCGGCGACGAGCGTGGCTCGGCCTTTCAACAGCACGGTGACCCGCCAGGACTCGGCGAATTCCCGCACCGCCGCCACCCGGTCGGCGCCCACGTCGCGACCGGCGAGCCGAGCGAATTCCCCCGCATGCGGGGTGAGCACGGTCGGCGCGGTGCGCGACCGCACCAACTCGGGTTCGGCTGCCAGCAGTGTCAGGCCGTCGGCGTCGATCACCACCGGCAGATCGGTGGCCAGGATGCGCGCCAACCGGTCGCGGGCATCGTCGTCGGTGCCCGCGCCAGGACCCGTGACCCACGCCTGTACCCGCCCGGTGGACGGGATGTCGTGCGCGGTGACAACCTCCGGGAAATGCTCGAGCACCTGGTCGGTCGCGGTCCCCGTGTAGCGGACCATGCCCGAGGTGGCGGTGACCGCGCCGCCCGTGCACAGAACGGCCGCGCCCGGGTAGCGGGCGCTGCCCGCGCAGATCCCGGTAACTCCCTGGGTGTACTTGTCGTCGGTGGGAGCAGGCACCGGCCAGCCCGCCCCCACCTCCGCGGGCTCCAAAGCAGCCAACCCTGGTTGCGGCAGCCGTAACCCGATAGGCACCACATCGATTCGGCCGCACCAGGGCGCGGCCAGCGCGTGCACCGGCTTGCGAGCGCCGAAAGCGACGGTGACCTGCGCCCGGACCGCGGGCCCCGAGACCGTCCCGGTATCGGGGTCCACCCCGCTGGGCAGATCGGCGGCCACGATCGGCGCGTCCAATCCGGCAATGATTTCCGCCGCGCGCGGACGTAGCGGGCCGCGCCCAGAGATGCCGACGATCCCGTCTATCACCAGATCCGGGCGGCCTGCTTCCGCCTGCACCCGTCCCCCAGCTTTCCGCAACGCCGCCAGCCCTTCCTGATGAGCGCGCTGCGGGTTCAGCAGTACTGCGGTGACCGCGACACCGCGGCGCCGCAGCGACATACCCGCCCACAGCGCGTCGCCGCCGTTGTCACCGGAACCGACGAGCAACGTCACGGAACGCCCCGCGACCCCTCCGGTGCGGACACGCAATTCTTCGGCCGCCACCCTGGCCAGCCCGTGCGCAGCCCGGCGCATCGGCACTCCCGCCGCCACCCGGGTGAACAGCTCCGCTTCGGCCGCTCGCACCTCGTCGACGGTGAAGTATCCACGCTGACCGGCCATGGGCTCGCACCTCCACTGGTTGATCGGGCGACGACGAATGCAGACTACGCTTGGCGGTCATGCTGTTTCGCCACCACGCCGCGTCTCTTCCGATCGCCGGGCTCGTCCTGGTAGCGGCACTGCTGTCCGGTTGCGGATCCGACTCCGACGCACCCGCCCCGGCAACGACCAGCACTTCGGCAGGCGCGCCCGCACCGGCCCCGGCGGACAGTTCCGCCCGGACCGTCACTGTCGATGTCTCCGATATGAGCTTTGCGCCCGCCGATATCACCATCTCCGCCGGCGACACCGTCACCTGGAAGTTCGACGACCGCTTCCCGCACGGCGTGCAGGGCATCGGCGACAAGGCGATGGCGATCAACAGCCCGCTGTTCGAGCAGGGCGAGTGGAGCCATACATTCACCCACCCGGGCACTTATCGCTACCTGTGCCCCCTACACCCCGATATGCGCGGAACCGTTACCGTCGAATAGTCCCAAACGAGCTCCAAGCCGAGGCGGACCACCCGCGCAGGCGGATCCATCGTTACGACGACAACGACCAGCAGCGACAACGCACAAGGCAGCTGCGCGCAGTGAATCGATGGCACCGCAGCGGGCCCCGACACGAAGCCGGGGTCCGCTTGCCGGTATATCGCCTACTAAACCCGACGCCGCGTGCCTCCCCTGTTCCCCGTTATTCGACGGTGACTGATTTCGCCAGGTTGCGCGGCTTGTCCACGTCGTAACCGCGGGCTTGGGCGACCTCGGCCGCGAATATCTGCAGCGGAACGGTCGACAGCAGCGGCTGGAACAGGGTGGGCGCGGACGGGATCTCGATGAGGTCGTCGGCGAACGGGCGAACCGTTTCGTCGCCTTCCTCGGCGATCACGATGGTGCGCGCACCGCGGGCCTGGATCTCGCGGATATTGCTGAGCAGTTTCGAATGCAGTACCGCTCGGCCCTTCGGGGACGGCATCACCACGATCACCGGCAGACCGTCCTCGATCAACGCGATCGGGCCGTGCTTGAGCTCGCCCGCGGCGAAACCCTCCGCATGCATATACGCCAGCTCTTTGAGCTTGAGCGCACCCTCCAACGCCACCGGGTAACCGACATGGCGGCCGAGGAACAGCACTGTGGGCACCTGCGCAAGTTCGCGGGCGATGGACCGCACCTGCTGAGCGGTCTCCAGCACGCGGCTGACCAGTTTCGGCATCGCCTCCAGCTCGGCGAACTCGCGTGCCACCTCATCGGGGTACTTGGTGCCGCGTGCCTGTGCCAACGCCAAACCCACCAGATAGTTCGCGGTGACCTGCGCCAGGAACGCCTTGGTGGACGCGACACCGATCTCCGGCCCGGCCCTGGTGTAGAGCACAGCATCGGATTCACGGGGGATCTGCGCGCCGTTGGTGTTGCAGATCGCCAACACCCGCGCCTTCTGCTCCTTGGCGTGGCGCACCGCTTCCAGGGTGTCGGCGGTCTCACCGGACTGGGAAATGGCCACGACCAGCGTCGACCGGTCCAGCACCGGGTCGCGGTAGCGGAACTCGCTGGCCAGCTCCACCTCGACCGGCAGCCGCGTCCAGTGTTCGATCGCGTATTTGGCGAGCAGACCGGAGTGGTAGGCGCTGCCGCAGGCGACGACGAACACCTTGTCCACATCGCGCAGTTCCTGATCGGACAGGCGCTGCTCGTCGAGGACGATCCGGCCGGACCCGCCGGGCCGCTGATCGAAATGCCCCATCAACGTGTCCGCGACGGCGGCGGGCTGCTCCTCGATCTCCTTGAGCATGAAGTAATCGTGCCCGCCTTTTTCGGCGGCGGCCAGATCCCAGTCGATGGTGAACGGGCGGGTGCGCACACCGTCGCGGGCCCCGGCGAAATCGGTGACACGGTAACTGTCGGCGGTGATCACCACGGCCTGGTCCTGGCCCAGCTCGACGGCCTCGCGGGTGTGTTCGATGAACGCGGTCACATCCGAGGCGAGGAACATCTCGCCGCGGCCAACACCGACCACCAGCGGGGTGGACCGGCGGCCGGCAATGATCTTGTCCGGATGGTCGGCGTGCGTGAAGACCAGCGTGAACGCGCCCTCCAGCCGCCGCAGCACGGCCAGCGCGCTCGCCTCGAAATCACCCGCGGTAGGGCCTTCGGCGTAGGCGCGGGCAACCAGGTGCACGGCGACCTCGGTATCGGTGTCGCTACCCAGTTCGATACCGGCTTCTTCGAGTTCCCGCCGCAACGGGGCGAAGTTCTCGATGATCCCGTTGTGCACGACGGCGACCTTGCCCGCGGCGTCGCGATGCGGGTGCGCATTGCGGTCCGTCGGCGCGCCGTGGGTGGCCCAACGGGTATGGCCCATACCGGTGGTGCCCGCGAAGCTCCCTGGTTCGGCTTCGCCGAGCTCGGCCTCCAGATTCGCCAGCCGACCCGCCCGGCGTTCCACCGAGATCTCACCGTTACCGTCGAGGATCGCCACACCCGCCGAGTCGTAGCCGCGGTACTCCATGCGGCGCAAGGCATCAACGACAACGCCCAACGCGTCCCGGTACCCGACGTACCCAACGATTCCGCACATGGATCACCAGACTACTTATCGGATAACGTTCACGTTGTGTCGGCGTCTGTGAAATCGCTATTGAGCATCCTGACCAGCCGTGGCCCGCACCGGGTGTTGCGCGGCAACCTGGCCATCGCAGGCCAGCCGGGCGTGGTGTACACCCCGGAATCGGGTCGGGACCTGCCCGCTGTCGCGTTCGGGCACGGCTGGCTGACCGGCGCAAACAACTACCGGACCCTGCTCGAGCATCTCGCGTCGTGGGGTTTCGTGGTGGCCGCCCCAGATACCGAGCACGGGCCGATTCCGTCACATCTGGGGCTGGCGACCGATTTGCTCACCTCCCTCGATATCTGTACCGGTGTCCGGCTCGGTGACGGCACGATCAGCGTGCACCCGGACCGTCTGGCGCTCGCCGGACACGGCATGGGCGCGGGCGCGGCCGTCATCGCGGCGTCGCAACGGCGTGTCGGCGCGGTCGCCGCCCTCTTCCCTGCCCCCACCGCGCCCAGCGCCGAAACCATCGCCCCCGATATCGACGCCCCGGCGCTCGTCCTCGCCGGCACCGGCGATATCGATTCGATGAACTCCAACGCCATCGCGCTGGCCGCCGCCTGGCGTGGGCCGCGCGTCCTGCGTGCCCTCGACGGTGCGGGGCGCAACGGTCTCATCGAAGGCCGCCGCGTCCTGTCCGCACTGGGGGCGGGCAAACACGAAGGCAAGACCACCCGCCTCACCCGGGCCCTGCTCACCGGCTACCTGCTGCACACCCTGCTCGGCGACAAAACCTATGCGGCGTTCAGCGACCCGGAAGCATCGATCCCGCACACCCGCCTGGTCGACCCGCTGGCCGAGCCCGAAGAACCGACCACCCCCAGCCCCGCCACTATCGGTCAGCTGGTCTCGCTGCTACGGAAGTAGGCTGTCGGCGCCATCGCTCCGGGAGCCCGGTCGGCTCGGTCTTCGCTGCGGCCGACCGCTGCGGTAAAGGTCGCCCGCAGCATCAGACCAGCCAGCTCTTGCGCTGGTAGTAGGCCGCCTCCTCGTCATCGTCCTCATCGATGGGTGTGACCACATCTTTGGCGCGACGCGCCGCAACAGAACGCGCGATGGCGTCACGTTGCTCACGCGCCTGGGCCGCGAGCCTCTCCTGCTCCTCGGCTTCCAGGCGCGCCTGCTCGGCATCGGCCTCGGCCTGACGCGCCTTCGCCAGCAACTCCTCGCCGTGCTCCTCCCAGAACTGCCGCGCGGCTGCCTCCGACTGTTCTGTCAGCTCTTTACTCTTGGCTGCGGTGCGCTGTTTGATCTCCGCGATTTCTTCGATCAGTCGCGCCGCACGCCGACGGCTTTCCTCACCGATACGCTCTATCTCCGCGGCGTAATCCACCATGCTGCCCCTCCTCGATCGCGAGTTTCCCAGGCTTCACCGTTCACTGACCCATACACCGTGAGGCCGGTACCCACCACGTCCTTCGCCCCGGAACCGGATTTCACCTGGTCACCGCCGGTTCCTTCCGGAGAACCAATTTGCCGATCAGCTCGGCCGAACCAGACCCGCTGGCGCTTGCTTCCGGGTACAGCGAGGGGCTGTTCACAGGGGGCCCGCCTCGGCGAGCCGGGCGCCGATGTCGACATACGGTTCGGTGTCCGGCTCGGACTCGGGTTCCTGCTGGGGTTCGGGTTCCGGCTCAGGTGGTGGGTAGTTCTGCGGCTGATGCTCGCCGTCTTCCTCGCGTTTGCCGTTCGGCGCTCCTGGTATCGATGGTTGTCCGGTTGACTGCGGTTGCTCATCTTCCGGCGTCCCCGGCTCGGACTCATCGCCTTCCGTGGCCTCGTCTGTCTCGTCGGTCACGATTACCGGCCGACCTTGGTCGTCCAACTCCAGCTTGTACTCCTGGGCTCGGCCGTCCTCGCCGGTCACCACCATCTTCAGCTGGCCGTCCGGCCCCATCTCTAGCTTGACCTGCTTACCTTCCAGGTCAAGTCCTTTGTCCTCCTCCGGTTTTCCGTCACCATCAGCGTCCGTATCGGGCTTGCCGTCGCCGTCTTTGTCGGCTTCGCCCTCGATATTCGCCTGTAGTTGTTCGATCGCCTTTTCGACGCCCTCGGTGACCGTGCCGGTCAGCGCACTCAAACCTTGTTCCACTGCCTGGGCAGCCGTGGTCATCAATGGGGTGAGCTGGCTGGTCAACTGTCCGAGTGCGCCGAGACCGTCCAGTAGATTTCCGATCGACGGGGTCTGCGTAGTGGATGGGACCGTGGTCTGAGGTGCGCCGGGTGTGCTCGGCGTTCCCGGCGTGGAGGGAGTCCCTGGCGACGATGGAGTTCCCGGCGTCGATGGGTTTCCGGTCGTGGTCGTTGTGCCTGGCTGGTTCTGGGGCGGCCCCTGTGGGCATGGATATGGAGCTTCGGACAGCTCCCCGAAGGAGTCGATCAGTCTGCCGTAGATGCCCTTGATGTCCTGATCGGCCAAATCGCATGCCTCGCGGAACTTTGCGGTCTTGTCCGGATAGTCCTTCTTGAAGACCTCGTTGAGCCACCGGTGACAGCGGTCTTTGATGGCATCCTCGGCCGGCCCCCACGCCAGGAAACTGCCACCTGCCGTATCGAGGGTTACTGTGAGTCCTTCCATGGAGGTATACGAACCCAGTTCAGGGAATATACGCCTGATCTTTGTCAGCTCACTCTGGTCGGAACCCCACGAGAATCCCATTCCTTCCGCCCCTTGGATGATGACATCAACATCCTCTGGGGTCTTTCCATCAATTCTGACTTCGATTCCGTTCTCCAGGATCTGGAGCACGACTTCCGCTTTACGCTTGACGGCGTCGCGCAACTCTTTCGGGGCCGCATCCATGGCTTTCCATATTTTCTGGACTGCGGTGATATCCGCTGATGCCATGGCCAGTTGCGTAGCCATCATGTCCGAGGCATTTGTAGCCGCCGCCCCTTCCCACACCGATGGGAGCCGTTGCGCGAGCTGCTGTTGCTGTCCGTGCTGTGCTGTCGCTCCGTCCAACGCCTCTTTCAGCGCGCCGGCCGCGTTGCGAATCTTGTCCTCGTCGAGGCCGTTCTGTTCATAGAACCGCTTGTGCAAAGCCTGGTAATCAAGGAAATCCGCGGGCAGATCCGAAAATGCCCTTCTATATCGCGACTCGAAATTCTCGAAATAGAGCAGACTCCGGGAGCCGATATCGAGAAGCTGAGTGACGGTGCCGTCCACAGGAACATGAAACCCGTTGTCTGCCATCGGGTCAGCTCCCGGCGTTGGTGGTGTTGGTGGCGTTCTCCTGGTCCACATTGGAGTAGATGACCTCGGAGGCGCCCACCGCATGTCCGGTGTTGGTGGTGGCCTCGGCCCAGTCCTCCAGCCAGGCACGTACCGCTTCGAGGCCGGTTTGGATCTTCTTGCCCTGCTCGGAGTAGTTCGCCCCCACTTCGCCTGGGCCGACCATATTGTTGGACACCTTCTCGGCCTGGTCTTTCACCACCGATGCGGAACTGTTCAGCTCGTTGCCGAGCTTGCCGAGCTCACCGGTCTGCACCCCTGTGGTCATCGTTCCCCTCCATCGCGCTCTGCCTCGTCGGCCCTGACAGATTCTGGTACCGCCTACTTGATTCGACGCACCTGCAGGCGTTTCGGTTCCATACGATTTCAGCGCCATCGGGTGGGCGAGGGACAGGCGATGCGAGAGATTCGATCACAACGCCGGACGGAGTGCCTACTGGGCGTGAGGCACTACCGTCTGCTCTGGCGACCGGAACCCCTACTCTCCCACTTTCCCCTGATCGGTGCGCACCCATTCCGACGTCCCGTCCGGATGCCGGTGGTACTCCCAGGCCGAGTAGTCGCCGTCTTTCTCGACGGTGGTGGCCTGGTCGGCGTAGCCGTCGAGGTCGGTGTCGGTCCAGACGTTCATGGCGTCGGCGGTGGTGTCGGTGTAGGTGTCGAGGACACCGTCGCCATCGATGTCCTGGGTGGGGTCGGTGAGTTCCACCGGGCCGAGGCCGTCGAGGGACGAGGATGCGTCGAGGTCGGGCATATCCAGGCCGGGGAACTCACCCGAAGTGACCATGGCTCCTCCTGAACGGGACTCGTGTGCGCGCCAGCGTACTTCAGCGGGGTTTCTATCCTGTCATCCATATCTCCCGTGCGCAGCCCCGGCTCAGCGCTGCTTGGGGATGATCAGCCACAGCGCCAAGTACAGGATGAACTGCGGGCCTGGCAGCAGGCAGGACAGCACGAACAGCAGCCGGACCACTCCGGCGCTCCAACCGAAATATTCGGCGATGCCGCCGCATACTCCGGCGATCCATTTGTCGGTGGTCGAGCGGGTGAAGCGGCGGGCAGGGGCGGTCATGTCGGTCTCCCTTTCGGTGTCGATCACTACAACGTCCATGGTCCGCGGATGCACGGGGCGCGGCATCGGTCCCGTTACCGATACCCACCCTGAATTCGGCACGACCGGACTCAGGGTGTTCCCCGGAGCAGGGCAGACTGTTGCGGGTGAGCACCACTTTGCAGGCGCGCGGGCTGTCCGCCGCGCACGGGGAACGCGTCCTGTTCAGCGACCTCGATCTCACCCTCGCCCCCGGGGACGTGATCGGCCTGGTCGGCGCAAACGGGGCGGGCAAATCCACCCTGTTGCGGATGCTCGCCCAACGGCATGGCGTGATCACGCTCAGCCCGCCGGACGCGACGATCGGCTACCTGGCGCAGGAACCGGAGCGGATGCCGGGCGAGACAGTGCTCGAATTCCTCGGCAGACGCACCGGTGTCGCTGCCGCGCAACAGGCGATGGACGACGCAGCCGAACGGCTCGGCAGTGGCGACGACGGCGACGGCGACGGCGACGGCGACGAATACTCGCCCGCGCTGGAACGCTGGCTGGCGCTGGGCGGCGCGGATTTCGAACAGCGCGCCGGGCAGGTCGCCGTGAGTCTGGGCCTGCACGACAGCCTCCCTGATGGGTTGCGCACCCCGATGACGGTGCTGTCCGGCGGTCAGGCCGCCCGGGCGGGCCTGGCGTCGGTGTTGTTGTCCCGCTTCGACATTCTGTTGCTTGACGAGCCGACCAACGATCTGGATCTGGACGGCCTGGCCCGGCTGGAACAGTTCGTGACCTCGGTGCGGGTGCCGTTGATGGTGATCAGCCACGATCGGGAGTTCCTGGCGCGCTGCGTGAACCGGGTCGTCGAACTCGATCTGGCGCAGCAGCAAGTGGGCGTGTACGACGGCGGCTACGAGGCCTATCTGACCGAACGGGAGATCGCCCGCAGGCATGCGCGCGAGGCGTACGAAGAGTACGCCGACACCAAGGCGGGGCTCGAAGCCCGCGCGCAGATGCAGCGCAACTGGCTCGAGCACGGAGTGCGCAACGCACGCCGCACAACCCGCGACCCCAGAAAGCTCGATTCCGACAAGGCCGGGCGCAGAATGCGCGCGGAAGCCACCGAGAAGCAGGCGGCGAAGGCGCGGCAAACGCAGCGGCGGATAGAACGACTGGAAGAGGTGACCGAACCGCGTAAGGAATGGGAACTGCGGATGACCATCGCCGCGGCGCCGCGCAGCGGGTCGGTGGTCGTCACGGCCTCGAACGCGACTGTGACGCGCGGAGATTTCCGGCTCGGGCCGATCACCACCCAGATCGACTTCGCCGACCGGATCGTGCTGACCGGGGTGAACGGGGCAGGTAAGTCGACACTGCTCGCCCTGCTACTCGGGCGAATCACGCCGGAGACCGGCAGCTGTGCGCTCGGTTCGGGTGTGCTGGTGGGCGAGGTCGACCAGGCACGCGGGCGTTTCCGCGGAACCGACACGCTGGCACATGCTTTCGGCACCCAGATGCCCGACTGGCCCGACGCCGATGTGCGCACCCTGCTCGCGAAATTCGGTCTACGCGGCCAGCACGTGCACCGCGCCTGCGACATCCTGTCCCCCGGCGAACGCACCCGCGCCGCACTCGCACTGCTGCAGGCACGCGGAGTCAACCTGCTCGTCCTCGACGAACCGACCAACCACCTCGACCTGCCCGCGATCCAACAGTTGGAGCAGGCCGTAGCGTCCTTCACCGGCACAATGCTGCTGGTCACCCACGACCGCCGCATGCTCGATTCAGTACACGCGACCCGCCGCTGGCACCTGGACAGCGGGCGCCTCACCGAAACCTGATTCCCGATACCGCCTCCAGCGACAGCGGAACATGTGCAGTACATGCCTCAGTTGGCGGCCCGGCTCGCGTTTCAGCCCTCACAGCTGGGAGCGCCGGGACGGACGAACGTCCGACACTCGCGCGTGCACCGCAGGCGCAAGTCGCGAGGGCTGAAACGCGAGCCATCAGGGGCCGCGAACCCGCCGCGACAAAGCCGCGGCCAATATACACAGCATGTACGAGGCTTTGCTCCAGCAGCTACCTGTCCTACGCGTGAGTGTCCTCGCGCACGCCGGTACCGCAGCCGAAGCACCATTCGAGCTCGGTATCGACACTCGCCTGGCACTGGCCGCTGCGGGTCTGATCTTCCTGTCCGCGCTGGTCCTCGGTGTGTGGAAATACCACGGCATGCGCACCTCGCCCGACGGGACCGCGCACGTGTACGTCGATATCGCCCACCGCGCTGCACTCATGTACTCGTTCGCCACCCTGCTGCTGGCGGTGTTCACCGAGCTCAGTGGTTGGCCGACCGCGGTGAATCTGGTAGCCGCCGCGATCGTCGTGGCGTTTTTCGCCGGTGCGATCGCGACCTATGCCTGGCATGGTTACCGCCGCGACACCACCAACCAGTTCCATGGCGAGATCGGGCAGCCGTTGCGGTGGACCATGGTCGCCCTCATTGCGGGAGAAATCGGCGGTTTCCTGGTGCTGTTCACCGGTTTTGTCGCGGAGCAGTTCTGAATCGAGCAGCTCGGCCGCGGAATCAGGCCGTAGCGACTCGTTTGGCAAGATCGTCGGCGAGGTACTGTGCCTGGGTCAGGTCGGTTGCTTCGACCATCACGCGCACGAGCTGCTCGGTGCCGCTCGGACGCAGCAGGACGCGGCCGGTGGCGCCGAGTATCCGTTCGGCCTCTGCGACGGCGTCACGCACATCGGCCGCGGAGGTGGCGGCGGCCTTGTCGGTGACCGGGACGTTCACCAGGACCTGCGGGACCGTCCGCAGCACGGACGCCAGATCGGCGAGGGTGCAGCCGGTGGCGCTCATCCGGGCCATCAGTTTCAGGCCGGTGAGGACGCCGTCGCCGGTGGTGCCGTAGCGCGGGAAGACCACGTGCCCGGACTGTTCCCCGCCGAGCGCGAAACCGCCGCGACGCAATTCCTCCAGCACATAGCGGTCGCCGACCGCGGTGGTGCGGACCGTTATCCCCGCCTCCCGCATGGCGATATGCAGGCCGAGGTTGCTCATCACGGTCGCGACCAGGGTGTTGTCGGTGAGGTCGCCGTCGGCGTGCATGGCAAGGGCGAGGATCGCCAGGATGGCGTCGCCGTCGACGATATTGCCCGCTGCGTCCACGGCCAGGCAGCGGTCGGCGTCGCCGTCGTGGGCGAGGCCGAGGTCGGCGCCGTGCTCGAGCACTGCGCGGCGGACCTGGTCCAGATGGGTGGAACCGCATCCGTCGTTGATATTGAGGCCGTCGGGTTCGGCGTTGATCGCGATCACGGTCGCACCGGCCTCCTGGTAGGCGGCGGGCCCTACTTCCGCGGCCGCTCCGTGCGCGCAATCGACGACAACGGTCAGCCCATTCAGGTCCTGGCCGGTCGCCTCGACCAGGTGTTCGACGTATCGTTCGTGGGTTCCGGCGACGCTGTACTGGTCGGGAACAACCAAACCGTGCTCGGGGGCGCCGACCGCGTTGAGGACCCGGCCGATACCGGCCCCGGTGGGACGCGCTGGGGTTCCGTCGGCCATCAGGGCCTCGATCCGGTCCTCCACTGCGTCGTCGAGTTTGTGCCCGCCCGCGGCGAAGATCTTGATCCCGTTGTCCGGCATCGGGTTGTGCGAGGCGGAGATCATCACGCCAAGGCACGCGTCGTACAAGCCGGTGAGGTAGGCGACGGCGGGCGTCGGAAGCACACCCACCGAAAGCACATCCACACCCGCAGCGGTCAGGCCTGCGGTGATGGCGGCCTCCAGCATCTCGCCGCTGGCACGCGGGTCGCGGCCGACGACCGCGAGCTTGCGTCTGCGGCCGCGATCGCCGCCGAGAACCTGCGCGGCCGCTCCGGAAACCCGTAGCGCCAGTTCCGGGCTCAACGAATCGTTGGCGAGCCCGCGTACCCCATCGGTGCCGAACAAACGTCCCATACTTCGCCCCTCATCGGTGATTCCGCGACGTGCGCGACGCGCCTGGATGCGGTCCGGACCACCGCCGAAGGACCCCACGACGCACCGCAGCAAGTTCATACAGCACGAGAGCAGGCGACCAGCCGGGCTGGAAGCCTGCTCTCGTACAGGTGCCGTATCGGCCTGACCGCGTTTTCCGAATAACACCAGAATGCGGTGGCAGCCGATGCGGCGATGCCGAAATCAGCGCTTCGAGTACTGCGGCGCCTTACGCGCCTTCTTCAGACCGTACTTCTTGCGCTCGGTGGCGCGCGGGTCACGGGTGAGGAACCCGGCCCGCTTCAGCGCGGGACGATCCTCGGGGGTGGCCTGGATCAGCGCGCGGGCGATAGCCAGCCGCAATGCACCGGCCTGGCCCGACGGGCCACCGCCGACCAGGCGGGCGTGGATATCGAAGGACTCGGTGCGCTCGACGGTCACCAGCGGTGACTTGACCAGCTGCTGGTGCACCTTGTTCGGGAAGTAGTCCTCGATGGAGCGGCCGTTCAGCACGAAGTTGCCGGTACCCGGCACCAGCTGCACGCGGACAACGGCCTCCTTGCGGCGGCCGACGCTCTGCACGGGGCGCTCGACCAGCGACGGGACGTAGGTGGCTTCGTATTCGACCTCGTACCCTTCGCCGTCCTCGATCGGCTCGGCCGCGGCGTCTTCGACGACCGCTTCGTCGTACTCGTTGTATTCCTCGGGAGCGGTCACTGGGCCACCTGCTTGATCTCGAACGGAACGGGCTGCTGCGCCGCATGCGGATGGGTCGGTCCCGCGTAGACCTTCAGCTTGCCTGCGATGGCGTTGCCGAGCTTGTTCTTGGGGATCATGCCCTTGACGGCCTTCTCCACCAGACGCTCGGGACGGGTTTCGAGCACCTGTCCGACAGTGCGGGTCTTCAGACCGCCCGGATGCCCGGAGTGACGGTGGATCAGCTTGTCCTGCCGCTTGTTGCCGCTGATGGCGACCTTGTCGGCGTTGATGATGATGACGAAATCGCCACCATCGACGTGCGGGGCGTAGGTCGGCTTGTTCTTGCCACGCAGCAGAGTCGCTGCCTGGACGGCAAGACGGCCGAGCACTACGTCAGTGGCGTCGATGACGTACCACTTCCGGGTAACGTCACCCGCCTTCGGGCTGTACGTAGGCACAGTTCTTCCCTGTCTGTCGTCGGTGCTGCCGGCCCGGTGCGCAACCGAGGTGACTCCCGGCGGCCGGTTGAGACCCGGGCCCCGTCGCTGTCGCACACCAGCTGATCACGATACCAGCCGGGTAGCGCACCGGAGTAACTGGTCAGATATCGATGGGCGGACCCGGATCGACTGCGCCGGGCGGGCCGGGAATCAGGAAACGCAGGGTGTCGATGTCCGGGTGCGCGCAGTCGGGGGTAGCCGTGTCATCGGTGGCCGACGAGGCCCGTTCCCGCAGCGGCGCACCCTGGTCGTCGAGCTGTGCCCTTGCATGTACCGGGGTGGAGCCCGTCTCGCCGGGAGCCTCTGCCCGTTCCTCGGGGGCGGGGTCCACCTGTGGTTGAAGTGAGATCCGCGGTGTCAGTGCGCAGCCGGCCGCACTGTAGCCGAATCCGGAGACCGCGCTGGCCAGCTCGATGGTTTCGCCTTCCGGCAAGCTCGCACCGACTGCTCCCAGGGTCAGAGCGACCGCCCCCGCCACCGCTGGGGCGCCGAACACATTGCCCTTCATTTTGTTCCAGATCATGCCTCTGCCCTGCGAAGCCTCGCCCTCGGCGTGGCTGCTGCGGCCTTGCTCGCCCGTTCCCGGCCGGCCAGTACGACCGGGCGCAGTGCGCTGATCGTCGGGTGCGGTACCGGGCGGGCGGGTGAACCGGCTACCCAGTTGGGCCAGATTCGGCGGTAGGCCGCGGGAGGTATCGCCCGACCCGACCTTGACCGTCATCTCGCTGTCCGGTCCCGACGCGGGCGCGGCGGGCGGCTGCGCCGCGACCGAACTGTAGGACGTCGGACCGGTATGCGGGCCAGGACCGGTGGGACCGCCGCCTTCCTGCCCGGTTAGCGGTGGATACGACGGCCCGCCCGGCGGAAAATTCTGTCCCGGTGGTCCGGCATCGGGTCCAGCCGGGCGTTGAGCAGGCCCGTTCCCGGCTCCGGGGATGCGGCCGCCTTCCGGGCCGTGGGGGTGTGGTCCCCCCGGATCAGGGGCGGGGCGCATCGCTTCCGGTCCCGGCGCAGGCGGCTGCGGCGGACCGGGCGGGTGTTGCGGCGGGTGCGGCGCGGCGTCGGGACGAACCGGTGGGGGCGCAGCCGGTTCGGCATGCCTACCCGTCGACGCCGGCTCAGCCGAGTCGTTCTCGCTCAGCAGGAGATGTGCCGCGCCGAGCACCAGTGCGTGAATGGCATGGTCGGCGTGCTGGAACCGATGCCCCAGATGGTTGCGGAAGGCGTGCCACAGCGGTTCGTTGAAGCGCGCGTTGCCCGCGAGCAGCACGGTCGAGGTGTCCGCGCCGATGGAGCGCGCTGCGGCCATTACCTCCAGCACCGCGTCGTCGGCGGCCTGCGCGGTGCCGGTGGCCTCCCGAGACAGCGGCAGCTCGACCGATTCGGTCGGCTGCTGATCGTCCCCGTGCACCGCGACCACCAGCGCTGTGTGGCCATCGGAGTACACCCCGGTAGCGCCGATACCCTGCGGGTTGCCCGCATCGGGGGACCGCACCAGGCCCAGCGCCCGCACATATCCCGACAGCGCGATCGATTCCGGGATCGGCTCGACCTCCACGTCGAGCTGTTCCACCAGCGCGCAGTAGAGGTCGACCTTCTCGTCCGGCCAGCCATCCGGATACGGCAGCGCGACCACATCGGGTTTACCGCGCAGGTAGTCGCCCATGCTCGCCAGCGGGTTGTACAGCCTGGCGCGGAACACCAGTTCAGCAGGCCAGGTCGCGCCCGCGATCACGATCCGTGGGTGGCCGATGATGTCGCGCACGTCATCGATCGCCCGTCCCAAACCCTGCTGCTGCCGACCCACCCCGGCGGTGTGCAACCGTCCGGACGAATCGGCGAGCAGATAGGCGGGGGTTATGTAGCTACCCTCGACCCGCACCGGGCGGATGGGCACTCGGCCACCGCCCGCGGCCACGGACACCACATCCCGCCCGAGATGTACCGCCCCAACTCGCACCATCACAGGCATCAGTGTGCCTGCTGCGCGCAAGATACGCTCGCCGCCCCGGCGGTCGCGTACCGGCCGGGGCGCGCTCGCTCGGTGACCGGGTTCACGCCGAAGTCTTCTTCAACCGCAACCGCTGCCAGGTCACCACCGACATCACCACGGTGAGCAGCACCAGGACGCCTATGTCGAGAGCCCAGATCTCCTTGCTGTGCTCCCACAGACCATCTGGTTGGGCAGCGGGAAACAGCTCGCGGATATTGACGGTGGACGCCCCCGCCGCATAACCCCAGCGGGACGGGAACAGCCACGACACCTGTTCGAGGACAATCCGGTCGGTGACCGGGATCATACCGCCCGCCATCACCAGCTGGCACATGATCATCACCACTAGCAGCGGCATAACCTGCTCGTTGGATTTGGCCAGTGTGGACAGCAGCAACCCGACCACGACGCAGGAGATTGCGGTCACCGCGATATCGATATAGAGCTCGGCGCTGCCCAAGGCGAGCACCGACCCTTGATCCGGCCGCTTCTTCGCCGCGAGCACGATCCCGACCAGCACCGCCGACTGCACCAGCGCTGCGAGGCTGAACACCACGATCTTGGCCATCAGATACGCCGAAGGCAGGAGGCCGACCGCACGCTCACGATGGAAGATGGTGCGTTCGCCGACCAGGTCACGCACAGTGAGGGTGCAGCCCATGAAGCAGGCGCCCAGGATCAACACCACCAGCAGTTGCTGGGTTTCCCCGCCGCCGTCGCGGACGAAGAAACCCTCCTCGGTCTGCCGCAGCGGCCCCGGCGCGAGCCCGTTGTCGCCAGGCACGACCAGTGTCAGTCCACCGAGCACGAACGGCATCAACACCAGGAACACCAGATATCCCCGGTCGGCCAGGATCAACCGCAACTGTCGTCTGGCCAGTGTGGAGAACTGTTTCCAGCCGCTGGACTGCGGTGGTGAACCCATCGAGCCCTGGCGCGCCGGTGGTGGTGGGGGCGGTATGAACGCCTGCCGCGACCGGTAGGCCGCGAACGCCTGATCAGGGTTCGCGGCGACATCGGCGAAGATCTGCGCCCAGTCGCTGGTGCCGAGGGCTCCCTCGACCCCGGCCGGGTTGCCCGCGTAGGCGGTTTTACCGCCCGGTGCGAGCAACACCACCTGGTCGCACATATCCAGGCAGGCCACCGAGTGGGTCACCACGATCACCACGCGGCCCGCGTCGGCCAGCTCCCGCAGCATCATCATGACCTGACGATCCAGCGCGGGGTCCAGGCCGGAGGTCGGCTCGTCCAGGATCAGCAGCGAAGGGCCGGTGAGCAGTTCCAACGCCACCGACGCACGTTTGCGCTGACCACCGGAGAGCCGGTCTACCCTGGTGCCCGCATGCTCGGTGAGCGAAAGTTCGCGCAGCACACCGTCGATCACCTGCTGCCGGTCGGCCTTGGAGGTATCCGGAGGCAGACGCAGTTCGGCGGCGAAACCGAGGGCCTGGCGCACTGTGAGCTGACGGTGCAGCACATCGTCCTGCGGCACCATACCGATACGGGAGCGCAGCGCTTCGTATTCGGCGTGCAGATTACGGCCCTCGAAAGTGACTACACCCCCGGAGGGCTGGGTGTTACCCGCGACCAACTTCGACAGGGTCGATTTACCCGCGCCGGACGGGCCGATCAGCGCGGTCAGGGTGCCGCGCCCCGCCTGCATGTTCACGTCGACGAGCAGCTGCTTGTTGCCTTCGACGGTGAACCCGACGCCGTGGACGTGCAGGCCTTGTTCGGCGACCGGACGCTGCCGGTGCACGAGCGTGCCCTGCTGCACGACGAAGTCGATATTGCCGATGGTGATGATGTCGCGCTCGCGCAGCACGGTGCGCTGCTGGCGGTGGCCGTTGACGAAGGTGCCGTTGGCCGAACCGAGGTCCTCGATGGTCAGGCCCTCGCTGCCCGCGATCAGGCGGGCGTGTTTACGGGAGGCCAGCGGATCGTTGACGACGATCTGGTTGTCGGAGGTACGGCCGATGGCCAGGCCACCGGGCGGCAACCGGTCGGCGCGGGCGATCGGTTCGGAGGATGCACGGGCGCGCACGGGCGGCACGGCGGCGGTGCTCGCCTTGGCGGTCATGTTGACGTTCGGTTCGGGCGGTTGCGGCGGTGCGGGCGGCGTCGGGGGACCGCCGTGCGGCGGCCTGCCTCCGCCGTGGGGTGGCTGTCCCCCGCCGTGCTGCGGACCCGCGTACTGCCCGGCGCTCTGCTGGGGACCGCTGTGCTGCGGCTGCGGATGCGGTCCGCTGCGGTGTCCCGGTACCCGCTGGCCGCCGGAATGCTGAGGATGAGCGGGATGCGGTTGATGAACCGGCGGACGCGCGTGTGGTGCGGCGGGCTGCTGCGCCGCAGGCTGGTTCGTGGCCTGCCAGTGCGGCTGGGCCGGTCGCTGCTGGGGTGCTGCGGGTGCGGAAACGGGCAATAAATGCAGCAACGGCCCGGTGATCGCGTCACCGAGCCGGATTTGGGTCGGGCGGTCGATCGGGACCGGTTGACCGATCCGCGTCGCGTTGACGAATACGCCGTTGGTACTGCCGTTGTCGGTGAGTACCCACCCTCCCCGTTGAAAGGTCAACGTCGCGTGGATTCGGGAAACCAGCGGACTGTCTACGAACAGCGTCACTTCCGGCGCGCGGCCCATCGTGACGTGCTGGCTCGAATCAAAGACTCGTTCAGTTCCATCATGGCGCACGGTGATGGTCTGCGCCCCCGGTGTAGACATGCAGCGGATACTATTCCATCACCCGGATCCCAGCGGTGCCCCCAGTACTGGCGTCTGCCCCCGGTCCGGCGCGTGAAATGGACGTTTACCCCGGTCGGGGAAGGGGAGGAACCAATGCCGAAACTCCGTGCTGCCGCGCTCATCTCCGCGGCCGTGTGCGCGGTGCTGCTGGTTGCCGGATGCACGCGGTCGGTGGACGGGCGGGCAGTTTCCATCTACGACGATCCTTTTCAGGTCGCGGGCCTTCCCACCACCGGTGGGCCTAACGGGCCGCGCCCCGATGTCCCCGACAGCGAATTGAGTGCCCGCAACGGCGACGGCGGCGAAGTGGACGCCCTGGCACTCAACGCCGTCGAGGACATCCAGACCTACTGGAGTGAGCGTTTCGACCAGGAGTTCGAGGGCAAGTTCACCCCGGTCACCGAACTGGTCTCGTGGAGCGCGAAGGCCTCGCGCGCAGATTCGGTGGAGTTCTGCACCGAAACGACCTACCGCATGGTCAACGCGGGCTACTGCAGGCTGGACAATTCCATTGGTTGGGACCGGGCGCTGCTGTTACCTGCCATGACGGACAGTTTCGGACCGATGGCGGTGGTGATGGTGCTGGCTCATGAATACGGGCATGCCATCCAGAACATGGCAGGCATCGTCGCACGAGACGACCCGGTGATCGTCAAGGAACAGCAGGCCGACTGCTTCGCCGGCGCGTTCATGCGTTATGTCGCCGAGGGCAAGTCGAAGCATTTCACCATCAACACCTCCGATGGCCTGAACTCGGTGCTCGCCGCGACCGTCGCCATCCGCGATTCCGATCCCGACGACCCCGACAGCGTGCACGGTTCGGCGTTCGAGCGGGTTACCGCGGTGCAGATCGGTTTCACCGATGGCCCCAAGGGCTGCAAGGCCATCGATATGGACGAGATCGAGCAGCGTCGTGGTGATCTGCCGCAGAGTTTCGCTTATGACACCGGGCGCGGTGAATACCCGATCACCAAGCAGACCCTGATCGAGCTCAGTAAGGCGCTTGCGGCGATCCTGCCGATCGACGAGGACCCGACCTACAGCTACGACGGCGCGAAGATCGACTGCTCCGACGGCACGAGCACCGCTCCGGTGTCGTACTGCCCGTCCAGTAACACCATCGCAACCGATATCGACGGCCTGGCCGAACGCGGGACCGCCGAAAACGACCTCGATGACCCGCTGCCGGTGAAGGTGACCGGCGATTACAACGGCTACCTCGTCTTCATCGCCCGTTACTCGCTGGCCGTACAACGCGATCAGGGGCTGCGTCTGGTGGGCGCCAAAGCCGGTTTGCGGGCGGCGTGCCTGTCCGGTGTGGTGACCGGGAAGCTCGCCCAGCCCGGCCGCCCGCCCTCACAGGGCGATATCACCTTGGCCGCAGGTGATCTGGACGAGGCGGTTTCCGGCCTGCTCACCGATGGCCTGGCCGCCAGCGATGTGGAGGGCAAAACGGTGCCCAGTGGTTTCGCCCGGGTGGATGCCTTCCGCGCCGGGGTGTTCAACGGGGAAGCCACCTGCATGTCCCGGTATTCGTGACCGGCGCGGCACCGGCCGGTCAGCCGAACGGCGGCGGAGCCAGCGGTTCGAAACGCAGCACACGGTTACCGATCAGGATCTCGGTGCCGGGAACCAGCACCATCGGCTGGTTGGGTGTCAGCCGCACCCAGTCGCGATAGCCGGCCATCCGGATGCGGGTGCCGTTGGTCGAACCGCGGTCCAGCAGGGTCACATCCCAGTCGATGAGCAGCAGCTCGGCATGCGCCCGCGACATCCCACCCGAGCTGTCGTCCACTTTCAGCGGCGCAAGTCCCCGCATGGCTTGCTCGGAATGCTCGGGGTCGCGGCCGAGAACGGTATCCACGGTCAGCACATGGGAGGAACCGTCGTCGAGGACCAGCATGCCCAGCGGTGGCCGCACCACTTCGAGCAGCGGCTGGGTCTGGTCCACCGGCATACCGCACACCGAGCAGAACGCCGAGCGAGGATCGGTGGGATGGGCTCGGGCGCAGGTGAACCCGAGCACCTTCGCGGTGAGCGCTGCGCCCTTCGCGGTCGCTTCCGTCCGCCTGCGCAGCTCGGGGTCCGGCTGCGGCACGAGCTCGGGGCCGCCCTGTTCGGTAGGGGCGTGATGCGGGTCGGGGGCCGATTCCCCCGCCATATCCAGTAGCGAGGTGGCGGCTTCGGTCGGTGTCGCGTCCGGATCGACCGGCTGGTTCGGGGCGGCGGGGCGTTCCCGCGGCTGCGCCGGGTCCAGGCGGGCGGTAGGCACCGGGCCGGTGTCGTCGCGGTCTGCCGGGCGCGGCGAGTGATCGGCCGGAGCGGCCGGGGACGGCGGACGGTGCCGGGCCGCCTCCGTCCAGACGATCACGCCGCGACCCGGCGCGATTCCTTCGACAAGCCAGCCGATTCCGCGTTCGGCGGGCAGATCCGGTATCCGGCCGTCGGAGTCGTCGGCGAACAGGGCGACCGCGTGCGCCGGCGTCGGCACGGCACGGTCGACGGTGAACGCGGCGTCGCTGCCGCGGTAGTGTTCGACCTGCTCGCCGGCTACGACGGCGGTGACCGCGCCATACAGGAAGATCGCTACCTGCTCTGTTCCGGCCGGGGACAGAATGCCGAACTCTATGGCAAGCCCGGGGCTTATCCGCTCGGCATGCTTCGTCAGCCAGCGGGCCGCCTCGCGGGCGATGACCGCGCCGGGTTCGTCCGGACGCTGTTCGACTGCTGCACGCACCAGACCGGCCAGCGATTCCAGGGCGAGCACAGCGGGCGAGTCCGCGGTCGGATCATTACCGTCGCGATGCGCGACCAGCAGTACCGCCCCGGCGACCCGGGCGACGACGTGCCCACCGGCGACAACCTCGACCTGCCGATCCTTCATCGAGCTCGGTCTCTGCCACGGAGCTGGTTCGGGGTGCGCACCACCTGTCCAGGGTATTGCAACAACGACAGCAATGGCCGTCGATACCGGTCTTGGCCGGGTAACTTCGAAAGGGCTGGAGAACGCCGATGTCCGGCAGAACATCGCGGCGCAGTACGCACTACTGGCCAACAGTCTCTGCTCGGGCCTGCCTGCCGCCGTGCCCCTAGCTATGGCGAGGTGCCGGACACGGTATGACCGGGTTGTAGTGATGCGTGTGGTATGCAGATCACAGCGCTGGGCGGCGGTGAAGGCTCCCACAGCGGCGAAACCGATGCACCGGAGGAACAAGCCAGGCGGTCGAAGCCGGCACAGGACGCGTTCCCCGAGCTGCCCGCTGATTGCCGAACCTGTTGTGCGGAAACATGTTCCCATGACGACACGCTGATTTGTCCACATCAGACAGGCGAGGCTAACCTAAGCTTGCTCTATGTGACCGAGCGCGCGATGCGCCGGAAACCACGCTACACCCAACCGCCTACACATGGCTCGAGTTATGCTTTCTCGCTATCTATGCGCGGCGGTTAGGTAAGCCTTGCCCTAGCCCCAACGGAAGCACTAGCTTCGCAGATCGAATCGTCATCGCCCGCTTTTCGACCCGATGCGAAGAAGGGAATGCCTGGTGAAAAGCGTTCTCCCCGAACGTAAGACGTTTCACCCACCCGCGATGGAACATCGCGAACTGTCCGCAGCCGCCGGGCGCGCCGTCCGCGAAATCGCTCATGACATATCACTCGAATTCCTCTCTGCACCAAGCGAAGTTGCGCATACACTGACCGAACCTGCGCTGATCCACCAGATTGCGCGGCGCGCCGGTGAGCTGCCCGTCGAAGCGCGCGCGGTGATGCGACCACCCAGCACCGCAGCGGGCGCCACGATCGTGCACCGCATCCCACTGACCGACGACGAATGCGGGCCCACACCCGCCGACTGGCGCCAAGCGGCACACTGGAGCGGCGAACCGGGCAGGCGCGCCTGCTCTTTCGAACTCGATATCGCGATGCTGCTCCTCGCCGCCTGCGCCGGTGAGCCGTTCGGCTGGCAGGGACAACAGGGCGGCCGACTGGTGAACAACATCGTGCCCGCGGCCGGTCACGAAGACGAACAGTCAGGCGCAAGCAGCTCAACCCTGCTCAGCCCGCATACCGAAGACGCCTTCCACCCGAAACGCGCCAATCTGCTTGCGCTGCTGTGCCTGCGCAATCCGGACCGCATCGGCACCACGGTGTCGTCGGTGCGCAGGGTGGAATTGAGCGCCGGGCAACGCAGCCAACTCAGCATGCCGGTGCTGCCGATCCTGCCCGACGTCTCCTACGGTTCCGGCTACGACCGGGCCACCGCGATGCCCGTTCCCACTCTATGGTCGACGTCCGAAACAACCTCGGATACACAACATATGACCATTCGCTACGACCCGGCATACACCCCACTGGAAGACGCCGACCGCGAATACCGCGACGCCTACGCACAACTCACCGCCGAACTGGAACGCGTCTGCGTCACCGCAGCCCTGCAGCCAGGGGAAATCCTGTTGCTGGACAACGATGTCGCAGTACACGGCCGGGTCCCTTTCATCGCCCGCTACGACGGGACCGACCGCTGGCTCAAACGAGTGAACATCCGGCTACCCCAACGACAGCGCCGCAGTGCCGAATCCGAGGAGAATGGATACGGGCAAGAGCTGGTCGCCCCATTCGGGGCAGCCGGACCGGAGACGGTCGCGGCAGGAGTAGAGCGGGACAGCACAGATGATCGAGGATCCCATGGGCACACGTGACCGGGCGACCCCGCTGCGGGTGCTGAGTCGCAGCGACCTCGCCGATGTACCGGTATCCCCCGCCGAGGTGGTCCGCGCCGTGGAGGACGCCTATCTGGCGCTCGCCGCAGGCGAATCCGACAACCCGCGCAAACTCAGCGTCGCCAACCCGGACGGCTGGTCGGTCGCCTATGCGATGCTCGGCCGCGACGGCCGCCGCCGCGTGGTCGCGATGAAAACCTCCTACAAATTCGATCCGGGTCACGACCGCAGCACCAAGCGGTACTACACCACCATCACCCTCTACGACGACACCACCGGCGCCCCCATCGCGATGATGGACTGTGCCAGGGTCGGCGCGCTGCGCACCCCAGCGGTCTCGGCACTGCTGGTACGGGAAACGATTCGCCGCGACGCCGAAAGTGTGCTGTTGATCGGCACCGGCACCCAGGGCCGCAACGCTCTGCCGCATCTGCTGGCGGCCAATCCGCAACTGCGCACACTGATGCTGTACGGCACCCATCCCGAAGGTATCGAGGCGGTGCACCGGCAGCTGGCCGCATATCAGCCGCACGCGGTGCTGGAGAACGTCGACGATCCACAGGCCGCCGCACGCGCCGCCGACGTGGTACTGGCCACGGCGGGACCGGGCACCGAGGTCGCCCTGGAATCCGAGGATCTGAAACCAGGGTCGGTGGCGGTGCTGGTCGGCTACGGCCTAGCCCCGTCCACCCTGGGCGACGCCGACCGGGTGGTCGCCACCAGTGCCGAGCAGATGGCATTGACCGGTGTCGATATGGCCGATGAGCACGGCGTGCTGCGCGGCGTGGACGCCGAGCTGCCGCAGATCCTCAACCGCCGCGCCGTAGCCAGGCGTAGTCAGGACGAGCGCATCTTCGTCTACAACAGCGGCCTGGTGCTCACCGATGTCGCTGTCGCACATGCCCTGGCCCAGCGTGCCATCGCCGAAGGCCGCGGCACGGAGGTGGCACTGTGGGATTGACCGGAGCCGACGAGGTGACGCCCGATGCCAGGGCGCACCGCCCGGCATCCGACGCGGGCACCGTCGCCGCACCCCTGCCCGCGTACCGCGACGAATGGGAGCGGCGGGCGTTCGACGACCCGAACCTGCTCGGGGACATCGCGTTCGCGGTGAACGGCCCGTTCCATCTGATGTACCCCGAGCGCGTTGGCCGGAATATCCGCGGCTTCCAGGAGGTATTCGCGCAGTCGGGTGTGGCGGGGTCCATCTACTTCGGCAAGAAGGCGAACAAGGCGGCGTGCGTGGCTCGTGCCTGCGCCGAACACGACACCGGTGTGGACGTCGCCAGCGTCGGCGAGCTGACCGCAGCGCTGGCCCAGGGTGTGCGCGGCAGCGACCTGATGGTCACCGGGCCGGAGAAATCCGGCGAGCTGCTCTGGCTGGCGGCCCGGCACGGCGCCCTGATCGCCATGGACAGCATGAGCGAACTCGATCGGGTCGCCGCACTGGGTGTTCCGGTACGAGTGTTGCTGCGGGTGCTGCCGACGGCCTCCGCCAGCCGGTTCGGTATGTCGCCCGAGGAGCTGGAGCAGGCGCAGCGCACCGCGGCCACCACACCATCGGTCCGGGTGGAAGGGTTCAGCTTTCATCTGTCGGGCTACGATCCGGTACCCCGCGCCGAACTGGCCGCCGAACTGGTCGACCGCTGCCTCGCCGCACGAACGCTCGGACATCCGGCCACCACCATCAGTGTCGGCGGCGGTTTCGGTGTCGATTATGTGCCCGGCCCGGCATGGGCGGCGTTCACCGGGCAGGTGAGCAGACGCTGGTTCCATTCCGGCAAGAAATTCCAGTCGTATTACCCGTATCACTTTCCTGAACCCGGACCGGCCATGCTCGCGGCCGTGCTCGGCCACCAGGGGCTGGCGGATCGGCTGCGCTCGGCCGATATCGGTCTGGCGATCGAACCGGGACGTGCGCTGCTCGACCGTGCCGGAAGCACCGTTTTCCGGGTGCAGGGCAGCAAAACCAGGCACGAACACGGGCAGCCGTATCAGCTGCTGACCGTGGACGGGTCCAGCCTGAGCCTGTCCGAACAGTGGTTCGACAGCGAATACCTGCCCGACCCGCTGCCGTGGCCGCCCCGCCAGGGGACACCGACCCCGACCGTGGTCGGCGCCACCACCTGCCTGGAATCGGACATGCTCAGCTGGCGCCGGGTACCGCTACCGAGACCGGCCGCACCCGGCGATCTGCTCGTCTATCCGAATACCGCCGGGTATCAGATGGACTCGAACGAGTCCGCGTTCCACGAACTACCCATTCCGCCCAAGGTGGTGCTTCACGACGCACCGGGCGGCCGGTTCCGCTGGACGCTGGACGCCGGATAGCAGGCACATCGGCTGCATCGATCAGCCGTATCGAATTTTCCCTTTCGACCGAGGAGACCTCCATGCCGCTCGTCACGCGTGTGACGGATCTGATCGGCCGCACCCCGCTGTTCGAGCTGGCGGCCACCGCGACCGGCACCCGGCTGTTACTCAAACTGGAGCAGTTCAATCCCACCGGTGCTGCCAAGATCCGGATGGCCAGGGAAATGGTGCGAGATGCCGAAGAACGCGGTTTGCTGAAAGATGGCGGGCATATCATCGAATCCACATCCGGAAATACCGGGCTCGGATTGGCGGTGGTTGCCGCCGAACGCGGCTACCGTTTCACGGCGGTGGTCGACCACCACGCATGTAAGGACAAACTGCGCGCGATGCAAGCGATGGGTGCGGAATTGGTTTTCGTCGCCGACGCCGGCGACGACAACCTGGCCACCTCGGCCCGGGAGGATCATGCCGAGTCTATGGCCGCTGCCCGCCCCGACGCGTATTTCACCGAACAGCACAACAACGACGCCAATGCCGTCGGCTACTATGCGGTAGCAGAAGAATTGCTGGAAGAGGTCGAGCGCGTCGATATCCTGCTGTCAGCGGTCGGCACCGGAGGTTCGCTGTTCGGCACCGCGACCCGGCTGCGGCAGCTCGGCTGCGTACCCCATGTAATCGGCGTCGAGCCGGTGGGCTCGATCGCCTTCGGCGGGCCGGGCGGACCGTACTGGCAGTCCGGCACCGGCACTCCCCCCGGCGCCACCATCGGCACCGCCGTCGACTACTCGCTGCTCGACGAGGGCGTGAAGGTTTCCGACGCGGCGGCGTTCGCCACCGCCCGTGCCGTGGCCCGCCAGCTCGGGCTCATGATCGGCGGCTCGGCGGGCGGTTCGGTCCATGCGGCGCTGACCCGGCTCGAGGATTTCCCGCCCGGCTCCACCGTGGTCACCATCGTCTGCGACGGCGGCGAGAAATACCTGGACACTGTGTTCGACGACGAATGGATGGCTGCCCGCGACCTGCTCGATCCCGGTCTCGAACACGAGGTACATCAGATGCTGGACCGCTACACCCCACCGGCCCGGCGGCAGCCGCCGTCCCACCGCGCCCCTGCTGAACTGTCCGGACACCGGCCGGAACCGGATCATCTCGCCGGTCAGATGGTGCAGGTACCGTGATCGCGACGCTGGGACGTTACCGCGCCGACGGCCACCGCCTCACAGCGCTGGCCACCCCGATCGCCCTCACCCAGCTCGCCCAGATCGCGGTCTCCACCACCAATATCGCGCTGATGGGCACGCTCGGCGTCGCACAGCTCGCCGCAGGCGGGTTGGCGATGGTGCTGTTCAACCAGATCCGCACCATGTGCGTCGGACTGATCACCGGCAGCGGTAACCAGATCGCCGCCGCCGTCGGCGCGGCAGGCAAAAGCGGCAGCAATGCCGACGATGCGGTACGCGATGTGGTGCGCTCCAGTTTTCTGATCGCCACCGGTGCGGGACTACTCGGCGGCGCGATCCTCATCGGCCTCGGCTGGATGCTGCCCTGGCTCGGGCAGGACCCCGGTGTGCTCGCCGAGGCGCGCCCGATGATGATTGCGCTCGCCCCCGGCCTGCTGCCGTGCCTGTGGTTCCAGGTGCTGCGCCAATACACCGTCGGTATGCAGCGCCCGCAAGCGTTGCTGTTGGTGACGCTCGGCTCGATCGGGCTGAACCTGGCGCTGGCACTGTGCTTCATCCACGGCTGGGCCGGACTACCCGCGCTCGGGCTGACCGGGATCGGTGTGGCCAGCTCGCTGGTCTTCCTGATCACCTTCGCGGTGTTCTTGGCGATGGTGCGCCGCGACAGCGAACTCGGCCGGACTCTGCCGCTGCGACCGTGGCCGGTGCGTTTGGCGACCGTGCGCGCGGAACTGCGGCTCGGCGCCCCGATCTCGCTCACCTACGGCTCCGAAGCCGGAATGTTCTCGGTGCTCGCCCTGGCGATGGGCACTATCGGCCCGGCGGCACTGGCCGCGCACAACGTGGTCTATCAGGTCATCTACATCGTGTTCCAGGTAGCGATCGGCCTCTCGCACGGCGCGTCGATCCTGGTCAGCCATGCGGTGGCGCGTGCGGAAACCGGGCACGCCCGGGTCATCGCCTGGCTCGCGCTGCGGCATGCCGTCGTGGTGGCGGCCGTCACCGGCGTGGCCTACGTGGCGGTACCCGATCTGGTGCTGCGCCCGTTCATGGATCCGGGTGACACCGCCGGTATGGAGATCGCCCGCACCCTGTTGTTGATCGGTATCGTGCTGCAGTTCTTCGACGCCGCGCAGAACATCGGCACCGGGCTGTTACGTGGCCTGGAGGCGACCAGAGCCGGCTTCCGGCTGTCGGTGGTGGGCTACTGGCTCGTCGGGCTACCGACGGCGCTGCTGCTGGCCTTCCCGGCCGGACTCGGTGCACCCGGTGTCTGGTGGGGTCTCACCGCCGGCCTGGCGGCTACCGCCACATTGATGCTGCGCCGGTATTTCGCCATGCTCACCGACCGGGACGGCGTGGAGTTACCCGCCCGCCGGGAACCATTGAACACCCCGAGCTGAGTACGAGCTCGCCGAGTAACGCGGATCGGGGGCTCGGGTGGGTTACCAGGGAAGACCTACCCTAAGTTAGGATTGCCTTCCCAAAGAACTATGCGGAGAGGAGTGGCGCCGTGCGCATTGTTGTTCTGTTCGGCTCGGAGATGGGCACGGCCGAAGCAGTGGCCGAATGCGTGGCCGAGGAGCTGGCCGACCACGATATCTCGGTCTACGACATGACCGACTTCGCTATCGAGGACATCGACAGTGGCGTATTCCACGTCATCGTCTGCTCCACCTACGGCGACGGTGACCTGCCGACCGGCGCGGAACCGTTCTTCGACGCCCTCGACGCGAGCTCCCCCGACCTGACCGGCCTGCGCTTCGCCGTATTCGGGCTCGGCGACTCGGTGTACGGCGACACCTTCAACCGGGGTGGCGAGATCGCGGCCCAGAAGTTGTCCGAGCGCGGCGCGATACAGGTCGGTGAACACGCCCGCCACGATGCATCCACCGAGATCAAACCGAGGGATATGGCGCGCGAGTGGGCGCGGGCGCTGCCGCTGGCGGCGGTTCCGGAACCCGCCCCGGTATGAGCGTGGCGCGGCCATGTGGGCGCAATCGTCTCACTGATGCTCCCGACCAAGGCTCCGGTGAACAGCAGTTCGGTGATCCCATCCAGAACACCATGGGCACCAGGGAAACCCACCGATAACGCCGTGACTGCGACCTACCACGTGCATGCACCCGATATCGATTGCCCTCGGCAGCAGCGGGTTACGGTGACTAGTTCCGCCGCGCACTAACCGAACCGGCTGTCGGCGACGCGATCTAGACTGGAGTGCAGTGCGGCACAGCCGTCGCGCACGTCGAGCCACGAGGTGATGAACATGGCAGCCGGAGCCGGACCTGCACAGCATCAGGATCCATCGACCGACCACCCAGAACTGAATGTCCTGCCGGAATGGCCGCAGGACACGATCGCGGTGCTGGTCACCACGGATCCGGCGCCGCATGCGATCCCGGTGTCCTGGCCCGTTCGTGCAGGCGACCGCACCATTTTCCTCAGCCTCAAATTCGATCGCGGTTCGCTGGCCCGGCTACGGGAACGGCCGCAGATCGCGCTACTGATCCTCGGCGGCGGCAATAACGCCTTTTGCGCGCGCGGTACCGCGAAGGTCATCGCGGAAGAGATGCCCGGCGCCGACGATTACGTCGCGGTCCGCATCGACGTGGACGTGATCGACGATCATCGTCAGTCGGCGTTCGCGGTCGCCAAGGGCATCCAGCGCACCGTGCTCGACGCGAGCGAACTGCACGCCCTGGAGAGCAGAGTGGCGACACTGCGTTCCTGGGTCGAGGAGGGAGAGAATTGAGCGTCACACTGGCCAAAGGCGGCAATGTTTCGCTGTCCAAGCAGGCCCCGAATCTCACCAAAGTAGCCGTTGGTCTCGGCTGGGATGTGCGAACCACTATGGGCGCCGCCTACGACCTGGATGCCAGCGCCCTGGCGACCGGCCCCACCCTGAAAGTGCTGTCGGACAAGCATTTCGTCTTCTACAACAACCTGCGTTCCCCGGAAGGCACCATCGAACACACCGGCGACAACCTCACCGGTGAAGGCGAAGGCGACGACGAGGTGATCAACGTCGACCTGGCGGCCACCCCGCCGACGATCACCAACATCTTCTTCCCCGTCTCCATCCACGAGGCAGATGCGCGCGGCCAGTCCTTCGGCCAGGTCCGCAACGCCTATATCCGCGTCGTCGACGTCAGCACGGGTTCGGAACTGGCCCGCTACGACCTCACCGAAGACGCCTCAACCGAAACCGCCATGGTCTTCGGCGAGCTCTACCGCCACAACAACGAGTGGAAATTCCGCGCCATCGGGCAGGGCTACGCCTCCGGGCTCGCGGGAATCGCCCGCGACTACGGCGTGAACGTCTGATTCGCATCCGAGTGGCACATGGTCGTAACCCACAGGCGTCCATGTGCCACTCGATCGCTGTCAGACAGGCCAGTACTTGCGCCACTCGTCGGCGCCGAGCGCAATACGCTCACCCCGCGCCGCCTCGGCCGCGTCCTCAGCGGCACGGACAGCGGCGACGAAAGCCAATGTCGCCTTGCGTAGGGATTCTTCGGCACTCTCCCGACCGCCGAGCGTGACGCTGCGCAGCGCATCGGGGATCAGATCGTCAGGTAACCCAGCCTTGCTGCTGCGGGCTCGAACCTTTTCGGCAAGGGCAAGGGCAGGTTGGGCCATGGCTATGCCGTCGAGGCAGGAGCGGCGGGATTTTTCCGCCGATTTGCGTTCCTCCCAGGCTTTTTCCTGAGCTGCGATCTTTTCGGCGCGGGAGGCGTCGGGGGCGAGCGCGGCGGCGGTGGCGAGATGAGGGCTGCGGTTGACCAGTTTGGCCACCAACGCGGCGGCGACATCGGCGACGGTGAATTCGCCTGCGGCTTCGGCGATACGGGAGTGGAACAGCACCTGCAACAGCAGATCGCCGAGTTCCTCCTTGATGGTTTCGGCATCCTCGTGCTGGATGGCGTCGAGTAATTCGTAGGTTTCCTCGAGCAGATAGGGACGCAGCGAATCGTGGGTCTGGGTGACCTCCCAGCCACCGAAACGCCACAGGCGGTCCATCACCTCGACGGCTTCAGCCAGCGCGGCAGCAACCGTCGCCGTATCCGAGTCCAACTCCGAGCCGGACGAGCTTGCCAACGGTTCATCCCGCATACGAGATTCCGGGTCCGGGTTCATCGGGCCGCCGACATTTCGGTTTCGACGGCGAGATCCACCGCACCCGCGGGTTTACCGTCGAGTGCGAGCAGCAGATCGGCGACATACTGAAGCAACGCCACATCACGAAGTCGTTGCGCGCCGACACTGTCCTCGACCCGGGGCAGCGGGAACTGCACCACCCCGCTGGCGGCACGATAGGAGGCGCTGGGGTAGATGCGTTTGAGCCGCAGCTGTTTGGAGTCGGGCAGGCTCATCGGGGAGATCTTCACCGTTGTTCCGGTGACCGCGATTTCGGTGACACCGTATTCGCGGGCCAACAGGCGCAGTTTCGCCACCGACACCAGTCGGCCGACCTCGACCGGCAGCGGGCCGTAACGGTCGACGAGCTCTTCCACAACGCCCGTCAGCGCCGCATCGTCCTGGGCGGCGGCCAGCTTGCGATAAGCCTCCAGACGCAGGCGGTCGCTGGCGACGTAATCGGGTGGAATATGCGCGTCCACCGGCAGGTCGATACGCACCTCTTTGGGTTCCTCGGTGGTGATGGGTTTACCGTCGGCGGCGGCGCGGTAGGCCTCCACCGCTTCGCCGACGAGCCGCACATACAGGTCGAACCCGACACCCGCCACATGACCGGACTGCTCCGCGCCGAGGACATTGCCCGCGCCCCGGATCTCCAGATCCTTCATGGCCACAGCCATACCGGCACCGAGGTCGGAGTTCTGGGCGATGGTGGCCAGACGGTCGTAGGCGGTTTCGGTGAGCGGTTTCTCCGGCGGGTACAGGAAATAGGCGTAACCCCGTTCCCGGCTGCGTCCGACTCGGCCGCGCAGCTGGTGCAACTGTGACAGGCCGAGGGCATCGGCGCGTTCCACGATCAAGGTGTTGGCGTTGGAAATGTCCAAGCCCGTTTCGATGATGGTGGTGCACACCAGCACATCGAATTCACGCTGCCAGAAACCCTGTACTGTGCGCTCCAGGGTGTCTTCGTTCATCTGGCCGTGCGCGACGACAACGCGGGCTTCCGGCACCAGCTCGCGAATCCGCTTGGCCGCCTTGTCGATCGACGACACCCGATTGTGCACGTAGAAAACCTGACCGTCGCGCAACAGTTCGCGGCGGATGGCGGCGGTGACCTGTTTGTCGTTGTAGGCGCCGACATAGGTGAGCACCGGGTGCCGTTCCTCGGGCGGGGTGAGGATGGTCGACATCTCCCGGATCCCGGCCAGGCTCATCTCCAAGGTGCGCGGGATCGGGGTCGCCGACATGGTGAGCACGTCGACATGGGTGCGCAGCGCCTTGATGTGTTCCTTGTGTTCCACACCGAACCGCTGTTCCTCGTCGACGATGACCAGGCCCAGGTTCTTCCAGCGCACACCCGTCTGCAGCAGCCGGTGGGTGCCGACCACGATATCGACGGTTCCATCCGCCATCCCTTCGAGCACCTCACGGGATTCCCCGGGGTCGGTGAACCGGGACAACCCCTTCACGGTGACCGGGAAACCGGCGATGCGTTCGGTGAAGGTCTGCAGATGCTGCTGGGCAAGCAGCGTGGTCGGCACCAGCACCACGACCTGCTTACCGTCCTGCACCGCTTTGAACGCTGCACGGACCGCGATCTCGGTTTTGCCGTAACCGACATCACCGCAGACCACGCGATCCATCGGGACCGGTTTCTCCATATCGGCCTTCACCTCGGAGATGGCCGTCATCTGGTCGACGGTTTCGGTGTACGCGAATGCGTCCTCCATCTCCTGCTGCCACGGGGTATCGGGACCGAACGCATGCCCGGGGGCCGCTTGACGCGCAGCGTAGAGCTGCACCAGTTCGCCCGCGATCTCCCGGACCGCTTTGCGCGCTTTACGTTTCGTGTTGGCCCAGTCGGAACCGCCGAGCTTGGACAGGCTCGGCATCTCCCCACCCACATAGCGGGACAGCTGGTCCAGCGATTCCATCGGCACATACAGGCGGTCGCCGGGCTGGCCGCGTTTACCCGGGGCGTATTCGATGACGAGGTATTCACGGCGGGCGCCGCCGACGGTGCGTTCGATCATCTCGACGAACCGGCCGATGCCGTGTTGATCGTGCACCACCATGTCACCCGCGTTCAGGGCGAGCGGATCGACCTGGTTGCGGCGTTTGGCAGGCAGGCGCCTACCGTCGGTGGGCGCGGTGACCCGGTTGCCGGTGAGATCGGATTCGGCGACGATCACCAGTCCGGCGTCGGCGAAAACCAGGCCATCGTGCAGCGACGCGCACAGCACACCGACAACGCCGGGGGCAGGTTCGTCGCCCGCGTCCAACGCGGCCGCGGGTACATCAGCATCACCGAGACGTTCCAGGACACGCTGGGCGGTACCGTGCCCGGCGACAGTCACCACCGCACGCCCGCCGGTGGTGACATGCGCGCGCAGGGACGCGAAAATCGTCGCGACCAGTTCGTCGGAGCCGCGTGCGGTGGGCCCGGCCTGCACCGGAAGCACCACTTCGGCAGGGTCACCGGATTCCAGCGGGCTCACACTCCACCAGGGCAGCCCCCGCTGGTCGGCGCCGGCATGAATATCGGGCAGCGGCCGATAGGCGGAGGCAGCCAGGTCGAGGCCGTGCCCACCCAGCGGGGCATCCCCGCCGAAGGAAGCTGCCGTCCACGACGCTTCGAGGAACTCTTCACCCGTTCGCACCAGGTCGGCGGCGCGGGTGCGTACCTTCTGCGGATCGCAGATCAGCAGGTGGGCTCCGTCGGGCAGGATCTCGGTGAGCAGCCGCAACCCACCCGGCCGCAGCACCGGCAGCAGCGCCTCCATCCCGTCCACCGGAATACCTTCGGCGAGCTTCCCCAGCATCTCCACCAGCGCGGCGTCGGCGGCATAATCCGCGGCGACCACCGCTGCGCGCTCCCGCACCTCGGCGGAAAGCAACAGCTCACGACACGGCGGCGCGACCACGGCATCGACCGACGTATCCGGCAGCGAACGCTGATCGGCGACGGAAAACGGCCGCAACTCGGTGACCTCGTCACCCCAGAACTCCACGCGCACCGGATGGTCAGCGGTAGGCGGGAAAAGGTCAAGGATCCCGCCGCGCACCGCGAATTCACCACGTTTGCCCACCATGTCGACACGCGTGTAGGCGAACTCGACCAGCCGCTCCAGCAGCTCGTCCAGATCACATTCCGCCCCCACCCGCAGCACGACCGGTTCGATATCGCCCAGCCCATCGGCCATCGGCTGCATCAGCGACCGCACGGTTGTCACCACAACCTTCAGCGGTTCCGGGAACACCGGATCCTCCGGATGCGCCAGCCGCCGCAAAACCTCCAACCTGCGGCCCACCGTGTCCGCGCCCGGCGACAACCGCTCATGCGGCAACGTCTCCCAAGACGGGAACTGCGCAACCGCCGCCCCCAACATCTCGGTGAGCTCGAGCGTCAGATCATCGGCCTCCCGCCCTGTGGCCGTCACCAGCACAACCGGCTGCGCCCCAGCCGCCCCGGCTGCACCTGCTGCGCCGGTCAAGGTAGCCGCCACAAACGATCGCGCCGCAGCAGGCGCCACCAACTCCACCGGCGACTTCCCGACCAACTCGGCCACGGTCCGCAACGCGATATCGGCACCGGCCGCCGCGGCCAGTCCCGCCAAAGGTGGACGAGGGGCAGACATGCAGACTCCTGAACGCGAACGAGAATTCGACCGAGCTGAGTTTATTGGCGCGCTGGCGCGCGCAGGTTCGCGCCCCCTTCGTGGCTCGCTTTTCAACGCCCGTGACCCGCGCCTTCGGCGAATGCGCTGCGGTCGCTGAAAAGCGAGCCGGGTCGCGAACGGGCTCGTAAGACTCGCCCTGGACGGGGCTGGGTTGTCGGGAAAGGAGCGTTTCTACGGGACCGTCTCGGGGTGTTGACGGATACCCTACCCCTGAATCGGTCCAGAACAACCTGCCCCTTTCCGCACTCCCGGGCCCAGGTGGTCGCTGCCCAACTCGGGCAACAACCCCGCAGCACACCCGCCGAAACTCCCCTGAACCGCACTCAACCGACCATAACTTCCACGCTCACCCAACCCGTACGGTTTGCGGCCCGGCGAGCCACAAGGGGGCCGCAAACCCGCCGCGACGGAGTCGCGGCCAGTGTTACAGAGTCGCGGTCGGTGTTACGTCACGTACCTGCGTAGTCTCCGTGCGGCGAACTCCCGGAAGTACGCGATCTTGTCATCCGGGACGATCGACGGCAGCAGGAAATACCAGGCCCGTTCCATCCGCGTGGCCATCTGGTCCATCGAATCGGTGCCCACGGCCACGATGTGTACCCCGGTGGTGATCCCTTGGAGGAGCATGCCGATGGTTTCCGGGTCGAGACCTTCGTTGAGGTCTCCTTGCGCAATGGCGCGTTCGGCGAGCAGCCGGTATGTCTCTCCCCACGATTTGGCGATGTTGTCGCCGTTTGCCCCGCGGTAGTCACCGATCTGGTGGGTGAGTTTGAGCATGGCGCCGACCATGGGGTCGTTCACAGAGAGGTCGGCGACGACGTAGGTGATGCCGATGCAGGCTTCGAGCGCGGGGACTCGGGGGTCGAAGAAGCCCTGGCAGGAGCTGACGAGTCTTTCGTTGCCCTGGTCGACGACTGCGCGGGCGAGTTCTTCCTTGGAGCCGAAATGGAAGTACAGGGCGCCTTTGGTGACGTTGGATTGCGCGATGATTTCGCTGAGGCTCGCGTTGGCGTAGCCCAAGCGCAGAAAGACGTCGGCTGCGCCCGCGAGGACGGAGTCGCGGGTGATCTCCGCGCGCGCTTGCCTAGCCATCGTTTCCGCCTGTCATCCTGAAAACCAGCCATCCTGAAGTAGACCGATATCGGTGAAGTTGACCGACTTACCGCCTGAACAGCACCCAAAGGATGGGTGAACCGTACCACCAGCGTGCGCTGAGCCAGTCGATTCGAGCATTCGGCCGGTTCGCGTCTGCGGTTCACCTGGTGTTCTTGATCATTCGTCGTCTTCGCTCGGAGATCATCCGGAGGTTTCGGCCGGCCATTCTGAGCTGAGTTGCGGGTCGGCTTCGAGGTGGCTGAGACCGTTCCAGCACAGGTTGACCAGGTGGGCGGCGACAACTTCCTTGGAAGGTGTGCGTTCGTCGAGCCACCAGGTTGCGGCGGTGGAGACCATGCCGACGAGCGCTTGGGCGTAGAGGGTGGCGAGGGTGGTGTCGAAGCCGCGGCGGTCGAAATCGCCGGCGAGGATATGAGCGACCTGGTTGACGGCTTCGTTGAGGAGGCTGGAGTAGCGGCCGTCACCGGTACCGACGGGCTGGTCGCGGACCAGGATGCGGAATCCGTCGGTGCGCTGCTCGATGTAGGTGAGCAGGGCGAGCGCGACTTGTTCGAGCCGGACTCGGGAGCGGTTCTGGGTGAGCGAGGAGGTGATCATATCGAGCAGCATCGACATTTCGCGGTCGACGACGACGGCGTACAGGCCTTCTTTGCCGCCGAAGTGCTCGTAGACGACGGGTTTGGAGACTTGGGCGCGTTGCGCGATTTCCTCGATGGAGCTGGCCTCGTAACCACGTTCGGCGAACAGGGCGCGGCCGATTTCGATCAGCTGCTGCCGCCGTTGGGTCCCTGTCATACGCGGCCGAGGCAACCGGCTCGGTTCACCCGAAGACAACGCTCCCGCCTCCCTACTCCGGGGTCGTTTGCTCCTGCCGGTGGTGCGCACGACCGAGATTGTCCGCGTCAACTGTGCCAGACAGCGCGTGCTCCCCGGTATCCGGCCGCGCCGACTCCAGATGCGGTTCGACGGATGCACGGTCGGCATGCGAGTATCGTTGCCGTGCCGGGGCGCAGTGGTGGGTTTGCGTGACCCGCCGGTGTGACAATCCGCCGTAGTGTAATGGCAGCACCTCTGATTTTGGTTCAGATAGTTCAGGTTCGAGTCCTGGCGGCGGAGCTCGCGAGCACGGTGACCATCGTTGGCCGAGGGAGATTCATGCCACAGCAGACCGCCGTCGTCGTCCTCGCAGCGGGCGCTGGGACGCGAATGCGGTCGAAGACCCCCAAGGTGCTGCATTCGCTGGCCGGTAGGAGCATGCTCGCGCACGCGTTGTACGCGGCGAACGATATCGATCCGGCCTATCTGGTGACGGTCGTCGGCCACGACCGGGACCAGGTCGGCGCGGCGGTGGACGCAGTCGCGGATGAACTGGGGCGCGTGATCGTTCCCGCCGTGCAGTCCGAGCAGCTGGGCACCGGTCATGCCGTGCAATGCGGCCTGACGGCATTGCCCGACGATTTCACCGGTGACGTGCTGGTCACCTCCGCCGATGTGCCGCTGCTGGACGGCCACACCCTGTCGGCGCTGCTGGACGAGCACCGCAGTTACGCGGAACGGCCCGCGGTCACCGTGCTGACGTTCGTTCCGCCGGACCCGAACGGTTACGGCCGGATCGTGCGTGACGACGACGGCCAAGTCGTGGAAATCGTCGAACACGCCGACGCGACGCCGGAGCAGACCCATATCACCGAGGTCAACTCGGGTGTCTACGCATTCGATGTGCGGGTGCTGCGCACCATGCTCGGGCGGCTGTCCACGGCGAACGCTCAGCACGAGCTGTATTTGACCGATGTGCTGCGGCTGGCGCGCGAGGCCGGGCATCCGGTGCACGGCGCACGGCTGGTGGATGCGGCGAAGGTCACCGGTGTGAACGATCGGGTGCAGTTGGCGGAGGCCGCGCGCACCCTCAACCGCTATCTGCTGGAACGGCATATGCGGGCCGGGGTGACCGTGGTCGATCCGGACACCACCTGGGTGGATGCCGGGGTGCGCATCGCGCGGGACGTGATCTTGAAGCCAGGGGTGCAACTGTTCGGCGCGACAGTCGTCGGCGAAGACGCCGAGATCGGGCCCGACTGCACCCTGTCCGATACGGTCGTCGGGGAAGGCGCGCGCGTCATCCGCACGCACGGCGAGGGCGCGGTGATCGGCCGCTGCGCCACCATCGGACCGTTCGCTTACCTGCGTCCGGGCACCGTGCTCGGCGAATCCGGCAAACTGGGCGCGTTCGTGGAAACCAAGAACGCCGATATCGGTGCGCATTCGAAAGTGCCGCATCTGACATATGTGGGTGACGCGACCATCGGCGAGCACAGCAATATCGGCGCGTCCAGCGTTTTCGTCAACTACGACGGAGTGAACAAACACCACACCACGGTCGGTTCGCATGTGCGGACAGGCAGCGACACCATGTTCGTCGCGCCGGTGACCGTGGGTGACGGCGCGTATTCGGCAGCGGGTACCGTACTGCGCAGAAATGTTCCGCCGGGGGCGCTCGCGGTGTCGGGCGGACCACAGCGCAATATTGAGAACTGGGTGCAGCGGTATCGTCCCGGAACCGCTGCGGCGCGCGCGGCGGCGGAAGCCATCGCGGCAAACGAGATGTCGAGTCAGGCAATCGAGCAGCTAAAGGATGGCAATCAGTAGTGACCGCGTCATGGATCGACAACCAGAAGAACCTGATGCTCTTCGCCGGACGGTCTCATCCTGAGCTGGCCGAGCAGGTCGCGAAGGAACTCGACGTCCACGTCACGCCGCAGACCGCACGCGATTTCGCCAATGGGGAGATCTTCGTCCGTTTCGAGGAGTCGGTCCGGGGTTCCGACGCCTTCGTATTGCAGAGCTTCCCCGCGCCGCTGAACGAGTGGCTGATGGAACAGCTCATCATGATCGACGCGCTCAAGCGCGGTTCGGCGAAGCGGATCACGGCCGTGCTGCCGTTCTACCCGTACGCCCGTCAGGACAAGAAGCACCGCGGTCGCGAGCCGATTTCGGCGCGGCTGGTCGCGGATCTGCTGAAGACCGCGGGCGCAGATCGGATCATCACCGTCGACCTGCACACCGACCAGATCCAGGGCTTCTTCGACGGCCCGGTCGACCATATGCATGCCCAGCTGCAGCTGGCCGACTACATCCGGTCGAATTACAGCCTCGAGCACATCACCGTTGTCTCTCCGGACTCGGGACGCGTCCGGGTGGCGGAGAAGTGGGCGGACTCACTGGACGGCGCGCCGCTGGCGTTCATCCACAAAACCCGCGACCCGCTGGTGCCGAATCAGGTGAAGTCGAACCGGGTGGTCGGCGAGGTCGAGGGCCGCACCTGCATCTTGATCGACGACATGATCGACACCGGTGGCACCATCGCGGGCGCGGTGAAGGTGCTGAAGGAGGCAGGCGCCGGCGATGTGGTGATCGCGGCGACGCACGGTGTGCTGAGCTCGCCCGCGGCCGAGCGGTTGGCCGGCTGCGGCACCAAGGAAGTCATCGTGACCAATACGCTGCCGATCACCGAGGAGAAGAAGTTCCCGCAGCTGACGGTGCTGTCCATCGCGCCACTGCTGGCGCGCACCATTCGTGAGGTGTTCGAGAACGGCTCGGTGACCGGGCTGTTCAACGGCAACGCCTGAGCGCGTACTTCGTGGGGCGGCCCGGACTCAGGTCCGGGCCGCTTGTGTTTGTCATGCTTTCCTCGCACCTCACCATGCGGCGCCTACCGGCCGGCTCAATTTGTGACTCGTATCACAATTCGTCCTGATTACTCGCTTCACCGGTGGTACCCCCGACATGTCGTAACCGGACGAACGAGGAGAGCGCATGAGCACGCCGCAGGACCCGCAGCCGACCGGCAGCGCACCGCAGCCGCCGGACGACGACACCCCCACCCCTCCGTCAGGCGAATCGACGCCCGAGCGGCCAGCCGCAGCCGGTGAGCGGCCGGGAACCGAAGGTACGCCGCGCCCCGCGGGAAGCGACCAGGTGCAGCCACCGTCGCAGAGCACGATGCCGGAACCGGAGGAAGGCGACGCAGCCGCGGCGGGCGGACAGGAGGCGAAACCGGGTGCGGCCGG
Organism: Nocardia donostiensis; assembly: GCF_002081715.1. Classification (GTDB taxonomy): domain Bacteria; phylum Actinomycetota; class Actinomycetes; order Mycobacteriales; family Mycobacteriaceae; genus Nocardia; species Nocardia donostiensis. Next base: position 115,379 of record NZ_MUKP01000011.1, on the reverse strand, counting down.
TGCGCGGCCAGGAGAAACGCCGGGTGGCGAGGTGCCGACGCAAGCGTGGTCGGCGCAACCGCAGGAAAGCGAACCAGGGCAGGCGTGGCGCGCGCAACCCGGCGGGGAACCGCCCCGGCCGGAACCCGGCGGACAGGAGCCGCAGGATGCCGGATGGCATGCCGACCCCGAGACCCAGCGGTTCCGCGCGCAGCCGCGGCAGGGCGAGCGCCCCGAGCAACCGAGGACCGGTGAGCAGCCGTGGGGTTCCGGGCAGCCGGGATCGCTGCCACCTGGCGCCCAGGGGTATCCGGCGGGCGGTGCGTACAACTATCCGCCCACTCCGGGTGCGTCCGGCGAACACGGCACCTGGCAGGGCGGTGAAACCTACGGGCAAGGCGGACAGGCCGGGTACGGCGAACAACCGTACGGGCCAGGGGGTGGGTCGTACGGGCAACAGTACGGGCAGAGGAAAGAGCCCGATCAGGGACCGTATCCGGGGTATCCGCAGCAGTCGTTCCAGCCGTACGAGGACTCGCGGCAGCGGGCCGCCGGGCCACAGACTTATTCGATCGTGGGGTTCGTATGCGCCGCCATCTGCCTGTTCTTCTGCCCGATCGTCTTCGGCGCTGCTGGGATCATTCTCGGGATGATCGGCCACAACAAGGGTGAACCGCTGGGTAAATGGGCAGCGGCCGCCTCGATTGTGGCGCTGGTCATCGGGCTGGTACTCAGCTTCGTCGTCTACAACACCGATATCGTGCCGAACACCTGAGTAACACGATTCCGTACCGAATACTCGAGCATCGGCCCGCGGAAGCTCTCGCCGCTGCTGTGCGGGGTACACACGGCCGCTGATCGACCACCTGCCTGCCCGCGGGCGGTCGGACGTGTCCAGAGCGCGGCGCGCCGCACAGTCAGTACCGCAGCGGCGTCCCCCGCGCGCGCTTGCCTGTCTCTGCCGCAGCAGCAAATCATTGCCCGGCGGCGATATCACGACCACCTGCCTGCACGCGGAGGGTCGGACGTGTCGAGCGCAGCGCGCACCACATCGTCAGTACCGCAGCGGCGACTTCGCGCTGGTGGAAGCGCGTTTACCTGTCTCTGCCGCGGCAGCAGCTCGTTGTCCGGCGGCAGGTATCACGGGGTCCGCCGCTGCCCGGCCGGTCTCAGGTGCGGGCAGCTAGGACCAGCGCGAAACGGTTGTCAGGGTCGCTCCAGGCGCGTTCGACGACGAAACCGGCGGCGCGTAGCTCGGCGTCGAGGGTTGCCAGGCGGAACTTTGCCGAGATCTCGGTGCGTAACTGCTCGCCGCGGGCGAAGCCGACAGTGAGGCCGATGTCGGCGACGGTGACCGTCATATCCTCGGTCGCTTCCAGCCGCATCTCGATCCATTCCGCGTCGGCATCCCATATCGCGACGTGCCGGAACTTCTCCGGGACGAAATCGGCGCCGAGCCGCGTGTTGAGCACATGCAGGACGTTGCGGTTGAATTCGGCCGTGACGCCCGCAGCGTCGTCGTAGGCAGGTACCAGCACGGCGGGGTCGGTGACCAGGCCCGCGCCGAGCAGCAGTTGCTCCCCCGGTTCGAGGACGTCGTGGATGCCGGTGAGGAATTCGGCACGTTCGGCGGGCACCAGGTTTCCGAGGGTGCCGCCGAGAAAGGCGATCATCCGCCTACCGCCGCGCGGCAGCGTGCTCAGGGTGCCGGTGAAATCACTGACCACCCCGTGCACCGTCACACCGGGGTAGCAGTCGGCCATCTCGGCGGCCGCCTCGCGCAGCGCCGATGCCGACACATCCTGCGGAACGTAGGTTTTGAGCGAGCCCTCCTGAGTGAACGCGTTGAGCAGCAGACGGGTCTTCACCGCCGCACCCGCACCGAGTTCGACCAGCACCTGCGGCCTCGCGATGGCCGCGATCTGGGCGGCGATCTGTTCCAGGAGCCCGCGTTCGGCGCGGGTCGGGTAGTACTCGGGCAGTCCGGTGATCTGCTCGAACAATGCGCTGCCGCGGGCGTCGTAGAACCACTTGGGCGGCAGCCATTTGGGGTCGGCGGTGAGACCGCGGCGGGCGTCGGCCCGCAACGCGTCGGTCAGGTCGGCATCGGTCAGGTGGATCTCCACAGTGGGTGCGGTCATCACACGGCCCTTTCGGTCACGGGGTCGTTGTTGAGGGATTCGACAGTCAGCAGGCCGGGTTCGGCGCGCACCACACTGTGCTCTGGAATGCTCTGCCAGCGGGGGTCGGCGTCATAGGGCTCCGAGGCCAGTACCGCGTAATCGTCGGTGACCAGAGCCGACAGGGCGTGTTCCCAGGCGGTGGCCCACAGGCTGGCACCGTCGCCGAGCAGCAGATTCAGCCGGGCGGCGGGCGCATGCGTGACCACGGTGGTGACGAGCAGCCGCAGCGCCGCCAGCGGCGAGGCGATCAGGTCCCGCGGTGCGGCCGGGTCGAGCAGCCTGCGCAGCAGCACCCACAGCGCTGCCGAGTCGGTGGCCGATTCGGCCTCGAGCAGGTCGCCGGTTTGAAGCAGCCGGGTGGCGCCTGCCCTGGTGGCGGCCGCATCCAGATCGGACAGAACGGCGGACGACACCGTCCGCCAGTCGGGGACGACGCCGTTGTGGCTGAATGCCCACTGCTCGTGCAGGAACGGCGCGCACGCACTGCGCTCGACGGGCATGCCGATCGTCGCCGACCGAACGGCAGCCAGCACGGCTGTCGATTCCAGGTGCGGGAGTACCTCCTCCACAGCCGGGTCGGTCCAGATCGGTGCGGGATTGCGGTACCGCGTGACGGGGGGTTCGCCCCCGTGCCACCAGGCGACGCCGAAACCGTCGGCGTTGATGGTCCCGCCGCCACGCATATCGCGCGGCGCCCACGCCTGGGTCCGCAACGAATGCGGGCCGCGGACGAGCAACTCCCCCACCGGGACGGCTGGACCCACATACCCCAGATGCCTACACATCGGCACCGGCCGCGGTCGGTGCCACCGGATGGTGCGTGTCCGGGGCACACAGCCGCGCTGCCCGCTCGGCACCCGCGAGCCAGCGGCCAGCCTTCGTTCGGGTACGTCCAGGGAACAAGCCGCTCACCCCTCCCCTGGACCCAGGTCACGAGCCAGTCGGAAACCGGCGAAGATCTGGCGGCGGATCGGGTGGTCCCAATTACGGAAGGTGCCGCGGCAGGCGACCGGATCGGTGCCGAACGACCCGCCCCGCAGCACCCGATAGTCGCCGCCGAAGAACACCTCCGAGTACTCGCGATACGGGAAGGCCTGGAAACCTGGATACGGTTCGAAACCCGACGAGGTCCATTCCCAGACGTCGCCGATGAGTTGCTGTACCCCGGATTCGGAAGCACCGTCGGGATAGGCGCCGATATCGGCGGGTTCGAGGTGCTGCTGCCCGAGGTTGGCGGTGCCGGGGCCTGGTTCGGTCTCGCCCCACGGATAGCGGCGGGACCGGCCGGTCGCCGGGTCGAAGCGGGCCGCCTTCTCCCATTCGGCCTCGGTGGGTAGGCGTTTACCGGCCCAGTTGGCGTAAGCCTGCGCTTCGAACCAGCACACGTGCACCACCGGCTGGTGCGGGCGCAGCGGGGTCATCGCCCCGAACACGCGCCGCCACCAGTGGCCGCCTGCGTCCTGCTCCCAGAACTGCGGCGCGACCAGACCGGCCTGCTGCCGGTGCGCCCAGCCGCGTTCGGACCACAGTTCGGGCCGCTCGTAACCGCCGTCGTCGAGGAACGCGAGGTACTGCTCGTTGGTGATCGGTGCGGCGTCGATGGCGAAACCGGGCACATGGACGGGATGCGCGGGACGCTCATTGTCCAGCGCCCACGGATCGGTGGAGGTGCCCATGGTGAATTCACCGGTCGGAATCACCACCTCGCCGCGCACCGGCGCGACCGCCTGCGGTGCGGCGGGTGCGGACAGCACCGCGGGGCCGCTGCGCAATTGATGGGTGGCCAGCATGGTTTCGTCGTGCTGCTGTTCGTGCTGGGCGATCATGCCGAACGCGAAACCGCGGTCTACCAGCCGGTCGCCGCGTAACGGACTGCACTCGAGCACATCCCACACCTGCTGGCGCACCGTGCCCACATAGCCGCGCGCCTGTTCGGGGTTCAGCAGCGGCAGCTGCGGCCGGTTGGCGCGGGCGTGCTTGAAGGCGTCGTAGAGCTCGTCGATATCGGCGCGCACGGGTTCGCGTCCGCCGACATCGCGCACCAGCCACAGCTCTTCCTGATTGCCGATGTGCGCCAGATCCCACACCAGCGGGCTCATCAGCTGGGAGTGCTGGGCGACGAGTTCGGCCTCGTCCACGCACGCGGTGAGGGCGATGGTGCGGTTCCTCGCCCTGGTGAGCGTTTCGGCGATACGGTCACGCAGCCGGTCGGTAGAACGGTCGATATCGGGCTGGTGGTGCACGGTCATGGCTGTACTCCGGTCAGTCGCGTATATCCCTGGTGAGTTCCGGTCGCGGGGTTCGAGACGAACTTCAGGCCGACGACGGGCTCCCCGTATCGGCACGGCTTGCCGAGCAGGGAGACGAAGAAGCGGAACTTGCTGCCGTACTCGGCCGTCGCTCGTATCGTGCTGTGCGGTGGGCGGGCGGTTCCGGCCGTCCAGGCGCCGCGCGGCGTGGCCTCGGTATCCGGCGATGCGATCTCGCCCGGGCCTCGCACCGCCTCCGGGGCACCACGCAGGACTGGCTCGGCATGTAGCCGTACCAGCCGTCCGCCGCAGGGACCGGCCGGATCAGAGGGATGAACGGTGCTCCGTCGCGCCGGAAGGTTCTCGAGGTGTGGCAGTGGTCTTCGCACGGGTCGGCGCGTTTGCTCATGCACGATCTCCTGATTCCTCAGGCGGCCTGCCTGCTCGGCAACGCCGGGCCGCGGCATGGATCGCCGGGGCAGCGGCGGTCGTGGCGTGCTCGGCAGCGGTTTCCAGCAGATCGGTGGCGACCGTCCTGATCTGCGGGTCGGCCAGGCCGTGGCGGGCCGCGTCCAGCCAGCGCCCGGCGGTCGGTGCGGCGAGAGTGGAGGCGTCCCGCACTACAGCCGACGTGGACATCAGGGCCTCGATCACGCGTATGGGAACCGACCAGCTGTCGCCGGGCTGCGCGTCCAGATACCGGACCTCGAGGTGGCCTGCGGCCCTGACCGGCGGGAACAGGGTGGTCAGGTGGTAATCGAGATCGTCGTAGCCGGGTCTGCGGCCGACCTCGTCGTCCAGCGCGCCGGATATCCAGTCGGCGAAGGTGGCGCCCGGCGGGGCGCTCCACGCGCATTCACCGTCGGTTTCCTGGCGTGCGGGCGCCGGGCGGCGCACACAGAGCAGCGGCGCGTCCAGCGCCCAGCGCGCGTACCCGGACACCGGGTCCGCCCATTCCTGTACCGGCGGTCTGGTGCGTGCGTAATCCAGGCGCAGCCAGGTGCGCATCCGCTGGGAAGCCCACACGCCCGGAGGCGCGCCACAGAGTGCGGGCGAGCGGGCGAAGGCGGCCAGCAGGGCCGGGCCGATCATGTACAGGGTCTGCCAGCGGGCGGCCAGTTCGGCGGGATCGGTGCCCGCGTCGACACTCACCTGCGTGGCGGCGGTATTACACATCATGAGAGCGCCGAATGGGCCGATACCGCCCAGATAGCGTTCCATGGCGTGATAGCGCGGCAGCCGCAGCATGCGCTGCGGGCGACGGCCGGTGTCGGCGGCGGCCCATACCAGTCGGATCGACTTGGTTCCCAGCAGCTGCCGCAGTAGCCGGGTATCGGAGTCGAGCCGCGCGCACAGGCGGGCGGCATCGGGACAGGCCGCGCTGGACAGTTCGATCTGACCGCCGGGTTCGATGGTGACCCGGCTGCCGCCGGGCAGCGGGCGGGCGGGGGAAGCGGGGGCGATGGTCTGTGGCGCGTAGGGACCCAGTGCGGCGGCCACCAGGTCGAGCGGCGGGCGCGGCGCCACGGCGCCAGGTCTGCGATAGGCGCTGTGCGCGGTGAGCCATTCCAGTTCGGCGCCGATCAGCAGCGGTGGCCCGAGCTTGAAGCACACACCGCCGATATAGGCCTCGGCTGCCGCACGCGATGACAACCCCCTGCGTACCCCTACTACCGACCCATGGTGCTCGAGTGTGACCGCCATGCCAACCTCCGATGCGGTTCTCGTATCGCGGTGCTGCTTCGTCGCAGTTTCGTCTCCGGTAGTGCCTCGGACACGCGGGGGACGTCTGCGCCTCCGATGCGAATATCGCCCGTTATCGGTGTCGCCGGGGCGATGCAGCGCTGGCTATGTGATGTGTGAATCGCGGTGACGTATCGGCCTGTGTGACACCAGAGTAGCGGCGGCCACCGACAAACGACGGCGCCGCGAAGACAGCGCAGGCCGTTAGGCTCGACGGCATGCTGGACGAGCAACGGGTGCGCAGTGATACTCCGGGAGCGGGTTCTGGTTCGGTTTTCCTCGACAGCGCCGGCTCCTCGCTGCCGCCTCGGGAGGTCACCGAAACTGTGATCGCGCATCTGCGGCGGGAGGCCGAGATCGGCGGTTACCAGGCCGCCAACGAACGCCTCGACGACCTGGCCGCGGTGAAGGACGCTATCGCCGAACTGCTCAACACCACCCCCGCGAGCATCGCGCTCAGCGACAGCGCCACCCGGTCCTGGACCGATTTCTGCTACTCCGTCCGATTGCGGCCCGGCGACCGGGTGCTGATCTCCGGTTCCGATTACGCCAGTAACGCCATCGCCGCTCTACAGCACGCCCACGCCAACGGGGCACGAGTGGAGCACATCCCCAGCGACGACACCGGTCAGCTCGACCTGGACGCCTTCGCCGACATGATGGACGAGCGGGTCGCACTGGTGTCACTGCTGCACGCCCCTACCAACGGCGGCCTGGTCAACCCCGTCGCCGAGGCGACCGAGATCGCGCATGCTGCGGGTGCGCTGGTGTTGCTCGACGCCTGCCAGTCGGTCGGGCAGCTACCGCTCGACGTCGCCGAACTCGGGGTGGACGCACTCTCGGCGACCGGCCGCAAATGGCTACGCGGCCCCCGCGGCACGGGCCTGCTGTACGTACGGCCCGAGCTGGCTACCTCCCTGGAGCCCGGGCGGCTGGACCTGCACAGCGCCCAGTGGACGGCCCCGGGCGAATACCGGCTCGCCCCGGACGCGCGCCGGTTCGAATTCTGGGAACACGATGTCGCCGCCCGCCTCGGGCTCGGCGCCGCCGTGCGATATCTGCTCGACCTCGGTCCCGACGTCGTCTACGACGCGATCGCCGCCCGAGCGGCCTACCTGCGCAAGGGCTTGGCCGATATCCCCGGTGTGACGGTGCGCGATCTCGGCGTCCGGCACAGCGGCATCGTCTCGTTCACCCTCGACGCCATCGAGCCGATACAGGTGCGTAACCGCCTGGCCGACCAGAACATCACCGTGACGGTGAGCCACCGCGGCTCCACCCTGCTGGATATGGCCGCCCGCGGTCTCGACTCGGTGGTGCGCGCCTCGCCGCACTACTTCGTCGGCTTCGACGAACTCGACCGCTTCCTCACCGCCGTATCCGTCTTATGACCAGTTCGGCCACCGTTTTTTATCACGGATGGTTAACGCCCGCGGCAGATCGCGGGATAGTTGGTGGGGGCCGATTACCGGCCGTTGGATGTGGGCGAGGAGTGCGAGTTTGAGCAGGTTCACCGACGAGATGTACGCGACAGCGCGGGAATCCGTGCGCGGCCTGGTGACCGGGGAACCGGATACCCCGCTGCGGCAAACCTGGGGACAGATCCACCAGATCGCGCGCCGGATGGCGGGCGGGCTGGCGGCGGCCGGTATCGGCCACGGTGACGCGGTGGGCGTGCTGGCCGGGATGCCGGTCGATATCGCACCCGCCTGCCAAGCGGTATGGATGCGCGGCGCGTCGATCACCATGCTGCATCAGCCGACTCCGCGCACCGATCTGGCCGTGTGGGCTCGCGATACCGAAACGGTGCTGACGATGATCGAAGCACGCGCGGTGGTGCTCGGTGCCCCGTTCGAGGCCGCCGAACCGCTGCTGGTCGAGCGCGGGATCATCGTGGTCCGGATCGACCAGATGCGCGACGGCCCCGACACCGATCCGCTGCCCACCGAGGAATCCGATATCGCGCTACAACAGTTGACCTCCGGTTCCACCGGTTCACCGAAAGCGGTGTGCATCACCCACGGGAACTTCTTCGTCAACGCACACGCCATGTTCAACCGCGTCAAATTCCAGCTCGACAGCGATGTGATGATCAGCTGGCTGCCGCTTTTCCACGATATGGGCATGGTCGGGTTCCTCAGCGTGCCCATGCAATTCGGCGCGGAAGTGGTGTGTGTGACGCCACTGGATTTCCTCGGCAGGCCGATCCTGTGGGCCGAGCTGATCAGTAAATACCGCGGAACTGTCACCGCGGCACCGAATTTCGCGTACGCACTGCTGGCCCGGCGCCTGGCCAAAGCCGAAGACGGAACACTGGATCTTGGCAGTGTCCGCTATATGTGGAACGGTGCCGAGCCGGTTGACCCGGACACCATGGAGGCGTTGGCCGCAGCCGGTAAACGCTTCGGGCTCAACCCTAATGCGCTCACCCCCGTCTACGGTATGGCCGAAACCACCCTGGCTGTCTCCATCCCGGATCCCGGGCGCGGGCAGGTGATCGACGTCGTCGACGCCGATCTGCTGGAAGCCCTCGGTAAGGCGGTTCCGGTGAGCGGCGAAGTTTTCGGTAAACAGCACAATGTGCGCAGGCTGGCGACCTTGGGATATCTGGTCGACGAACTGGAAGGCCGGATCGTCGACACGGAACGGCAGCCGCTGCCGACCAGGTCGGTCGGTGTCATCGAATTACGCGGTCCCGCTGTGACTTCCGGCTATATCACTGTGGACGGGTTCTTGCCCGCTCGAGACGACGACGGCTGGCTCGACACCGGCGATATCGGCTATTTCACCGAAGAGGGCCTGATAGTGGTGTGCGGGCGGATCAAGGACGTCATCATCATGGGAGGTCGCAATATCTACCCCACCGATATCGAACGGGCGGCCGTGCGGGTATCCGGAGTGCGCCCGGGTAACGCGGTCGCGGTGCGATTGGACGCCGGGCACAAACGGGAGAGTTTCGCGGTGGTGGTGGAAAGCAACGACCACCAGAACCCGGACGAGGTCAAACGCATCGAACGCGAGATCGTGCACGAAGTGTTCTCGGAAGTGGGGGTTCGCCCCCGTACGGTCGCGGTACTCGGCCCTGGAGCGCTGCCGAAAACCTCATCCGGCAAGCTGCGCCGCGCCGCCACGGCCGCGCATCTACCCGGCTGAGACCGTCGCGCGATATCCGGTCGGACCCGGCACCGCCCTGCGCTGCACCGGCCGGACATCGCGCGACACGGTAGCGCCTGCTTTCAGTGCAACTGGTTCTGCGCGGCTTCCAACCCGACGCGCAGGAGCAATTCGACGGCGTCGGCGGCTTGTTCCACGATCACCGGAACCTCTTTGCGTTCCGGTGCGGCGAATGGTTTGAGCACATAGTCGGCCGGGTCTTGGCGGCCGGGCGGGCGGCCGATGCCGATCCGAGTGCGCAGGTAATCCCTGGTGGTGAGCGCGCTCGATATCGAGCGGAGCCCGTTGTGGCCGCCTTCGCCGCCCCCGCGTTTGAGTTTGATCGCACCGAACGGCAGATCGAGTTCGTCGTGCACAACCACGACCTCGGCCGGTGGGACCGAAAAGAATTTCGCCAGCGCAGCCACCGAACGACCGGACAGGTTCATATACGACCGCGGTTTGGCGATCAGTACCTGGCGGCCGTCGAGCCGGGCCTGCAACAGATCGGCGCCGGACTTCTTGTGCACGGCAAAACGGCCGCCGACGCGCTCGGCGAGCACGTCGGCGACCAGAAAGCCCACATTGTGCCTTGTGCGCTCGTAGCCGGACCCCGGGTTGCCCAGACCGACGACGAGCGCGGGCGCGGTTTCGGCCATCACAGCATCACAGCATCACAGCGAATCGTCGTCGATCGCGGGAGCGTTCTTATTCGGCGCTCTCGGCCTCGGCCGCTTCGGCCTCTCCGGTGGCCGCTGCGGACGGCGCCTCGATGATGTTGACGATCAGAAGCTCCGGATTGTCGGCCAGGCTGACACCGGAGGGCAGCTCCAGCGCGCCCGCGGTGATCTGGGTACCTGCCGCGAGGTTGTGGATGTTCACCTCGATGGACTCCGGCAGATTCAGCGCATCGGCGGAGACGGCGACGGTGGTGAGTTCCTGGGTGACCAGGGTGCCCGGGCCTGCCTCGCCGGTCAGGGTGACCGGAACCTCGGCGGTGACCTGCTCGCCGCGCTGCACGATCAGCAGGTCGGCGTGCTCGATGTAGCGGCGGATCGGGTGCATCACAACGGATTTGGTGAGCGCGAGTTGCTGCTTGCCCTCGATGACGAGGTTGATCACCGCGTTCGCGCCGTGCTGACGCAGGATGGCGGCGAAGGCCTGGGCGTCGACGGCCAGGTGCTGCGGATCGGTCTGGTGGCCGTACAGCACGGCAGGGACGTTGCCCGCGCGGCGGGTACGACGGGCAGCGCCTTTGCCGAACTCGGTGCGAACGGTCGCTTCGAGAAGGTTGACGTCGGACATGATGGGATCTACTCCTACGGCTCTTCCGGGCTGGTGGTGCGCCGGGCGCAATCGCACCCTGGCTCGGTGGTCTACTCGTCGGGCGAAGACCGAACAGGGACGGCCGGAAGCCGCGCCGCGTCGATCACGGTGTCGCAAAGTCTGCGGTCACCCTCGCCGAGACAACCCGAACACCATAACGCAAGGTCGGCGGCCTCACAGAATCGGGTGGTCAGCGGCAGGTCGGCGGAGGTGACGGCGGCTGGCGTACCCTGGACAGGTTGCCGATCGCCTGCTCGCCCGAAAGGTTGTTGCCGTTGCCCGCATCCACCCAGGGCGCCCTCGCGTCCGCTCCGCGCGGGGTACCCGCCGAGGTGTCGCGGCGCCGCACCTTCGCCGTGATCTCCCATCCCGACGCGGGCAAGTCGACAATCACCGAGGCGCTGGCGCTGCATGCGCGCAAGATCGCCGAGGCGGGCGCCGTCCACGGCAAGGCCGGACGCAAATCGACCGTCTCGGACTGGATGGAGATGGAGCAGGCGCGCGGTATCTCGGTCAGCTCGACCGCGCTGCAGTTCGAATACCGCGCCGCGGGCTCGGATATCGACCATGTGATCAACCTGGTCGACACCCCCGGCCACTCCGATTTCTCCGAGGACACCTATCGGGTGTTGACCGCGGTAGACGCCGCGGTGATGCTGATCGACGCGGCCAAGGGCCTGGAGCCGCAGACGCTGAAACTGTTCCAGGTGTGTCGCCACCGCGGTATCCCGGTGATCACCGTGATCAACAAATGGGACCGGCCCGGGCGGGCGCCGCTGGAACTGCTGGACGAAATCGACGAGCGAATCGGACTCACCCCCACCCCGCTGTTCCTGCCGGTCGGCATCGCCGGTGATTTCCGCGGCCTGCTGCGGCGCGGGCCCGACGGGGAGGCCACCGAATACCTCCACTTCAGCCGCACCGCGGGCGGGGCGACCATCGCAGGCGAGGAAACGCTGAGCACGGAGGCCGCCGAAGCTCGGGAGGGGGAGGCGTGGACCACCGCCGTGGAGGAAAGCGAACTGCTGGCGGCCACCGGGCAGGTCCACGACCAGGAGCTGTTCCTCGCCGGGCAGACCTCACCGGTCATCTATGCCTCGGCGATGCTGAACTTCGGGGTGCGGCAACTGCTCGAAACCCTGGTCGCGTTCGCTCCTGCGCCCGGCCCGCGCACCGATATCACGGGCACACCACGCCAGACCACCGACCCGTTCAGCGCGGTTGTCTTCAAGGTGCAAGCGGGGATGGACACCGCCCACCGGGACCGGCTGGCGTTCATGCGGATCGTGTCCGGGGAGTTCGAGCGCGGCATGGTGGTGACGCACGCCCAGACCGGCCGCCCGTTCGCCACCAAATACGCGCTCACCGTGTTCGGCCGGGAACGCGCGACGATCGACACCGCGTATCCGGGTGACGTCGTCGGCTTGGTCAACGCGACGGCGCTCGCACCGGGGCACACCCTCTACCTGGACAAGAAGGTCGAGTTCCCGCCGATCCCGTCGTTCGCGCCGGAGCATTTCGCGGCGCTGCGCGCGCAGAGCGCGGGTAAGTACAAACAGTTCCGCAAAGCGATCGACCAACTCGATTCCGAGGGTGTGGTGCAGGTCCTGCGCAACGATGTGCGCGGCGAGGCCTCCCCGGTCCTCGCCGCGGTAGGCCCGATGCAGTTCGAGGTGGTCACCGCCCGGATGCAGGCAGAGTTCAACGTCGAGACCCAGCTCGATTTCCTCGGCTATTCGCTGGCCCGGCGCACCGACGCCGCATCCGCCGCGGAGCTGGACCGCCAGCGTGGGGTCGAGGTGTTCACCCGCAGCGATGGAGTGTTGCTCGCCCTGTTCAGCGATAAATGGCGGCTGCAGTACATCCAGAAGGAAATGCCGAAGCTGACCCTGGAACCGCTGGTCGCCGCTACCGACTGACTCCGCTAACCTGCCTCGCGCGCTTCGTCGGCCCCCGGGTCGCGCCGGACGGTTTCGATACCGGTCTCCCTGGCGATCAGACCCCAGCGGCTCGACGTCAATCGCAGGCTGGGCAGGTCGCTGAGCGAAAGCACCACCTCGTAGGTGCGCTCGTAGCCGGTGTGGGCGATACGCCAGCGGCCGTCGTCGCAGCGCACGTAACGGTCGTTGTAGAAGGCGGCGCCGCGCAGCAGCATATTGTGCGCGGGGATCAACACCGTATCGGCGAGGTACCAGGTGCCGGTCGCGGTGTCGCCGTCGATATCGATTTCGGGGTGCTCGCAGCGATGTTCGGTGATGACGTTCGGGCCGAGGGTGTTTCGCATGAACGTCAGATACGCCTCACGCGACTCGAACTCCAGGTATTCGCTGTAGGTTGCGGTCACCTCCGGGATCATCGTGTCGGCGAACTCGTCCCACAGTTTGGTGTCGAGGGTGCGCAGATACCGGAATTTCAACCGGCTGATCGCGGCCAGATCGTCGGTGCCCGCGGGCGCGTGCTCGGGCAGGGGGGGTGGTTTCATTCCGGGTCGCGGCGGTCCCATGGTCAGCGGTGGTTCCGGCCCGGCCTCCACTCTGGGGGGGCCGCCGATCTTCGCTCCGGCTTCCAGTGCTGCCGCGAGCGCTGCGCCCGCCGCGTCGGTCGGCTCGATGCCCGGCACGGCATTCGACGCGGTTTGCGGCTGCGCCTCGCCCTGGTCCATATCTCCACGATCCCACCGAAATCGGCGGTATAGCGAGGTTGACCAGATCTGTATCAGATCGCGACCAACCGGGAGCGCATTCTCACCCGCCGAGGGTGAAGCAGGTCTGGCAGAAATCAGCACCGAATTCGGTCAGGCGCAAGCTTTTGCGGACGATTTTCGGCGCGCGGCCCGCCTGTTTCAACGCGGCCTCGACCACCGGCTGCACCTCGAGCACCATGTACCGGCTCAGCACCACCGGGTCGTCGGAGTTACGGGTGAGGCCAAGCCGGTTGAGGTTGATCAGATAGGAACGGGCCCGGTCCGGGTACCGCACCCCTGCCTGCTCCGGTACGGAGGTCAGATCGCCTGCCACCAGCTCCGAGCCGATGCCCAGCGGCCGATTGGTGCGCACATCCACCGACGGCTGCGGACCGTTGAGCGCCATGAACCGCAGGATGCGCGCCTCGTCGGGGGCCAGCTCGTCCAGGATGCGGTCATAGGCGGGGTGCACCTCCTCGGTGAAGTACACATCAGCCGAGCGGGCCAGCAGCGCATCGCCGCGGTGGCGTAGCTCCGCCACACTCGCCGACCGCAGATACGACCCCATCGCGATACCCTGCTGTGGTGGGGCCTGGGAAGTCGGCACATAGCTGACGATCTCGCGCACCGACCCCTCGGTGACGCCGAGCGCACTGCGCGCGATCGACCGCAGGGCGTTACCGGTGCGCTCGGCGATCTCGGCCGAGGATTCACCGTCGAGGGCGGCCTGGGTGATCTCTCTGGTCATCTCGTAGGAGGTGTTGACCGCCCACTGACCGCCGCGCACCACGGTGCCCGCCGCCAGCCCCGCCGCCCGGAACACGCCGCGAATCAGCCGCGCCTCGTTGCTGATCTGTCGCTGCTCGACATCCGAGCTGCGTTCCACAGCGCGGGAACCGGCCCGGGTCACATCCTGTCCGGTCCTGTCGTCTGCCACGTCCTACTCCGATATCGCCCAGGTGAACGAGTCCCGCCCACCGAATTATTGTCCACTGATCACGATCGATCGTGATCGGTTGTGTGTCGCGCCGACGTCTGCGAACCCTACCTGTGCTGTGGCACACTCTGGCGGCACTGTCGGCCACGCTACTGACGTGGTGCTAATTTGAGGTGCCGGTGTGGCGGCGACCATCGGGGGCAGGAGGGTGACAGGGTGTTGGAGAGTCTGTTCGGGGTCCACCCGACAATCCTCCTGGAGTTGCTGACCATCCCGTTGTTCACCGGTGTCATCGGCTACATCACCAACTGGACCGGCGTGTTGATGCTGTTCCGGCCGATCGGTTTCCATGGTGTCCAGGTGCCCGGGCTGCGCACGCTCTACCCGTATCTGCCCAAACGCATCCAGGTGCTGCCGCTGCTCAGCTACGACGGCCGGTTCGGCTGGCAGGGCATCGTCCCGTCGCGGGCGGACAAGATGGCCAGCATCGCCGTCGATAAAGGGCTGTCGAAACTGGGCAGCGTCGCCGACTTCTACCGCGAGCTCGAACCCGACGCCCTCGCCGAACATCTGACGGTGATCGCCGACACCCAGATCCGCGATATCGTCGAAGACCTCCTGCGCCGCGAGCACCCTCAGCTCTGGTACAACCTGCCCATCCAGGTGCGTGAGATGGTGCATGCCAGGGTGCGCCAGCAGCTGCCGGACATCCTGCGGGAACTCACCGAGGAACTCGGCGCCAATATCGATCAGCTGCTCGATGTCAAGCAGATGGTCATCCGCTACTTCCAGGCCCGCCCGCAGCTGCTCAACCAGCTGTTCCAGGTACTCGGCGCCAAAGAGCTGCGGTTCATGCAGAATTTCGGCTTCTATTTCGGCGCGCCTATGGGTGTTGTGCTGGTCGCGATCCTGCATCTGACCGGATGGCCGACGCTGGCCGTGCTGCCGATCGGCGGGG
Source organism: Nocardia donostiensis (assembly GCF_002081715.1). GTDB lineage: Bacteria > Actinomycetota > Actinomycetes > Mycobacteriales > Mycobacteriaceae > Nocardia > Nocardia donostiensis. Next base: position 100,168 of record NZ_MUKP01000011.1, on the reverse strand, counting down.
TGGTCATCGGCTGGGTGGTCAACTGGGTCGGTCTGAACATGATCTTCGCCCCGGCCTATCCGAAGTGGTGGTGTCCGTGGCGGCAAGGTCTGCTGATCAAACGGCAGCCCGAGATCACCGAGGGCTACGCCGAGCTGGTGTCGACCCAGGTGATGACCGTGGCCAATATCGGCGACGAACTGCTCAACGGCCCGCGCTCGGACCGCACCCTGCAGATGCTGGAGGACACCCTGCGCCCGGCCGCCGACCGGGCGCTCGGCCGGGCCCGCGGCGCGGTGAAATTCATGCTCGGCAACCGCGAGTACCACTCGCTGCAGGCCACGCTGACCAATGAGGCGATGGCTATCGCCCCGATCGCCTTCGCCGACCCCGATTTCAACGTCCGGCAGGGCAAGCAGATCAGCGGCTATATCGCCAAACAGATGGCCGCGCTGTCACCGGACGATTTCGTCGATATGCTGCGCTCTGCCATCAAACAGGACGAATGGCTGCTTTTCGTCCATGGCGGTGTGCTCGGACTCTTCGCCGGATACGCTCACATTCTGGTCTTCGGGACAGGAGTAGCGACGACATGGCTGTGACCGATGCCCACTGAACTACCCCCTGAGCCGCACAGCGCGGACGGCAGCGCTGCCGAAACGCCGATGACGCCGCTGGGCCGGGAGGTGCCGCCGGAGGAAAACACGCGACGCGGCCGGACCGGCCCGCGCCCGCCGCTGACTCCGGCGACGACGGTACGCGCCGCCACCGGATTGGCCGGAGCGGCCTGGACGGCGATGTCGGGCGCGGCACGCTGGGGTGTCGGGACCGCGCTCGAAGTGACCGGGTCCATCATGCGGCAAAGCATGGCGGGGGTGCCGCCGAGTGAGATACGCGCTGCGGCCGCCGGCGAGGTCCGTGACGCCCTGCGCCGGGCGCTCGGGCTGCAAGCGGAGCCGGTGACCGGACTCAGCGCCGAAACCCCCGGATTCGCCGGGATCTCAGCCGCGCTGACCTCCGATGAAACACGAATCCTGCGGCTGCTGCACCTGAACGGCCCGCAGCCGTATCTCGAGATACCCGATGAACGCACCCGCGACCCCCACGCAGAGCACGCCGAAACCGGTATCACGCTCCTCGGGGAGCACGCCGGATTACGGTCCCCGGACCGCACCCAGCATTATCTGGCGAACCTGCGCCGCCTCGGCCTGATCGATATCACCGAGAACCCGGTGGGGGACCCGGAGCGTTATCAACCGCTGGAGGCGCAGGCATCGGTGCGCGACCGGCCGGAATTACACACCACGTTGTACTACCGCGATATCGAGCTCACCGACTTCGGCGCGGATTTCGCCCGGGCTTGCCTGCCCGTGCCGGAGGAGGGGCCGACAGCAGAATGGGACTGAGCCGGGGGCGCGTTCAGACCTCTTCGGCGAGTTCGAGCCAGCGTTCCTCGGCGGTTTCCTTCTGGGCCAGCACCTGTTTGAGTTCCGTGCCGAGGGTGACCAGCCGCTCCGGGTCGGTCGCGGCGTCGGCGAGCGCGGCGTGCAGCCGTTCCTCCTGCTCGGTGAGTTTGTCGATGGACCGTTCCAGCTTGCTCAGTTCCTTGCGGGCGGCGCGGTAGGCGGCTGCGTCGGTCACCGGCTCGGACTGCGGTACTGCCTGCTTCGCTGCGGCCGATTTCGCCGCCGAGCCCTTCGGGGCGTCAGCCTCCCTGCCTGCGGTTTCGGCGCGACGACGCAGGTATTCCTCGATACCGCCCGGGAGGTTGGTGAGCTTCCCGTCGCCGAACAGCGCCCAGGTCGAATCGCAGATCCGCTCGATCAGATAGCGGTCGTGACTGATCACCACAAGGGTACCCGCCCAACTGTCCAGCAGGTCTTCCAACTGCTGCAGGGTGTCGATATCCAGATCGTTGGTCGGCTCGTCCAGCAGCAGCACATTCGGTTCCGCCATCAGGATGCGGGTGAGCTGCAACCTGCGCCGCTCCCCGCCGGACAGATCACGCACCGGGGTGCGCTGCCGGGCCGGGCTGAAACCGAGCCTCTCGGCCAGCTGCCCGGCCGAGATCTCGGTGCCCACTTTGCTGCCGTCGCCCAGCGTGATCCGCATGGCGACCTGCTGGACCGCCTCCAGCACCCGCATATCGGTGGGCAGATCGTCGAGTTCCTGCCGCAGCCAGCCGATGCGGACGGTCTGTCCCTGCACCCGTGTGCCGGTGACCGGAGCGACGTCGCCGGCGAGGGCACGCAGCAGCGTGGTCTTACCCGAGCCGTTCACCCCGACCAGGCCGACCCGTTCCCCTGGCGCCAGCCGCCAGGTCAGCTCGTGCACGAGTTCGCGGCCGTCCGGCGTGGTCAACGTGGCGTCTTCGAGTTCGACCACCACCCGGCCCAGCCGTTTACGGGCGAACGCGGCGAGCGAGACGGTATCGCGGGGCGGCGGCACATCGGCGATCAGCGCCTCGGCGGCCTCCACCCGATAACGCGGTTTGGAGGTGCGCGCCTGTGGGCCGCGCCGCAGCCAGGCCAGTTCTTTGCGCGCCAGATTGCGCCGCCGCGCCTCGGAGGCGTCGGCTTGCCTGGCCCGTTCGGCGCGGGCGAAGATCCAGTCGCCGTACCCGCCCTCATAGGTTTCCACCTTGCCGCCCACAACCTCCCAGGTGCGGGTGGCGACGGTGTCGAGGAACCAGCGGTCGTGGGTGACCACAACCAGGGCACTGCGGCGCGCCAGCAGATGCCCGGCCAGCCACTGCACACCTTCCACGTCGAGGTGGTTGGTCGGCTCGTCGAGCACCAGCAGATCGAGTTCCCTGACCAGCGCGGCGGCCAGCGCAACCCGGCGGCGTTCGCCACCGGACAGGTTGGTGACCGGGGTGTCGAGGCCGAGTTCGGCGATACCGATCCCTTCCAGAACCGAACGGATACGCGGGTTGGCGGCCCATTCGTGTTCGGCGAGATCCCCGTCGAGTGTGTCCTCGGCCAGGCCGGCGAGCACCACGGAGCCGACGGTCGCGTCCGCGGGCAGCGTGCCGCGCTGGGTCACCACTGCCATCCGCAGCCCACCCAGCCTGCTCACCCGGCCACTGTCGGGTTCCTCGATACCGGTCAGCACCTCGAGCAGGGTGGTTTTACCGCCGCCGTTGAGGCCGACCACCCCGATACGTTCGCCTTCGTGCACCCCCAGCGACACCGCGTCCAGCAGCGGTGTGATCCCGAAACTCTTACTGACCTGCTCGAGGTTGATCAGGTTGGCCATGAATCCTTCCGTTGCTGCTAGCCGCGCAAAAAACAGCGCGCCCCAGGCCAGCGTACCGACGGGAATCCAGTGAGCCCGCGGCTGTGTCACGACCCCGCGTTTGCCGGACCGCGCCAGAACCGCGCTTGTTGAGCTGCGATACGCACCGCGCCCGCCGGGCTCACCACGAACCGCGCTTGCCGGACGCCGGCTTGTGCCACGAACCGTGCCCGCCATGCTGTGTTACGAACCGCGCTTGCCGGGCTGGGGTCCCTCGGAACGTGCGGTAGGCCCTTCGGGGCCGGGGCTCCCCAGGATACGCGCGCCGGGTACAGGGCCGGTCGCGGTGCGTACGCTGCGGCTGACTCCGGCTCCGGCGAGTTCGGCCGCCACCGCGACTGCCGCGTCGGCCGATTCGCACAGGAACGCACAGGTCGGTCCGGAACCGGAGACCAGTCCGGCCAGCGCGCCCGCAGTCACGCCCGCGCGCAGGGTGCGGCGCAGCTCCGGTTTCAGTGACAGGGCGGCCGCCTGCAGGTCGTTGCCCAGCAGGGGCGCCAGTTGTTTCGGGTCGCCGGAGGCCAGTGCCTGCATCAGCTGCTGCGGTTCGCCCAGCCGCGGTGGGTTGCCGTACGCCCGCAGCCGGTCCAGCTCGGTGTACACGGCCGGGGTGGACAGTCCGCCTTTGGCCAGCGCAAGCACCCAGTGAAAGGTGCTGCGCGACAACACCGGAAGCAGGTGTTCGCCGCGGCCGGTTCCGAGCGCGGTGCCGCCGTGCAGCGAGAACGGGACATCGCTGCCGAGTTCGGCGGCGATGGTGGCGAGATCGTCGCGATTGAGGCCGAGCTCCCACAGCTCGTTGAGGCCGACGAGCGCGGCGGCGGCATCAGCGCTGCCGCCCGCCATACCGCCCGCCACCGGAATCCCTTTGTTGATGGTGATCTCCACCAGCGGAGCCCGCCCGCCCAGGTGGGCCAGACGCACCGCGGCCTGCCACACGAGGTTGGTGCGGTCGGTGGGTACTTCGGCCGCCGACTCCCCGGTGACCCGCACGGTCAGCGATGCCGCCGGGGCGAGCTCCAGATCGTCGGTGAGGGAAAGCGCCTGGAAAACGGTGGTGAGATCGTGGTATCCGTCCGAGCGGAGATCACCTACTCCGAGGTGGAGGTTGACCTTCGACGGCGCCCGCACGGTTACGGGACTGGGCACTACGGACAGCACAGTATTCAAGCCTAACGGCACAGCCGAGCGAAGCTCGCCCGCAGCCTGTGCACGGCCGCAGCAAAGACGCAGGTACGCACGCCGCACACCCAGAGCAAAGGCGGCAGCCAGGCAGACCACACACAGCCACGCAAATGCGAGAGGCACACAGAAGAGCGCATGGCCGGAGCGAAGGCGGAGGTACGCCTATACGGTGGATGCGGCGGCGGCGCGGCGCGCGGGAACCTGCCACTGACTTGCGGACCGGCCACAACACGCGAATCCCGGACATACGGTGTTGCCGGGAACGAATTTCGCACGCCGAGGTCAAGCGACGGTCGCTGGGCGCAGGCGTAGCCGGATATCCGACCGCATCCAACCGCTAGCCGGGTCGCCGTCGCATTCGGAACGCATGATGCCCCGAGGACCGGCACGGTTACCGCCGACCATGGCGGGGGCGATGCAGCCACGACGTGCTCGGACGCTGCACCACTTGCGCACGATTACCCCTAGGGGGTATATTGAATCGCGTCGGGATACCCCCCGCCCGTATGAAGCGAAGGAGTCGGACATGTCCACCAGTACCTACACCGTTACCGGTATGACCTGCGGACACTGCGTCAACTCGGTGAAAACCGAAATCGGCAAGATCGACGGTGTCACCAGCGTGGACGTCGACCTCGCCTCCGGCCGTGTGCGGATCGACAGCACCGCACCGGTAGCCGATACCGACGTCGCCGCAGCTGTGGACGAAGCCGGATACGAACTCGCCAAGTGAGGCCGTTCGGAGCCGACGCCGATCGCGGGCGGATCATCGGTCCACCTCCGCGTCCGGCGTCGGTTCACGTCCGGCAGCGACCTCGGCTACCGCGGTGAATCCTCACGCCTGCGCGGCGAGCCTGACAAACGCCGCCGTGTCGAGGGTTTCCCCGCGAACGGTCGGTGCGATACCGGCGGCGGTGAGGCGCCGTTCAGCTTCGGCGGGCGAGCCCGCCCAGCCGGACAGGGCGGCGCGCAGGGTTTTGCGGCGCTGAGCGAACGCGGCATCGATGACCTCGAAGACGCGGCGGCGATAGTCGTCGTCGACCGGCCACGGCGATTCGGTGAAGCGGTCGATCCGCACCAGTCCCGATTCGACCTGCGGCACCGGCCAGAACACCTGACGCCCCACCGCCCCGGCCCGGCGCACCCTGCCGAAGAAACCCGCTTTGACACTCGGCACCCCGTACACCCGACCACCGGGAGCGGCCGACAGCCGGTCGGCGACCTCGGCCTGCACCATCACCAACGTGGTCGCGATACTCGGGAACTCGGCCAGCAGATGCAGTAGTACCGGTACCGCCACGTTGTAGGGCAGGTTCGCCACCAGCGCGGTCGGGACAGCGGGCAGATCGGCCGCGCGCACCCGCAGCGCGTCACCGTGCACCACATTCAGGCGGGAGGTCAGTTCCGGCGCGCGCTGCGCTGCCGTCTCCGGCAGGCGCCCGGCCAGCACCGGGTCGATTTCGACGGCAATCACCCGGTCCACCACATCCAGCAGCGCCAACGTCAGCGAACCGAGCCCAGGTCCGACCTCGAGCACTGTATCCGCGCGCCCCACCCCGGCGGCGGTGACGATCCGGCGCACTGTGTTGGCGTCGTGCACGAAGTTCTGCCCCAGCTGTTTGGTCGGACGCACCCCCAACTGCTCGGCCAAAGCCCGCACCTCGGCAGGGCCGAGCAATGCGGCCTTCCCGCGGGCAGCCGCCACATCAACAGCCCCGGCACCTGCAGCATCATCGACTCCGGACACCGCCAAAACCTACCAACCTCCCCGCAACCCCTCCGCCTCGATGGGCCCGAGGGATCAGTCGAGGCCGAGGCGACCGGTGCAGGCAGGCCAGGCGTCCCAGCCCTGGCGCTCCCGGGTGACCTCGGCGATCGCGATCTGCTCTTCGCGGGTGGCGAGGTCGGCGCGTGGGGCGTAACGCAGGCCGCCCTGTCGCTCCCAGGTGCTCTGGTCGAACTGGATACCGCCGTAATAGCCGTTGCCGGTATTGATCTTCCAGTTACCGCCTGCCTCACATTCGGCCAGCGCGTCCCAGATATCACCGTTGCGCACCGGGGGCACTTCGGTGCCGGGTTTGGCGCCCTTGCGCACAGTTCTGGGCTGTGCCGTCACGATCACCTCGGAGGAGATCTCCTCGCGGCCGACCTCCTGACCATTGACGGTGGTGATGGTGAAGGTGACGTCCTGAACACCGGGTTTGCCCTCGGTTTCGACGACCGTGCGGCTCATATTGAGCGTCGGATCCTCGATCGTGTTCTCCGGCGGCGGCAGCGGCAGCCGTTCGGTGCGCTGCTCGACCTGCTTTCTGGTCACCGTAATGCGCATACCGTCGGTCAGCGGGGTGTCGGCGGCGGGCTCCACGGTGTCGTGCTCCCGCAGGGGCGCGCCCGCTGCGGCGAGCAGTGCACCGACGGTCGGGGCGGCTAGGCGCAGGTCAACGGGCGCGGCCGCGCCGTCGACCAGCGATATCGTGCGCGGGGTGGCGACCACGAGTTCGCTGCCGGTGAGGTCGATCGGCGTGTCGCGGTCGGCAGAAACGTAGGCGTCGTCCTCGATACCGAGTTCTTCGAGCACTGCACCGGCCGTCGCACCGGTGGTCCACACCTGTTCGGCTTCGCCGTTGATGGTGAGCTGGATCGGCCTGGCACGGTCGAGGGTGATGGTGGCGCCGTCGGCCACGGCTGATCCGGGGTCGGGCGAGACCACGTCCCGCTCGGTCAGTTCGTATCCGGCGTCCTTCAGCACCCCGCGCACATCGCGGCCCATGGTCGCATAACTGGTTTCCACTCCGTCGACCACGACCGTCACTGTTTTACGGTTCGCGATCGCCATCCCGGCGCCGACGATCAAGGTCAGTAGCAGAGCCGCGATCGCCGCGTACAGCAGTGGCGAGCGGGAGGAATTGATCCTCGTGAAAGGCGACACGATCACGGGACGATAACGAAGCCTCAGCTCGCCGACAACAGCAAGAGCTGGAGCAGCAGGTTTTCACATTACGCGCAGGTATAGACGCCGCAGGTAGATAACAAACCCGGCATAGATTATGAGATAGATCACACCGCAAATTCTCGAGGTAACCGCTCCCGCAAGGAGGGCTACCGAATTCCGTAAACGCGTTTCGCGTTGGCGGTGCTGATCTCGGCCAGCTCGCCCGGATCCTGACCGCGCAGGCCCGCCAGCGCGCGCACGGTGTAGGGCAGGCAGTACGGCTCGTTCGGCGCACCACGATATGGGTGCGGGGTCAAATACGGGGCATCGGTTTCCACCAGCAGCTGCCCGTCTGGCACCACCTGCGCGGCCTCCCGCAGGTCTCTGGCATTGGTGAAACTCACCGTTCCGGAGAAACTCAGCAGATATCCCTCCGCCACACAGGCCAGCGCCATATTCGTATCCGAAGAAAAACAGTGAAATATCACCGTTTCCGGTGCGCCCTCGTCAAGCAGCACGGCCAGCAGGTCGTGATCGGCTTCCCGGTTGTGGATCATCAGCGGTTTTCCGATCCGTTTCGCCAGGTCGATATGCCAGCGGAAACCCTCGATCTGGGTGTCGATATCCGCGCAGCCCGCCAGTTTCCCTGGCCAGTAGTAATCCAACCCGGTCTCCCCGACCGCAACCACCCGCGGGTCACCAGCCAGCTTCTCCAGTTCCGCCTTCGCCGCGTCGTCGAGAGCGTTCGCCCTGGTCGGATGCAAGGCGACGGCCGCGTACACCCGTTCGTCGGAGTTCGCGGCTGCCACCGCCCAGCGGGCCGCGGCCAGGTCGTCGGCGACGGTGACAACCCGCCCCACCCCGGCCGCCGCAGCGCGGTCCACCATCACCGCCACCGATTCGGCATCGGTGGCTCCACACGCATCGAGATGGGTGTGCGCGTCGATCAGCGGCGGCAGCGGTTCGGGCAGCGGCGGCGCTGGGCGCTTGGCGCTCATCGACCCACCCCCACCGGCCCGGACGCGACGCGGGGACCCGACGGCAATATCACGCGAGCGAAAAAAGGCACGCGCATTACAGTAGACACACCATGAACGCAGCCGACCGTCCCGCCTTCTACATCACAACGGCCATCGCCTACCCGAACGGAGCGCCGCATATCGGGCACGCGTACGAGTACATCTCGACCGACGCCCTCGCCCGGTTCAAGCGACTGGACGGGTACGACGTGTTCTTCATGACCGGAACCGATGAGCACGGGCAGAAAATGCAGCAGACCGCGGCCGCCGAGGGGGTGCCCGTCGAGGAGCTGGCCGCTCGCAACTCCGATGTGTTCGAGCAGATGGACAAAGCCCTCGACATCTCCTACGACCGGTTCATCCGCACCACCGACGAGGATCACCAGGCCGCAAGCATCGCCATCTGGGAGCGGATGCTGGCCAACGGCGATATCTATCTGGACAACTACTCCGGCTGGTACTCGGTGCGCGACGAAGCGTTCTACACCGAGGAAGAAACCACCCTGCTCGACGACGGAACCCGGGTCGCCACCGAAACCAACACCCCGGTCACCTGGACCGAGGAATCCAACTTCTTCTTCCGGCTGTCGGCTTATCAGGACAAACTGCTCGCCCTCTACGACGAGCACCCCGATTTCATCGCCCCAGCGACCCGCCGCAACGAGATCGTCAGCTACGTCAAGGCGGGCCTGAAGGATCTGTCGATCTCCCGCACCACCTTCGACTGGGGTGTCCCGGTGCCCGGCCATCCGGACCATGTGATGTACGTGTGGGTGGACGCGCTCACCAACTACCTCACCGGCGTCGGCTTCCCCGATACCGAATCGGCGGCGTTCACCAAGTACTGGCCGGCGGACGTGCACATCATCGGCAAGGACATCACCCGCTTCCACACCGTGTACTGGCCCGCGTTCCTGATGTCGGCCGGTATCGAACTGCCGCAACGGGTGTTCGTGCACGGGTTCCTCTACAACAAGGGCGAAAAGATGTCGAAATCGGTCGGCAATGTGGTCGACCCACTCGAACTCGTCGACGCCTACGGCCTGGACGCGGTGCGCTTCTTCCTGCTGCGCGAGATCTCCTACGGCCAGGACGGCAGCTACAGCCACGACGCGATCGTCGGCCGGATCAACGCCGACCTGGCCAACGAATTCGGCAACCTGGTGCAGCGCAGCCTGACCATGGTCGCCAAGAACTGCGGCGCGGCGGTGCCGACGCCCGGCGAGTTCACCCCCGAGGACCAGGCGCTGCTCGACCGGGCGGGCGGCCTCCTCGAGCGCTGCCGCGCCGAATTCGACACCCAGCAGATGCACTTGGCGCTGGAGGCGATCTGGCTGACCCTCGGCGAGACCAACAAGTACTTCTCCGCACAGGCACCCTGGGCGCTGCGCAAATCCGGGACCGAAGCGGACCTGGCCCGGATGGCGACGGTGCTGTACGCCACCCTCGAAGTGGTGCGTATCGTCGCGATCCTGGTGCAGCCCGTGATGCCGGGCTCAGCGGCCAAGATCCTGGACCTGCTGGCCCAGACCGACCGCACCTTCGCCGATATCGCCACACCGCTGGTCCCCGGCACCCCGCTGCCCGCCCCGGAGCCGGTCTACCCACGCTACGTGGAGCCCAAAGAGGATTAAGGCGTACCTCCGCATTCGCTCCGGGCGTGCGCTTTGAGGTGCGCCTACCGCATTCGCACGGCTATGAGAGGTCTGCCTACACCGTCTTTGCTCTGACCGTGCGGCCTGCCTGCCTTCCTGTATTCGCTCTGGCGTGCGGTCTGTGGACGGTCTACGTCGGCCCGCGCCGTCAGGACCAAGGGGCGAGAATCCGGGTCAGCTGTGCCGTGAGGGCCGCTTGGAGGTACGGGCCGAAGCTGATCCGGGCGACGCCTTGGGCGGCGAGTTCGGCCTTGCCCGGCACATCCGGTGCGTCCGGCAGCGCGATCGCGTTCACCGGAAGCGGCAGTTCCGAGGTCAGCCTGCGCATAACGGCCTCGGAATGCCTGCCGACCGGGTACAGCACGTCGGCACCTGCGGCGGCGGCCAGTTTCAATCGTTCGATGGCGCGGTCCACCCGGTCGCTGTCCTCGCCTTCGCGGCGCAGGAACAGGTCGGTGCGGGCGTTGATCACCAGGTGCACGCCGGCGGCGTCGGCGTACTGGCGCAGTCCGTGCACGAAATCGGCGTGCTCCTGCGCGCCGCGCAGCCTGCGGTTCTCGCTGTGCACGGTGTCTTCGATATTGAGCCCGGCGCCCCCTACCTCGAACAGACCGTCGACCAACTGGGCGGGCTGCAGGCCGTAGCCGGATTCGATATCCACCGATACCGGCACATCGACCGCGTCGGTGATCTGCCGGACTCGGGTGAGCAGCTCCTCGAAGGTCATCCCTTCGTTGTCGCTGCGTCCGATCGAATCGGCCACCGGATGGCTGCCGACGGTCAGTGCCGCAAAGCCCGCGGCCACCGCCTGTTGCGCCGACCAGGCGTCCCATACGGTCGGCAGCACGACCGGATCACCCGGGGTATGCAGTTCGAGGAGCACTTTGGCGCGGCTTTCCAAAGAAGTCATACCCCGATCATTCCCGCGAGACCGCCGTAGCGCACGCGATACGCCTTCCCGGCAGGTCAGTGCGGGCCGGTGTGGTCTCGCGGTGGGTCAGCGGTTCGCGGAGCGCCGAGCGGCCAGCACCGCATCGTAGAGTTCTCGCCGGGAAACGCCTGCGACCGCGGCTATCTCGGCGCTCGCGTCCTTCAACCGCAGGCCTGCGGCGGCACGTTCCTCGACTTGGGCGACAAGTTCGGCGGGGTCGGCCGCGCCGGGGCGGGCACCTTCGACGACAACGGTGATCTCGCCGCGCACACCGGCTACCGCCCATTCCGCCAATTCGGCAAGGGTGCCGCGGACTACTTCCTCGTAGGTTTTGGTGAGTTCCCGGCACACCGCCGCGCGCCGGTCACCGCCGAGGATGTCGGCGGCATCGGCCAGGCAGTCGGCCAGCCGATGCGGGGCCTCGAAGAACACGCAGGCCCGCGGCTCGGCACTCAAGGTGTGCAACCACTCCTTGCGCTGCCCCGCCTTGCGGGGCGCGAAACCATCGAAGCAGAACCGGTCCACCGGTAGCCCCGACAGCGCCAGCGCGGTGGTGACCGCCGACGGCCCGGGCAGGCAGGTCACGTCGAGCCCGCGGGCGACGCAGGCGGCGACCATCCGGTATCCGGGATCGCTCACCGACGGCATCCCGGCGTCGGTGACCAGCAGCACGGTGCGCCCGGCCGCGATCTCGTCGGTCAGGGCGGGCACGCGCGCGGCCTCCACATGGTCGTAGAAGCTGATCACCCGTCCGGTGATCTCCACCCCCAGCGCTTTCGCCAATGCCCTGGTACGGCGCGTGTCCTCGGCCGCGACGATATCGGCGCTGCCGAGCGCATCCCGCAACCGCTGCGACGCGTCGCCGATATCACCCATCGGTGTGGCCGCCAGCACCAGCACACCCGTCGAGCCCGATACTGTCGACCCTGATCCGTCTACCACCGCACTCCCGCCTCGACCCGGCCCCGGTGGGCTCGTCGTCACCCATGGCAGCGTATCCACCCGCCGGTCCGGGCTCCCGCCGCGCATCCACCGCAACTGACGCGGTCGCGCACAGCATACGATCGGGGCGTGACACAGGTGACCGACCAGCGCTCGACCGTGCCCGCGCGGCCTCTGCGTTCCTGGTCGAGTCCCGCCCCGCTGCGCCCCTCCCCTGATATCGGTCCCACCGACACCGTGCGCGGCTGGGTGGTCACCCTGTTCCTGACCGCAATCGCGGCGGTGACCCGGTTCACCATGCTCAACTATCCGACCGATGCGGGCACCCCGGTTTTCGACGAGAAGCACTACGCACCACAGGCCTGGCAGATGCTGACCGGCGGCGGGGTGGAGGACAACCCGGGATACGGGCTGGTGGTGCATCCCCCGGTCGGTAAACAGCTGATCGCGCTCGGTGAGGCGCTGTTCGGCTACAACGGCTGGGGCTGGCGGTTCTCCGCCGCGGTCGCCGGGACCCTGCTGGTGCTGCTGGTGATCCGGATCGTGCGCCGGATGACCCGCTCCACCCTGCTCGGCGCGGTCGCGGGGATTCTGCTGATCGCCGACGGGGTGATGTTCGTGTCCTCCCGGATCGGGATGCTCGATATTTTCCTCGCACTGTTCGGCACCGCGGCCTTCGGCTGCCTGATCGTCGACCGCGACGAGGTGCGCGCTCGGATCGCCAAGGCCGACCTGGAGGGCCGGATCGGGGCCAGCCCGTGGGGGCCGCGCCTGGGGGTGCGCTGGTGGCGGTTCGGAGCGGGAGTGCTGCTCGGGCTCGCGTGCGGCACCAAATGGTCCGGGCTGTATTTCATCGCCGCGTTCGGGTTGCTCAGCGTGTTCTTCGATCTGGCGGCGCGGCGCGCGTACGGGGTGCGCAAGCCGGTGCTTGGTACCGCGCTGCGCGATATCGTGCCCGCCCTGTACGCGCTGGTGCTGATTCCGATCGGGGTGTATCTGGCCTCGTACGCGGCCTGGTTCAGCAGCGAGACCGGGGTGTACCGGTACATGCCGGGCAACCCGAACGCACCCGAGGACAAGATCGGCACCGGCGGTTTCTGGTCACATATCGTCCCGGACGCGCTGCGCTCGCTGTGGTATTTCCACTCCAGGACGCTGGAATTCCATTCCGAGCTGACCAACTCGGCGGGCAACCATCATCCGTGGGAGTCCAAACCGTGGACCTGGCCGATGGGGTTGCGGCCGATGCTGTACTACTACGCCGACAACGGGGTCACCGGATGCGGGCAGACCACCTGCGTCAAGGCCGTGATGCTGGTGGGCACGCCCGCGATCTGGTGGGTGGCGCTGCCGGTGCTGCTGTGGGGGCTGTGGCGCTGGGTGGTCCGTCGTGACTGGCGTTATGCGTCGGTGCTGACCGCTTACGGTGCCGCACTGCTGCCCTGGTTCCTCGCCCTGGACCGGCAGATGTACTACTTCTACGCGGTGGCGCTGGCCCCGTTCCTGGTGATGGCGCTGACCCTGGCGCTGGGCGATCTCCTCGGCACCGCACGGCGAACAATAGCGCGCGGGCCCGCCGCGACCGGCACCCGTACCGAACCGAGCGAGCGGTACAGCCTCGGACTGCTCACCGTCTGCCTGTACCTGGGCCTGGTGATCGCCAACTTCATCTGGCTGTGGCCGATCCTGACCGCGCTGCCGATCACGCCAGGTAACTGGCAAGATCATCTGTGGCTGCCCAGTTGGCGGTGAGCACGGTGGATCCGCGAGTGCTCACTGTCCGGCCAGGGCCGCTTTGATGTAGTTCAGCGCGGCCTCGTCGTCGAGGCCTAGCCTGCGCACCGCCGCCACATAGTCGGTGGCGGCGCGTCCTGCGGCGTCGCGAGTCGGGTCACCGGATGAGGCGATGAACGAACCGAGCCTGCCGCGGGTCTGCACCACCCCGTCCTGTTCCAATTCGCGATAGGCGCGGGCCACCGTGTTCGGCGCCAAGTTCAGTTGCCCGGCCAGCGCGCGCACGGTCGGGATCTTCGTGCCCGCCGCCAGCTCACCGGACCGTACCCGGGCGAGCACGGCCTGCCGCAGCTGTTCGTACGGCGGTATTGCGGAGTCGTGGGACACCGTGATGTCGAACATATGCCCTCGTTCAGGTTTCGTCTCTGGCCAGCGGGCAGGACAGGCAGCGGGGGCCGCCCCGGCCGGAACCCAATTCCGATCCGGGGATGGGCAGCACCTCGATACCGGCGTCGGCCAGCCTGGTATTGGTCATCTCGTTGCGTTCGTAGGCGATCACAACCCCGGGCCGCAGGGCCAGGGTGTTGTTGCCGTCGTCCCACTGTTCCCGTTCGGCAGTGACGCCGTCGAGTCCGGTATCGATCACCCGCAGCTTCCCGATGCCCATGGCCTCGGCCGCGGCGGGCAGAAACGGGTCGGGGCCGCGCAGCAGCACCCGGCCGGAACCGCGGTCGTGGTCGGCGGCGCGCTGGATGGTGTAGGCGGTGAGCGTTTCCCGGACCGCTGCGTACATCACCACGGCATCGGTGTCGACCATGGTGCACACGGTGTCCAGGTGCATGGTGGCGCGGTTCTGCGCGATCGGGACCACCAGCACGGTATGGGCCAGCTCGTCGTCGAACAGGCTGCGGGCCAGCGCTTCCGCCCCGGCGGGTGAGGTGCGTTCGCCGACACCGACCGCGACAACACCGGGAGCGAGCAGCAGGACGTCACCGCCTTCGATAGGCGCGGTATGAGATTCGTAGGCGCGCCGCACCCCGAGGAACCGGGGATGGAACGCGTAGATCAGATCGGTGAGCGAGGTTTCGCGTGCCCGCGCGGGCAACGCCAGCGCGGTGATCGCGACCTTCGGGCCGACCCAGAACGACGAGTCCCTGGTGAACAGTAGGTTCGGCAGCGGGTCGATGACGAAATCCCCGCCGTGGTGCATGCGGCGCACCAGTGAAGTATTGGCGATATCGCTGGAGCCGAACGGTAGTTCGTCGAATGTCATCCCCGCCATCAGGATCTGGGCCAGTTCCGGCGCGGGCACACCGCGCAGGTGGGCGGAGAGTTCGTCGGCGAGCGTATGACCGAGGCGGCGCGGGTCCACCGCGGCCGCTATGCCCTGGATGCGGGCGGCACCGCTGACGGCGAGGGTTTCGGCGAGGAGATCGGCCAGCAGCAGCACTTCCACCCCGTGCTCGCGCAGTACGCCCGCGAAGAGGTCGTGTTCGGCCTGTGCGCGTTCGACCCACGGTATGCCGTCGAACAGCAGCTGATCGTTGTTGCGCGGGGTGAGCCTGCGCAATTCGTCGCCGGGTCGGTGCAGCAGCACCGCGCGCAGCGCGCCCACCTCGGTGTTCACTCCCAGCGTCCGGCCGGGTTCCGCGGCGGACCCAGTGCTTGGCCGGCTCGGGCGGCCGGGTACGGCTTCTGCTCCCATGATCCGACCGTAGTTCGCGCGCGGCCTCCGAGCACGTAACATGCGCCGCAGATGCGCCGGTTTCGGCGAATTCGCAGGGTTTCGCCAACCGGGCGGCCGAACGGTGATCGATCCGTTTCCGCACAGCACCCAGCTAACCTAAAGTATGGTTTAGCTAAAGGAGGAGTGCATCATGTCGACAGCGGATTGGCGTGCCAAAGAACTGACCCCCGGTCAGTTGTCCGAGCGTAGCGGAGTCGCGGTTTCCGCGCTGCACTTCTACGAACGCGAGGGACTCATATTCAGCAGGCGCACCAGCGGCAATCAACGCCGCTATACGCGGGAAACGCTGCGCCGGGTCGCGTTCATCCGCATCTCCCAACGAGTCGGCATACCGCTGAGCGAGATCCGGGCCGCACTGGACCGGCTGCCCGAGGGACGCACCCCCACCCGCCGCGACTGGGCGACCGTATCCACCGCCTGGCAAGCCGATCTGGACGAACGCATTGCCCAGCTGGTGCGGTTACGCGACAACCTCACCGGCTGCATCGGCTGCGGCTGTCTGTCGCTCGGCAGCTGCAAACTGGTCAACGAATACGATCATCTGGGCGACGAAGGTCCCGGCGCGCGCGTGCTCGATGTACACCTCAACTGTCCTGACGATATCGGCCGTCCCCGCTCGGAGCACGAACCGGAACAGCCGGATTCCTGCGCGGTCAGCTCCGATCCGGAGAATCCGTGCGCGCCGTCGGCTTCCCCTGAACCGGCGGCTTCGGCGAGCCCTGGTTCAGCGACTTCTGCAACCTGCTGAACTGGACATTGGCCTGACGCATCAGGAACTCGTACGGGAAGGCGAATTTACGCTTCCACCAGTAGCCGAACCTGATATCGAACGAGGTATACACCAGGAACCGGTTGCGTTCGATTCCCCGCAGAATCGCGGTGGCCACCTGCTCGGGCGATGCCGCATGCCGGGTGAAGCGGTTCATCAACCGCTGCACCCGCGGATCGTCTTTGTCCGCACCGACCAGATCGAAGCTGTGCACCAGTGGTGTGTTCACCGCACCCGGTGCCACCACATGCACCGAAATATCGTGCTGGGCCAACTCGAACCGCAACACCTCCGACATACCGCGCAAACCGTATTTACTGGCGCTGTAGGCGGCATGCCAGGGCAACGCGAGCAACCCGGCCGCCGACGAAACATTGACCAGCGCGCCGCCGCGCCCGGCCCGCACCATCGGCGGGACGAAACGTTCCACCACATGGATCGGCCCCATCAGGTTGACGTCGATCATCCGTCGCCAATGCCGCAGTTCCAGATTGTCCACCGTGCCCCAGACGGAAGTGCCTGCCACGTTCATCACCACGTCGAGGCTGCCGTGCGTCTCGTGCACCCGGGCGGCGAATTCGGCGACGGCATCGGCATCGGTGATATCGAGCGCCTCGGCGGCGAGCACTGTACCGCCCGCCTGTTCGATCTCGGCGACGGTCGCGTCCAGCCCGGCGGCATCGATATCGGTGAGAACCAGCAGCGCCCCGTGGGCGGCCGCAGCCAGCGCGGTCGCTCGTCCTATCCCACTCGCGGCGCCGGTGATCAGCGTTTTTGCATCCCGTAACGATTTCCGGCGGCCTGCCCGCACGCGACCCATCCCTGGCACTCCCGATCATCTCGATGGTGAACGTCACCGCAGAGTACCGCCCGGCACAGCCCTATCGGGTCGTTCCGTGCCCGTTCAACACGTCAGCGGCGCCCTGGCTGCTCCCGGGCAGATCCAGGTTCAACGGGATACGCCCGAGCGCCAGATGCTCCTCCGCCTCGGCGGGGGGCATCGGCCGGGCGATCAGGAACCCCTGCGCTCGGTAACAGCCCAATCCGACCAGGGTGCGGGCCGCGACCGGCGTCTCGACACCTTCGCCGACCACCCCGAGCCCGAAGGAGCCGGCCAACCCGATGATCGACTTCACGATCGCCAGATCGTCGGTGCTGGAGCCGAGCCGCTGCACGAAGCCACGGTCGATTTTCACCGCGTCCACCGGCAGCGCCTTCAGATGCGACAGCGAACTGTAGCCGGTGCCGAAATCGTCGATGGCGATCTGCACGCCCATCCGCTTCAAACCGCGCAGGGTGACCTGGGTGCGGGCCAGGTCCTGCACCACGACATGTTCGGTGATCTCCAGGCAGATCGAGCTGCCGTCGATACCGAAAAACCGCAGGATGTCCTCGATCCGCTCCACGAAATCCAGGCTCACCAACTGCACCGGGGACACGTTGATCCGCATCACCATCTCCGCAGCCAGCCCCTGCCTGCGCCATTCGGCGAACTGCGCGCACGCCGACCGGATAACCCAGCGGCCCAGTTCACCGGCCAGATTGGTGGCCTCGGCCACGGTGACGAACGCGCCAGGCGGCAGCAGACCCCTGGTCGGGTGCAGCCAGCGCACCAGCGCCTCCATGGCGACGATACGGCCGGTGCGCAGATCCACCTCCGGCTGATAGTGCAGGATCAGCGAACCGTCGGACACCGCGCCGCGCAGGTTGAGCTCGACATCGTCCTGTAGTTCGAACTGGGCGCGCATGGCGTCGGTGAAGATCGCGACCCCGTTGCCGCCGCCCGATTTGGCCGACAGCAGCGCGTGATCGGCGCGGCGCAGTACCTCGGCGACCGTGGTCTGCCCCGGGATACCGACCGCAACGCCGACGCTGGCCCCGCGACTCACCGATTCACCGCCGACGGTGACCCGCCTGCCGATGAGCTGCTGGATGCGGATCGCCTCGTGTTCGGCGGCGACCGCATCCATCGGTTTCGCGGGCACGATAACGAATTCGTCACCGCCGAGGCGGGCGATCATATCGTTGGGGTCGAGATTGTCCCGCAGCCGCGAGGACAGGGTGCGGATGAAGTTGTCGCCCGCGGTGTGGCCGAGGAAATCGTTGAGTGCCTTGAGCCGGTCCAGGTCGAGGAAGAACGTCGCGACCGGACCGGACCTGCCCGCCTGCAGCCGCTCCTCCATATAGTCGAGCAGCGCGCGCCGGTTCGACAGCCCGGTCAGATCGTCGTGCAACGCGATGAACCGCAGCCGTTCCTCGGCCACCACCCTGGCCTGGAGCTGGGCGAAAAGCGCGGCTATCGCTTTGAGCACATTCAGTTCGCGCGTGCTCCACTCGCGGTCGCCGACCTTGATGAAACCGAGCAGACCGGTGGATTCACCGCGCGAGACCAGCGGCACCGCAGCGGAGGTGACATTGGGCAGACCGGAAGCACGGCGGATGGTCTCCTGGTAGTCGGTATCGCGGCGGGTCACCAGGAACGGTTCGGTGGTGTGCTCCAGCGCGCGGAAGACCGAATCCGCTTTATCGAAATACACCACTTTCAGTGGGTCGGGGTCGGGCACTTCCTCCCGTCGCGGCCATTCCGCGACCAGCACGGTCGCGCGTCGTTCGCGATCGGTATGCCGCACGTAGCTGAAATCCACGTCGAAGTATTCGACCAGTATGGACAGCACGCGCTCGGTCGCCGACACCATCGTGGTGGCATCGACGCCCATCAGCTCTGCGGCGACCTCAGTCACCAGCGAGTCGAGCGTCCGCCGAGGCACCTTGTCTCCGATCGCGCTAACTGCGGGTGTCCGCGCCCGGCACCGGACGCCGCCTGCTGCGCACGCCAGCCGCAGCCGCGTAACTCAGGCGAAGTACCAATGCCATGGTCTCATATTCCGGCACTCCCAGCAGCTCCAGGAAACGGCCTTGAATGGTCGCCAGTGTATCCGCGTACGCGGGAGAAATCGCCTCGAGTTCGCCGCGGCGGCGCGAAAAAAGAAATACCGGCGACATCGGCTGCACCGCCAGACCACGCCGTTCGGCCTGAATCCACAATCGTTGAACTGCCGCTCCTGCCGTCGCATACCCCGCCAGCACGTGGGCATCCGCAGCCTGGGTGTCGGGGAAAGTCACCACAACGATCGCGGAACTCGAAGTAACCCGATCGCGCGCATAGTCGCCGAGCGCCGCACCCGCCGACCACTCGTGCAATTGCGCCATCACATCGGCGCGTCGGCCTATTTCCAGCGCCGCTCGCTCGTCCGGCGTCAACTCCAACGATCGGGTATCGATACCGGTTGCCAGGTCATCGCCCGGCCAGCGCATTTCGGCGAACATCTCGCGATGCAGCCGGGGCGTCAGATATCGGATCCGATCGGATTCGGCGAGCAGCGCGGCGGCCGCGTGAATGGAACCGGCGTCGGTGACCGCCCGCAGCACCGCCCCCTCGGCATGTACCGCCGCAGCGAGCTCACCGAGCACGTCGTCGGGGATGGGGGCGCCGTAACCGAGGCGCCGGTTCGTCTCCCTGCGCAGCGCCAGCGGATAGTCGGCGGCCAGCGCGGCGTCGGACTGCCCGGCCCCGCGCAGCACCGCGGTGAGCGGCGGCGCGCCCGGCTCGCCGGATTCGATCAGTTCGTACGGACCGAGCAGGTGGTGCGCGGCCGCGGCGACCCTGGCGTTGTACAGCGCGGCGCCGACCGCCACGGCACTGCCTCGGTAGCCGATATCCATCGCTGTTGTGTACTGCGGATCGAGTTCGATGCGGATCGCACCGCGGTCTACGCGCAACGTCCACGGCTGGGCATTACCGCCCGACGGCGCGCGCTGCGCGCATTCGAGCACCCGGCCGATGTCGTTACCGGAGGGCGCGGTGATATCGCGGGTATCGCGGTCACCCCGCTGTGTGTCGTCGGTCAGCGGCGGCTGGGCCAGTTCGTCCAGCGCGCGGTCCAGATCGACGCGAGTTCGCCCGGACATCAGCGGTGCGCCCAGACCGATCTTGCGGATCGCTGCGGTGACGCTGGCCGCGCCGAGCATGACATCACCGGCCAGTTGCGGCCAGCTGGTGAGCGTGACCCCGACTTCGACCATGCTGGCCGCCATCCGTGCCGACAGGTCACGCGGTCCCATCAGCCTCACCACATACGGCGCCTTGTCCCGGGTGGACAGTCCGCGCAGCCGGGCCGCTTTGGTCTCGCCGAGCAGGCCGTGGAACGGCTTGCGGTCGGGTTCCAGATCGAAGCGCTCCACATCGAGCAGTCCGCGGTCACTGGTTTCCATCACCAGGGGAATCCGATGTCTGCGTGCGGCTTCGCGCATCGTCAGCTTGATATCGAGCGAGTCACATTCCTCCACAACGACCGAAAGACCGTCGACGAACTCGTCAGCGGTGTGTTCGTCGATACCGGCGCCGCGCACCTCGACCGGGAGATACGGATCGAGTTCGGCAATCCGGCGCGCTGTGACGATCGCTTTGTTGACGGTGATATCGAACAGGGTCGCGGGAACGCGATTGAGATTCGTCAGTTCCAGCTCGTCGAAGTCGGCGAGCCGCAGTGAGCCGCATACCCCTTCTTGGGCAAGGGTGTAGGCGATCGCATGGCCGACGCTCTGCCCGACGATGCCGATCGACAACGCCGACAGCCGGTCCTGTTCGTCACGGGTGAGCTTGTTGCGGTTGCGATCCAGCCGTATCGCACGGAAGGTGCGTGCACCGGGCAGACCGAGCACACTGCGCCGCCAGGGGTAGTACACCCAGCGATCGGATTCCGGGCCTTCGCCGCAGTCCGGCGGGTCGGCCAGCCGGGAGAACTCCGCGTCCAGCAAACCGCGCAGATCGATGAATTCGATCTGCGGATCGGCGCGGAGTTCGGTGAGCACGCGGGCGTCTTCGATCTCGTTCGGGTCCAGGATCAGCGGCCGGTATTCCACCCCCAGATCAGCCTCAGCAACCATAACTGCGACGTCCCCCTGTTCTGTGTCCTCTGTGTCCGGACAACCTGCGCGCCCGGGCCGGCGGGCTGTCGGCGATCCCCATCGCGCGTAGTTCCCCGCACATCAACAGGTACTGCAATCTGTCGGCGAACATCCGGCACATCCGGGTGTCCCACCAGATCGGCACCGTCCGGTAGCGGGAGTCCGGATAAGGCACCGAGGGAATGGCTTCGGCCGCGATACCGCCGCTGCCACGGTGCCTGCCTGCGGTGAAGGAGGCGACCGTGGCGAATCCGTAGCGGGCGCCGAGCAGCCGAGGCGCGTGTGCGATACACCGGGATATGGCTGCGGACAGTTCATTTCGCGCGGGTACCTCGCGTGCCACCCATGCGCTGCGGGCCTCGACCACACCGTCGGGTATCCGGCGGGCGAACATAGTGCTCAGCTCCGCCGCACCCGGCCGCCCTTCCCACGGGGCAAGAGATTCGACCTCGGCGACCCAGGAGTAGGGGCCCTGCACCCGGACGCCGCCGACGACTTCACCCCAGGCGTCGGTAGCGGCGAAAAATACTGCGGTGCAGCGACCGTCGGCGATCGTGTCGTATGCGAGCGCTCGCTGTATGCCGTAGTGCCGGTAGACATCCAGTGCACCCTGCAGATAGCGATCCCACAGGTGCGGCGACCGGTCGGGAGTACTCACCCAGAAGCCGTAACCGGAGGCATTGTCGCGGAAGCGCAGAACCCGTCCGGAGCAAGGGAGTTCGTGGCCGACTGCGATCGTTTCGACAGCCATTGACGTTCCTACTCTGTTGCCGCGCATAAGCGCGGGGGGGTCGATCTCGTTCGGCTGCCCACCCGACGCCCCGGCACATCGGTGGGTTGCCTAGGGCAGTATCCGTCATCGAACCAGAATTGACCAGACGACTGGTTAATCTCCCGAAAACTGCTTAGGCAGCGTTCCATATTCGCAGGTCAGACCGGTCAAAGCCAAATGAACACATAACCACCAGACCGGTTGGTTCTAGATTAGCTAACCCTCAGCTAGCCCGGGCGCGCGGTCACCGCACCCACCGGCGGCCAGATCAGGTCGCGATAGAGATGAACAACTCCACCGACTCGGGCCCATGCCACACCTCGATCTCCTCGCGGTAGGCGCGGGTGATCCCGGCGGATGCGGTCGCATCGTCGACCTGCGCCCAGACGTCCTCCACCGGATCGTGGTAGTCGCCGTTGGGCTGGAAACGGGCGTAGACGCCCTTCGGAACACGAACCAGCACATCGCCGACCGGCGCGGCATCGGGCGCCGGGTATTCGAAACAGACCAGGGCGTTATAGGTTCCCGTCGGGGTGCGGACGTACACGGTATACATCGGACGGTCGGCGTCCGCCGCCGAGTGACCACCCACCCGGTCCACCAACCGGTCCTTGAGGAATTCGATCAGCTCACTGTTGCTGACCTTGAAACTCGGGCGCACCTTCGGCACCACCAGACCGCCGTAGACGGCCGCGTCGCGGACCACGATCGAGTACGTCATCGGGGATCGACCGCCAGGTACAGATCGATCTTGTACGCGTGCGGATAACACTCGAGATCGCCGGTATGGGTGCGCTTGATCTGATTGTGTTCCTCGGCGTAGGCGATCTGCGCCCACAGGCTGGTCATGATCTGGGGGAAGTTGCCGACCGAGGAGAAGCGCGCATACGCCCCCGCGGGCAGCCGGGCGACCAGATGCCCCCGCGTGACCTGGTCGAACGAAGAGCACTGATATCCGACGATCTGGGTGTTGTAGGTCCCTAGATCGGTGGCGTAATCGGTGTAGGCGGTGGCCAGCGGGCCGCCGAGTTCATGGTGCAGCACCGAGGACCACGCGCCTTCCAGATCGTGGTCCCGCAGTTCCCCGAGCGCGCGTTTGGGGCTGCGCACCGGCAGCCCGGCAACCCACGTCTCGTCCCGCTCGACGATTTCAAACTGCATGGAAACGACTCTCTCGCGATGAATCGGGGGCGACGCCAATATCCGGCCGACCAGAAATGCCCATGTTATCAACCAGTACAACAATCGGCCGTGATCACAACCTCCCCCGGTTCACCACGCCGAACTGGACCAATGTCCGAGAATATTCGACCGGTATGGTCGAATCAGCAGAGTGTGCCGCAGCATCGCCGAGCTGGACAGTATCGTCACCACCTGCCGCGCCTGCCCGCGCCTGGTCGCCTGGCGGGAGCTGGTGGCCCGCGAGAAACGCGCCGCGTTCCGGGACGAGACGTACTGGGGTCGCCCCGTGCCGGGCTTCGGCCCGCCCGACGCCAGAATGCTGATCGTCGGGTTGGCACCGGCCGCGCACGGCGCCAACCGCACCGGCCGCATGTTCACCGGCGACCGCAGCGGCACGGTGCTCTACGCCGCGCTGCACGCCGTCGGCCTGGCCAACCAACCCGTCGCCCGGCATCGCGACGACGGCCTGCGCCTGCTCGGTGTGCGCATCACCTCTCCGGTGCGCTGCGCCCCGCCGGAGAACAAACCCACCCCCGCCGAACGCGACCGCTGCCGCCACTGGCTCGATACCGAATTGGAACTGCTCTCCCCCACCATGCGGTCGATCGTCGTACTCGGCGCCTTCGGCTGGCAGGCCCTGTTCCCCGCCCTCGCCGACGCAGGCTGGGCGGTGCCGCGCCCCCGCCCGAAGTTCGGGCACGGCGCCCACGTCCTCCTCGAACCCGCCTCCCGCGACCGCGCTCCGCTACATCTGCACGGCTGCTATCACGTGAGCCAGCAGAACACCTTCACCGGCAGGCTCACCCCCGCGATGGTCGAGGACGTACTGAGCAGGGCCGCCGCCAACGCCGGACTCCCGCATCGACCGTGAACTGCCGCAGCCCGAGACGCTGACCGCGCAATCCGGGTAGCGTCGACTGCACAGCCCTCGCTCGTCCAGAAAGCATCACCCGTGACCGACCCCGCACCAGTGGACCAGGTGTCCGCCCTGCGCCGCTGGACGGATTGCGGCGCGCTCTGGCGAGTCGTGGCCCGCCGCCCCGGCTCCGTCACCATCGGCCTCTACACCTGCACCGGCGGCGAGGAAGTCGACCGCATCGTCTCCGACGACCCCGCCGTGCTCGCCTATATCGGCAATCGCGAATCCAGCGACGACTGATCCGTTCCGCTATCGACAGTTATTGGAACACGTTCGCGAACAATAAATTCCGTGCATTCTATCGCTATTCCCAAAAATGGTGACGACACCTGATGTTGCGCCCCAATTCATTGCCGAACCCCTGCCTGTAAACCAGGCGTTCGGCTGAATTTCATCCGGCGTCGTTACGAATGCCCTTATGACAGGGAGAGCACTTCGCCTGCGGTCGTACAGACCAAGCAACATGCAGGTCATCGACCGCGACGAGTGACACACCGCACCGATGCGACCGTTCGCGTTACCAGGACATAGGACCCCACTCTTCGGCACTCGCCGCCGACGCCGCCTGATCTGCGTTGCGTTGGCGTTCTTCGCGATGCTGGTCTTTCCGGGCACGGTCGGCGCGGTGGCGACTGCGCAGGACGGGAGCTCGAGTATCCCCTCCTCGCGGATGGACGCGGTGGCTTGGATGGGTATCCGGGATTCGTCCGGGGTGCCGTTGGCCGACTATCTGTTCGTCACCGACGAAGGCAGTCTGCTAGAGCCGGGCTCCTTGAGCCTGTGGGCGCTGCTCGGGTTGGAGTTCGCCGGATACATGATCATCGTGACAACCGCGATCTGGTTCATCGGCTACGCATTGAGTTTTCGGTGGCTAGATGTGTTCGCGGCGGCTTTGCACGGGGTAGCGAACGCCCTGGCCGACCAGATCGCCACGCCCGTCGTATTGGTGACAGCCGCGACGATCGGCGCGTTTTTCGTGGCCTGGTTCGTGATCCGCGGTTTCTACGCGAAAGCCGCGATGCAGACGGTCACCATGGTCGCAGTCGCGATACTCGGGGCGGTGTTTCTGGCCGATCCGCTCGCCGATGCGGTGTCGTCCGACGGTTTACTCGCCAAAGGACGCGATCTGGGCATTACGGTCGCCGCCGGTCTCGATGGCAACGGCAACGCACACCCGGATCAGTTGGTGGGAGAGATGCAGGCCGAGCTGGCCGACGGTTTGGCCCGTTATCCCTTGCAGGTCTGGAATTTCGGGCATGTCATCGACGAGCAGCCCGCCTGCGCACATGCCTGGTCGGTGGGGTTGACGACCGGCGATACCGACCGGGTCAAGAGCGGGATCGAAGCGTGCGGCGACCTGGCGGCCTCAGCCAAGACCGCCGAGCCCACCGCGGGGCAACTAGGCACCGGTCTGCTGCTATTGCTGTCGGCCACCGTCCTGCTCGCGTTCGCTGTTGTACTCGGCGGCCTGATCATCCGGGCCGGAATGAGCACGATCTACCACGCATTCCTGGCGGTTTTCGGTTTCGCGGCGGGCGGGTTCGTGTACGGCCCCAGCCAAACACTGCTGATCCGCAATCTTGTCGAAATCTTCCTCGCCGCAGCGAAGATGTGCGCCTACACCGTATTTCTCGGGGTGTACCTGCTGTTCCTCGGCAACCTGTTCCGGCAGGCAAGCGGCCAGGTGATGCCGGTGATCGTTATCGCCGCGTTGGTCGAGCTCGTTGCCATCGTCCAGCTGTGGCGACTGAGCAGAGGCATGTCGGACGGGTCGTCCTGGATCACCAGCCGTTTCGCCAGGGCGGTTCAGGGACGAAGCGGCAGCGAAGACACCGCGGCGGTGGCCGACGCGAACGCTTCCGGCGCCGGCATTTCCGGGGTCGGCATCCTCGCCTGGGCCACCACCCTCAACACGGTGAACAGCTCTCCGCTCACGGCCTGGCTGGCCGGGCGTACCGTCAACCCGCTGAACCCGTTGGCCCGCGGACACAAGGCTTCCACCCGCGCAGACGCAATAACCGCACCATATCGTGTGGACGAGTACCTGCACGCACATCTGGCCCGGCAGAGCTGGCTCATGGCGGCTGTTCAGGAAGCCGGGAAACACGGCGGGATCGGCACCGAACTCGGGGTGGCCCGCGCCTTGAAAACACTGATCGACTACCGGGTGCCCGGCGAACACCTCGTGTCGACGCTCGTGGCCGCAGGGGCGACCGGGCAGATGATCGACGACGCCATGCGCGCACGCGGTGTACGGGACAACACCCGGTCGCAGAACCCATACGGTTTCCGGGCCGCGCAACAAGCCGTAGCCACCGGCTACGCCGTGGGGAATCACATCGGCGATCCGGCGATCCGGGCCTTCGCCGCTCAGGCGGCGGTCGCCGCGGACGGCCTCGTCCGGCACACCAGCCCCCTGCCCTCGGGCGCAAGTCTCGACAACGCGTTCATCGCCAAGGTCGAACAGAACTGGGATTCGGCACGGGCCCTGCGAGCCGCGATCACCGCCGACGAGTGGAACAGCGTCGGCCGCGATACCCGTCGCGCCATCGCGGGGCGCGTAGCGCGGGACCACTTGGCAGCGGCCAAAGCCTATTACCAGGACCCGACGGAACTACACCGCGCGGCCCTGGACAGAACCACCATGCGCATCGCGAACCTGGATCACCTGACCCTGGACTACGGTCTCGACCCCTGGGACCCGTAATCCGCGCCGTCTTCCCCATAGCTGCCGCCCGGGGCCGCCGGGCTGCTGGACCCTGCCCGAAGGCATCGCTGCCGGTATATTCGCCGCCGAGCTCAGGCTGCTCAGCCGACCCTCCACGATCGGGAAGACAACGCTCACCGCTGGGCTGCGGTGCACGTAGCATCGAGCAGGGTTGTTCGGAGGCGAAGAACGGCCGAACCAGTAGGCATACGACACGGGCCGGCCCGGGTGCCGGTCGACGATCTTGCCGAGGTAATGAAGGAGAAGTCGCCGCACAGGCGGGTTTTCCGCCAGCGGATGAAGGAGGACCCTATGAGAGAACTCCACCCCGACGTCCGCGCCGCACTCGCCCTGTCCCGGGAGTTGCGGCACCGCATCGCCGACGTGCGCGAACGGGCCGATGCGATCTTCGCACGTCGCCCGTCCCCGAGCGGTCTGGTCATTCCCGAGGTCGACGCCAGGGGACGGTTGCGGGACCTGTACCTGGCGCCCGGAACCTGCGACCGGTTCGACAATCAGGAACTGGCCGCCGACATCATGGCCGCTATCACCGAGAGCACCGCGGACGCCCAGCTGCAATACCAGATCGCCATGAACGATGCCGGCAACCGACCGCGACCACTCGCGGAGATCATGCGGGAGTGGCGGGCCGCGCCGGAGCAGCCGATCCCCAACTTTGGGAAGGCGGAACAATGAACCAGAGATAGATGGCGGAAGGATTCAACCGAGCATGCCCGATTACATGGATGTTCGGCCGGATGAGCTACTCAGAGCTGCTAAAGAGCATGAGCTGGCCGCTGCCAGAATTCGGAAGTGGGGAGAAATCCCACATGCTTGGCTCGCCGAGTTCCCCTCTGGCTACGGCACGATTGCCGACCCGGTCCGAGCGGCTCTGACGGACTACTACGACAGACGTCACGCCGCTGCGGAACACCTCGCCGCCAACCATGAGCAGTCACGAGACGCACTGCTTGCAGCGGCAGCGGCATTCGAAGACAACGATCAGAACTCCGGGGGCTACATCAACCAGTCGTCTGGTTTCGCCGACGCAGTCCCGGCCGGTCCGACCCCCGGCGCGCTCCCCGATTCCGCCCCGCACGTGCGCCCGGGTCCGGACACACCGATGGTGAACGGCACGCAACCGGCACAGCCTTCCGCATCCGTACCCGATACCGCGAGCGTTCCCGACCAGACCGGCCACTCCGTGCCGGCTTCCACGCCACCTGTCACTTCAGCTGCGCCACCCACCACATCCGATCCGTCACCCGCCACATCCGCCTGGTCACCCTGGTCACCCACGGCATCCACCCCGACACCCACCCCATGGGTGCCGCAGCTCGACGGGAGTGCACCCACCGGGCCCACGCCGCTTTCGGTCGGCATGCCGGAGCCCGGCACCGCCGATATACCGGGAGGCACAGCCACCGACGCGAACGGTTTCACGGGCATGCCCTCAGGGCCGGCGCCGCTGCCGACCGGCCCGATCCCGGCGGCGCCCGTCCCCAGCGGTGCAAACATGAGCGGCAGGATCCCGGCGCCCTTGCCGACCGGCCCCTTGGCAGCAGCGGTACATGCGGACAAAGACCGGCAGTCACTACCGTCGCTCGTGGTGGGTGAGCAGGTCGACGATGATCTGCTGCTCGCCCGTACCCTGCTCGGCGCGATCCTCGCCGAGGTAGCAGATTCGACACCTGGTCTGGAGTGGGCGGTGGGGGTAGGACGCACTTCCGACGGGCCCCTCATTCTGCTGACCTCCACCGAGGGGCGCGGCTGGCTGCCTCCCGGACTGTTCCTGCCCGTGGAGGTCGTCCTCCCGTGGCGGTGGGACTTCGTCCTCGAACCCACGAAACGGGAGGCCATCACCGCACTGGAAGGCACAAGCGACCCGGCCCGGATACTCGCTGAGATCGGTCTGCTGGAGGGTCGCTGGATGAACGCCCGGATCAGCGCCCTGGTGTCGTCCACGGCAATCCCGGACAACCTGCGCGCGGCTCTCGGCGACAACGTCGCCCTCGAGGGCTGGGTGCCCGCAGCCGAGTCGGCCGTCGACCTCAGCTCGCTCGGTGCCGGATTGGTCGATCGGCTCGCGCTATCCGGCCCGAAAAAGCTGGCGCACCAGGCAGCTCAGGTATCCGAATCCAATATCAAAGCCACCTGCCTCGAGTTGGCGCGCGCCGCGGACGCGCAGGTGAGCACCGCCGTCTCTGTCGGCGACGGGCGGGTCTCCGAACACCGTGCCTGGCGGCGACAGATTCTCGACGCGCTGCGCTCCGGTCGGCCGGTTCCGGCGAGTTGGTGGGACCAGATACGGGTCGCCGATGGTGTGTTGGCGGCGGCACTGCAGTCACGGCGAGTGGACGTGTCCCACGTTCCTGTCGGCGCCCGCCTGGACACCCCCGGCACCGCAGCCCTGCGCAGCATGGTTTTCGAGCGCCGCGCCGTCGAACTGCTGCTGTTACTCGCGGCAGGTGAACCCGACCGGCAGACTCTACGCGATGCGTACTACACCTATGGCCAGATAGTTGAGCATCCATTGTTCTCGGCGGCGGGTGCATCGGCGGTGCAGGCGACGAACACGACCGGCACAGGTACGGCGGTCCCGGGTCTCGACAGTGGCCCCCGTATCGATCCCGGCGTTCCCCGTCTCAACTCCGTCAGCGTTGGTTCAGCTGGTCGCGGTGGGGCTCCTCCGCCCATAGCTGACATTCTGAAAGGTCAGGAGGGGGCCGCGGGCTCCAGCGAGCAGAGGAGAGCCTGATGGGAGCGGCAGAAGATGCTGTCCAAGAGATAGAAGGTTATGACAGTGAGGGGGGGTGGTACGGCAACGACGGCATGGCCGGGGACGGCGAAGCCCAAAAATCGCTGGATGCGCTGGACGAATTGAATGCAGCCGATTTCGAGACGGCCATGGAGCAACTCGACCCCGGTGTCATACAGAAGCTTGTCAACGCCAGCCGCTATCAGAACTTGGACGAGAACGACAAATACCGGGAGCTCGTCAACGCACTTCACACCGGTGACACAACAGATGTCGTCGCAGCCAAGAACGAGCGGGAAGAAGAGGCCGAAGAGATTGAATTCGGGGAGTACGAAGAAGAACTTCCCAGCGAGGACGATCAAAAGCATCTACATGAAGTAAAGCTGCATATACCGAGAGGCGCCAGTGAGGATCTTATAGCGCTGATCCAGGACACCGAGTTCACGATGCAGTGGGGGTTCGACACACTCGGCGCCCGTAACCCGAAGGCCGCACCGGACTTCAGCAACATCCTCGACGACGAAAGGATCACATCCCCGGAGGGCTGGGGAGAAGTAATAAACCATGAAGACGACTTGAAAACCCAACTGGAAAACCGGCAGAATGACCACGAGACCGAACTCGAAAAAGTCGACGTCAAGACCGAAGACTCTGCGGTAACAAACAGCCAAACCTTCAAGAATTTGAAGGGCATCAAGGACTACCTCAACCAACAACTCGAATTCGAGTTCGAAAATACTGAGCATGAAACGAAGCTCAATCGGGACGGAGACAACCTCATATACAATCTGGGCGGGAGGGATACGGAGGGCAACCCGCTCAAGATCACCGCCTACAAGAAAGGCGAGGACGGCAAGTTCTATCTGACTGCAGAGGCCGAACAGCGGTTCTATGTCAAGGCTATCGATGATAGAGCCGCGGAATGGGACGAAGAGTACGCAAAAGCGACCAAGAAATTCCAGGACGCGGCCCTTGACATCGACGATCCCACGCCGCCCACACCCACGCCGACACCCGTACCCACACCCGTACCCACACCCGTACCGACACCTGTACCGACACCTGTACCGACGCCCACGCCGACACCTACCCCCACGCCGACACCCACACCCTCCGACCCGAACGATCCCACCAATCCGGGCGACCCCACCAACCCGGATGACCCCACCAACCCGGATGGCAAGCCCACTCCCGGCAGCCCGGAGGATATCGACGACCTGCTCAATGCACCCCCGGACTATGGTTCCGACCCCAGCAAGCAGGAAGAGGAGGGCGCAACCGATTCCTCGTCGAACGACTCAGGGCAGAACACCGACCCCGGCACCGGAGCCCAGCCGACCGTCCAGCCCGCCGCTGCTTCCGGCGGCGGCAATCCTGGCCTCGGCATGATGCCGCTGATGGCAATGATGGGGATGATCCCCCAGATGATGCAAGCAATGCAGGAGAGGCGGGAGGAAGACGACAGACGCAAGGAGGAGCGCGAAGAAGAAGCGGCGCAGCAGCAACAACAGCAACAACAGGTTCAGCAGGCGGCTGCCCAGTCTCCGCCCACAGGTGTCACCGCGCCCGCTCCCACCGACGCCCCACCGGTCATCAATGCCAATGGCATGGTGGATGCCCAACTCCCCAACGGCACCACCCAAAAGGTGTCCAGCACCGTCGCCGAGGCTCTCAACAGAGCGGTCAACAACCCCAACGGCAGCGACGCCCGCGCCGCCTACGCGGGAACTCCAGGCGAAGCCACGCCTGGCGCCCCCTGGACTGCCGTCGACGCCAGCAATCTGCGCACCGGTGACGTAGTTCAATGGGAAAACCGCAGCGCCCTTGTCGTCGTCACCCCAGACGGTCTGTACACCATCACCAGCGGTCAGATGGTCCCGCTGGACACCAACAACCCCGTCGACGACGGCCGCGGCAGTTACGGCGCGTTCCAAGGCTTCTTCCACCCGTCCGGTGTCGACACGGCTACCGGACCGACTCAGGAGGCGCCGCCCGATCCGCCCGCACCGCCCACTCAGCAGCGCTCCGCACCTGCCACCCCGCCCGCAGTCCCAGCCCCGCCCCCCCTCGAGCAAGTCTGACGATAGTGGTGGGTGGGGCTGCCGGCGAATACCTGGTGGATGTGGCCGAGCGGTTGGCGCTGGGTTGCGACCCGGCGTCCACTCGGGCCATGGTGGAACGCGCCTGTGGCGGACAGCTGGATGCACGAGCGCCGGATGGCGGCCGAGCCAGCACGCTGACTCTCTCCGGTATTCCGTTAGAAGTCAGTGTGTCCGGTGGCCGAGGAGAGTACACACCTGCCATTCGCTATACCACGGAGAACGCGACGCAGGAGACACGGTTCGGCTCGCGCGTCACCGCTCAAATCGCCGCGATCCGTGATCTGGTGGCTTGGTTGCCGAACGGAGACGAGACAGTCGCCGACATGCTGCAATCCTTCGTCACGACGCTGTATCCCGACCCCGCGAAAGTCCCGGCCCTATATCGCTCGGCCACATGGATAGGGATCGTCCAGCACACCTCGGCACCGCATCATGCAGCTCGCCTGAAGGTATACGGCATTCCGACGATCGTGCCAGGGGCACTGCACCGGTTGCGCAAGGTATGGCCCGGCTTCGCGGAATTGGCGTCCGTACCCGACGACGGGAAGTTCATCAAACCTGCTGGCGTCGCAATCGAGGTGGACGCGCACGGTGCGGTGAACCACAAGATCTACCTGAGGGCCCGGTACAACGATGTCGCCGTGCCGATGAAACTGACCCGCTACTTCGGCGATGCGGCATGGGAAGTGCTGTCCGAACTCGTCCGGTGTGGCGTCGATGCGGCCAGGTTCCACCGGCACGACATCTTGGTCTGCTGTACACGCAGTGAAGACACCTCTACTTTCACGCTCTACCTGGGTGCACGGCGAGGCACCGACCTGACCGGGGTCGTGAGCGGACTCGCGTCCCGCCACCACGGCAGCGCCCACGCCGTCGAGGCCCTCGCCCAGGCAGCAGAGTCCTGTGGTGCGAGTTGGCGTTACGCGGGAGTCGGACTGGGCTTCTCCGCCGACCACGGCATCGACAAGCTCAATGTCTACGGCACACCCACCTGGAGTGACGGCTAGCGCGTGAATGTTCGCCACGTCAGCTCACCGGGCAGACCATCTTCGCAACGGCGGCTACACCACCCGCTGCCCCAGGGAACAATGCATGCTCGATGGTTGCGTGCCGTAGCCAGGGCTGGGCGCTGCCGAACCAGCGGGTGTAGGCGGCCTGGGAAGAGCAGCCTGAGACAAAACATCCCTGACCTTCTTCTGGTCAGGGGTTTCTATCGTGAAAGTTGCGGAACCTTACTCGAAAACTGAACCACAGCTCGGGGTCCAGGGCGAAGCCCTCCGGGCGGGCCTGAGGTTGCACCCCCAGAAAATACGACGGAGCGAGACCGTTCGCGCTTTCCGCGAACACACCTCGCCCCGAGTGGAGTGGAGCTAAGGGGAATCGAACCCCTGACCTTCTCGATGCGAACGAGACGCGCTACCAACTGCGCTATAGCCCCGTGCGGTTCCGCGGAACCGCGCTGTGCCACTCTAGCAGGAGACCCGGCCAGACTCCGAATCGAGGTGTTTACCTGCGGTAACGGTAGGTGGTCACGCACCGGCGGCGCGGCGTATGTCGCCGCCGGCTGCGCGGTGCCTTGCGGCGCGGGCCGCGGTGGCGTCGTAGGGGTCGAGGTGCTCGAAGGCGGGGTCCTCGTCGTCGAAGTCGAGCAGTTCGGAGCGGCGGCGCAGGGCGCGCGCGGTGTCGCGGTCCATCCCGCGATGCGGTACTCGGCTGGTGTACTCGGTGTCGCGCGGGTTGCGGCGCTCCCGTTCGCGGCTGAGCCGGGCGCTGCGGCGGCGGCGGATCTCCTCTTCCATCCTGACCTGCCTGCGCAGGTAGGCCAGGTAGGTCACCAGCACGGTGGCGGTCAGCGCGCAGCCCCACCAGAAGTTCGGGGAGACCGCGACTGCGAGCCCGCCGCACAGGAGGGTGCCCAGCACCAGCGCGAGCACGGCGCGCTGGCGGAAGGTGTAGCGCGCGGCGCGGGCAATGGCATCGGCCTCCGGGTCGAAGCCGCCGCGGCCCCTACGAGAGGGGACGAAATCGGGTTCGTCTTCGGGGTAGGGGGCGGCCAGGGGCGCCGGAGACCTGGCCGGTGGGATACGAGCGGGCGGGGGCCGGGTCGGGTCGTGCACGGTATCTCCGGGGGCCGCGAAATCACGGTCGTCACGGTCTTCGACACACAGCTCACGATCGGTGCTGTCCGGGCCTGCGATCTCCGAGTCGCCGGTCTCGGGATCGGTGTTATCGAAATCGTCGACAAAATCGGCAGTGTCGGCAGCGTCGTATTCGGGGGCGTTGTCCCAGAGATCGTCGTCGACAGGCGCGGCCGCTGTACTGCCGGTGGTCTCGTCCGGGTCCAGGCCGGCGGCTGCGTCGGCCGCCACGGTGGTCTCTTCGTCAGCCTCGGTGACGGGCTCGTCGGCCGATGTCGTCATCCGATCCTCCACATCATCGGCGTGATGACGCTTCCTGTGCGCTCGGGTGAGCCGCCGCGACCGGACGCTGTCGCGCCCGGCGGCATGCCCACTTCTGGTGCGCCGCTTGGAACCTCCGCGATGCAGTACGCGGGTTGCCAGTGCGGCGTCGGTGGTCCTTCGAATTCTCGGGTGGCGGTCGGCAAGGATCGGGAACAGGACGAAGACCCAGAGCACGACCAGGCCGATCCAGAGGATCGAATTCGGCATCGTCGTCAGCACCTCCGTCGCGCCTGGTCGAGTCCCGGCCCACGCCGTGAACCGTGCGTGCCCCCGCCGCGGTTTCCTCCTCTATGGCTCGGTCGCCGGATGCGGCGCGGGCTCCCCGCCGATGGCACAGGGCGCACCACCGTCGTCCGTAGGTTAATTCCGAGTAGGGGTGCGACACGGCAGGCGCGCCGTGCACATAGGCCACATGCGTCACATTTCCACCATGGGCAGTCCTCTCGCACGATTTTCCCGTCACCGGGTCACTTCCGCGTCAACCGCCCTTCTCGCGCCAACCGGTCCACAACCGTCCCGGTCAGCTCCTCCGCTGTCAACCCGACCAGCAGATGATCCCGCCACGCACCGTCGACATCGAGATACCTACGCAACAGACCTTCTTCGCGGAACCCGACATTGCGCAACACCGCCTGACTGGCCAGATTCTCCGGCCGCACCGTTGCCTCGACCCGGTGCAGCCCGACGGGGCCGAAACAATGATCCAGCCCGAGCCCCAACGCCGCGGTCGCCACGCCCTGACCGCCGAGATCCTTGGCCACCCAATAGCCGATCCAGGCCGAACGCAGCGCGCCGCGCACGATATTGCCCACCGTCAACTGTCCGCTGAAAGCCCCGTCCACCTCGATCACCAGTGGGATCATCGCGCCCCGACGGGCCTCGGCCTTGAGGCTCGACCACAGCGGGGGCCAGTTCGATGCGTGGTTGCGCGCCTCCCAGGCGCCCCGGCCGGTGGGCTCCCACGGCTCCAGATGTTCCCGGTCACGCAACCGGATCCGGCTCCACGCCGCCGCGTCCCGCAACCGCACCGGCCGCAGCGATACCTGCCCGGCCGCTACGCGCACCGGACCGAGATGAGCAGGCCAGCCAGGATGCTGAGCGGCCCGGAATACGTTCATCGACTCCACTTCTCAGCCGCGCTGCGCCAGAAAAGCGACCCGGACCTTGTCTCCGGTGCGGATCTCGGTGTCGTCGGGGTCGACCACGATCAGGCTGTTGGCCTCGGCCAGCGTGGCGAGCAGATGCGAAGACGGGCCCGCCCCGTTACCGAGCGGCTGCACCAGGTATTCGCCGGTGGCCTCGTCCCGCATGAGCTGGGCACGCAGATAGCCCTTGCGCCCGGCCATGGACTGAATGGGGGTGATGGTCCTGGCCCGGATGATCCGGCGCATCGGCTGCCTGCGGCCCAGCGCGATCCGGATCAGCGGCCGCACCATCACCTCGAACACCACCAGCGCGCCGACCGGATTGGAGGGAAGCAGGAAGGTCGGCACCTCGTCGCGACCGAGCCTGCCGAAACCCTGTACCGAACCGGGATGCATGGCCACACGCGCGATCTCGAGCTCACCGAGACCCTCCAGCGCCTCCCTGACCTGTTCGGAGGCCCAGCCGCCGACCGCTCCGGCGATCACCACTACCTCCGAACGCACCAACTGGCCTTCCACCACGTCACGTAGCCGGCGCGGATCGGTATCGACGATGCCGACCCGATTGACGTCCGCGCCCGCATCGCGCGCGGCGGCCGCCAACGCATAGGAGTTCACGTCGTATACCTGGCCGGGACCCGGCGTGCGGTCGATATCGATGAGCTCGCCACCCACCGAGATCACCGACAGCCGGGGCCTGGGATGAACCAGCACCTTGTCGTGCCCGACGGCAGCGAGCAGGCCGACCTGCGCGGCGCCGATAATGGTGCCCGCGCGCACGGCGATATCGCCGGGCTGCACATCGTCGCCGACGCGGCGCACGTAATCACCGGAGCGCACCGGTTCGTACACCTTGATCCTGGCGCGGCCACCGTCGGTGTAGTCCAGTGGCAGCACGGCGTCGGCCAACGTCGGCAGCGGCGCGCCGGTGTCGACGCGCACGGTCTGGCGGGGCTGCAACCGGATCGGCTGACGGGAACCGGCGATCACCTCTCCGACCACCGGCAACGTCAGATCCACCAATTCGCCGTCTTCGTCCCGGATATCGGCTCCGGCGGAGGCGACATCGACACTGCGGACGGCGTACCCGTCGATGGCTGCTTGATCGAACCCTGGCAGCGGACGTTCGGTGACCACGTCCTCGGCGCACAGCAGGCCCTGAGCTTCGGAGATCGCGACCCGGACCGGCCGGGGCGCGACCGCCGCGGCCGTCACCTTGATCTGCTGATCCTCAACCGAGCGCATCCAGCCCTTCCCGATGTTCTTCGCACTGCGGCGATCTCAAACGTTGGCGGTGAGTTGCGGACTCCAGTCCGAACTCAGCCGGCGCTGCAGCCACTCACGCAGCGCGGGACCGTAATCGTCCCGTTCCAGCGCGAAATCCACCGCAGCACGAAGATAGCCGCCGGG
The DNA here is from genome assembly GCF_002081715.1 of Nocardia donostiensis. GTDB lineage: Bacteria > Actinomycetota > Actinomycetes > Mycobacteriales > Mycobacteriaceae > Nocardia > Nocardia donostiensis. Next base: position 63,553 of record NZ_MUKP01000011.1, on the reverse strand, counting down.
GTTTCCCAGATCATGGCGCGACCCACGATGCACCACCACATGAACCGGATGGCCTTCGGCGATCAGCAAGGCGATCGCGTCGGTGAGTTGCAGCTCATTGCCTGCGCCCGGCCCGATCCGCCGCAGCGCATCGAAGATCGCGCGGTCGAGCAGATAACGTCCGGCCGCGGCGAAAGTCGACGGGGCTTCGCCCAGGCTCGGTTTCTCCACCATGCCCTTCACCCGCAACACATTCGGGTTCTCCGCGTCGGGGACGGGCGCGACATCGAAGACACCGTAAGCGCTCACCTCGTTTTTGGGCACGTCGATCGCGCACAGTACCGAGCCGCCACGTTTTCGCCGCACCCGGTTCATCACATCCAGTACCCCGCAGGGCAATACGAGATCATCGGGCAGCAGAACAGCCACCGCGTCTTCGTCGGAATCGAGCACGGACTCGACCTGGGCAACGGCATGACCGAGCCCGAGTGGTTCATCCTGTACCACCGAAGTCACATCGAGCAGGCCGGGAGCTTTGCGCACTTTTTCCAGCAGATGGAATTTGCCGCGTTCGGCGAGCGTGCTCTCCAGCACCAGATCCTCGACGAAATGCGCGACAACTCCGTCTTTACCGGGTGCCGCGACGATCACCAGCCGCTTGGCGCCGGATTCGGCAGCTTCCGCGGCGACCAGTTCGATACCGGGTGTGTCCACCACCGGCAGCAACTCTTTGGGAACTGTTTTGGTGGCGGGCAGGAAACGAGTTCCCAACCCGGCCGCCGGCACAATGGCGGTGCGGAAACCAGTTTCCGCCGCCGGGGATAAACCGTTACCCTGCTCTCCGGCTTTTGCTGTCATATGCACACCCTATCGGTCGATATCGCCGCCCAAACGGCTCGACGCCGCCGCGACACGGACTTTCCCAGCCGGCCGGTATCGGCATGAGCCTATGGTGATCAGTGTGAAGATGCCCGGTGAGCGCGATAAACATGCCTGGCGCGGCGATATTCTGGCGCGGCGGGCCGCGCTGGCCGAGTCCGAACGTCTGGCGGAAGCGACGGCTCTGGCAGCTACGGCCGGGCATATCGATCCGGGTGAATGGGTGTGCGCCTATGTTCCGGTCCGCGGAGAACCTGGTTCGACCGCGATGCTGGACGCTTTGCGCACGGCGGGCGCCCGAGTGCTACTTCCGGTGACCGGGCAGACCGGGCCGCTGGAGTGGGCCGAGTACACCGGGACCGCACACCTGCGACGGGCCAGGTTCGGGCTGCTCGAACCCACGGGGCCCGCGCTGCCTGCCGTGACGATCGCCCGCGCCGAGTTGATCCTGGTGCCTGCGCTGGCGGTGGACCGGCGTGGGGTGCGGCTGGGCCGGGGCGCAGGCTACTACGACCGGACGCTGCTCGCCGCCGACCCGGCAGCCCGCCTGGTCGTGGTGGTACGTGACGAGGAAGTGGTCGAGCGGCTCCCGGAGGAGGCGCACGATGTGCGGATGGGCTGGGCGCTGACGCCCTACGGTGGGTTGCGTCGGCTCGGCGAGCCCGATACCGCAGCCGGGGCCGACCACCACGGAGCCGGGCGGCAGGGACGGCACTGACGGTCTCCCGGGCAGCAGGCAGTGACTTTTCGGACAGTGACGTTCCGAACAGCGGTTTTCCGGATAGCGCGGAATGAAAGGCCCGGCTAGCGGTGTTGGCACTGTCAGCTGTAGAGTGCTAGACCGACGAAAGACCGCGGAGGATCCAGTGCCAACCTATTCATACGCGTGCACCGAGTGTGATAACCGCTTCGACATCGTTCAGTCCTTCACCGATGAGGCGCTGACCGTCTGCTCGGAGTGCTCAGGCAAGCTGCGCAAGTTGTTCAACTCGGTGGGCATTGTCTTCAAGGGCAGTGGCTTCTACCGCACCGACAGCCGCGGGGGGTCCGTTCAGTCCGCATCCAGCAGCGATTCCGCCAAGTCCGACAGCGGGTCGAGCAGCTCATCGGGCTCGGACTCGTCATCGGCGAATTCGTCGTCCTCTAGCGCAGGCTCCGCACCGGCTGCCGCCGCCAGCTGACGGGCAGCGGCAGCGGCAGAGTTCGCTACCCGCTCGACGTCTTCCTGGCCGAGTTCTCCACAGCCCGCGGGTTGTCCACAACCGGCTGTGTAGCAGGCGATGAGCTGTGATATCAGCCATACGATCGGCGTATGTCCCGATCATTCACCCCGTCGCGCCGAAGCACCCGGTTCGGGCAACTCGGCCGGGGTCGCCTCGGCCACGGCGAAACCTGGCGGGAAACGCTGTGGAACCGCCCGTCGTGGGCGGACGGAACGCTGGCCAGGCGCGTGCTCGCCGCGGTGTTCGCACTCGCCGCGATCGTGCTGTTCCTCCGCGGGACCGCAGACAGCGAGCGCGTCCCGGTGCTGGTCGCCGCCCGCGACCTACCGCCGGGTCATCTCTTGCAGACTTCCGACCTGCGCACTGCCTCGTACGAACCGGGCGCATTACCCGCAGGTGCGGTCGGCGATCCGAGCACGCTGACCGGGGCTGTCCTTGCCGCGGCGATGCGCGCCGGCGAAGTCGTCACCGATCTGCGCGTGGTAGGGCCGCGGCTGGCCGCGACAGCCACCGGTACGAGCGACGGGCGGATCGTGCCCATCCGGCTCGCCGACAACGCCGTCACCGGCATCCTGCGGGGCGGTGACCGGGTGGACGTGATCGCCGCCACCGAATCCGCGCCGATGAATGCGCGCATATTGGCCAGCAACGCCGCCGTGGTCTTGGTCTCCGGCTCACCGAAGCATCAGGAGACCCGTTCGAGCACCGCCGAACGGGTCGTGCTGGTGGCGATGAGCTCCCGGGACGCGGCGACGGTGGCGGCGGCCTCCCTGAGCACTGCCCTCACGGTGGTATTCCATTGAGCTCTGCACGACAAGGGGCCTGCCACCATGAGCGGCAGGCCCCTTGGGGATTCCTGATTGCGGGCTCGACTCAGCCGAGGCTGAAGGGCTGGCCCCACAGGGTGACGACCGACACGACGTTCTCGGTCTCGACCTTGACCTGCACGAACGAACGCGCCTGCGCGTAGCCGGCGCAGCCGCTCAGGCCGATGGTGGAGTCGGCCCAGGTCACGCTGCCGCTGTTGCCCTTGAACTTGTTACGGCGCTCGTGTTTCTCGTTGCCGTAGTCGTCCGGCTCCTCGATGTCGAGGATGTAGAACGATGTGGCCTGACCGGGTCCGAGAGACAGCTCGCCGCCACTCTCGGCGCCGATGCCGACGGACTCGCCGTCCCAGGTGCCCTCAGCGGAGGCGCCGCCTTCGACTCCGCCCCCGGCGATATTGACCTGGCAACCGACGACGTAGCCGGGCCGGATCTCGCCGCCCTCGACGTTCTCGCCCGCGATCTCCACCTGGGCGCTCCCGGAGACCCAGGCATTGCGGTGCACGGGGGTGGCACCCATGGACGGGCTGATGGTGGCCGATTCACCGACCATGCGAACGGTCACCGCGGTGCCATCGGGCAGCGTCTCCACAATCTCGCCACCGGGCAGCGGAACGAACGTATCGGCGTTGGCGGCACCGGTGGAGAACAGGCCCATCGCCACGGTGGCGGCGGCGCCGACACCGGCGAGGCGCGCCATTTTCTTACGGTTGATCATTGTGTATTGCCCCTCTGGGGTTGAAGTCGCAGCAGCGAATAAAGATGTGGTTGGTGATGACGGCTCACCACGGGCCGGGGTAGCGACCGGTGCTGAGTCAGCCGATGCTGAACGGCGCCCCGTAGAGGGTGGTCTTGGAGTAGTGGTCGCCGATGATCTCGACCACGGTGTAGGCGCGCGCCTGCGCGTAACCGGCGCAGCCTTGCAGCTGGATCTCCACGTCCTGGTACTGGATCGAGTAGGTGCCCGCCTTCGGGATGTTCTTCAGCTCGATCTGAACGAACTTGACCTCGCCGGGGCCGAGCTCTAGGCCGATGGAGCCGCCCACCGATCCGCCGTCGAGGTCGATACTGCCGGACATACCGGCGCTGATCGCGTCGTCGCCGATGCTGACCTGGCAGCCGACGATGTAGCCGGTGTTCAGCTGGGAAAGGCCGTGCGTCGAGGAGTTGTTGGTGCCGGGAGCGCCCGCCGGGCCGTTCTCCGGGCCGGGTTCACCTTCGGGAGTAGCGGTGACATCGGCGGTCGCGGTGCCGGACACCCAGACCACCCGCCCCGCGCCGTTGGCAGCCATGGACGGGGAGATCAGGGCGCTTTCCCCGATGCGCTTGACGGTGACGCCGGGTCCGGCCCGCTCACCGTCGGGCAGCGGGACGAAGGTATCGGCATTGGCGGCACCGGTGGAGAACAGGCCCATCGCCACGGTGGCGGCAGCGCCGACGCCCATGGCGCGTGCGCCGCGACGCAGACCGGTGGTGCGGTTCTTGCTCATACTTCCCCTCATCAGGTTTCAGCGAGACCAACCTCGAGCACCGAGGATGGAGTGCCTACTAAAAGGCTCAGTAGGAGCTTCGGCGATCGCCTTGTCCGCCAGATGAACCCGAAATAGCACAACTGGTGAACTCTGGAGGACGCTGCCGCTGCCGGAGCATGTCGCCATAGTGAGGGGAAGGTTGCGGAAAAGTTACGCCGTCTCCCAGCCGGGTCGATCCTGCAACCTTCAGACGCTGCAATTGCCCTGGTAGACAATGCGATAACCCCAGGGTACGGGCTCGTCACTGTGGTGACGAGCCCGTACCCTTACCAAGGCTGGGGATTTGCTTGCGCCCGGCTGGAGATCAGTCCGAGCAGTAGGAGATCAGCCCAAGCTGAACGGCTGGCCCCACAGCGTCACCGTGCTCCGCACATGCTCGGTCTCGACGGAGACGCTCACGAAAGCGCGCGCCTGCGCGTAGCCGCCGCAACCGGTCAGGCCGATGGTGGAGTCGGACCAGGTGACCGAACCACTGTTGCCGTTGAAACGGTTTCCGGTTTTGTGGTCCTCGTCCCCGTAATCGTCCGGTCCTTCCAGATCGAGCAGGTGGAAGGACTTGGCCTGGCCCGGACCGAGAGTGAGCTCGCCACCGGTGTTGGCGCCGACGCCGGGAACGACGCTTTCGCCGTTGCTCCAGTCGACGGAGCCTTCGACGCCGCCCGACGCGCCGCCGCCGGAGATGTTGACCTGGCAGCCCACCACATAACCGGGCCGGATCCTACCGCCCTCAGCGTTCCCACCCGCGATCTCCACCTGGGCACTCCCGGAGACCCAGGCATTGCGATGCAGCGGGGTGGAGCCCATCGACGGGCTGATGGTGGCCGATTCGCCGACCAGTCGCACCGTCACCATGGTGCCGTCGGACAAGGTCTTCACGATCTCGCCGCCCGGCAGCGGAACGAAGGTATCGGCATTGGCGGCGCCGGTGGAGAACAGGCCCATCGCCACGGTGGCAGCAGCGCCCGCACCAGCGAGACGCGCCAATTTCTTACGGTTGAACATGGTTTCACCCTTCGAGGGTCGAGTTTCGCTGCACGCGAAGAGGATTCGTTTCGGGCTCGACGGCGTCGAGGGCGCGGCCGGTTGCGGACCGCCGCGCGGCGCTCGCCGCAGACGTCTGCTCAGCCGATGCTGAAAGGCTGGCCGTACAGGGTCGTCTTCGAGTAGTGGTCACCGACGATCTCGACCACGGTGTAGGCACGCGCCTGCGCATAACCCGCACAACCCTGGATCTGGATCTCGGTGTCCTGGTACTCGACCGAGTAGCGGCCGGGCTGCAGAATGTCCTTGTAGTCGATCTGCACGAACTTGACCTCACCCGGGCCCAGATTCACCCCGATCGAGCCGCCGACCGAGGCGCCGTCGAGGTCGATACCACCCGACAGGCCCGCTCCGATCGCGTCGTCGGCGATGCTCACCTGGCAGCCGACGATATAACCGGTGTTCAGCTGCGAAGCACCATGTGTGGACGAGTTGTTGGTGCCGTCAGCACCGGACGGGCCGTTGCTCGGTCCGACTTCGCCCTCCGGCGTCACCGTTACGTCGGCGATCGCGTTACCTGATACCCATACGACACGACCTGCGCCGTTGGCCGCCATGGACGGCGAGATCAAGGCGTGCTCCCCTATGCGTGTCAGCGTCACCCCCGGCCCGGCGCGATGGCCGTCCGGCAACGGCACGAAGGTATCGGCGTTGGCTGCACCGGTCGACAGCAGACCGATGGTGACAGCTGCGGCAGCTCCGATGCCAGCGACCCGGGCCTGGTTTCGCCCGATCGTGGCGCGATTCTCGCTCATACTTCCCTCATCAAATTGTGAACAGCAAACTGCAACCCTCGAGGCCGGACAAGTCCTCTCGGGCCGCGCTCAGTATGTCTCAGATTCGTTTCCTGCGTGTAACTACTTGTTATTCCGGTGCAGCACCGTTACCGCAAGGACCCGGCAGAACATCCCTCTGACCAGCCGTTTGCGCAGGCCAACCGAACATTGCCCGCGGGTAACAGAACGGGTAACTCCCGCTCCAACACTGCGCAAGTGATACAAATCACACAGTTAAAAATGCACATATTACCGCGCATGCATAAATGGACTTCGCCATTCCAGCTACCCCCGAAGCGGGAAAACAGACCGCGAAGTGCCACAATAAAATACGATCTACACCGTACGAAAGCGAGACGGGTCGAATGCAGATCGCTGCCACACGCCCAGCGCAGCGCCGGGGCGAACACCCCGGTCGCCAGCAGCGCAGCACCGGACGCGGCGGGCCGCCGCCTGCTAACCGCCGTGCCCGTGATGTGGTGGGACCTGAGAGCGCAGCCAGTTGTCGGAATCGCCGCCGGAAGGCCGGTCGTCACCGCGTTCGTCGGCCGTGGTTCGCGGCAGCACTTCACCGAAGATCCGGTCCAGACGCGCGGCGTCCCCCGCCCGGCGGTATGCCGTGCGGGGGACGTCGGAAGAATCCGGGTTGCTCACTCGTCCAAACCGGAGAGCTCACCGATCACGCGGCTCGCCAGCGGACCGAGGGTGGCCATACCGTCGCGGATCGCGGCGCGGGAACCCGGGAGATTCACCACGAGGGTGCTGCCGGAAACCCCGGCCAGCCCGCGGGACAGACCCGCATCCAGGGAACCGGCCACCCGCCCTGAGGAACGCAGCGCCTCGCTGATACCCGGCAATTCACGGTCGAGCACCGGAGCGGTCGCCTCGGGCGTCACGTCACGCGGCGACATACCGGTGCCGCCCACGGAGATCACCAAATCGACGCCGCCGATCACCGCGGTGTTGAGCGCGTTGCGGATCGCGACCTCGTCGGCCTGCACCGACACCGACGCGTCCACCAGGAACCCTGCCTCGGTGAGCAGTTCGGTGACCAGCGGGCCGAGCGAATCCTCGCCGCCGTGGGCGGTCCGATCGTCGACTACCACGACCAGAGCTCGTCCCGCGACAGCAGCATCGATATCCATGGTGCTCACCGTAGCGCCCACGCCGAGCTCAGGTCGCCATCCCCCGGTAACCAATTGCATCAGCGGCCCCCTTCCGCGGCAGCGGCGGCGAGGGTTACCTCGACCGTTTTGGCGTTACCGCCTTGTTCATCGGTATACGTCACCTTCACCTTGTCTCCTGGTTGTCGGGAACGAACGGCGGCGACGAGACCGTCGCCGGATTCGATGGAACGGTCGTCGAGCTTGGTCACGATCACACCGGGCGGGATCCCGGCCGTTGCGGCGGGCCCGTTCGGCATCACATCCAATACCCTTGCCCCGCGCAGCGTTTCGTCGCGCTGCACGGTCAGGCCGATCTGGGCGTAGGTCGCGTGCCCGTGCTCGATCAGCTCCTCGGCGACCCGGCGGGCCTGGTCGACCGGGATGGCGAAACCGAGACCGATCGAACCGCTCTGCTGGCCACCCAACCCGGACGAGCCCATGGTCGCGATGGCGGTGTTGATGCCGATGAGCTTGCCTTCGCTGTTCACCAGCGCGCCGCCGGAATTGCCCGGGTTGATGGCGGCGTCGGTCTGGATCGCGTCGATCACCGGATTCGGCACGGTCGGATCGCCGCCGCCCTCGCCGGTTGTCGACACCGGGCGGTTGAGCGCGGACACGATACCGGTGGTCACGGTGCCCGCCAGGCCCAGCGGTGAACCGATCGCGATCACGGGCTCGCCGACCTGCAGATCGGCGGAGGTGCCGAGTTCCACCGGGGTCAGACCGGTTTTCCCCTCGGCTTTGATGACCGCCAGATCCGATACCGGGTCGGCACCGACCATTCTGGCCGGTGCGGTGCTGCCGTCGGCGAAACTCACCTGCATCCGTGCGTTCGGCCCACCACCGGCGGCGACATGATTATTGGTCAGGATCAGCCCGTCGGAGGACAGGATCACCCCGGATCCCTCGCCTTCGGCGCGATTGCTGGCCACCTTGATCATCACCACCGCGGGCAGCACCCGCTGCGCGACCTCCTGCACCGAGCCCGCCGGTGCGGCGGCGGCGTTGTCGATCGCCGGTTTCGGCACGTCCAGCGCGTTGGTCACCGGGGCGGAGCCGTCGCCCGAGCCCGCGACCAGCGCGCCGACAACACCCCCGACACCACCGCTGACCAGGGCGAGCGCGGCGGCACCCGCGACGAGCCCGGTGCGCAGCGGGCGGCGGTGCGGCGGCTCGGGCGGGCCCTCGGGTGAATACGGCGGCGGTGTCACCGCCGGGTACGGCATCGAGGGCGGCACCGCGGTATGGTCCGGCCCCGGGGGCCGGTGGGTGAAATCCTCGGTCATGGTTTCTCGTTTCTTCTCACGTCCACCGTCCACAGTTGCGGTGGCGACTGAGAGCTGACTGAGACCGTGCTTTCAGTTTTCTGCGTATCACGAGCGGTGACAACCCCGGGCCTGCGGAGGTCGCGATCCGACGCCGAGCACGCGGTCACCGATTCACCTCACCCGCGCCGGGTGACGATACCGACCCCACCTCGCCCGGCAACACGATCCGGATGAGTGCGCCGCCGCGCGGTGAGGTGTCGATGGTGATGGTGCCACCGTGTTTGGTCACCACCTGTTTGACGATGGCAAGGCCGAGACCGGAACCCGGCATCGAACGTGAGGCCGTGGTCCGGTAGAAGCGTTCGAACACCAGCTCCCGCTCGGCGGGTTCGATACCGGGCCCCGCGTCGCCGACCGAAACTTCGAGCAGCCCCCGGCCGACCTCGGTCATGGCCACCCGGACCCGTTCGCCTGCCGGGCTCCATTTCGCCGCGTTGTCGAGCACGTTCAGGATGGCGCGCTCCAGCGCGGCCTCATGCCCGTAGACGAACCACGGCCGCAGCTCGGCGACGAAATCGATATTGCCGCGCCGCCGCCGCACCCGTTCCAGCGCCCGCTCGGCGACCTCGCCCAGGTCCACCCGCTCGTACACGGTTTCCGGCGCGTCCTCGCGGGCCAGATCGACCAGATCACCGACCAGGGTGGACAGTTCTTCGATCTGGGCCATCACATCCGCGCGCAGTTCGGCCATATCCTCGTCGGGCAGCTGCGGTGCGCCCGGACGGCTGGACGCGATCAGCAGTTCCATATTGGTGCGCAACGAGGTCAGCGGGGTGCGCAGCTCGTGCCCGGCGTCGGCGACCAGGCGGCGCTGCCGGTCCCGGGATTCGGCGAGCGCACGCAGCATGGTGTTGAAACTTTCGGTCAGCCGAGCCAGTTCGTCATCGCCGGTTACCGGGATCGGTGTCAGATCGTCGGTACGGGCGATACGTTCGGTGGCCGCGGTCAGCCGGGCGATCGGACGCAGCCCGGTGCGACCCACCGCGGTGCCCGCCGCGGCGGCGAGCACGACCCCACAGCCGCCGACCACGAACAGCAGCCAGGCCAGCCGGTCGAGTACCTCGCGGGTCGGTTCCAACCGCTGAGAGATCACCAGCGTCACACCGGAATCCATGCGCCGCGCCAGCACCCGCTGGTTGTTGTAGGTGCGCAGCGATGTCTGCCGCTTACCCTGGGCGACCTCGATTTCCTCGGTTCCGATAGGCGGTTTCGTCGGCTGCGGCGGCATGTACACCGGCAGACTGCCCGGTTGAGTGGACGGCGGCGACGATACCGAGAACGGATAGATCAGCGCGACGCCGATATCGTTGGAGAACAGCGTCGCGACACCGAGCGACTGGAAGGCCATATTGTCGATATCGCCGCTGATCATGGTCGCCGACCTGGCCCGCAGCTGGGCATCGACCGCGCCGTAGAGCGCACGGGCCACCATCGCGTAGGCCGCGATCGAGGTGACCGCGACCGCGATCGCCACCACCGAGGCAGCCAGCAGGGTGACCCGCCAGCGCAGTGAGACGGTCCGGGTCAGCGGGGTCGGCGGCCGCATCGTGGCCGGCTCGTCCGGCCACGATCTGCCGAGTGTCGCGACGGTGGGGCGTTTTGCCGCCGAACGTGGGGTGCGGGCCATGGTCGGCTACCTGGCTAAGGCGGTGTTTCGCGCAGCACGTAGCCGACGCCGCGGACCGTGTGGATAAGCCGGGGCTCGCCGTCGGCCTCGGTTTTCCGGCGCAGATACCCGATGTAGACCTCGAGCGCATTACCCGATGTCGGGAAGTCGTAGCCCCAGACTTCCTCGAGAATACGGCCGCGGGTCAGCACCCGGCGCGGATTGGCCATCAACATTTCCAGCAGTGAGAACTCCGTGCGGGTCAACGAGATCGCCCGTGCTCCGCGCGAGACCTCCCGGGTCACCGGATCCAGCGACAGATCCGCGAACCGCATCGCCTCCGATGCCTCGCCCTGATCCGGAGCGCGGCGGCGCAGTAGTGCGCGCAACCGAGCAAGTAATTCCTCCAGCGCGAAAGGCTTCGGCAAATAGTCGTCGGCACCCGCGTCGAGGCCTGCGACGCGTTCGGAAACCGAATCCCGGGCGGTCAATACCAGAATCGGCAGATCGTCACCGGTACTACGCAACCTACGGCATACTTCCAGACCGTCCAGCCGCGGCATCATCACATCGAGTACGAGTGCATCCGGACGCTGACCGGTTGCCTTCTCCAATGCGTCGACGCCATCGACAGCGAGGTCGACGGTGTAGCCGTTGAAGGTCAGCGATCGGCGCAGTGATTCCCGGACGGCGCGATCGTCGTCGACTACCAGAATGCGCATGTCACCAGTTTGACCACATCGACTGAGAGCCGACTGAGAGGGTCCCCGCGGCGCGCCGGATGGCGACCCGCGCGCGGGCGCGGTTTGCCCGACCGGGTGCCCATGTCACGACCACTGACTGTGACCAGCACATTTGTCCCTTTGCCGGGAAAACGTGCTAACGGGCGGCAAAAGGTATGAAAGGTGTTCCTGGCACCCATATTCGAGGTTTAACGGGCGGACTGCCGGATTGCCGTTGCCCCCGCTGCACGGTATGTTCCGAGCGGTAAAAAGTAGACCTCTGGTTCGTTCTCCGCGGTGTGAATCGAAATCGAGAACAGCCGCGCATGGCCGAGGTCGATCGTGATGCGGAGGCGACAGAGGCGGATGGAAGCACCGCGACCCTGGCAATTCAGCCTGTCCAACTGGTCGGTCACCCGCAAGGTCGGCATCGTGCTGGTGCTGCCGGTGCTACTGGCAGGCGTTTTCGCGGTGCTGCGAATCAACAACGAACTGCGCACCCTGGAGCTGCTCGACGCGGCCACCGAACAGGCCATCATCATCCGCCCGATCATCGCCTACGGCGCCGCGACCGAACAGCTCGCCGTCACCGCCACCGCCACCTGGGGCAGCCAGGGCGATCCGCAGGCCGATGCCGCGCTGGCCCGTTTCGATCAGGCGCTGGCCGATCTGGAGACAGCGGTGGAACGCAGCGCGGTCGCCCCTGAGGTCACCTCGGAGCTCTCCTCCGCCCTCGCCATCGGCACCACGATGCGCAACAGCCTGCGCAGCGGTTCACCGACCATGGTCGGCGATCAGGCCGACGAGATCGCGGTGCGTATCGGTAACGCGCTCGCGCTCTCCCCCTCGGTCGAAGACCTCACCATTCAGCGCTACTTCCTGCAGCTGACCACGATTCACAACGCCCGCCGACTGCTGACCACGCAGCGCATGGTGATCAGCTCCCCCGAAGCGGCGCGAAATCCGAGCATGCGGCCCCGGGTGCTGACCTCCGCGGGCGGCGAGCTGGTCATGATCTACCAGTACGGGCAGATCCTGCCGGATCTGGCGGGCAATATGCGCCCGCTGCTGGACGCGGTTCAGACCCGGTTGGCAACGTTCAGCCAGAACACGGCCGATCCGGCGAACAACCCGGCGGTCCTGGATTCGCTTCAGATCAGCTCGAACACCTACGACGTCACCGCCGCACAGTTGATGGACGTTATCGACAGTTCCCTGAAAGACAGCACCATCACCGCGCAGAACAGCGCGCTGCGCGAGACCGCGATCGTCATCGCGATGCTGCTCGCCGGCCTGGCGCTGGCGCTGGCGGTGGCGCGCACCCTGGTCGTCCCGGTGCGCAGGCTGCGGCGCGACGCGCTAGAGGTCGCGCATGTGATGCTGCCCAACGAGCTGTCGGTGGTGCGCGGCGGCGGCGCCACCCCGGAGATCACGCCGGTGGCGGTGCACAGCACCGACGAGATCGGTCAGCTGGCCCGCGCCGTCGACGAAATGCACGAACAGGCGCTGAACCTGGCAGCCGAACAGGCGCGACTGCGAGTGCAGATCGGCAACATGTTCGAAACCCTGTCCCGGCGCAGCCAGTCGCTGGTGGAACAGCAGCTGTCGCTGATCGAGGAACTCGAGCACGACGAGGACGACGGCGAACGCCTGCAGAGCCTGTTCCGGCTCGACCACCTCGCCACCCGGATGCGCCGCAACGGCGACAACCTGCTGGTGCTCGCGGGTACCGCGCTGCGCCGCGGCCAGCTGCTCCCGGTGCCGCTGTCGGATATGTTGTGGAGTGCGGTTTCCCAGGTCGAGGACTATCAGCGGGTGGAGATCGGCACCGTTCCCGACGGTGTCGTCGCTGGTGAGCCCGCCGTCGATATCGAGCATCTGCTCGCCGAGTTGATCGACAACGCCCTGCGCTACTCCCCTCCGTCCACCCCGGTCGCGGTATCGGTGTCGCGCGCGGTTGATGGCGGCTATCTGATCGAGATCACCGACCGCGGTCTCGGTATGTCCGCCGAGGACCTGCAGGCTACCAACGCCCGGCTCGCCTCCGGTGGTGAGGTCACGGTCGAAACCGCCCGCCGGATGGGTCTGTTCGTCGTCGGCAGGCTGGCCAAGCGCCATACCATCACCGTCGGCCTGCGCCGCACCTCCACCATGGCCCAGCAGCCCGGTATCACCGCCAGCGTTCATCTTCCCGGCGCGTTGGTCGCCCCGCCGATGGACGACAACCTGGACACGAAAACGTTCACCGGCCCGATAGAGCCGCTGCCGCAGCCGCGCACACTGGTCCCCGTCCCGAACCTGCCGCAGTCGGGGCCGACGCCGCCCACCGGTCCGTCCGGGGAGGTCAAGCCGTTCGGGCTGACCAGTTCGGGCCTGCCGCAGCGACGTCCGATAACTCGCCCTGCGGATGCCTCCGACCAGTCGTCCGGCACCGCCACTCCCGCAGGCGGTGTTCCGGTGAACCAGGGCGGCAACGGAGTGGATTCCGGCCCGCTGCCGCTGCGCCGGACCGACGACGGCGACGGCCCGGAGGGACCACGCACCGTCCAGTTCGGTCCGGCGACGCCCCTCCGCGGCCGTGATCCCCTGACCGGGCCGAACCCGGTGGTTTCCCGCGAGCCGGACGAAGAGCCGACCGGGCTGTGGGCCGAAACGCACAAAACCGAGGCCTACGCTCTGCCCGGCTTCCCACCCAAGGGCGAAGAACCGGAGCCCGGCGATTCCCCGGACATTCCGCATACGGCTCCCCCCGCCGAGCCCGACGCCGATCGCGAACCGGTACAGCGGACCACCGCACTGTCCGGATTGCCGATCCGCAAACCGGGCTTCGACCGGGACGAACCCGCTGCGGCGCCAGCGCCAACGGACAACGGATCGAGCACCGGTGAGTTCCGGGCAGTGGAGTCTCCGGCGACCTCGTCCGCTGCGGATACGGCTGCCGGGGAGCCGCCTTCGGCGAGAGTGGAGCCGCTTCCGACTACGACGGAGCCCGCATCGTCAGCTGGGGATCCGCCTTCGGCGACGACCTCGAGCAGCCGGTTGCAGCCGGTGGGTGGTGAATCACCGACGCCGATCTATCAGCGAATGGTCTCCGAATGGCTGGTCGAGCCCGCTTCCGTCCAGCCGAGCGAAGCCTGGTCCTCTCCCGCGGACGCGGGCTGGCTGGCCGCCGAGGACGCGAGCAAACCGACCACCACTTCCCGTACGGCGGGTGGTCTACCGATCCGCAGGCCGGGCGCTCAGCTGGTACCGGGCGGTCTGGCGCCCGTCGAGGACGAGAGCCCACGCGATCCAGAGGAGATCCGGAACAACCTGACCAGACATCTCAGTGGGGTCCGCAGCGGGCGGGCCGATGCGCAGCATAAAGACGACGGAGGGCTTGCATGACCAACCCGAAGAGCAACAGCACAGACGAGAATCTGAACTGGCTGGTAGCGCGTTTCACTCGGGATGTGCCCGGTGTGTCCCATGCCGTCCTGGTTTCGGCGGACGGTCTGCTGCAGGCGACCAGCCCGCATCTGCCTGCCGACCGGGCCGAACAGCTCGCCGCGGTCACCGCTGGCCTTGCCAGCCTGTCGGCCGGGGCTGCGCAGCTGTTCGACGGCGGCAAGGTCATGCAGTCGATTGTGGAGATGCAACGCGGGTACCTACTGGTGATGAGCGTCGGCAACGGTTCGCATCTGGCGGTGCTCGCCAACAAATCGCACGATATCGGCCGGATCGGCTACGAGATGGCGTTGCTCGTCGACCGCGTGGGATCCGTGGTGAGTGCAACCGCCCGAACTCCCGTCTGAGCGTGCGATGTCCCAATACGGCCCCGGCCCGAACAACCGGCCGATACATCGCGTCCGTCCGTACGCCCTGACTTCCGGGCGTACCGAGCCGGCCATCGATCTACCGTTGGAGGCGGTTGTCGAAACCATCTCCTACCATTCGCATATCGACTGGCCCTCCGGCGACATC
The DNA here is from genome assembly GCF_002081715.1 of Nocardia donostiensis. Classification (GTDB taxonomy): domain Bacteria; phylum Actinomycetota; class Actinomycetes; order Mycobacteriales; family Mycobacteriaceae; genus Nocardia; species Nocardia donostiensis. The sequence goes on along the minus strand of NZ_MUKP01000011.1, from coordinate 48,514 downwards.
CGCACCGAGATCCTGCGGCTCGGCGTGCATCGGCTCTCGGTCGCCGAAATCGCCGCGCACCTGGATCGCCCGCTCGGTATGGTCCGCGTCGTGATCGGCGACCTGGTCGTGGACGGGAACCTTCGAGTGCATTCGACGCTGAACGAACAGGCGAGCTACGACGAACGCCGTTCCCTGATGGAGAGGACATTACGTGGACTCCGTGCCCTATAGGAAAGCTGAGGGGGGCTCCGCGTCCAACGACAGTGACACCCGCACCGCCTCTACCAAGATCGTGGTTGCCGGCGGTTTCGGCGCAGGTAAGACCACGTTCGTCGGGGCGGTATCCGAGATCGTCCCGTTGCGTACCGAAGCGATGGTGACCAGCTTTTCCGACGGCGTCGACGATCTGGCGAAAACACCGGACAAGGAGACCACCACGGTCGCCATGGATTTCGGGCGGATCATCCTGCCGGGAAACCTGGTGCTCTACCTGTTCGGCACACCGGGGCAGCGTCGGTTCTGGTTCATGTGGGATGACCTGATCCGCGGCGCGATCGGTGCCGTGGTGTTGATTGATACCCGCAGGTTGGAGGACAGTTTCGCGGCGGTCGACTTCTTCGAGGCGCGTAAACTGCCGTTCCTGATCGCGGTCAACCGGTTTCCGGACGCGCCGCGTTTCCCGATGGCGGAGTTGCGTGAGGCGCTGTCGATCCGCGAGGGGGTGCCGATTGTCGATATCGACGCCCGGAACGCGGTGGAGGTGCGCCAGGCACTGGCCGCGGTCACCGAGTATGCGATCGCCCAGCTGAAGGAAAGCGAATTGGAGGCCGCTCAGCATGGCTGAGGTCCAGCTGTTTTCGCTCGGCTACTGGCTGGTCGCGCTGTCGATCGGGGTGTCGGTGATCGGCATGCTGGTGGGGTTGGCGTGCGCGGTGAACGGGCGGCGTTCAAAGAAGTTCCGCCCGGTATGGCTGGTCGCTGCGGCGGCGGGGATCGGCGGTGTCGGTCTGTGGCTGTCGACGGCGATCTCGCTGCTCGGTATCTCGGTTCCCGGCGGCGCGTTGCGCTATGACGTGACGCTGTTGGTCGCTTCGCTTGTGGTCGTCGTCCTCGCGGTGTTCGCCGGACTGCTGACCGCGGGGCGAGAGTTCCAGTTGCCACGGATGATCGGCGGCGCGACGGTGATCGGGATCGGCGGCGGGGCGATGGTGTATCTGGATCTGCTCGCGCTGGACGTGCAGGGGACGGCCGAGCTGACATTGTGGCTGATCGTGGTAGCGGGCGTCGTCGCGGTGCTTGCGGCGAATCTGTGCCTGTGGCTGTTCCAGGTGTTCCGGTTCGCGCTGGCCAGGGTGGGCACGATCGCGCTTTTCGCGGCCGGGGTTTCGGCGATCTACTATATCGGGGTCGCGGGTCTGAAGGTTTCGGTCGACAAGACCGGCGCCCTGCCCGAAGGCCAGGAACTGTTCGGTTTCGTGTTCCCGATGTTCGTTATCGGAATGCTCGCGTTGGCTGCCCCGATCTCCGCGGTGCTGGTGGCGCCGGATCGGCGCGAGTTCGCCGCGACCTCGGAGCGCAACGACCGCAAGGGTTCCGGCGATTCGGGAACGCCGCGACGGGATACGGCTGCCCCGGTGAACGGTAACGGCGGGAGCCCGATGCCCGAGCCCGCGCGCTGAGAACTACCCGGGAGGGGGATTGGCCGTGACTCCGGAGCAGGAGCAGATGCTGCGTGAGGTGTGGGCGCAGCTGGTGGAGTTGCGCGCGCAGATCGGCGAGTTGCGCACGGAGATCAGCGAGCTGGAGGCGACGGTGGCGGATCTGGCCGCGCGGGTGGAGCGGCTGGGTGAGGTGGAGTTGCCGTGGCCGCTGTCGCTGCTCGCGTTGCCGGTGGCGGTGCTGGTGGCGGTTTTGCGTCGGTTGGAGCCTGTGTCCGGGCAGTCATTGCCGTCGGCATGCCCGGACTGTGCTGCCAGGACGGGCGATAAGCCGCTCGGGGGCGGGGTGTGATCGTTCCGCGGGCTGTTCTGCGAGTGAGGTTGCTTGGCTGATGCAGGAGACCCGGCTGGGTGGATGGGCTGTCACCCGCTCAACTGCCGGGAAGTGCAGGAACCGCTCGGGGTGAATGTTTCGGCGAGGGCCGGAGATTGGCGATGAGCGGGTTCTCCCAGGACCGGGAGAACCCGCCCTCGCACATGAGGCTACAACCTCGGCTGGGGAAAATCATCAGTTCAGCAGGTCTTTTACTGTGCCGAAAAACAAACTCGCAGTCAGCAATTCAGAAGTTGGCAAACATTCCGCAATCTTTGATTCAGCCCATCACACGGTAAGTTCCCCAACTTTCGATAGCTGAAAAGTTGCCACTGACTTGAAAGATGCCGCTGCGGGAGCGGCTCCCAAACCTGTTCGCCCCCTGGGAATTCGCGTCAAGGGGGCTGGCAGACTACGCCGATCGGCACGAACAGTGCCATGACGAGCCAGATACCCGCTGTCGCAGGCAGCCTCAACGCCTCCCCCGCGACTACCCGCCCCGCACAGCACATGCCGAACCCGCAGCGTCATGCGCACAGGGTGCGTCCACATGCTTTTCGTCAGAGCCGTTCCACATCGATCAGACCGCGCCGCACCGCTTGCGCCAGGCGGCGCGGCACCTGATACACCGTGCCCGCGACCGTAACCGGCACCAGATCAGGCGGCGTAGCCCGCCAATTCGACCGGCGGCTACGGGTATTCGACCGTGACATCTTCCTCTTGGGCACCGCCATATCAGCTCTGCCCCTTACCCGATCGCACGACGGCCGTGCGCTTGCCGTACTTGCGCTCGAATTTCTCCACCCGGCCCTGGGTGTCGAGCACCCGGTTGGCTCCGGTCCAGAACGGATGCGAATCCGCGGTCACATCAACCACCAACAGCGGGTAGGTATTGCCGTCATGCCACCGCACAGTCCGCTCCGCGGTCGCGGTCGACCTGGTCAAGAACTTTTTGCCGGTGCTCGCGTCCTCGAAAACCACCGGATGGTAGTCCGGATGTATATCCGCTTTCATTACCTCTCCTTCCAGGCATGGTCGCCCGATTCACCACTCGGCGGCGTCGCCGCCGTTTCAGCCGATTCGCATAGGTCGGCGTGCCATTCACCGAACGGGTCTGTCCAGCGCGCCACCCGCTCCGGGGACCGCTCGACCAACCGCAGTTCGGCGTCGTCGACCAGCGCCCAGTGCAGGGCCCGCCGGATCTCCTCTGGATCGGCATCGTGGACCAGGATCACCAGTGACACGTCCCGGTCGCCGAAACGGTCGTCCCAGCGCAATGCCGCCAGCGCGAGCCGATCCGGGTCGGCTTTCTCGCGTTCGCCCGGCTCCATCGCAGCCAGCCATCGGCCCGCGCCGCCGACCCGCAACCCGCCGCCCGCCGATTCCAACCACACCACTTCCTCCGGTTGAGTGGCCAGCCAGAGCCGCCCGCGCGCGGTCACCACTCCCTCGAACAGCACATCAAGCGCCTCGTGCAACCGCACAGGATGGAACGGGCGGGCCGCCGCGAATTCGATGAGCGCGACACCGTATTCGGCAACCAGCGGGGGACTGTCACGCAGCAGCGGTGCATGCGCATCGAAAATCTCTCCGCGCCTGGAATCATCAGGTATCGCCGCGAGCAGTTCTTCGACCCTGGTGGCGGTGACCATACCGGAATCAGCGCGCAGCACCGGCGCCGCAGGCACCAGACGCTTCAGCACCGCGCCGAGCCGCTGATTCTCCAGCGGGCCCATGGTCGCGGTGCCGAAAAGCACCAGCGCGTCGGCGAAGTCGACCTGACCCACCGCCAGCTGCGCGACCGTCCGGTCATCGTCGGCGGTGGCCCGACCGCGTTCGGCCAGGGTTTCCTCGCCGGTGGCGTCGGACAGCCAGCTCGGCGCGTCCAGACAGGTCAGCACCGCTTCGACCCGAACATCACGCGCGGCGGGACCGTCGACCCGGCCGACCATACCTGCCACCACGAACTCGTCGATGGCCCGGCACACCTCCTCGGCCTCGAATGCCGGGTCCAGGGCGAGCACGATCCGCCGCACCGAATCACGGGCGGCCAGCGTGCACAACAACGGCAGCAGATCAGCGCGCAGTGTGCACGAGACGCAACCGTGCGCGAGCTCGAGCACCGAGCGTTGCTCGCGGTCGCGGTCACGCACCGTCCGCTGCACAATGCCCTCTCGCAGTTCCCCTAGATCGTGACCTACGACAACGGTTCCGGCAGCAGCGCCCAGCGCGGTGGCCACCTGGTCCACCCTCGCGGCGGCGGGACCGAACGTACCGGCGACCACCACTACCGGCGTCCTGCGATCGGCGCCGGGTGCGACGGGGGCGGGGTTATCCACAGCATGCCTTTCGATAATGATTTTCAATTACTTCGCCGCACACGGTACAGTCTCCAGCTGTCGTTGTCGAAAACGATTGTCATCTTCTTTTATAGCTACCCGGAGGGAGCCCACATGTCGGCGCACTGCCAAGTCACCGGCCGCAAACCCGGTTTCGGGAAAACGGTCTCGCACTCGCATAAGCGGACCAACCGGCGCTGGGACCCCAACATCCAGCGCAAGACCTACTACCTGCCCAGCGAAGGCAGGCGCATCACGCTCACGGTCTCGGCCAAGGGCATCAAAACCATCGACCGTGACGGAATCGAAGCCGTAGTGGCGCGGATCCGGGCACGCGGCGACAAGATCTGAGGAGAGCGGCAACGATGGCATCCAAAGCGACCGACATCCGACCGGTGATCAAACTGAAATCCACCGCGGGCACCGGCTACACCTACGTCACCCGCAAGAACCGCCGAAACGACCCCGACCGGCTGGTGCTCCGCAAATACGACCCCGTGGTGCGCAAACACGTCCAGTTCAGGGAGGAGCGCTGATGGCCAAAAAATCCAAGATCGCACGCAACGAACACCGCAAAACCATGGTCGCGCGCTACGCCGAACGCCGCGCCGAACTCAAAGAACTGATCCGCAAACCGAGCACACCCGAAGCCGACCGCAACGCCGCCCGCGCCGCCCTACAGCGGCTGCCCCGAGACGCCAGTCCGGTACGATTACGAAACCGGGACACCGCTGACGGACGACCGCGCGGTCATCTCCGGAAGTTCGGTCTATCTCGCGTCCGCGTACGCGAGATGGCGCACCGGGGAGAGTTGCCCGGTGTGCACAAATCGAGTTGGTAACCACAACTGATCTCGTCGGTAAGGAACGCCACATGGCAGTCAAGCGAGCACCGTCCAAGAAGGCCCGCGCCGAACAGGCCCGGCGGCCCAAGAAAAACCCGCTCATCGCAGCGGGCATCGAGACGGTCGACTACAAGGACGTGAACCTGCTGCGCACATTCATCTCCGACCGCGGCAAAATCCGCAGCAGGCGAGTCACCGGCCTGACCCCGCAACAGCAACGGCAGGTCGCCGTCGCCGTCAAGAACGCGCGCGAAATGGCCCTGCTCCCATTCACCAGCCGCTGAGCTGTATCTATGGTCGCGCCTCCGGCGCGACGGGTTTGCGGCTCCCTTGTGGCTCGCGTTTCAGCCCTCGCGACTTGCGCCTTCGGCGCGTGCGCTGCGAGGGCTGAAACGCGAGCCGGGCCGCAAACCGGAGGGGGTCGAATGAGGTGCGGACAAGAGCGGCTGATTCAAAACTATCCCTAGGGAACTACCGCACATGCACTGCCGAAGCTGAAACAAGAGCCAGGATGCAAGCCGGGCGGGGCTGGGTGAGTAGGGAAGGTCGGATGGGTTCAAGACCGACCCCCGGGCTTCGGCTCACGCGATGCCAGAAACGAAACGCTGCCCGGGCCGCACATTCGGTGAGCTGAGCTGTTGGGGAACGTTAGGCGGGCCCGTGAGCCGGGTGGGGGTGTGTGGGCCAACAGGTGGGAGCCCGGGAAGAACAAGTTGGGCTGCCTCACTGGGTGCACGGCATAAGGTTGTAGCCATGCTTGTATCGCGAGGGCGTACCGGAGCACTCATCGTCTTGACCGCGGTCGTCGTCGCAGGCTGCGGCGGCTCCGAAACCGATCCCGGAGCCGAAACCAGCACCATCACAACGGTGACCACCAGCACAACAGCGCCGAGCACACCCCCCGAAGATTCGAACGCCCAGCCCGGTCGGTTGTTCACCGCCGACCCGACCATCGTCGACGCCCATCCGATCCCGATCACCTCATGGACCCGTATGGGCGAGGACCGGATCGCCGTCCACTTCGAAACGGGCGTCCCCGAATGCTACGGCGTGGATTACACCCTTACCGAGACGGACACCGCCGTCACCGTGGAACTGCGCGGCGGCACCCGCGCCGACGCCGTCGGAAAGATGTGCGTGATGATGGCGGTTCTCGGCACTCTGGAAATCCCCTTGGACGCACCGCTCGGCGACCGCGAAGTGCTCGGTTGAGTTCGGCCGCTCGGTCGATTTCCGCATCTCCAGCGCCGGGCTGTGCGCCCCGTTCCGGACTCGCGTTTGTGAAGTCGACAGCTCGAGCCCCACGGCAACGGCCCCACATTGGCCCCGCCCGGTTCGCGCCCCGGCTCGCGCTTCAGCCCTCGCAGCTAGGGGCGCCGGGCGGACGAACGTCCGACCCTCGCTGGGAGCGCCGGGGCGGACGAACGTCCGACCCTCGCGCATGCGCCGAAGGCGCAAGTCGCGAGGGCTGAAACGCGAGCCATCAGGGGCCGCAAACCCCGCCGCGACGAAGTCGCGGCCAATATCTCAGTGTGCGAAGTGGCGGGAGCCGGTGAGGTATAGCGTGACGCCGGCTTCACGGGCCACGTCGATGGTCTCTTGGTCGCGGACTGAACCACCGGGTTGCACGATGGCGCGGACACCGGCCTGGATGAGTTGTTGTGGACCGTCCGGGAACGGGAAGTAGGCGTCGGAGGCGGCGACTGAGCCTTTCGCGCGGTCGCCGGCGCGTTGCACCGCGAGCCGCACTGCGTCTACCCGGTTCACTTGACCCATTCCAACGCCGACGGAGGCGCCGTCGTGTGCGAGCAGGATCGCGTTCGATTTCACGGCGCGACAGGCTCGCCAGGCGAATGCCAGATCGGCGCGGGTCTGTTCGTCGGCGGGTTCACCGGTGGCCAGCGTCCAGTTGGCGGGGTCGTCGCCTTCGGCGTCGAGTACGTCTCGCTGTTGTAGAAGCACTCCGCCACTGATCGGGCGCAGTTCGGCACCGGCAAGGGCGGGTGGTTCGGCGACCAGGATGCGCACGTTCTTTTTACGTTGCAGCACCTCGACTGCGCCGTCGGCGTAGGACGGGGCGATGATCACCTCGGTGAAGATTTCGGCGACCTGCTGTGCCATTGCGACGGTGACTTCACGGTTGGCTGCGATCACACCGCCGAATGCGCTCACTGCATCGCATGCGTGTGCCTTGCGGTGTGCTTCTGCGATGTCGGTGCCGATGGCGATACCGCATGGGTTGGCGTGTTTGATGATGGCCACGGCGGGCTCGTCGTGGTCGTAGGCGGCGCGCCAGGCCGCATCGGCATCGGTGTAGTTGTTGTACGACATCTCCTTGCCGTGGAGCTGCCGCGCTTGCGCCAGACCGTTGCTGCGGGTTCCGTCGGTGTAGAGTGCCGCCGCCTGGTGCGGGTTTTCGCCGTAGCGCAGCACTGCGGCTCGCTCCCAGGTTCCGCCGATCCACGACGGGAACTCGGTCTGGCTTTCCGTGGCGGGCGTGAGCGTATTCGCCATCCAGCTCGCCACCGCCACGTCGTAACTTGCGGTGTGCTGAAACGCTTTCGCGGCCAGCGCGGTCCGTTCCGGCAGCGTGAATCCGCCGCCGCGCACTGCGTCCAGCACTCGGTTGTAGTCGCCGGTGTCGACGACCACGGCCACCGAGGGGTGGTTTTTGGCGGCTGCGCGGACCATCGAGGGACCACCGATATCGATTTGTTCGACGCATTCGTCCGGTGTCGCGCCGCTGGCCACGGTTTGGCTGAACGGGTACAGGTTCACCACGACCAGCTCGAATGCCGCGACGCCCAGTTCGGTGAGCTGCTCGAGATGCTCGGGTTTACGGGTGTCGGCGAGGATACCCGCGTGCACCCGCGGGTGCAGGGTCTTCACCCGGCCATCCAGGGTTTCCGGGAAACCGGTGAGGTCTTCGACCTTGGTCACCGGGATGCCAGCGTCGGCGATCCGGCCCGCGGTGGAACCGGTTGATACCAACTCCACGCCTGCGGTGTGCAGACCGGTCGCGAGCTCGACGAGCCCGGTTTTGTCGTAGACGCTCACCAGCGCCCGGCGGATCGGTTTGCGTTCACTCACCGGAGAACTCGCTCATCTGGGATAACTGCCTTTCGTCCATCGGAGACAATGCCTCGCGTGGCGACGGCGGCGACAACCTCCGCCAGCAACCGTCGCTCCACAACTTTGATGCGTTCGTGCAGGGTGGCCTCGTCGTCGTCGGGCCGCACCGGCACCGCTTCCTGCGCCAGGATCGGGCCGGTATCGATACCCGCGTCGACCAGGTGCACCGTCGAACCGGTGACCCGCACGCCGTAGTCGAGCGCATCGCGCACCCCGTGCGCGCCGGGGAACGCGGGCAGCAGCGCGGGATGGGTGTTGATGATGCGGCCGCCGAACCGGTCCAGGAACGTGGGGCCGAGCAGTTTCATGAAACCGGCCGAAACCACCAGATCGGGCTGGTATGCGGCGACAGCTTCGGTGAGGGCGGCGTCCCAGTCGGCGCGGTCGGGGAAGTCTGGTAGCGCGATCCGGAAGTGCGGGATATCCGCGGCGTCGGCGTGGTCGGTCGCGCCGCAGTCCCGGTCGACTCCGACGGCGACGATCCGTGCCGGGTACCCAGGGGCGGCGGCCGCTTCGATCAGGGCGCGTAGCAGCGATCCAGTGCCCGAGGCGAGCACGACAACGGTGGCCGGGGGCGTGTCGGATCGGGCCGGGGAGGTCAGCGCTCTACTCCTGCTTGTGGTTCGGACGATCGGCGGCGGGAAGGCAACACCACCGGATATAGAGCCTAACGACCGCCGAATGGGTCACTGTCCGGCAGGTCCGCCTCGACCACCTCGGCGTCGACGATTTCCGCTGTTGCCTCCGGTCGGGAGCCTGGTGCGGGGCGGACAGAACCGCGAGTGGTCCGGTCGTCGTCGATCAGTTCGGCGTCCATCGTGATCATCGGGTCCTGGTCGACAGCGGCTATCTGTTTACCGGATGAGCGCACCGCGGCGGGCAGCTCGGCGATGGCCTCCTGCTCGGCCGGTCCGCCGGTGCGGCCGTATTCGCCGCGGTATCGGGGTAGCCGGGCCTGCTTCCGTTCCTCGCGGTGGCCCAGGTGGTCGTCGTCGGGATGGTCGTACGCGTCGTAGTAGTCGTTGGTGTCGTGTTCCAGGTCGTCGTCGTAGTAGTCGTCGGCATCGTGGTAGCGGTCCGCATCGTCGTAGTCGTCCGCGTCGTGGGCGTGCTCGTCGTAGTCGTCGTAGACATACTCGTATCCAGGGATGGGCGTACCGAATGGTGCGACGTACCAGCGGCCGAACACCAGCCCCGCATATCCTGCGACGACGAGCCAGGAGAAGGTCACCACGACCAGTACCGGCAGGTCGACACTCAGGCGGCCGAAACTGCCCAGTTCCCCGCCTGCGAGCACCGCGGCGAGCAATGCCACCGCGGTGACCATCCCCGCCGATGCGAGCAGCGCCCACGGCGCACGGATCCGGTCATCGGATACCCGGGCGGCGTCGATACCGCCCAGCACTCCCACCGCTGCGGGAATCAGCAGCAGCAGCGGCCACCACCCGGATGCCGGGCCGGACGGTACCGCCGCGAGCACTGGGACGGCCGGGACTTCTCCGCCGACCACCGAGAACAAGTCGATCGAGCTCTCCCCGAATCGCACCCCGGCGCCGACCAGCACGCTCGATGCCGCGATCACCGCATTCGGCAGATACAGCAGCGAGAGCAGGGTCAGACCGAGCACACCCGCGAAGTTGCCTGCGTGCTGGTAGGTGTCGCCGATCCGGGACCAGTTCGCGACGAAGGACAGCATCGTGATCGCTGCGGCGCACCCGAGCAACCGCCGCAGCGTATGACCGGCCAGATAACCGGCTGCCACAGCCCAATACGGCAACCACGGCAACAGCTGGTGCCGCAACCGGATACCGACACCGCAGGCCGCGGCCGCCAGGTGTAGCACAAGCACCCAGCCGAACGCCGGCAGCGGGTTCGGCGGCTGCAGCGCGATGGTGCCGGATGCGTCTTCGACGACGGCCAGGCAGACCGCGGTGATCAGCAGCGGCCCGCCGAGCGCTGCGCCCGCGAGCCAGCCCAGGTCGGCTCTGGTCGGTTCGGGCTCGACGGCGGCCGCGGATTCCCGCGCCGCGGCCCAGAGCAGGACCGCGGTCGGCAGCAGGGGCAGGATGCCCAGCGTTGTTGTGCCGATGACCAGCGGAACCTGGTGCAGCGCGAGCCAGCTTGCCGCGACCGCCCCGCTGAGGCCGGAAAGGCCGCTGCCCCCGGTCGCCAAGGTCACCAGCAACACCGCGACGATCGCGGCAAGCGCGAATGCTGCCGGCCTGGTGGCGACCAGGAGCAATACCCGCGCGCGCTCGGGAGTCAGAGAAAGAAAACCCGCCTCGTCAGATGGTTCCGGCGGACTGCGGAACCCAGAGGTCCGGCGGGTGGGCGAGTTACGCGGGGCGCTCATGGAATTCAGATTTGCAGCTCTCCCGGCGCGGGCGGTTCAGGCGCGCCGCACGCCGGGAGCACCGCAGCGACTTACTTGTTTTCTTCGGTGGGACGGAACGCCTTGGTGGCGTCGGCCGCATCGCCGCCCTGTTGGGGCTGCTGGCCCTGGCCGTAGGGCTGCTGGCCGTAGGGCTGCTGGGCGGCACCGAACTGCGGGTTCCCCGCCTCACCCGGCTGCTGGCCGTACGGCGAGCCCTGCTGAGCCGCACCGTACCCCTGCTGCGGCTGCTGCTGACCGTAGGGCTGCTGCTGACCGTAGGGCTGCTGCGGCGGCTGGCCGTACCCCTGCTGCGGCTGGCCCGGCTGGCCGTACCCCTGCTGCTGACCGTACTGCTGCTGGCCCTGGCCGTAACCCTGCTGCTGACCGTACTGCTGCTGGCCCTGGCCGTAGGGCTGCTGGCCGTAACCCTGCTGCTGGCCCGGCCCGTAACCGCCGGCGGGCCCCTGCTGGGAACCGGCCGGACGCGGAGCGGGCGCCTTCAGGATGCCCCCTTCGAACAGCACGACTGCCACCGCGAGACCCGTCAGGATCAGGCTGAACAGCAGCACGATCCACAGGCCGATTTCGGCCTTGGCACCGTCGGGGAGGGTGATGAACTGGAAGAGCACCGCGAAGAACGCGCCGGCAGCGACTGCCGCCGAGGCGCCGGTCCAGTTCTGTTTCGGCAGCAGCGACAGACCGGCGAGCAAGCCCGCGATCAGCACGAGCGCCGCGATGCTGATCGAGAATTCGAACAGGTTCGCCGAAGTATCGATGCCCTGGGTGTATTCAGAGGGCACGTCATCGGGCATATCGCTGCCGACGTACGGCAGGAAGCCGAGCAGGAAGGTGAGCACACCGAGTGCCGCGACCCCAATGGTCAGGAAGAAGGGCAGCCCTTTACTACCTAGGCCCGACGTGCTCGCACCTGCGCTGGCGCCACCAGGCGCCGACTGGCCCGGATTGGGCGGAACGGAGGGTGTCGGCGCGGGTGCGTTGTACCCGGAACCCCCGGTCGGGTAAGACATGTCGTCGTCTCCTAGATCGAGTCATACATGTGTTTTCACGGCTGAATTACGTCTGACGCTACTGCACCCACGCCCCGAGGTCATCCTCGAACAGCCAGCTGTGGATAGTGCGGGTGCGCGCTGCAGACATGACAGAGGCCGCGCGCTGAGCGGGCGGCCTCTGTCATGGGGAACGGATATCGGATCAGGCGGTGACGCTGGCCTGCTCCAAGATTTCGCGAGCAAGCGCGGCAGTCTCCGACGGCGTCTTGCCGACTTTGACGCCAGCGGCCTCCAGCGCGTCCTTCTTCGCCTGGGCGGTGCCCGACGAACCGGAGACGATGGCGCCTGCGTGGCCCATCGTCTTGCCCTCAGGGGCGGTGAAACCAGCCACGTAGCCGACGACCGGCTTGGTGACATTGTCCTTGATGTAGGCCGCGGCCCGCTCCTCGGCGTCGCCGCCGATCTCGCCGATCATCACGATCAGTTTGGTCTCGGGGTCTTTCTCGAACGCCTCGATGGCGTCGATGTGGGTGGTGCCGATGACCGGGTCGCCGCCGATGCCGATGGAGGTGGAGAAGCCGAAATCACGCAGCTCGTACATCATCTGGTAGGTCAGCGTGCCGGACTTGGACACCAGGCCGATCGGGCCCTTGCCGGTGATGTTGGCCGGGGTGATGCCGGCCAGCGCTTCGCCGGGGGTGATGATGCCGGGGCAGTTGGGGCCGATGATCCGGGTCTTGTTGCCCTTCTCGACGTTGTAGGCCCACGCGTAGGCGGTGTCCTGCACCGGGATGCCCTCGGTGATGACCACCAGCAGCGGAATCTCGGCGTCGATGGCCTCGATGATCGCGTCCTTGGCGAACTTCGGCGGCACGAACGCGATCGACACGTCGGCGCCGGTCTTCTCCATCGCTTCGGCGACGGTACCGAAAACAGGCAGTTCCACCGCATTGCCGTCTTTGTCGGTGTGTGCGACGGTGGTGCCTGCTTTACGCGCGTTCACACCACCGACCACCTGGGTGCCCGCCTTGAGCATCAGGGCGGTGTGCTTGGTGCCCTCGCCGCCGGTGATGCCCTGGACGATGACCTTGGAGTCGGAGTTGAGGAAAATAGACATGTTTGTTGTGTCCTAACTGGGCGAGCCCTGAGAGTCGGCGGTCGTCTTATCGGGCGGCTGCCAGTTCGGCGGCCTTGTCGGCGCCTTCGTCCATTGTCTGCGCCAGCGTCACCAGCGGGTGCGCGGCGTCGGCGAGGATCTTGCGACCCTCTTCCACCCGGTTGCCGTCGAGTCGGACCACCAGCGGTTTGTTGGCCTCCGAGCCCAGGATCTCCAGCGCCTTGACGATGCCGTTTGCGACGGCGTCACATGCGGTGATACCGCCGAAGACGTTCACGAACACGCTCTTGACCTGCGCGTCGTTCAGGATCACGTCCAGGCCGTTGGCCATCACCTCGGCCGAAGCGCCACCGCCGATGTCGAGGAAGTTGGCGGGCTTCACGCCGCCGTGTGCCTCGCCCGCGTAGGCGACGACGTCCAGGGTGGACATGACCAGTCCCGCGCCGTTACCGATGATGCCGACCTCGCCGTCGAGCTTGACGTAGTTGAGGTCGTTCTCCTTGGCCTTCAGCTCGAGCGGGTCGGTGGCCTCTTTGTCGGCGAAAGCTGCGTGATCGGAGTGGCGGAAATCGGCGTTCTCGTCCAGGGTGACCTTGCCGTCGAGGGCCAGGATCTCGTTGTCCGGGGTGCGCACCAGCGGGTTGACCTCGACCAGGGTGGCGTCCTCGGAGACGAAGACCTCCCACAGTTTCTGGATGGTCACCGCGGCGGCGTCGAGCACGTCGGCGGGCAGATGGCCCTGCTCGGCGATGGAACGGGCGAACGCCAGATCGACGCCCTTGACGGCGTCCACGGGAACCTTGGCCAGTCGCTCCGGCTTGGTGGCGGCGACTTCTTCGATCTCCATGCCGCCCTCGACCGAGCACATGGCCAGGTAGGTGCGGTTGGCGCGGTCGAGCAGGAAGGAGATGTAGTACTCCTCTGCGATGTCCTTGGCTTCGGCAACGAGGAGTTTTTTGACGATATGGCCTTTGATGTCGAGGCCGAGGATGTTCTGCGCGTGGGTGTGCGCGTCCTCTGTGGTCGCGGCGTACTTGACGCCACCGGCCTTACCGCGGCCACCGGTTTTGACCTGGGCCTTGATCATCACCGGCTTGCCGATTTCCTGCGCGATCGCGCGGGCGTCCTCGGCATTGTCGGTTACGCGGCCCTCCGACGAAGGCACTCCGTGCTTAACGAAGAGCTCCTTCGCCTGATATTCGAAGAGATCCATGTACTCACCGTCTCGTCTGCGTTGCTATGACAACGTCTTTATTGGCGGCCCGACGTCGGAAGCGGGTCGGGTCGGACTTTAATCACTCACGTGGACGGCCGATCGTGCACATACATCCTAAGTGGCGCAGGTCACCGCACTGCGGCCGGGACGTCAAAACCGCTGGCCAACACTACTGACGAGTAGCTTGTTGACAGGTCACCTGGTGAGAAACCGGAGGCGAAACGGCGGTAGCGTCTCCACTGTCCACCCCGGTAAGGACGCAACTGTGCCACCCGCCCGGAAGGTGAGAAATTCCGGACGTTACAGTGATCAATATCACAACAGCGTTTGAGACTCGTGGTACCGCTTGCCGCGCCGCAATCGTTTCGTTACCGTCGTTCCGGTCGATGTCACAACCCGATCACAGCGTTGTTGATCCCGGTGATGTTGTTCCCAGCGAGTAGGAGGACGGCAAGCTTGAGGCAGCACAGCGCTCCGCGGTCGCAGAGCCGTTCCATATCCGGTCCATCGGCGCCGCATACCGGCACCCGGCAAGACGCCACCAACACGATGCGGTTCCCCGGATGAACCACCACACCACCCTCGCGCCCACCCGCTCCGGTCTCGGTAACCGCCACACCGAAGCCACCGCGAACGACCCGGCCACCTCTGTCGACGGTGCAGCTTCCGACCCCCACGCCGGAACGAACGACTTCTGGGCCGCGAACGGATCCTGGGCCGATACCCAGGTCTGGCCTAAGACCAACAGCTGGCCCCAGAGCGATACCCAGACCCGGTGGACGGCCGAACAGAGCTGGTCCAAGAGCGCCGCGTGGGACGACAGCGGCGCGTGGGCCGAAGGTGGCGGCGCCTGGGCCGAAAGCGGCGGATCCTGGGCCGAAGGCGATAGCTGGAACGACGACACTTCCTGGCGGGACGACGATTCCCCGTACCAGGCCCCTGACGCAGCCGGCGGTACGGACGACTCGTCGCGACCGGAAAGCCTCGCGGCCCCCACCGTCATTCCCGCCAGGCACTCCCGCCACGGCGGTGGTGCGCATCGCGTACCCGCCCCGCCCACGGCACTCAAAGGCCGTGCCGCGGTTGCCGCGGTCGCCGCAGGCGCGTTCGTTGCTGCCGGGCAGTGCGCCCTGGCCTCCCCCGAGCAGAACCAGCAGGCTGTCGACTACGAGGCTTCGGGGCAGATCCACGAAATCGCCGCCCAATCGGTCAGCACCGCTGATCCCGCGGCCGTCTCCACCGATTCGCCCCAGGTGCTGAACGTCGGCGCACCGGTGAACCTCGAACAGTTCGAGGACATCCTGGAAAAGGGCGCCAAGTACGCCGAAGACCTCGCCGCCGCCGAAGCCGCGAAGCTGCGGCCGTTGTTCGCCCGCTTCGCCAGCGGCAACTTCACCTCCGGCTACGGCGCCCGCTGGGGCGTACAGCATCTCGGCATCGATGTCGCCGCACCGATCGGCACCCCGATCTACGCCGTCGCCGACGGCACCGTGATCGACGCCGGGCCTGCGGCCGGATTCGGCATGTGGGTGCGGCTGCTGCACGCCGACGGCACCATCACCGTGTACGGCCATATCGACACCGCCACCGTATCCCCTGGTCAGGAGGTGCTGGCGGGCGATCAGATCGCCACCATGGGCAATCGCGGCTTCTCCACCGGTCCCCACGTCCATTTCGAGGTCTGGCTCAACGGCGTCGACAAAATCGACCCGGTCCCTTGGCTCGCCACCCGCGGCATCAGCCTGGGCGTCCAGCGCGACTGAGCAAAACGGGACCTGAGCCCAGCCGGAGCGCAGGCCGCACGGCCAGAGCAAAAGCGGTAGAAAGGCGGTCTCCCGCACAGCCGTGCGAATGCGGAGGTACGCTCGGGCGACGCACCAACCTGCGTCGCCCGGCATTGTCGTCAGTACCGCGCGAGCGCTCTCACCGAGCTGTTGCGCTCACGGCGCGGCGGCGATCGCCAGCCCGATCAACACGACGACCTTCACCACTTCCAACCCGATATACCAGTAGTGCGCGTGCGAACGCGGCAGATCCTCTCCGGCCAGCACCCGGTCCGAGCGCCGCGACAGCGGCGGACGCACCACCGCAACCTGCACGGCGAGAACGACCACGGCGATACCGAGCCAGATCCAGGTAGCGCCCGACGGCGCAGCCACCAGCGCGGCCAGCACCAGCAGGACCGCCAGCACCACCTCGACGGCATTCAGCGCACGGAACACCAGCCTGCCTATCCCGAGCCCGAGCGCCACTGTCACTCCGGGCGCCCGAAACTTCACCGGGGCCTCCAGGAACGAAATGGCCAGGACCATACCGAGCCAGAGCATCGGGAAAAACCACAACAGATGCCACGCGACCGAATTCATGATCAGAACCTACCGCGCGGGATGTTCTCGATAGTAGGGACGAAAGACCCGAACGCCTCAGAGCTTCACCAGGGTGCGACTGAACTGTGGGATGAGCCGGATCTTGCCCGCGGTACCGAAATCGATGGTGACCGTGGCCATCGGGCCCGCACCGTCGGTGGCGATAACCCGGCCGAGGCCGTATTTGTCGTCGCTGACCCGATCGCCCACCGCCAGCACCAGATCCACGTTGTTACGGGACACGCCACGCGGGGCAGGCCGCCGCCCACGCATACCAGGCCGCGGATCGGTGACATCACCGGAGCCCCAGCTTTCGCCGCGAGTCCAGTCCTGTTCACCTCCGTCGTCGCGGCGCCGGCCCCCGCGGGACGGGGCAGCGGGCCCCTTGGGCTCCAACCGTTTCCAATCGATCAGATGGCCGGGAATCTCCTGCAGGAATCGCGACTCCGGGTTCGACACCGGCTGTCCCCACCCCGATCGCACCACGGCGCGGGTGAGGTAGAGCCTGCGCCTGGCCCTGGTGATCCCGACATAGGCGAGCCGGCGTTCTTCGGCCAGTTCGGCCGGATCACCCAGCGCGCGCATATGCGGGAATTGCCCGTCCTCCCAACCGGTGACGAAAACAACCGGGAATTCGAGCCCCTTCGCGGTGTGCAGGGTCATCAGAGTGACCACACCGGAGCCCTCCTCTGGTATCTGATCGGTGTCGGCGACCAGGGAAACTCGCTCCAGGAAAGCGGCGAGCGAACCGGGTTCCGGCTCGCCCTCACCCGGCTCGAGCACGATACCTTCCTGCTGGGCGGCCTCGGCGTTGTTGCGGGATTCGGAACTGAACTCCCGTGCCACGCTGACCAGTTCGTTCAGATTGTCCAGGCGCGCGCCGTCCTGCGGGTCGTCGGAGGCTTCCAGTTCCGCGCGGTAGCCGGTGCGCTCCAGCACCGCCTCCACCACATTGCCCACATCGGGGAAGTCGGTTTCCGTCGTCTGCCCTGCCGCCCGAATCTGCTCCAGCAGTTCGAGGAAGCCGGCGATGGCACGCTGCGCCCTGGTGTTCAGCAGTGCGACCTTGCCTGCGGCGGCGTCGCGCAGCGCCGCGGCGAACCCGATCCCGCGCTGCTCGGCGTGCACCACCACACATGCTTCGGCGCGGTCGCCGATACCGCGGCGCGGGGTGTTGAGGATGCGGCGCAGGCTCACCGTATCGTCGGGGTTCTCCAGTACCCGCAGGTAGGCGACAATATCGCGCACTTCCTTGCGTTCGTAGAAGCGGACGCCGCCGACCACCTTGTAGGGCAGGCCCATACGGATGAAGATCTCCTCCAGCGCCCGCGAATTGTTGTTGGTGCGGTAGAACACCGCGACATCGCTGTAGGCGGCCGCACCCGCGTCGACCAGCCGGTCTATTTCCCGCGCCACGAACGCGGCCTCGTCGTGTTCGTTATCGGCGACGTAGCCGGTGATCAGCTCGCCTTCGCCTGCGTCGGTCCACAGCCGCTTGTCCCTGCGGTTGGAGTTGCGGGCGATCACCGCGTTTGCGGCGGACAGAATGTGCTGGGTGGAGCGGTAATTCTGTTCCAGCAGGATGGTCTCGGCGTCGGGGAAGTCGCGTTCGAATTCCTCGATATTGCGGATGGTCGCGCCGCGGAAGGCGTAGATGGACTGGTCCGCGTCGCCGACCACGCACAGTTCGCTCGGCTCGACCGGCGGCTCCGCAGTGTCTGCGGCAGCGACTCCGGCGTGGCTGTGGCCGACCAGCTCGCGGACCAGGACGTACTGGGCGTGGTTGGTGTCCTGGTATTCGTCGACAAGCACATGCCGGAAGCGACGGCGGTAGTACTCGGCCACCTGCGGGTGCTGCTGCAGCAGTGCCACCGTTTCACCGATCAGATCATCGAAATCCAGCGCGTTGGCCGCGCGCAGCCGCCGCTGGTATTCGCCGTAGACGCGGGCCACGAGCCCGGGCAGTTCGGCGTCGGCGGATTCGGCGTCGGCTGCCGCCTGCTCCGGGTCGATGAGCTCGTTCTTCAGGTTGGAGATGGCGGTGGCGAGCAGCCGCGCGGAGTACTTTTTGGTATCGATCTCCATATCCCGGCTGATCATGGTGAGCAGGCGGCGGGAATCGTCGGCATCGTAGATGGAGAAGTTCGAGTTCAACCCGGGTACCAGCGCCGACTGGGTGCGCAGGATGCGCACGCAGCTGGAGTGGAACGTCGACACCCACATGTTCTGCGCGCGCGGGCCGACCAGGCCGATCACGCGTTCCCGCATTTCGGCTGCGGCTTTGTTGGTGAAGGTGATGGCGAGGATCTGGCCGGGCATGGCTCCGCGCGCAGCGAGCAGGTAGGCGATCCGGCGGGTCAGCACCGCGGTTTTGCCCGAACCCGCCCCCGCGACGATCAGCAGGGGCGATCCGGTGTGCACGACGGCCGCGCGCTGCTGCGGGTTGAGTCCGTCGAGCAGCCGCTCGGTTTCCGCTGCACGACGTTGCTCGGCGTCGGCGCGGCGCTGCTGTCGTTCGGCCTGTATCCGTCGCTGCTGTTCGCGTAGCCCGCCCTGCGGGTATTCGGCCGTCGTAAGCGCGTCTGCAGGCGCGTCGGCGCGGCGCGGTTCGGGCTCGGGGCGGGGACCGGCCTGCATCTCGGAAGCCACGGTGGTGTCCATCGCCTGTCCACGCTACCGGCGGTCGCCGACAGGTTGAACCCCCCGGTCCGGCGGGCGACAGTTCGTCGTCACGGGAGCGAAGAGAGGGTGGGCAGGGGCTGGTCGAAGCCGCGTACCATCGGAAATGTGGTCGCAGCAGATCCGCCAGCGTAAGCGTTTTGCATACCTTATCGGCCGTGGCAGACTGGCGGAATGGTCGGCCCTCCCGCGAAACGCCCGTTTCGGGCACCTATCGGGCAACTGGGATCGCGGACCTCGCACCTTAGCCTCCCATCTGGGGAGATGCTGGGGGGGCCAATGCAATGCAAGACCCGCTGGGTCTGTTTCACGGGTGAAAGAACTGATCGGTAACGAGCATAGGCCCGCATCCGATCCACGTTCTGACACGAGGAGATGAATATGAGCACCCCTGCCACGACCACCGGGTCTGATTCGGCACTGCCGCATACCGAAGCCGAGATCGAGAAACTTCGCAAGGAGATCGACCAGCTCGATGCAGAGATCCTCGCCGCGATCAAGCGCCGTACCGAGATTTCACGGATTATCGGGCGGACTCGGATGGCCTCTGGCGGGCCGCGTCTGGTGCACAGTCGTGAGATGAAGGTGCTGGAGCGGTTCAGCGAGCTGGGCCAGGAGGGCCATACGCTCGCGATGCTGTTGCTGCGCCTCGGCCGCGGCAGGCTCGGGCACTGAGCAGGCTCATTCTCTTCAGCTTTCGGATACCGTCGCGGCGATCGTAGGATTGCCGCCTTCCCATGACCGCCCCGGGTGTCTTTCCCTCGGGGCGGTCGTCTCGTTCCGGGCGCTTGTCAGCCGGCCGTCAGGTCAGGGCGATGTACTTCGTGGACAGGTACTCCTCGATGCCCTCGGTACCGCCCTCGCGGCCGAACCCGGACGCCTTCACCCCGCCGAACGGCGCCGCCGGATCGGAGATGACACCGCGATTCACCCCGACCATCCCGCTCTGCAACCCCTCGGCGATCCGCAGCGCCCGGTCCAGATCGCGGGTGTATACGTAGCTGACCAAGCCGAACTCGGTGTCGTTGGCCGCGGCCAGGCCCTCGTCCTCGGTATCGAACCCGATGATCGGCGCGACCGGCCCGAACACCTCTTCGCGCAGGATGCGCGCCTCGGCCGGGATATCGGTGAGCACGGTGGCCGGGTAGAACCAGCCCGGCCCGTCGGGGACCTTGCCGCCGATCCGGAGCGTGGCACCTGCCCCGACCGCATCGTCGACCAGTTCGACGACGGTATCGCGCTGGCTCTCGTTGATCAGCGGACCGAGCGTGGTCTCGGGGTCGGCGCCCGGGCCGAGTTTCACCCGCGACGTCATCTCGGCGACCAGTTTGGTAGTGAACTCGTCGAGCACGCCGCGCTGCACATGGAACCGGTTGGCCGCGGTGCACGCCTCGCCGCCGTTGCGTAGTTTCGCCAGGATCGCACCCTCGACGGCGGCGTCGATATCGGCATCGTCGAACACCACGAACGGGGCGTTGCCGCCGAGTTCCATCGAGGTCCGCAGCAGTCCGTGCGCGGACTGTTCGACCAGTTTCCGGCCCACCTCGGTGGAGCCGGTGAAGGTCAGTTTGCGTAACCGCGGATCGGTGAGCAGTGGTTGGGTGACCTGGCTGGAACGGCTCGTGGTGATCACCGAGAGCACCCCGTCGGGCAGGCCCGCTTCGCTGCACAGTTTCGCCAGCAGCAGCATGGTCAGCGGGGTCGCCGAGGCAGGTTTGACGATCATGGTGCAGCCCGCGGCCAGCGCCGGGCCGATCTTGCGCGTGCCCATGGCCAGCGGGAAATTCCAGGGCGTGATCGCCAGACACGGGCCGACCGGTTGTTTGTGCACCATGATCCGCCCGGTACCCGATGGTGCGTGCAGGTAACGCCCGTGCACTCGCACCGCTTCCTCACTGAACCAGCGGAAGAACTCCGCGCCATAGCGCACCTCGGCGCGGCTCTCCGGCAGCGCCTTGCCCATTTCCAAAGTCATCAGCAGCGCGAACTCCTCCGCGCGCTCGGTGACCTCCTGGTACACCGCCCGCAGGATCTCGCCGCGCTCTCTGGCGGGCGTAGCCGCCCATTCGGTCTGGACGGCTGCGGCCGCGTCGAATGCGCGCACCGCGTCGTCGGCGGTCGCGTCCGCGACCTGGGCGAGTACCTGCCCGTCCGCCGGATTGTGCACCGCGAAGGTGCCCGCCCCGGTGGCGTCGACTGGCCCGCCGATCCACAGCTGGGTCGGTACGGTTTCGAGTAGTTCGCGTTCGGACACCATGAGGTCAGGCTATGCCGTCGGCCACGCGGAGAACAGGATCCGCGCCGGTTCCCTCCTACCGTCCAACTGTTCTCGGTGCGGGTTCGCATAGCTGCTTGTAATCTCGGCGAACGTGAGCAGCGACATCACCGCATCGGCGGCCTGGCGGAAACTGCACGACCACTACGGCACGATCCGCGACCGTGCCCTACGGGATCTGTTCGCCGAGGATCCAGCGCGCGGCCGGGAACTGACGGTCACCGCGGGCGAGTTGCACATCGACTACAGCAAGCACCGCGTGACCAGGGAAACCTTACGCCTGCTCGGCGAATTGGCGGAGACGGCCGAGGTGGCGGCTGCGCGGGACCGGATGTATCGCGGCGAGCACATCAACACCTCCGAAGATCGCGCTGTCGGTCATATCGCGCTGCGGCTGCCCGCGGGCGAGTCGCTGCGGATCGACGGCGCGGACGCGGGGGCACAGGTGCATGAGGTGCTGCGGCGGATGTGCGAGTTCGCTGATGCGGTGCGCTCCGGTGGCTGGCGCGGCGCAACAGGGCAGCGGATCGAAACCGTGGTCAACATCGGTATCGGCGGATCGGATCTGGGGCCGGTGATGGTACATCAGGCGTTGCGTCATTACGCAGACGCCGGTATCGCCGCCAGGTTCGTCTCGAATGTGGACCCGGCGGATCTGGTGGCGAAACTCGACGGCCTCGACCCCGCATCCACCCTGTTCATCGTGGCGTCGAAAACGTTTTCGACGCTGGAAACCCTGACCAACGCCACCGCGGCACGGCGCTGGCTGGTCGCGGCGCTCGGCGAAGACGCCGTCGCCCGGCATTTCGTCGCCGTGTCCACCAATGCCGAGCGGGTCGCCGAATTCGGTATCGACACCGCGCATATGTTCGGTTTCTGGGATTGGGTCGGCGGCCGCTATTCGGTGGATTCAGCGATCGGTCTTTCGGTGATGGTCACCATCGGCCCGGAGCGGTTCACCGAATTCCTGACCGGAATGCACATCATGGACGAACATTTCGCGTCTGCGCCGCTGCACCAGAACGCGCCGGTGCTGCTCGGCCTGCTCGGGGTGTGGTACTCGAATTTCTTCGGAGCGCAGTCGCGAGCGGTGTTGCCGTATGCCAATGACCTGGCGCGGTTCCCGGCCTATCTGCAACAGCTGACCATGGAGTCCAACGGCAAATCGGTACGCGCCGATGGCACCCCGGTGAGCACGTCGACCGGGGAGATCTTCTGGGGCGAACCGGGCACCAACGGCCAGCATGCCTTCTATCAGCTGCTGCACCAGGGCACGCGCCTCATCCCCGCCGATTTCATCGGATTCGCCCAGCCGACCGACGATCTACCCACCCGCGACGGCACCGGAAGCATGCACGACCTGCTGATGAGCAATCTGTTCGCGCAAACCAAAGTGCTGGCCTTCGGCAAAACCGCCGACGAAATCGCTGCGGAAGGCACCACACCGGAACTGGTGCCGCACAAGGTGATGCCGGGTAACCGCCCGAGCACCACCATTCTGGGGCCGCAGCTCACCCCCTCGGTGCTGGGTCAGCTGATCGCCCTGTACGAGCATCAGGTGTTCGTCGAGGGAACGATCTGGGGAATCGACAGCTTCGACCAGTGGGGCGTTGAACTCGGTAAGCAGCAGGCCCTGGCACTGGCGCCGCTGCTCAGCTCCACCGAAGACCCCGAGTCGCAATCCGATTCGTCCACCGACGCCCTGATCCGCTGGTATCGCGAACACCGCGGAAGAGCTTGACCGCTGGACCGGATCCCATCGAGCCGCCGTGTCCTTGCTGTCAGCCACAAGGGGCCCGCAAACCCCGCCGCGATGAAGTCGCGGGCATAACACATCTCACCACCAGCTGAGCGGTATGCCGAGGTGTATCGCTGTCCGCTCGGCTGACCGTCGCACGGCAGCGGAAGAGGGCAGTAGGTCCGGCTCCAGGCTTATCAGAGTGAGCGTGTATTCGTCGGCGGCGCGGCACAGGTAGCCGGAGATGCGGGTGCGGGGGCGGCGGGCGAAGGTGAGGCCGGGATGGATGGCGCGGGCCGCGACGCCGGTGCAGGCATGCGGGCCGAGGTGGAGCACGGTCGGTGGGAGAGTACCGATATTGGAGCAGAGGATGTCTCGTTCGCCCGCGCCGCGCGACATCAGGTAGGCGACCCGGGCGGGCACTACCTGCAGCCATTCCTCGGGTAGTCCGCCTGGGCTGGACATGCGGTGCTCGTAGGCCGCCCGGCTCTTGTGCCGGATGGTGGCGGGGTCGTCGTCCGGGGTTATCGCGATATCGGTCATCGCCAGATCGTTGACGACCAGGCGGTCGGTACGGGTGTCGACGGGCAAGCTCGCCTGTATCGTCCGCTTCGGGAATCCACTCGCCCACAGAGTATTTGCCACGAACCAGATGAACAGGCTGTTCGCCGTGCCGCCCCGATCTGCGGCAATACGCTCCCACTCACCTACCGGACACCGAAGCACCACGCCCGGAGCCGGCATCTCGGAGTGTTCCTTGCCGGTTCCTTCCGCTCGGCGGGCCGCCGTGACCAGATGCTCAGGGAAACCCGCTACCCACCCGGTCGGCCGCCTCGCGGACCCAGCCGCGTAACCGGCAGGCCCGGCCTCCCGGCTCGCGCACCCGGCCACCCGGCCTGCAGGCTCGGCCGCTTTGCCCGAGCAGTCGATCGGCTGCCTCACGGTTACGGCCTCCTGGCCCACGGTTACGGTGCTGCCTGTGCCGGACCGGGCGACGGCTCCGAGCCAGGGCACAGCCGAGATGAGAGCGGAGGCGGTGCCGCGGATGATCGTGGACCATTGGCGACGGGCATCGGACCAGTCCGAGGCGAGCGGTTCGGTATCGGACCGGGTCGGTGGTCCGCCGAGAGCGTGGTCGACGGCGAGGATCAGCCCTCTGGCATCGGCGAGGACATGGGAACAGGTAAGAGCGACTATGGTGCCGCCGTCGTCGAGCGGGGCGGCGGACAGTCGCCAGCCGGGGCCGAGCCCGGGGTCAAGGTCGTGGCCCTTGCTGTCGGCCCAGCCGAGCAGCCGGGCGGCGGGGAGCGCGTGGTCGGTCAGGTCGAGGGGGTGGGCGCTGACATTGCGGCGCCAAAACGGACGCGCACCTGGCACACCGGACGGGACGACACGACGTCCGAGTGGACCGGTGCGCAGCGTCTCATGCACCTGCCGCAGCAGCGCGGGCTCGACCGGTTCGGCGGTGCGCCACAGGCCTTGCAGCGCGATCGGTGTGCCGAGTCCGCGGTGGGCGCGCAGGAATATCTCGTCGACGACGCTCAAACGAGGCATGGGCATGGTTCAGCCGGATGCGCCGTGCCGGCCTTCGCCGGCCACGAACCGTTCGACATCGGCCATTCCGCCTCGGCTCATGCTCTGCATACCGTGCCGGAATTCGTTGCGCAGCGCGGCGGCCTCGTCCAGTCCTTCCTGTTCCAGCAGCGACATACGGTCCGAGCGTAGGCACAGCTGCGGCAGGGCGGCCAGTTGGGCGGCGAGCTCCTCGGCGGCGCGGCGGGCGTCGCCGGTAGGGACGACTCGGTTCACCAGGCCCATCTGCAGCGCTTCCGTCGCGTCGACCGGGCGGCCGGTGAGCACCATATCCATGGCCCGGCCTGCGCCGACGATACGCGGCAGCCGCACTGTTCCGCCGTCGATCAGCGGCACACCCCAGCGGCGGCAGAACACGCCGAACGTGCTGTCGTGTTCGGCGACCCGCATATCGCACCACAGCGCCAACTCCAGGCCTCCTGCCACGGCGTAACCGGAAACGGCTGCGATCACCGGCTTGGACAATCGCATCCTGGTCGGCCCCATCGGCCCGTCGCCGTCCTCGGTGGCCCGGTTGGAGTTCTCGGTGCCCAGGGATTTGAGGTCTGCGCCCGCGCAGAAGGTGCCGCCGTCGCCCCACAGCACGGCGACGGCGGCGTCGGGGTCGGCGTCGAAGGCGCGGAACGCGTCGGCCAGCGCAGCGGCTGTCGGGCCGTCCACGGCGTTGCGCGCGTGCGGGCGGTGCAGGATGACCGTGGTCACGGGTCCGGTTTTTTCGACTCGTACGCTCACGATCTCTGACGATACGGGGGCGTTACTGCTTGTGACTGCTTGTGCGAAGAAGTGAATCTGTGCTTCACTTCTTGCGTGGTGTACCGCAGAACCCCCGCTGTACAGGCGCGTCTCGACGCGCAGGCCGCACTGATCGTGCAAGCCGCCACCCGGGTGCTGTCCCGGGACGGCTTCGCCGGACTGACCATGGCAGCGGTCGCCAATGAGGCCGCCGTGGCAACCGGAACCGTATACAAACATTTCGACGGCAAAGCCGAGCTGGTCACCGCGGTATTCCGCCGGGTCGTCAGCCGCGAGGTGGACGCAGTAGCGGCCGCATCGTCCACCGGCGCCGCCGCCGAACGGGTGAGCGCGGCCGTCGAAACATTCGCGCTACGAGCGCTGAAGAACCCGAAACTGGCCTACGTACTGCTCGCCGAACCGGTCGACACAGTGGTCGACGCCGAACGCCTGCGGTTCCGGCGCGCGTTCGCCACAACCTTCGAGTCGGCGGTCGCCGAGGGCGTCGCACTCGGCGAACTCCCCCCACAGGACGCACACACCACATCCGCCGCCATTGTCGGAGCGATCGGCGAAGTACTGGTCGGACCGCTGGCCGCCGAACCACACACAGAGACCGTGGTCCCCGAACTCATTTCCTTCGCCAGGCGGGCACTCGGCGTGCCCGCCTGCCCCGGAACCGCATAACCCGAATCAGGAGTGAGACGATGCACACCCACGAAGTCTTCAACCAGGTTCCGCCGATCGAACCGTTCGATCTGTCCCGCAACCCCGCCCTGTTGGAAGGGTTGTACCGGGAGGGAGCGAGCTGGGCCGAGCCGGAAGTGCGGGAACTCGGTGTGCTGGCAGGCAGCGAGCGGGCGCAGGAATGGGGCAGGCTGGCCAACGAATACCCGCCGGTCCTGCACACGCACGACCGGTACGGTCACCGCATCGACGAAGTGGAGTTTCATCCGCACTGGCACGAACTGATGACCGTCGCCGTCGAACACGGCCTGCACGGCAGCCCGTGGCGCGACGACCGGCCCGGCGCACATGTCGCGCGCGCCGCCAAGTTCTACACCTGGGGCGCAGCCGATGCCGGACATATGTGCCCGATCTCGATGACTTACGCGGTGATACCCGCACTACGGCACAACCCGGAACTGGCGGCAACATACGAACCGCTACTCGCCTCGCACACCTACGATTACGGTCTGCGCGAGCCATCCACCAAAGCAGGCCTGATCGCCGGAATGTCGATGACCGAAAAACAAGGCGGCTCCGACGTCCGCGCCAACACCACGACCGCAACCCCGCAACCGGACGGCTCCTACCGGATCATCGGCCACAAATGGTTCACCTCCGCACCCATGTCGGATATGTTCCTGACCCTGGCGCAAGCACCCGGCGGACTGTCCTGCTTCCTGCTGCCCCGGGTGCTGCCGGACGGCTCCCGCAACCCGATCCGCATCCAACGACTCAAAGACAAACTCGGCAACAAATCCAACGCCTCCTCGGAAATCGAATACGAAAACGCCACCGGCTGGCTCGTCGGCGCGGAAGGCGCGGGCGTGAAAACCATCATCGAAATGGTCAACATGACCCGACTGGACTGCGTTATCGGCTCGGCGACCGGTATGCGAGTAGGCGCCATACACGCCGTGCACCACGCCCGGCACCGCAAAGCCTTCGGGGCCGCACTGATCGACCAGCCCGCGATGCGCAATGTACTGGCCGACCTGGTGATCGAATCCGACGCCGCCACCACGGTAATGATGCGACTGGCCGGCGCCACCGACCGAGCGGCAAGCGACCCCGCCGAGGCCGCGCTGCGCCGCATCGCGCTCGCAGTCACCAAATATTGGGTGTGTAAACGGGCACCAGCACACGCCGCGGAAGCGCTGGAATGCCTCGGCGGCAACGGATACACCGAAGAATCCGGAATGCCGCGGCTGTACCGGGAAGCTCCGCTCATGTCGATCTGGGAAGGCTCGGGCAACGTCGCAGCGCTGGACGCACTACGCGCCATGGGCAGGCAACCAGAAACAGTGGAAGCGTACTTCAACGAAGTATCACTGGCCCGCGGCGAAAACCCGCGCCTGGACGACGCCATCGATCGAATCGGCAAAGAACTGACCGACCTCGCCGATATCGAATACCGGGCACGACGTATCGTCGAACTGATGGCACTGGTCCTGCAAGGCGCGCAACTGGTCCGACACGGGCACCACGCAGTCGCCGACGCATTCTGCGCCACCCGACTCGGCGACAACTGGGGAATCGCCTTCGGCACCCTCCCCACAGGCGTAAACACCGAAGCGATCATCGAGCGCTGTGTCTAATGGCCGCGAACCGGGCGAGGCCGCATCGGGGTACAGACGAGAGCTGCTGGCTCAGAACTGGCCTTGGCAACCACCGCACGCGCACTGCGGCCGTTGAAACACGAGCCGGGGTCGCAAACTGTGTGGGGTCTGGAGAAAAGGGGTTGGGGGTGTGCCCGTCGCTTCACGGCGGGCGGTGACGGATCAGCTGCCCACCGGGTCCGGGGTAGCGGTGTTCCGGCATGCGACCGCCGGGCGCTGGTGCAAGTCTCGACGTCGAAGATTCGTACCGGGCGACGGCGTGCCCGAGTGCGGCCGCCGGAACACCGGCCGATGATGAGCCCATGGCGCCCCGGCGGATCAGCAAACGCACGCACCTGTGGCGCAATTCGGTCACGATCGTCTGTGCACTGCTGTTCTACTACTGTGTGCCGCTCGGATGGGACCTGGGCGTCAGCCTGCCGGTCCAGGTGATGACACTGGTCCTGTTCACCGCGGGGGTGACCGGGCTGGGGTGGCTGGCGTATCGGCGGGTCGGACAGTACCTGGCCGCGACCTGGGATACCGGGCGCCGCGTCGACGGCCTGCTGCTGTTGATAACGCTGGTGATTGTGTTCTTCTCGCTGTTCTATTACCTGCTGGAACAGCGGCAGCCCGGCCAATTCGACGGGCTGGAAACACGCACCGACGCCCTCTACTACACCGTGGCCACGCTGGGCACCGTAGGTTTCGGTGATGTGAGCGCGGCTGGACAGGTGGCGCGGATCGCCAGTACGGTGCAGATCGTTTTCGACCTCGTCGTGATCGGCACCCTGCTCGCGGTGATGACGACCGCAATAACCCGGCGGATGACCGGACCGAACGCCACAGGCTGACAGGCCACGCCGATCGTTGTGTTGCCAGACCTCAGGGAACTGAAGAGCGCGCCAGGGCTGACGACGATTCGCGGCGCTTTCAGTGCTGCAGGGGGAGAGAGAACGGTTGGTGTCGACAACAGCAATACCGGTGCCACCAGGTCGTATCCGGCGTGGACGTGAGCACCTGGATCTGTCGGTGTACGCAGGTAGCCTGTGCTGCGTGCCTGAGCTACCGGAGGTGGAGGCGTTGGCGCAGTTCCTGCGGGAGCATGCGGTCGGCGCGGTGGTGGGGCGTGTCGATGTGGCGGCGTTCAATGCGGTGAAGACGTTCGAGCCCCCGGTGACCGAGCTGTCCGGGCGGGACGTCACCGATGCGGGGCGGTGGGGAAAGTTCCTCGGGATGGACTGCGACGGGATTTGGCTGATCACCCATCTTTCCCGGGGTGGGTGGCTGCGCTGGAGCGACAACCCGGGCAGCGCACCACCGAAACCCGGTAAGGGGCCGTTGGCGCTGCGGGTGCATTTCTTCACCCCGGAAGGCACCACCCCCGCCTTCGACCTCACCGAAGCAGGCACCACGAAACGGCTCGCGATCTACGTCGTGACCGAACCGGAGCAGGTGCCCGGTATCGCCCGGCTCGGTCCCGATGCGCTCGCCGTCACCGAAGAACAGTTCGCCGGACTGCTCGACAGCAACCCCCAGCGGATCAAAACCGCCCTCACCGAGCAGACCCTGCTGGCCGGGATCGGCAACGCCTACTCCGATGAGATCCTGCACATCGCCCACATCTCCCCGTTCGCCACCGCGAAAAGCCTCTCCGAGAACACAGTCGCCGAACTGTACGCGGCGATGCGCAACGTCCTGCTCGACGCGGTGCAACGCTCGACAGGACAGGACAGCCGGAACCCAGCCCGGTTGAAGGGCGAGAAACGGTCCGGGATGCGAGTGCACGGCCGGACCGGTCTCCCCTGTCCTGTCTGCGGCGACACGGTCCGCGAAGTCGCCTACCACGAGCGGTCCTTCCAGTACTGCCCCACCTGCCAGACCGGCGGGAAAATCCTGGCGGACCGGCGGATGTCGCGGCTACTCAAATAGCGCGGCTGTCCTCCGGCGCGAGATGGCCGTGTTCGGCGGCCTCCCGCCTGGCGTCGGCGAGTGTCGGCACCCGGACACCTTCCCAAGCGATGCGCTTCTCCTGATCGGGGTCGTGCTCGATGCGGCTGGGGGCGTCGATGATCAGGGTGCTGCGGCGTTTCTCTGTGTACTGCGGCCAGGACGGCAACGGTGCCCCGGTGTGCGCGAAACGCAGCCAGTTGTCCTGGAACTGCCGGGTCACCGACTGCAAGCCGCGCCTGCCGCCCAGCGCGGTGAGCGCCCGGAACACCGGTGCAGATCCCGCACCGAACACCGGGATCAGGTCGGTGGCGTGGGTGGCACCGAGCCCGGCCAGGTGCAGGGCGCGGGGGGCGAAATCGTAGCGGTAGGCGTAGGTGGGGGCGTAGCGGCTGTGGCCGGTCATGGCAGCCACCGAGGGACGCCAGAACACGTAGTCGCCGCCCGCGCGGATCGCGACGTCCTCACGCGGAAAACCGGGATAGGCGCCCAGCACCTTGCTCTCGGCTTCCCCCGAGTGGGCGAGCGCGGAACGCAGCCGTTCGGGCGTGGTCGGCAGCTCGTCGGCGAATTTCGCGAACAGTCTGCCCTCGTCGCGGCAGGTGCCGATGATGAGCGGAACTCGGTGCGCATGCCCGCCGGTGATGGCGTCGATCGGGGCGCGGGGCAGCAATTCGCCGTCGATCACCGGCGCTGTCGGGAAGAAACCCGGCTGTCCCCGCATCACCGATTTGGCGGTGCGGCCGAAGGCGCGACGAAGATCGTGCGGGTCCGCTTCGACCAGCACCTTGCTCGCGTTCTCCGGTGTGGCGCCGAGCCGATCCAGGCAGCGGTGCGCGAACGCGCGGGCGTCGTCGGGGCTCAAGCCCCAATCGGCGGGGGCGCTCTGTGCGATGGCGCGATGGAAAAGCCCCTCGGCCGCGGGAGTGGCCAGCAGGGTCAGTACGGCGTGGGCACCCGCGGATTCGCCGAAGATCGTGACATTGCCGGGGTCGCCGCCGAATGCGGCGATATTGGCCTGCACCCAGGTGAGAGCCGCGATCTGATCGCGCAGGCCGATATTCGCGTCGAAGGGGCGGGTTTCGGTGGCGAATGCACCGAAGTCGACGTACCCGAACACACCGAGCCGGTAGTTCAGCGACACCACGATCACATCGCCGCCGACAGCGAGCCGGGACCCGGAGTACAGCCCCAGCGCCGAGGTGCCGAACAAATAGCCGCCACCATGAATGAACACCAGCACCGGACGGGGCGAGCCGGACCGTGTCACGGGGGCGGTGACATTCAGTGTCAGGGAGTCTTCGCTCATTTCCTGGAACTGCCGCGGGCCGATCCGCACCCCGAACTTCGGTTGGATCGCGGCCGCGCCGAATTCGGTCGCATCGCGCACCCCTGCCCACGGCTGCACCGGCTGGGGGGCACGGAAACGCAGGTCACCCACCGGCGCCGCAGCGTAGGGAATGGACCGCCAACGAATAACACGGCGACCGCGGTGACCGCGGACGACTCCGTCAGTAGTCGTGATATCGGTCGAACCCACCATTCACCGATGGTAACCAGCGCGACGAGCCTCCAGCAGGCGTAGCCAGAATTCGCTCACCGCAGGGAAGGCGGGCACGGCGTGCCACAGACGTTCCAACGGCACCTGCCCGACCACGGCGATGGTGGCGGCATGCAGCTGCTCCCCCACATCCGGTCCGACGAAGGTCGCGCCGAGCAAGGTGTCGGTGCCGGTGTCGATGACCAGTTTTGCGTGTCCCGAATAATCGTCGCGGATCAGCGATGAACCGGCTACGGCGATATCTGTTTCCACCACTTCCACCGGGTAGCCCGCGCGGCGGGCTGCGGCTTCGGTGAGGCCGACGGAGGCGACCTCCGGGGTGCTGTAGACGACCTGCGGGGTCTGCCGGTGGTCGGCGGTGGCAGTGAACCGCGGCCCGGCCAGCGGGCGGTCGTCGGCGCGGGCGGCGATCACGTCCCCGCAGACGCGGGCTTGGTATTTGCCCATATGGGTGAGCGCGGCGCGGTGGTTGATATCGCCCACCGCATACAGCCAGTTGCCGTCGACGCCGCGCACGGCCAGATGGTCGTCGACGTCGAGGTGGCCGGACGGCAGGCCCACCGATTCCAGGCCCAGCTCCTCGGTATCGGGCGCCCGCCCGGCCGCGATTACGAGCTCGTCGGCCTCCAGTTCGGTGGCACCGTCGGCGGTGTGAACTGTGACGGTGACCGGGCCGCCATGGATCCGCCCTTCGCCCGTATCAGCGGCGCCACGGCGTGCCACGCGTGCCGGTTCTGCGCCGAACCGGATGACGACGCCGCGCTCGGTCAGGGCATCGGCCACCCGCTTTCCCGCGAACGGTTCCGCGGCGGCGAGCAACGCATTTCCGCGCACCAGCATGGTGACCTGCGCGCCGAGCGAAGACAGCCAGGTCGCCGCCTCGCACGCGACCACACCGCCGCCGACCAGCACCACCCGCCCCGGTACTTCGGCCATATTGGTGGCGTCCCGCGATGTCCAGGGCAGCGCGGCACCCAGGCCAGGTACCTCGGGGATATTGGGGCGGCTGCCGGTGGCCAGTACGACAGCATGGCGAGCGGTCAAGGTGCGCCCGTCGACCCCCACCTGCCGCGGCCCGATGAGCCTGCCCGCGCCGCGCACCACGTCGATACCGTTATCGGCCGCCCACTGCACCTGCCCGGAATCGTCGTGGTCGCGCCCGTGTATGAACGCATCGCGCCGCGCCAGCACGGCTGCCACACCGAGCCCGCCGGGATCGATTCCCGGCATCGCTCGCGCACCGGCCAGCACTTCCCCGGGCCGCAACAGCGCCTTACTGGGAATACACGCCCAATACGAGCATTCGCCGCCGAGGCGTTCGGGTTCCACGAGGACCGCGGTGCGCGCGCTGCCTGCGACGGCGTAGGCAGCGGCGTTCTCGCCCGCCGGGCCGCCGCCGAGCACGATGACGTCGTATTCGCCCGCGCTCTTATCGGAGGGCATGGCGTTACTGGAGGTAGCCTTCGACCTGTTTCGCGGAGCTGATCTGCGCGGACTCCGGTGGTTCGCCCGCATCCATCCGGGCCCGGCGCTGTCGCAGCAGATCCCAGCACTGGTCGAGCATGACCTCCATTTCGGCCAGCTGCTGACGTTCGGTCTTCGGGTCGAGATCGCCGCGAACCGCTCGCGACCGCAGGTCGTGTTCCTGCTCGACCAATTCCTTGATACGCCCCAGGATGTCCTGTTCGGTCATGCCCATAATGCTACGGATGCGACAGGCATTCTCCAGCGATTCGCGCTGCCGTCGTCAGTTCGGATTCGGGCAGGGCCGCGTAACCGAGCGCTATACCGCAAACCCGCTGCCGTCCGCTGTGATGGCGGGCCAAACCGTCGAGCAGGACGCCTGCGGCTCGACCTGCGGCGACCGCGCGACGTTCCGCGTCGACGGTGGGCAGCGGAACGACGAGAGGCGAACCGGCGGCGTCGCCGAGCACCGCGAGCCCGCGCCGCAGCAGTTCGGCCGTCACCACTGTCCTGCTCACCGCGAGCCGCACCGCAAGGAGATGGCCGCGACGACTGTCCTCGCACTGGGATCTAACCGAGGCATCGGTGAGGATCTCGTCGCGCCGGCCACCGGGCTGACCTGCATCCGGAAGCGGCGGCCGTACCTATTCGGATGCGCTCAGCAGGTAGGTGTCCATGATCCAGCCCTTGTCCCGGCGCAGTGCGGCGCGGCGACGCACGATCTCATCCGCGACCTCGCCGACCTTGCCTTCGATCAGGGTTTCCTCAGGCATGCCGAGATAGGCGCCCCACCAGATATGCGTGTCGGCCGGGGCGCCGGTGAAAGCGCAGTCGCCGTCCAGCATCACCACGGTCGAGCCGGTGCCGAGGCCGTCGTCGCGGAGGCGGCGACCGGTTGTGATGTGCACGGGCTCGCCGATGCGGTGCAGGACGGTGCGATGGCGGGCCGCCAGCGCCTGGACGCTGGTGACGCCGGGGATCACGGTGTAGTCGAAGTCGATCGCGCCGCGGTCGAGTACGCGGTGCACCATGCGCAGCGTGCTGTCGTACAGAGACGGATCGCCCCAGACGAGGATCGCGCCCACGCCGTCTACCTGGGTGAACGCCTCCTCCAGCAGTGCGGAACGGCGTTCGTGCCAGTCGCGCACCGTCTGCCGGTAGTCGTCGGGGTCGCGGTCACGCGGCGGGTCGGCGATTTCCACAATGCGGTAGGGGTGGTCGAGATGTTCGTCGAGGATCGTGGTGCGCACGTCCACGAGTTCCTGTTTCTCGGTGCCCTTGCCGATCACGAAGAACACCTCGACCTGGCGCATCGCCTTGATCGCCTGCACCGTCACCTGGTCGGGGTCGCCCGCGCCGATGCCGATCACGTACAGCTTCCGCATGCTCCCAGCTTCGCAGGCGGGGCAGGCGTCAGCCGTACCCGGTGGCGGTCCCACTGCTCACGCTTACATTGCACCGAACTCACGCCGGGCCGATATCACGGCGGGTCGTATCCGCACCAGGCCGAACTCGCGCGGGGCCATATCGCGCCAGCGGCCCCCGTCGCCACCCGCGGTAACCGCACCGCACCTCGGTGCGGTTGGCCTGCCGTAGCCGATGCTTCTCACCCCTCGAAGTAAGCTGCCGTGCGTGGCCAGCGCAGCAGACTCCCAGTACGAGAACTTACTCCGGCAGGTGCTGACGAGCGGGACCGCGAAGGCGGATCGCACCGGCACCGGGACCCGCAGCGTGTTCGGGCATCAGCTGCGCTACGACCTGTCGGCTGGTTTCCCCCTGATCACCACCAAAAAGGTGCATCTGAAATCGATCGTCTACGAACTGCTGTGGTTCCTGCGCGGGGACTCGAATGTGCGGTGGTTGCAGGACAACGGGGTGACGATCTGGGACGAATGGGCCGACGCCGACGGTGAGCTCGGCCCGGTCTACGGGGTGCAGTGGCGGTCGTGGCCGACCCCGGACGGGCGGCATATCGACCAGATCGCGCAGGTGCTTCAGACGCTGCGCACCGACCCCGATTCGCGGCGCATGCTCGTCTCCGCCTGGAATGTCGGCGAGCTGGACCAGATGGCGCTCGCACCTTGTCATGCGCTGTTCCAGTTCTACGTCGCCGACGGCCGCCTGTCCTGTCAGCTGTATCAGCGCAGCGCCGATCTGTTCCTCGGGGTGCCGTTCAATATCGCCAGCTACGCACTGCTGACCCATATGGTCGCGCAGCAGACCGGGCTGGTTCCCGGCGATTTCATCTGGACCGGCGGTGACTGCCATATCTACGACAACCACCTCGAGCAGGTCACCGAGCAGTTGACCCGCGCGCCGTACCCGTTCCCGCAGCTGCGGCTGCATCGTGCGGCATCGTTGTTCGACTACCGCTACGAGGATGTGGCGGTCCTCGGCTACGAGCATCATCCGGCGATCAAGGCGCCGGTGGCGGTATGAGCTCCGCGCGCACCGTCGGTTTGATCTGGGCGCAGTCCCGCGACGGGGTGATCGGCTCGAACAATGCGATCCCGTGGCGGGTGCCCGAGGATATGGCCCGCTTCAAAGAGGTCACTGCGGGGCATCCGGTGGTGATGGGCAGACGGACCTGGGATTCGCTGCCCACCCGGTTTCGGCCGCTGGCCGGGCGCCGCAATATCGTGGTGACCAGGCAAACCGGCTGGGCCG
The DNA here is from genome assembly GCF_002081715.1 of Nocardia donostiensis. Lineage (GTDB taxonomy): Bacteria > Actinomycetota > Actinomycetes > Mycobacteriales > Mycobacteriaceae > Nocardia > Nocardia donostiensis. Next base: position 13,120 of record NZ_MUKP01000011.1, on the reverse strand, counting down.
CCGAGGGCGCCGAACGCGCGGTTTCGGTGCGGGAAGCGTTGGAGCTCGCCACCTCCTGCAACGCCCCTGACACCTCTGATACCTCCCAGGTGTGGGTGATCGGCGGCGGTGAAATCTATCGTGACGCGCTGCCGTATGCGACCGAGCTGCTCGTCACCGACGTCGACACCTCCGTCGACGGCGACGCCTACGCCCCGCCGATCGGCCCGCAATGGAAAACCGATGACGACGACCGCTGGCTGACCTCCGCGTCGGGGCTGCGCTACCGCATCCGCCGGTTCACCCGCGCCTGAGCCACGTCCAGCCTCCTGGTCGACCAGCCGACTGGCCGAAACGCAGTCCCGCACGTGCCGGGTCGGGCATACTCGGCTTACAGCTCGCGAACACCAGACCTCGTGGCTGCGATCTGGCACAGGGATCTGCGAAAGGCAGGCAGTCCATGGACAAGAAATCGTTGACTGCGGTCGCCCGGCAGCAACTCAAGCTGGCCGCCACCAACACGAGCGGCCGCAGCTCCCAGACCATTTACGGCGGTCACGCGCAGGCACTGCGTCAGACCGTTATCGCGCTCACGGCCGGAGAGAGCCTCGCCGAACACGACACCAACGGCGACGCCACCCTCATGGTGCTCACCGGAACTCTCACCCTGATCAGCGGTGCCAACGAATGGAAGGGCTCGGCGGGTGATCTACTCGTCGTCCCCAAGGCGCGGCACAGTGTGAAGGCAGTCGACGATGTCGCGTTCCTGCTGACCGTCGCTATGTAGTGGCGGTCACGCCGCACGGTAGTCGGCGCCTGGATCCGGTTAGGCTGCCACCATGGGTGAGCCGCAGCCGATACTGGAACCGCTGACTCCGGCCGCGATTTTCCTCGTCGCCACCATCGAAGAAGGCGGTGAAGCGACGGTACGCGATCTGCTCGCGGATCTGGCGGGGCTGCGGCGTTCGGTCGGTTTCCGTTTACCCGGCGCCGACCTCACCTGTGTCGCCGGGATCGGCTCGGCCGCATGGGATCGCCTGTTCAGCGGTCCGCGTCCAGCCGAGCTGCATGAGTTCCCCGGCTACGACGGCCCACGCCACCGAGCCCCCGCCACACCGGGTGATCTGCTGTTCCATATCCGTTCCCAGGTGCACGACGCCTGCTTCGAACTGGCCATGGCGATCGGCGACCGGCTGGGTGATGCGGTCACCATCGTCGACGAAACCGTCGGTTTCCGTTATTTCGAACAGCGCGATCTGCTCGGTTTCGTCGACGGCACCGAAAACCCAGAGGGCGCGCTACCGGATTCGCCAGCGGGACGGGCCGCGCTGATCGGCGCCGAAGATCCCGATTTCACGGGCGGCAGCTATGTGATCGTGCAGAAATACCTGCATCCGCTGGGCGACTGGCGGGCGGTCCCGGTGCCGGAGCAGGAGAAGATCATCGGGCGCACCAAACTCGACGATTTCGAACTGTCCGACGAAGACAAACCCGCCGATTCGCATGTTGCAGTGACCACCGTCGTCGACCCGGACGGTACCGAGCGCCAGATCCTGCGCGCGAATATGCCGTTCGGCAGTGTGCGCGACGACGAATTCGGTACCTATTTCGTCGGTTACGCGGCCACCCCGAGCGTCACCGAAACCATGCTGGAACGGATGTTCCTCGGCACCGAGGACGCGACCCACGACCGGATCCTGGATTTCTCCACCGCCGTGACCGGCACCCTGTTCTTCGTTCCGCCGCAGGATTTCCTCGACGATCTACCCGACCCGCCGCAGGCAGCGACCGAACCGGCCGGGCCGACCCCGGACACCGACGCCGCCCACACCGGTTCGCTCGGTATCGGCACGTTGAAAAGGAGTATCACGTCATGAACAACCTCCATCGCGAACTCGCGCCGATCACCGCCGAGGCATGGTCGGCCATCGAGGAAGAAGCGACCCGCACTTTCAAACGGCATATCGCTGGGCGCCGGGTGGTCGACCTGTCCGGCCCGCATGGCACCGCCTACTCTGCGGTCGGGCTCGGACGCACCACACCGATCGACGCACCCGACGACGGGGTGCAGGCCCGCCAGCGGGTGGTGGCGCCGCTGGTGGAGCTGCGGGTGCCGTTCACGCTGTCGCGCGAGGAGCTCGACAATGTGGAGCGCGGCGCGCAGGACGCCGATCTGGACCCGGTGAAGGATGCCGCGAAGAAGATCGCGTTCGCCGAGGACCGCGCCATCTTCGAGGGCTACCGGGCGGCGGGTATCACCGGTGTCCGGGAGGCCGCGTCCAACACCCCGGTCCGGCTGCCCGAGGATCCGCGGACGGTGCCGGAGGCGGTCGCGCAGGCGTTGAGCGAACTACGTCTGGCCGGTGTGGACGGGCCGTACACGGTGCTGCTTAGCGCCGACCTGTACACCACGGTCAGCGAAACCTCCGACCACGGCCACCCCATCCGCACCCATCTGGAACGGCTGGTGCCCGGCGGCGAGATCATCTGGGCGCCCGCCATCCACGGCGCGTTCGTGCTCACCACCCGCGGCGGCGATTTCGAACTGACCCTCGGCCAAGACCTGTCCATCGGCTACCTGCGTCACGACGCGGAAACCGTGGAACTGTACTTCCAGCAGAGCCTGACCTTCCACGCCTACACCGCTGAAGCCGCGGTCGCCCTGCACGTCTGAGGCATACCGGTCCGGCTGCGGACGATAGACGGTCCTGATCGGCGGCGGATCCGGCCGAGCCCACGGCCCGGGCGTGGCCGGAGTGGCCAGGGTGGCCGACCGCTTCCGAGGGTGTACCGGCGACCGCCGCCTGAACCCGGTAGGTTGTGATCCGGCACACGTACGGCCCGGACCTACGGGCGCGCGAGTTCGGAGGGCGAGATGACAGCGGTGCGCGCAGGCGTGGTGCCCGCCCGGCGGGTGCTGGTCTACGGCATGGCCGGGGTGGCGGTCGCCGCAGCGATCTGTGGGGCAACGGTGGCGCTGTTCGGGATGCACCGGGTGTTCACCGGGCTGCTGGTGGGGGCAGGCGCGGCGGTCGCTGTTCTGGTGGCGCTGTTCGCCCGGGACGCGATCGTGCTCACCGAGGCGGCGATTCACCGGCGCACGCCGTGGACCGAGTCGAGTATCGGCTGGGATCGGGTGGTGGCGGGCCGGTTCACTCTCGACGAACACGCACGTTGGACGCTTGCGCTGGACCTGACCGACGGCGCCGAACAGCACGGTGAACTGGTGCTGCTGTCCATTCCGCCGGTGCGCGGCCCCGTATCGGGCGCCTACGACATGCGCAAACGCGAACAGGTCAATGAGATCCGCGCCCTGCTGCGCCGTAAACAGGTACCGGTAACGGTGCTGCCGGACATCGCGGGCGCACTGCACGAGCACTGGCAGATCGCCCCACCCACCCGCTGACGACGCCGTACCACAGCGCTGTTCTCGTCAGCGCCTGCTGTCGCCCGCGGAGCCCGGTTTCGATCCGTCGTGCCCCCTTCTCAGGCGGGGCGGCGTAGGCGGCGCACCGGTCGGAGGGACCCGGTCCCCGTTCGACCAGTCCGGCCCGGTTGTGACACCGCCCTTCCACGGACTCACGTATCGGTCGATGCCGCTCGACTCGAGGCCAGACCGCGCAAAACGATATCGAGACCACGCCGGAATTCCTCGTCGGCGGGCACGGATCTGGCGTCGGCGGCTGTCCGGGACAGATGCGGATAGTCCTCCGGCGAGAGTTCGGACATGGTGATGGTCCCCGCGCCGGACAGGGCGGCGTAGTGCTCGTTCTGCAGGAAACCGAGCAGATAGTCGATCAGGGTGCGCTGGGCGATCACCCGGTCGACGCCGCCATAGCCGCCATCGGTGAGTACCGAAAGCATGGTTTCGATCAGGCGCAGCGAGCCTGTGCAGGCTTGGCGGTGGCGCAGCACCAGGGGGACAACGGCCGGATGTTTGGCCACCGCTACCCGCACCCGGCCGAGCAGCAGCCGGATGCGGTCGGTCCAGTCGACGTCGGGAAGCGTGAGGTCGACCGAATGGAAAACATGGTCGACGACCAGCACTTCCAGCGCCTGCCGGTCGCTGACGTAGCGGTACAGGCCCATCGTCGCCATACCGAGTTCTTTGGCGACGGCGCGCATGGTGAGCGCGGACAGGCCGTCGCGGTCGATGACGGCGAGGGTGGCGGCAACCAACTGGTCGTTGCTGAGCGATCGAGGGCGGGGCACGGATTGACAGCGTACAAGATACGCGCATACTAGTCGTAAGCGTATCTTGTACACCTAAGGAGCTGTCCGTGCCGCCACCCGCAACCGTGCCCGCCCGCACCCTCGTCGCTGTCAGCGGGGACGAGGTGCCCGTCCCCGACCCCGACTGCCTGGTCCACCTGCAGTTCCGGCGCTTCGCCGGGTGCCCCGTATGCAATCTGCATCTGCGATCCGTCGTCGCCAGGCAGGCGGAGATCCGCGCCGCCGGTATCCGTGAAGTCGTCGTATTCCATTCCAGCGCCGAGGAACTCCGCACCTACACCGGCGACCTACAGCTGGACGTCATCGCCGACCCACAGCGAGACCTGTACCGCGAATTCGGCGTGGAATCCGCACCCCGGGCCCTGCTAGACCCGCGTGCCTGGCGCACCATCGCACGAGCTGTCGTTTCGGAAATCGTCGCCAACCGCCGCGACGAACGCCCCGCTCCCCCGGCCCGTCCGGAAGGGGGACGGCTCGGCCTGCCCGCCGATTTCCTCATCGCCCCCGACGGAGAGGTACTCGCCGCCAAGTACGGCGTCCACGCCGACGACCAGTGGTCGGTCGACGAATTGCTCGCCGTCGCACCGAACGTCATGGAGCGTTCTTGATGCGCGTTCGCCAACTCACCTTCGGCACGGCCCTGGTATCCAGCGGCCTGCTCGCGGGCGCCTTCGGGTACGGCGCAGTCAATGTGCTCTATGCCTTCCGCGAGGTGCCGTTGCATGTCCGGTTCACCTTTCACACGGCGCTGATGTCGGTCAACGGAGTCGTCATGCAGACGCTGATGGGCCTGACTATCGCCGGATGCCTGGCCCTGTCTTGGTCTACCCGCGGCCGGAACCGCTTGCTCGCCACCGCCGCCGCGATCCTCGCGGTGACGACCTTCCTGATCACCCGCTTCGGCAACGTACCGATCAACCAGCAGATCAAACAGTGGGCTGCCGGCCCCGTCGCCGGTGACTACGCCCAGGTCCTGTCCCGTTGGGAACTGTTCCATGTCGCTCGGGTCGGCACCGCGCTCGTGGTGTTCGGCCTCATCGTCTCGATCGTCCTGTCAGCAGTGAAGGAGTCCCACCCATGATGACCATCGAAATAAACGTTTCCGGCCGTGACTTGAGCGCCGAAGCCGAACGCGACCTCGCCGACCGCGTCCTGATGGCGTTGACGGTCGAAGAGGCCGCACCGGATTCGGTGATGAACAAAGCCCGCGAGTTCGCCCACGTGCTGGTCCGGCAGCCACACGCCTGGGCAACCGGTGGGCCCGATCCAGCTGGAGCGCCACGCTATCTGGTGCGACTCACCGTGCCCGGATCGTGGAACGACCGGGAATTCGGGACGCACATCATCCCGATGATCACCGACGCCATCGCCGCCACCGAACCCGACCCCGAACGCCTACGCCGCGAACCCCATTGCGTCGTGCAGATCGCCGGCCTGCGCGAATACTGCATCGGCACCCTCGGCCGTGCTCTCACCGGCACCGAAATCACCCGCCTGATGACCGAGGACTTCCGTGCGTCCGGCGAACAACTCCAAGCCCCGGAGGGCTGCACTATCGACCCGGTCTGCGGCATGCCGGTCGAATGGGACACCGCGAAATTCACGGTCACCCATGACGGTGTCGACTACGCCTTCTGCGCTCCGTCCTGCCGCAAGGTCTTCCTCGAAGACCACACGGCGGCCTGACCTGAGGGGCAATTCCCCGGATCGATCGCGACCTCGAACGGGCCACGCGGCGTGAGCTTTTCGTCGCTACCGCGCGGTGGCCTGTTCGCAGGTCCGGTCGGTCCAGCTTGTGGTTCACATCGCAGACACCTCGCTCATCCGCCGATAGAATCAGTGACGACGGCGGGCATGGTTTCGCTGCGGATTCTCGCTCCGTCGATTCTCGTCGAACCACAACAGCGGGTGAACAATATTGCGCGGTCGACTTTCCGAACTGTGGTCGACACTGACCGGGCGGATCTCGGCTGCCACCGACAGCGCGTCACAGACGATGCACGACACAGTGGACGACGCCCGCGATTTCGTCGTCGACTCGGTGAGCTTGTTCGGCTGGACGGACGACGACAGCAGAATAGCCTTCGACTCACGCCACGTTGCGATCGATAGATTCCAGCAGCCCACAGGCCGGATCCAGGTCATCTCACTGCTGACGCGGCCCGACGATATCGCCAAAACCCGTGACTGGCTGCAGAACACAGACCCGACGATGGCACGGCAGTTCCATTTTGTCTGGCCGACCACGCTCGTCGACAGCAGGCAGCAAATGCTCGCTGTGGAGGATTCCCCACAGACTGCCCCGTGGTGGGACCCCGACAGCGACGATCTGCCCGTTTTCGTGGCGGTGCACGGCAGTCCCACCGGTTACCCGGTCTCAGTACAGGACCTGCTGGGCTCATCCTCTGCCCTGCCCTACCGCGAGTCCGTCGGTTCACAAGAGGTTGCCACCGATGGAACCCAGTTCGGCAAGTTGCTTGTCGCGATGCGGGGCGAGATCGATGCGGCAGCGAGCAGCCCGCACAGTCCGATAGTGCTTTTCGGTTGCAATACCGGGCAGCGCGATGCCGAAGCAGGTCAGTGGGCGGCCGCGGAGGTGCACAAAGCAGGAATCCAACGGGATGTCTACGCGTCATCCGGGATAGTCCGCGTGCGACCGACCGGGAAGATCGTCATCGAACCGACGTTGGACGATTCCCGCGAAGACATCGAGCCTGCGTGGACGAGATACCCTTGGCGGACCGCGCCCGCCTGACCGGCTCCCTACGGCAGCAGATCCGTCGGATCGATCGAGACCTCGAACGGACTGTGCAGCGTGGCCTTTGAGCGCGAACTGCGTCCGCGGCGGATGAAACGAAGTTTCAATCCCACGTCTGTTGGTGCCCGTTGTGTACCGGGCGATCTGGTGAGACCGCCCGGTACACAATCAGGACATCACAACCCTGACCTCGTCACCCGCAGCGGAGGTGTCTTCGCCTGGAGCGGCGAACCAGTGGCTGACCTCGGCGGTTTCCAGTTCCTCGGCTACCTCGGCGCCGGTGGGCAGGACCGAGAGGGCGCCCGCGGTGGCGGCGGCGAGGAATTCCTCGACCGCGGACCGGCCGGAGACAGCAGTGGCGAACGTGGTCGATTCGTAGTCGATCTCGTTCGTTTCCCGCAGTTCTTCGGCACGGTCCAGTGCCTCGGTCTGGGTGAGGGTGCGCCAGCCGCCGTCGACAGGGAGGACGAAGGCGGGGTGGTCCTCGCCGAGGGGGCGGGCGCGGTCGGCGTAGGAGACCGGGTGGCCGGGGGCCGCGGCGAGTTCCGCGGCGGTATCGGCGTTGCCCGGGTCCAGGTGGCGGAGGCTACCGGCACCCGCACCGATGACGAAGACCGCAGCCGCAGCGGTGATCTCGTCCGCGGCAAGGTCCGCGGCGAACAGGCAGGCCGCACCCGCTTTCTGCACCGCCCAGGCAGCGACCACGGCATCGGTCGAACGCGGCAGGGTCACCGCGACGATATCGCCGGGGCCGACCTGGCGTTCGATGAGCAGCCGGGCCAGCTGAGACGAGCGGCGGTCCAGCTCCTGGTAGGCGATTTCGTCGTCGCCGACCAGCAGCGCGGGCGCCTGCGGATCCTCTTCGACCACCTCGGCGAGCACCTTGGCGACCGTGCGGGCCCCGACCCGGCCGACCGGCTCCGCGGCGGCGGTGCCTGCCGCCGCCCCGGAGTCGGCGAGCAGCTGGGCGCGTTCGCTCGCGTCGAGGATGTCGATATCACCGACCAGACGGGACGGGTCACCGACCAGGGCCTCCAGCACCCGCTCCAAACGGGTGGCCAGCACCTGCACCTCGTCGGCAGTGAACCGGCTGTCGAGATACTTCAGCGTCAGCTCGATCGTCGCTTCGGCGGTCACCAGCAGCGTCATCGGGTAGTGGGTGGCGTCGTTGACGCCGACACCGGTCACCGACATGCCGTCGATGGAGCTGGCGGCCGAAATGGCTTCCTTGTCCATCGGATACGACTCGAACACCATCAGCGTGTCGAACAGGGCGCCCTGTCCCACGGCCTGCTGGATATCGGTGAGGCCGACATAGTGATGGTCTAGCAGATCGGCCTGCTCGCCCTGCAACCGTTCCAGCAGTTCGCCGATGCTGGCCCGCTCGTCGATCCGCAGCCGCACCGGCAGCGTATTGATGAACAGGCCGACCATCGACTCCACCCCGGGCAGCTCGGCCGGGCGGCCGGACACCGTCGCACCGAACACCACGTCGGCGCGGCCGGTGAGCCTGCCGAGCAGGATGCCCCACGCGGCCTGCACCAGCGTGTTCACCGTGACACCGAGTTCCGCGGCGTGTTTGACGATGCGGCGAGTGCGGTCGGCGTCGATCTCGGTGACCAGTTTGCCGATCTCGTACTGTTCGGCCACGCGCGGCTGCGGGGCCAGCTGGGTCGGCTCGGTGACGCCGTCCAGCGCCGCCGCCCACGCCCGCAGCGAAGCGTCCCGGTCGCGCCCGGCCAGCCAGGCGAGGAAGTTGCGGTAGGACGGCACCCGCGGCAGCGTGGCCTGGTCGCCGTGCACCGCGTACAGCACCAGCATGTCCCGCATGATCAGCGGCATCGACCAGCCGTCGAGCAGGATGTGGTGGGTGGTGATCGCCAGGTGCCACTGCTGTTCGGCGCTGCGGAACAGCGTGAACCGCAGCAGCGGCGGCGACGCCATATCGAAATGCGTTGCCTGGTCTTCGGCGACCTTGCGGCGCAGTTCGTTCAGCCGCTCACCCTCGGGCAGATCCCGCAGATCCACCTCCCGCCACGGCGCCTCCAGCTGGTCGAGCACGACCTGCACCGGCTGGCCCGCGGAATCGGTGACGAACGCGGTGCGCAGGTTCGGGTACCGGTCGAGCACGGCTTGCGCGGCAGCGCGCAACCGCACCGGATCGAGGGTGCCGCCAAGGTCGACCACGGCCTGCATGGTGTACACGTCGACGGTGGCCTGGGTCATCAGCGCGTGGAACAGCAGACCGGACTGCAGCGGCGACAGCGGCCACACCTCGTGCAGCGCCGGGAACTGACGTTCCCACCGGTCGAGGTCGTCCTGACCGATGCGCACCAGCGGCATATCCGACGGGGTGAAACCACCCGCGTCCGGTCGCTTCCCGTGTTCGGCGAGCGCGGTCAGCGCAGCCACCCACAGGTCGGCGAATTCCTGCACCCGCTCGCGGGTCAGCAGCCCGGACGGGAACGCGAACGATGCTCCGAGCTGCGGCCCCTCGGGGCCGTCGGTGACGATGGCGTTGATATCGAGCGCCGCGTTGGCGGGCATCTCGTTGTCCATGTCCACGTCGAGGCGTCCCAGATCCGATACCGGAACCCAGCCGAGTTCGGTGAGTTCGGCGGGGATCTCCCCGGCCGACATCCGGCCCAGATAGTTGAAGCTGATCTGGCCGGGGGTCGCGGCGGGCAACTGCGCACCGGTTTCAGGGTTCAGGTACCGCAGCATGCCGTAGCCGAGGCCCTTGTCCGGCACCGCAAGCAACTGCTCCTTCACCGACTTCACGAGCGCACCCAAGGCTGCTCCACCGGAGAACGCCTCGTCCAGGTCCGCGCCGTAGAGATCGAGCCGCACCGGATAGGCGGCGGTGAACCAGCCGAGGGTGCGGGACAGGTCCGCGCCGGGCACGACATCCTCTTCGCGGCCGTGACCCTCGAGTTTGATCAGCGCGGCCGAGCCCCGCTGTTCGCCGCGCCAGCGGGCGATCGCCAACGCGAGCGCGGTGAGCAGGCCGTCGTTGACGCCGCCGCGGAACTTGGCCGGGATGGTGGTCAGCACCGCGTCGGTGACCTCGGCGGGCAGGCTCACCTCGACCCGCTCCACCGTGGCGAAGGTGTCGCGCGCCGGGTCGAAGGCACGGTCGCCGAGCAGCGGATCGGGGGTGCCCGACACCCGCTGCCAGTATTCGAGTTCTGCGGTCCGTTCCGGGGCGGTCGCCGCCTCGACGAGGCTGTGCGCCCAGCGCCGCATCGACGTGCCGTTGGCGGGCAGCGCGACCTGCTGTCCGGCCACCAGCTGCGACCAGGCCACCGCCAGGTCCGGGATGATGATGCGCCAGGACACGCCGTCGACGACGAAGTGATGCGCCGCGATCAGCAGCACATCGCGCCGTTCGCCGTCGAAGGCGAACCACACGAACTGCGCCATCACCGCCTGCGCCGGATCGAGCCTGCCCAGGGCGGCATCGAATTCAGCCGTCGCGACCTCGGCCAGTTCGGCTTCGCTGATATCGCCGGCCACCTCGACCCGGTGCACCAGGGCGTCGATATCGACCGCGCCCGGGCCCAGCGCCTCGAACTGCCAGTCGCTTCCGTCGCGACGCAGCCTGCTGCGCAGCGCGTCGTGATGGTCGAACACGGCCGCGATGGTGGCGACCAGCGTTTCCCGGTCGATTCCGGCGGGCAGCCGCAGCGCCATCGACTGCGAGAACCGCTGGTACGACGTCTCACCGGAAGCACTGCCCAGGATCTGCGCCATGATCGGCGTCAGCGGGATATCGCCGACACCGCCGCCGGGCAGTTCGGTCAGCCGCACCTGTTCACCGGTGCCGCGGGTGGCGATTTCGGCAAGCGAAGCCACACTGCGCCGTTCGAACACGTCACGCGGGGTGAACACCACACCGCGCGCCTTGGCTCGCGACACCAGCTGAATGGACAGGATGCTGTCGCCGCCGAGCGCGAAGAACGAATCGTCGACGCCGATCTGTTCCACACCGAGCACCTCGGCGAACACCTCGGCGATGATCGCCTCCACCTCGGTGACCGGGGCACGGAATTCGCGGGGAGCCAGTTCCGGTTCCGGCAGCGCCTTGCGGTCGAGTTTGCCGACCGGGGTCAGCGGGATCTCGTCGAGCACCACGATCGCCGCGGGAACCATATGCGGCGGCAGGCTGCGTGAAACGAACTCGGTGACCTCGGCGGTGTCGACGGTGCGGCCCGGCACAGCCAGCACGTACGAAACCAGAATAGTTGCCCCCGCTGCGGTTTCGCGACCGAGGGTGATCGCGAACTCCACATCCGGGTGCCTGCCCAGCGCAGTGTCGATCTCGCCGAGTTCCACGCGGAACCCGCGGATCTTCACCTGGAAATCGGACCGGCCGACGTAGTCGAGGTGCCATTCGACATCCGGTGTCGCGGCGTTACCCGCCCGCTGCCCCGGTTCGGCGTACCAGCGCACCACGTCACCGGTGCGGTACATCCGGGCGCCCTCGTTGCTCCACGGGTTGGCGACGAACCGGTCCGCGGTGAGGTCGGGACGGTTGTGGTAGCCACGGGCCAGCGCACCACCGGCCAGATACAGCTCGCCTGCCACGCCCGGCGGCACCGGGTTGAGGCGGGCGTCGAGCACCAGCGCGGTCATCCCGTGCACCGGGCGGCCGATGGTGATGTGCTTGCCCGGGGTGAGCCGCGCGTACGAGGAGATGATGGTCGTCTCGGTGGGGCCGTAGGCGTTGAAGTATTTACGTCCCGGCTCCCACTTGGCCAGCAGCTCCGGTGTGGTGACGTCACCGCCGACGGACGCCACTTCCAGCGCCTCCATATCGGACGGGTCCATCGTGCCGAGCACCGCGGGCGTGATGATCGTGTGTGTCACGCCTTCGCTGCGCAGCAGCTCGGCCAGATCCGGCCCACCGATGATGGTGGACGGCACGATCACCAGCGTCGCACCGGTGTAGCCCGCGCACACCCATTCCAGCACCGACGGGTCGAAGCTGGGCGAGCAGATGTGCAGGAACCGATGGTGGGGTTGCAGGTGGTACAGGTCCGTCGCCACATCCGCCAGGCCACCGATACCGGTGTGGGTGACCATGACGCCCTTGGGCAGGCCGGTCGAGCCGGAGGTGTAGATGACATAGGCCGGATGCCGCATGGCCAGCGAGGTGATCCGGTCGGCGTCGGTAACCGGCTCCGCCGATTGTGCGTCGATCCGCTCGTTCAGCTCCGGGTCGTCGAGCAGCAGCCACTGCACATCGCGCGGCAACTGGTCGACGTACTCGCTGCCGGTGAGGCCGAGCACCGCGCCGGAGTCGTTGATCATATGCCGCATCCGGTCTTCCGGATACGTCGGATCGACCGGCACGTGCGCGCCGCCCGCCTTGGTGACCGCCCAGAACGCGGCCACCATCTCATACGAGCGCGGGAACGACAGCGCGACGATACGCTCCGGTCCGACACCGCGGTCGATGAGTACGCGCGCCAGCCGCGAGGAGTACTCGTCGAGTTCGCGGTAGGTGATCGAACGGCCCTGGTAGCGCACCGCGATCTGGTCCGGGTTCAGCCGGGCCCCGTGGGTCAGCAGATCCGGCAGCAACCCGGTGGCCATGACGTCTTCGCCGTGCACATGGGTGAGCAGTTCGTATTCGGCCTCGTCCAGCAGCGGCAGATCGCCGACCGGCTGCTGCGGCGAGGTGGTGATCGCGGTCAGCAGCCTGGTGAAGCGTTGCGCGAACACCTGCACCGTCGCGTCGTCGAACAGGTCGCGGGCGAAGGCGAATTCGGCGTACATGCCCGCCCCGCCCGAGTCACCGGCGCCACCGGCTTCCCGCACGGTCAGCGACAGATCGAATTTGGCGAGGTCGACGTCGAAATCGACTGCTGCCACATGCAGGTCGGGCAGTTCGAAATCGGCCTCCGGCAGGTTCTCGAACGACAGCGCCACCTGGAACAGCGGATGCCGCGCGGTGGAGCGTTCCGGGTTGAGCAGTTCGACGAGCCGTTCGAACGGCAGGTCGGCGTGCGCGAACGCCTGCAGGTCGGTGTCCTTGGTGGCGGCCAGCAGTTCGGCGAAGGTGATCTCGCCGGGGACATGCGAGCGCAGCACCAGGGTGTTGACGAACATGCCGATCACATCGTCGAGTTCGGCTTCACCGCGGCC